>NZ_JBGFFX010000002.1:0-524067 GCF_041224955.1 Erwinia aeris | reverse complement strand
ATGATAGATCGGCATACCATTGAGATGACGCTACTACAGGTTGCCCGCCAAAACGGCGAGTCGCTGGATAGGCATACGCTCTATTCTATTCGTAATGGAGTTGCTCAAGCTCTGCAGGCGAAAGAGCGCCACCGGCAAAGAATGGAGGCGCCGTCGTTCAAATGGCAAAAGCCAGCTGAAAGGAGAAATATTAAGCGTTAGGGTGCAAGTGCTTATCGAGCGTCTCTTTGAGAAAGATAGCCGTGTTCCCCAAGGAGCCGATATCTGAAATCTGCTGTGCCTGGAAAGTTGTTATCTCACCAGTATTCATACTTAGTGAGACATTGAGGCCATCGAGGACCAGCATATCCATGACATAGCTCTGTGAGGCTAAAGCGCGCGCCAACTTCTCAATTTTGGTTGAATCCACATCGCTAATGGTCACCGTTAAAGATTCAGGCACAGAATCAATGCTTGAAAGGTAGGTATATGAGAGGGCATTTCCCTTAACTGAATAGTGTTCCTGAGGATTGAATGGTGCCGAAGTTAGATCAAGTCTAAACCACTCATTCTGCTTTGATAATTCGTAGAGTCTGCGGTTTTTTTTGGCTTCCGCTTTGTCTAATCTATAAAAACTATAGCCAGCCAGAGCCAAGGCAATAATAAGCGATATCCCCCCTCCGCTTCCTATTCCTCCATGGTGTGAGCAAGCTCCCCGGATACCGATCGACTGTGACTGCCAGCCGTCTGAACACCCACCTCCCAAAAGAGCTTTCATCGCAAAAAACACAGCAAGAAACACAATACCCGGGACTAGCCAAAAGCGTTTTTTCATTTTACATCCATGCAGTGTCAACAAATTGAACGTGTTGAGGTTACTCATTTTTATGAATGACGGCATCGACTTTCGTCTTATGGTCTCCCTGGCGCTTCCAGGCGCTGTAAATATCTTTAGTCCAAGCTTTACCAGCTTTCGTCTGAAAGCCTGCATTGTTAAGCCGCTCTGCGATGATGCGACCATTGTCAAAGCCCTGATTGATTGTCTCAGCAACGATGCGAATCACCCCCTGTTCATCATATGGCAAACCCGGCACACCCTGCTTACCGACGATAAGAGCAGCGGCGGCTACTTCCATCCGTTCCACAAGCGAGATTAAGCGAGCGTCAGGGTTGCTGTCTGGCCGGTTCAGTTTCTGCCGAATAGCATCGATCAGCCATGCTGTTTTATCACCACCAGCAGCAATAACCGCATCGCTGAAATCATCGCATAACTCAGCAGGAACGCGGAAAGTAACAGACAGGGATTTGCTCATAAGCCACCAAGTTCAGGGAATAGATGGCTATTTTATCATTGTAAGACAACGTAAGACATGAAAATGTGTTGGTTCAGGTAGCCCCGTTGTTGGTTCAATTTGGGGTTGTGTTGGTTCACTTTTTTGAAATTAATCCTTTTAAAACAACCGTCTTTACAAATTGAACCAACTGAACCAACTGAACGACACGTTTTTGCTTAATTATATAGAGAGAAAAATCCGCATCCCTCCTACAATAAGGAAGCGTCATTAGCAAAGCTAATAATCCGTACTGACTACTGCGTTATCTTCTAACTTACCCGAACCGCTTCCCCGTCAATCGCGTTTAACTTGCCGCTATCGTCCCGCATAACCAAACATAAACCGGGAAGACCGTAACAGGAACAGTTACACCATACGCCTTTGCCTGCTCCCGACTGTGTGCTGTCCTGCCGCTGCTCATAGCTGGTTATCTTTTTCAGCAGCCCATTATTAACCATCGCCTCCAGCGTTCGCCTAGCTGATTCCAAATGATGTCGTGATTTGAATGAGTCCATGCCACTGAGCAGATATGCGACCCCGGATACATCGAACGGCGGCGCACCAATCTCACCCGTTACCTACTCGCGGTGCTCAAGTTCGAAGAAACTCAGTATCTCTTTTTTACGGCTGGTCATTCTCATGGCTGGTGGCTCCCTTAATGTAGGAGAGATCTATCATACAATAAGGGTTTCGGCTTATCGCGTTATGCAGTGAGTTGAATGCGCCTGTTGTGGATAAAAAATAGCCAAAATGAGTTGTCACAAAAACATTTGGGGGTATATTTGGGGGTATGTGTGATTTTGAAAATGATAAATACTGTTATTTAACATTGGGTTGCTAGTTGTTATTCAATCCTGTAGGGCCATTACTTTTCAATGACTTACTCGCCTTTTCCTGTCTTCATATTTTCACCGTGGGACAGATTTGGGACAGACACCCTGAAAATAGCGTCAATATGGCGTGCGTGCTCGGTCAAATGGTTCGGTGCCAGATGAGCGTAACGCTGTACCATCTCAATGCTTTCCCAGCCGCCCATTTCCTGCCGCGCAGACAACGGCACTCCGGCCTGAATGAGCCAGCTCGCCCAGGTGTGTTGCAAATCGTGAAAGCGGAAATCCTTAATGCCTTCCTGATTAACGCTGCCCGCCATGCAGTGTTTTTGACCGGAGGCACATATTCTTACTGAATTTCAGTCAATAAATCACTCCTCTTAATCATTTTCTCATCTCATACCTTAAATGGGTATCACGGTTGCACATCTACGCGCAAAACAATAAACTGTATAATCTTATTTTCGTTTTCTGTGAAGTTTTCGGAAAAAAAGATATTAATAAAAGTGGATTCGAATACAGGCAATAAGAACTACCTTCAAACTTTTATATGAAACCCTATACTTAACAACAGGTTGTTTTTTATGTTTAAATTTAATTTACTTAGCAATTTTATGATTTGAAACTAGTAAGTTAAGTTTCTCCTTTTTGTCGCATCACTTTCGGGATGGTAATGTTGTGAAAAAAAACATAGAAAAATGGTTTCTGAATGGGTAATCAGAAATGGACTTTATTGGATGAGTACTATTATTAGCTGGAAGCTCAAGGAAGACGAGCAGAATTGGCTGGTATCGATTGAGACGTTTAATGACGAGGTTAAATTAGAGTTTGAGCAGATCCTGAATGACTCCAGGTTCAGGGAGAAGCTTCAGGTACACACTGGAGAAGTTAGAAGTTAGAACTTTGATCATCGACAATGTTCTGAGGAGCATCAATTTGAGACTTGCTCAATGAATCCGATACTATTCAACTGTTAAGGTAGATTATCTAAACTATAATGTATTTTTATGCAAAGTATCCTGTTTTGTTACTTTAAGGATACCTTGCCATCAGAGCCCTGGATATACGTTTTATCGCCTATATTTATAAATGCTTTTCCATCTATGCTTCCTCTAACAACAAACGCTATGCTGTTATACACACAATTATTATGCTCGCCATTCGTATCATCAAAGCAGGTATAGTCATCTATTGAACCATCTCTGGTGCCTTTGGGAAGTTTCTCGTAACCATTGAAATTCATGACGATAACTGTGAAGTTATCAGGAGTATTAATAATTTGAGATTTATTCTGAATTAATTCTCTGTTTTTTAACCACCATTTTATTTTTCCTTCAGTAGTCATTGGTAAGTGCTCTACAAAAACAGCACCATTATCTACTCTGACTATTTTGGTTGGCCTTACAGCAATCCATATGCAATATGCTGATATTAAAAAAACTAAAATTGCTCCAATCCTTTTATATTTAAACATTGTTTTCTCCTGTCAATGTTATGGTTGCTTCAAAATTTGTAAAAAATGGCTTTTGAGCAAAATGCTTTGCCCTCTGTAGGACGAACCATATTCTGAAATCCAGAGTATGAATTTTCAAGTTGTAAAATACAAAGTTCCTTCCAACCGCTTTTAGCAGAAGCTGCTTTCAGCGCCGCTCGTGCTTTAATGTAATATACCTCTATTTCTTCAACTGTTGGTTCAATAAAGGGAATTCCGCAAATATGCTCGATATTGTCTTTGTTGAGATATTGTAATGTTCCTGTGGTATTGTTTATCAATGCTTCAGCCATCGAAATATGTAATCCTTCCTGAAAATAAGTGATGCTTAAAAAGGGTTCTTTGTCGAGCGCAGGGTAAAGATTTATCCAGCGATCCTGTCCTTTAGATAAGTACTCTAATATGTTCTCGTAATCCGTATCAGAGAATTTTTCGGTTTTCTGCTCATTAATGGCCATTAACACCTTTCTGTAAAGCTTATCCTCTGAGCTATTTAATGCGCAAGCGCTGAGCAGCAATATAAGAAGAGCGGTTGTGAATTTTTTCATTGTACAATCAGCTCCTTATCGCCGCTTTCTATTATCTTTTCCCTGTATCCCCGCATCAAAATAATACAGCCATTGGATGCGGTTCCTCTGCCATTACCACCATGAATCAAAAACCCCTCACGCCCGCACATGCTGTTCCCGCTGTGTGGCGTAAGCCTGATAACATATCTTCCTGCCGTAGGGTGAACTGCAATCGGGCCAGTTATATGATAATTGCCGCGCGGCAGCAGCCCTTTATTCTTAACGCACTCATCATCAGGGTTGTCTTTGTAACCCGGCGATCCCGCATACTCAGCGCTAAATTTATAGTCGCCATTGCGGGAGAATTTTTTAGTTATTACATTGTAGATCCAGGCCATAATTCTATATCCTTATATTATTAAATTTATTCCATCTGCTTCGCCAGCATCTCTACAAACCGCGTGACCGGCCACCCCTTAAGATCTGAAACCTGCCCGTCGCCAATTTCCACCAGCCGTGGTTCTCCGAGCGTATTCTCAATCATATCTATCGTAAAAAACGAGCTGTCTATCCGGCTGGCTATCTCTCTTACGCTTGTCGATACATCGCCGTCGGCGGCGTAAACCTGTTTGTTCAGCACAAAATAGCGCTTTTCACTGTGAGGTTTAAAAGATTCAAAACGACGCAGGCAAATACCGCCTTCGATTTCGCCACGAAATTTTTTCAGCAGCTGAACAATCTCGCGGATCTCATTGGCGTTATGCGCAACCGATCCTCGGGACGTGGTTAAAGATTTTACGTAGTCTTTGACAAAACAGACGGGCCACTGTAGCTCAGCCAGCAGGGCATCAAAATCTACATCGGGATGAACAACTCTCGTTTCCGGCGTGAAATCGCGGCAAAGATTATACCAGCCCGGCAAATGATGGCAGCGAAGATAGTCTTCTGGCGACGTCATCATCGCGGCCCCACGCACGGTTACGGCATGATGCAGCTGCCGATATTCCAGTGCCGACATCATCCAGCCGCGCCAAATCACGTGGTCGGACAGAAAAGGCGAGGAAAAACGATAATCGCCCATAGCCGCCGCATCTGACGACAGGAGCAGGCAATGCAGACCTTTTTCACGCGCGCAATAATACTCTTGCGCAAAGGCTTCATCAGGACGTTTTGGTTGAAATAACTCGCTGGGATAGATAATTTGCATCGAATTCTCCTTTTCTTTGCACAAGCAGTCCTTTAGCCCATACCCAGCCCGATAACGATATTGACAAAAGCGGCGATCGGCATCACAAAAGCGGGAAAAAAGTAATTTTTCTCTTTTTTCCTCCGGCCTGAATAAACTAATACCAGCCCAACAGCCAGAAAGGGAAACCGAGTATTAAATAAGGCACGGAAGCTCCTGAGATGAGTATGCTGGCAGCTATTTATCAGGCCGCTCAAGGTAGCAATATTTATAACGCTGTTTTGACGATAAGCAAAGCGGCATCGGCCAGTGGCAAAAGCACTTAACGCTGTAGCGGCATTTTTTACCCTGTCAAAATGAACCGTACTCAGAAATATTGGGTAAGCAGGGCGTGTGCTAAGTGGCAGGCGGGAAAGAAAATGGCTGAGGCAAATTGTTTATCGGCGGCAGGGGAAACATAGCCACCATCAGCAATCTGCCGATTAATGAGCAGCATTCATAGCTTTAACTCCATATGGCCTATAAATGTCCTGAACCTTAGCTGCTATGCTTCCTCACGCTATGGCTATATAAGCCCTGAGCAAGCTAAAACCGACATGTAGCTTTATTTAATTACAACATACTAAAGACGATAGCGGTAGAAGAGAAAAGACAATGCAGCGAGAGCAGATCATCATTTATGAGCTGGCGGCCTGGATAGACGCCAACATCCATCGGCCGTTAAAAATCGACGACGTGGCGGAAAAGGCAGGCTATTCAAAATGGCATTTGCAGAGGATGTTTCAGCGCGTGATGGGCAAAAATCTGGGCAACTACATTCTCGACACCAAACTGGCGCTGGCGGCAGGGGACTTAATTAAAACCACCGAAACGGTGATGACTATCTCACAAAAATACGGCTATGAATCTCAGCAGACCTTTACCCGTATTTTTGCTAAAAAATACCATAAGCCGCCAGCCGCCTTCAGAAAATACAATGCGTTAAAAAACGGCCCGGACTACTGTCGAACTAACCGTTAGTTAAAGACGTTATCAAGCCAGTACCTTATACATAATCGTCACGACACAGAATCACTCGGCCAGCCGCCGTCATTCATTCAGTCATTGTCAGCAGTTATTGTCAGTCGTTCAGTCAGTCAACCCGTGAGCCGGTAAGGCCCGGCGTTGATTCCCTGCGCTGCGGCTGTCTGGCTTTAACGCTTAGTAATTAATTCGGCTCACCCTTTCTCTGTTGCCCTGTACTTTTCTTCACCGGTGCCGATAACACTCACAGAGTGATAAGCCGCGTGCCGTTGTGCGCCGCTTACCAGCGTACAAACAGTCAGGCAACCCAGAGGTAGTAATGGATAATTTCCAGAAAGAGATTGATGAGAGAGCGAATCTCGCCTTATCCAACAAGTTTGAGCTTCTGTTATTCCGTTTAGGCTCAGATCAGAACGATGCGAAATCCGAACTTTTCGGTATTAACGTGTTTAAGCTGCGCGAAATCGTCCCTATGCCGACTATTACCAAAGCGGCGGGTATGAAATCACCTCTGCTGGGCATGGCGAACATTCGCGGCCAGTTTATCCCGGTTATCGATCTGCCGGCCGTTGCAGGCTGCACGCCGGAAACAGGCTTAAACCTGCTGCTGGTTACCGAATATGCCCGCAGCACGCAGGCTTTCGCCGTGGAATCCGTGGACGATATCGTGCGCCTGAACTGGAGCCAGATCCATACGGCGGAGTCCGGTATCAGCAGCCGCAATATCACCAGCATTGCCTGCCTGGATGACAAAACTAACAGCATGGCGATGGTGCTGGACGTAGAGCAGATCCTGCATGACGTTATTCCTTCCGTGCGGGACGTAAAAGCAGAAGACGTTAAGGTGAAAGAGTTTAATATCAGGCCCGGATCGGTCGCTATCGTAGCGGAAGACTCTAAGGTCGCGCGCCAGATGCTGGAGCAGGGTCTGAAGGTGATGGGCATCCCTGCCGTTATGCACACCACGGGCCTCGAAGCCTGGGAAAAAATCAAGCTAATGGCGCAGCAGGCGATGACGGAAGGCGTTTCCATTCACGACAAAATCGCGATGGTATTAACCGACCTTGAAATGCCGGAAATGGACGGTTTTACCTTAACGCGCAATATCAAGAGCGATCTGGGCCTGAAAAATATCCCGGTAGTGATCCACTCTTCGCTTTCGGGCAGCGCTAACGAAGACCACGTGCGTAAAGTCGGCGCCAACGGCTACGTGGCTAAATTTGAGATCAACGAGCTTTCCGCCGTGATCCACAAAGTGCTGGAAGAAGCCGGTAACTGATTTGTTATTATCGGCGGTTAACAGGCCGCCTGATAACAATGACGTGCTGATAAGGCGAAATAAAAAAATACTGCTTCTTTAAAGTTTATATTAATGTCAGTAAATGCCGGACGATGCGCCAGAACATTATCTGTAGGTAAAGAAGAGGAAGTCATTTATTATTCAGCCGCTGTCAGACCATAAGGAGATCAGGATGACAATGCTGGAACAAATAAAAGTTCTTTATCTTAATGACGAACAGGGCGAATTTCTCAAATACGCTATTCTGGCCGATCAAACCGGACGCGCCGCGCTGGTTCTGGTGCATATCTCATTGCAGCACCAAATCGGGCAGCTGTCCTGGGCCGTCTGGACGAAAGTAGACGAGCTGAGCGTGCCGCTGGCGGAGGAAACGCCCGAAGCGGCGTTAAGGCTGGCGGTTGCGGCCTGCGTCGACCATCGCGCCAGCTGGCAAAAGTAGCGCTTAAGCTGCCTGCGGGCAGCTTTTCTACGCGGTTGCCTCGCCACATTGCTGCTGTTACTCTGACGCCCCCTGTGCCCGCAATTCCCGGTAAAAAAATGATCTGGCTGATGCTTCTGACTTTGGTGGTGGTTTTTATTATTGGCTTTCGCGTGCTGAATTCACGATCCCGCCGCGCGACCAGCGCGCTGACGAAGCGGCTGAATATCGATCCGGTCTACGTTGAATCATTGCTCAGCCTGATGGGGCGAACGGCCGGAGAAGAGTTTGTCGCCTATCTTTCTCGCGATAACGAGGCGCATTTAAGCAATGCGGCAAGCGTGCTGCTAATCTGGCAGCTTTGCCTGGTGGATGAATCGGAAGAAAATATCGCTTTCTGGCGTGGCGTACTGCGCGAAGCCTGGCTGCCGACCGAGCTTTCCAGTGAACACGTTCGGCTGGCGCTGAAATTTTTACGCGAGCTGGAGCCGGACGCGCAGGAAATGCACGCATTTCGCCTGCGCTATAACGCCCGGTTCGCACCCGATAGCAATACTGTGGAGAACGGAAGCAATAACGTGGTATCGATTCATTCTCATTCTCATCACCACTGAATAATTTTTTCCGTCTGTTCAGTGTGGGCATTATCACTTATCTGAATTATTTTTAAGCGGTTATAAGGAAATAGTGCCTTAATCGGGCAGGAAAGTAATGGCGAAGCGCTTTTTTTGTACACAACACTCGGGTATCAATTCTATTGCAGTTTTATAACAAAGTTATAAAGCTTAACTAAAAATAATTAGAGTTTAACTTTTACATTTAGAAATAATTTTATCCATAACATTACTTTTTTTCTGGTCGATAACAAAATCTATTAACTCAAATTACATTTTATTATCATGTGAGAGTCGTAATGTTATGTTGCTACAAAAAGAAACTACCCGGCGCAAGTTTTTACTGGGGTCGCTGTTAGCATTACCGCTCGGCGAGCTGGTCTTTAAAGGATTAACGGCGGCGCAGGCTGCTGAAATGGCCGCACCCGAGCTGCTCGATTATAAACCCATCTTTTTTTCTGCCGACGAATGGCAATTCGTGATGGCCGCCTGCGATCGCCTGATCCCGGCCGGTGGCAAAGGCAAGGCGCCAGGCGCGCTGGAAACCAACGTGCCGATTTTTATCGATCAGCAAATGCATGGCGATATGGGCAGCGAAATCTATATGCAGGGGCCGTTCAACCCTCATGCGCCGGCCACCATGGGGTATCAAATCCCGTTCCGTCCGCAGCAAATCCTGCAAACCGGTATTCGGCTGGTCAACAGCTGGTGCCAGCAGCAGCATCAGAAGGCGTTCCACGAGCTGGAAATAGCCGATCGTGAAGCCGTACTGACTCAGGTGCAGAAAAACCAGATCGTCTTTGCCGACCTGGGCGAAAGCGCCCTGCAGGGATCGCAATTCTTCAGCGAATTACTCTCCAATACCAAGCATGGCTACCTCTCCGATCCGATGTATGGCGGCAATAAAGGGATGAAAGCCTGGATTGCCATCGGCTTCCCCGGCGCGCGCGCCAGCTATATGGAATGGGTGAAGCAGCACAACGTGCCGTATCCGCTGGGCCCGATAAGCATTAAAGGCGAGCGAGCCTGAGTTTTTCTCTGATTACAGACTGGCAGGATTAAAAATGGCAACAATCAATAAAGAAGAAGTCGACGTTGTAGTCGTCGGCCTGGGCTGGGCTGGCTCGCTGATGAGCATCGAGCTGGCGATGGCCGGATTAAAAGTGCGCGCGCTGGAACGCGGCGGCGATCGGGGATATGAAGAGTTCGCCTATCCTAAACCGGCCGATGAATACGCCTACGCCGTGCGTAATAAAGTGATGGCGACCCCGGCGGAAGCGGCGGTGACCGTGCGTTACAACATGAGCCAGACGGCGCTGCCGACGCGTAAATGGGGCGCTTTTGCGCCAGGTACGGGCGTGGGCGGTTCCGGCCTGCACTGGACGGCGGTGCTGATCCGTCCAACGCCAACCGATCTGAAGCTGAAAACCTATGCGGATCAGGCCTACAAGCCAGGCATCCTGCAGGAAGATATGCGCATCATGGATTTCCCGTTCACCTGGGATGAAATCGAGCCGTATTACACCAAATTTGAAAATATCTGCGGCCAGTCCGGCAATACCGGCAACCTGCGCGGGCAGATCCTGGAAGGCGGCGACCCGTTTGAAGGGCCGCGCTCAGAGCCTTACCCGCTGCCGCCTCTGGAAG
Organism: Erwinia aeris; assembly: GCF_041224955.1. Lineage (NCBI taxonomy): Bacteria > Pseudomonadati > Pseudomonadota > Gammaproteobacteria > Enterobacterales > Erwiniaceae > Erwinia > Erwinia aeris. Next base: position 513,735 of record NZ_JBGFFX010000002.1, on the reverse strand, counting down.
ATACGCTTAATACCAGCATGTTTGCGAAAGCGGCGAAAAAGCTCGGCTATCACCCGTTCCCTAACCCGTCCGCCTGCGTTTCCCGTGCCTGGACCAACCCTTACGGCAACCAGATCGCGCCCTGTAATTACTGCGGTTACTGCAGTAAATATCCGTGCCTGAACTACTCCAAAGCCTCGCCGCAGACCGCCGTTATGGATGCGCTTAAGCGCATGGATAACTTCTCTTATGAAGTGCACGCCAACGTGATGAAAGTGGTGCTGCATGACGATAAGAAAACGGCTAAGGGCGTGATTTATATCGATGCGCAGGGCAACGAGTGCTTCCAGCCCGCGAAAATCGTGGTATTGAGCAGCTTCCAGTTCTGTAACGTCCGCCTGATGCTGCTGTCCGGCATCGGTCAACCTTACAACCCTATCACCGAAGAGGGCGTGATTGGTCGTAACTACGCTTTCCTGAGCAACGGCGGCGCCACGCTGTTCTTCAAAGACAAAAACTTTAATCCGTTCGCTACGGCTGGCGCTACCGGCCAGATGATTAACGATATTTCGCCAGGCAACTTTGACGGCCCGTCGCTGGGCTTTATCGGCGGCGCGAAAATTCACAGTTCGCAGGCTACCGGCACGCCAATCAGCACCGCGCTGCCAAAAGGCACGCCGTCGTGGGGAACCGGCTGGAAAGAGGGGCTGGAAGAGTGGTACGGCCATTCGATGAAAATCAGCATTACCACCACCTGCCAGTCCTATCGCGATATCTATCTCGATCTGGATCCGAACTACAAGGATGAATACGGCTATCCGCTGCTGCGTATGACCTTCGACTGGAAACAGAATGAGCTGAAGCTGCAGCAGTATCTGAAAGGCGTGGTCAACAACATCACCAAAGAGCTGAACCCGGACAGCTACAGCGAAAGCTTCCTGCCGATGGACGCGCATTTTGACCTGACCAAATACGTCTCGACCCATAACGTGGGCGGTGCAGTAATGGGCGATAACCCTAAAACCTCGGCGCTGAACAAGTATCTGCAAAGCTGGGATGTGCATAACGTCTTTGTGCCGGGCGGCAACGCTTTCCCGCAAAACTTCCAGGCGAACCCGACCGATACCATCGGCGCGCTGACGCTGATGGCGGCGCAGGCAATCAAAGATATCTATCTGAAAAATCCCGGTCCAATGGTACAGGCGTAAGCGACGATGAAGATTAAACATTTTTTACTCGCCAATGCCGTGCTGCTCAGTGCAGGTTCGGCGCTGGCGGCTCCGGCAGACAACGGCGAACTGATTAAACAGGGCGAGTATCTTTCACGCCTGGGCGACTGCAGCGCCTGCCACTCGCTGCCCGGCAAACCGGCTTTTTCCGGCGGCCTGGCGATCGAGTCAAACCTGGGCACCATTTATTCGACCAATATCACGCCGGATAAAGAGCATGGCATCGGTAATTACAGCGAACAGCAGTTTTCCGACGCGGTACGTAAAGGCGTGCTGCCTGACGGCAAGCGGCTGTATCCGGCTATGCCTTATCCTGATTACGCTAAAATCAGCGACGAGGATATGCACGCGCTTTACGTCTATTTTATGCAGGGCGTGAAGCCGAGCGCGGAACAGCCGCCGGAAACCGATCTGAGCTTTCCGTTCAGCCAGCGTTGGGGCATGCGCTTCTGGAACTGGGCCTTTGCTTCCGATAAGCCTTTCCGGCCGATTGGCGGCGCTTCGGCCGAGGTTAATCGTGGCGCCTATATCGTCGAAAGCCTGGGCCACTGCGGCAGCTGCCACACGCCTCGCGGACTGGGCATGAACGAAAAGGCGCTCGACAGCGGCGACAAGGATTTCCTTGCCGGCGGCAGCCTGAACGACTGGGAAGTGCCTTCGCTGCGCGGCTTACCGCGCTGGACGGAGCAGGAAACCATCGATTACCTGGCGACGGGCCGCAACGATAAGGCTGCGGTAGGCGGCGAGATGACCTCGGTGGTGGAGCACAGCACCTCTTATATGAGCGAGGCAGATCTGAAAGCGATCACGGCCTATCTGAAGTTCCTGGGCGGCAATCCTTCACTGCCTGCCGGTGACGACAAAGCGGCCAGCGCGACGGAGGCTAAGCTGACGGCGGCCAAAAACCTGACCACCGGCGAGCGTCTCTATCTGGATAACTGCGGCGCCTGCCATTTTGTGACGGGCAAGGGCGCGCCTGGCGTCTTCCCGCAGCTGGATCAGGCCACTATCGTTAACGCAGGCGATCCGACGGGGCTTATCCATACCATTCTGGCCGGCGCACAGCAGCCTTCTACGGCGAAAGCGCCTTCCACGCTGGCGATGCCGGGCTTTGCTGCCCGCCTGAACGACGAGGAGGTTGCGCAGCTGGCTACCTTTATCCGTCAGGGCTGGAGCAATAAAGCCGCTGCAGTGAAAGCCGACGACGTGAAAAAAGTGCGCGAAACGCTGAAGCACTAGCGGTAACAGGAGAGGCGCAACGCCTCTCCTTTTCTATGCCTGAACCGCCTTTCCCGTTATATCAGAAAAAAATCCAACGTTATGCGGGCCACTTCTGTGTATTTAGCCAGCTGTACGGCTTTACCCTATATATCAAGCGGTTATCAAGGATCGCCAGGCTGCGTCGTTTGCGTCGCTTATCAATATGAATAATCAATGACAGCGGGAACTCCACTGTATTTTCCGCCACTTAGCTCAGGTATCAGACGTTCCGGCTAATCAGACGTTCCGGCTAAGGAGATATACCGTGCTAACGGGGATCAGAACAGCTTTCGCATCAGCATCAAGCGGCGCACAGCGCACCACTTCATCGCAAACCCGTCATGACATGCTCCGGCAGCAGGACGCTTCGCCCAGCCAACGCGGTGGCGGCACACTACAGAGCAGCGAGCCGCCAGACACCGCGGGTTTGCAGCAGGGCAGCGCGGCGCGTGCGCCCGGCCAGGGACGTTTTCGTGCCTTTAGCCATCTTCCGCTGTTTAAGAAAAACCACGCCCGCGCGACGATAGCCAACCCGGAAAGCCATCCGCTGCGCCCGCTAAACCAGCTGGACGTTGCCATTCCCTCTATAGCCGAAGGCGCGCTGGAGCAGGAGATTATGACAACGCTGGCCGACCGGCTGGCGCATCAGCCGGAGGAGAAAGGCTCGCTGGGCGTGCAGTTGACCGCAAAGCGCAACGCCGCTATCGCCGCGCCAGCGGGCCGTGACGCTCAGCGCGCGCTGCTTAAGCAGACCGTTGGCCATCCCAAAATGCACTATCAAAGCGTGGCGGCCAATAAAAACGGCCAGCAGCACGCGTTGCTGAGCGACGAAGGTAAACTGCTGTCGCTGCACTCATCGCGGGATACGCTGGTCGGCGTGGCCCACAGCAAACCGGCCTGGGCAAGAGAAGAGACGCCGGGCAGCGCATTTCCCCGGCGTAAAGCGGCAGAGGTCGTTGACCACCAGCTGACGTTCAGCGAGGACGGCGGCAGCGTGCAAATTCGCCGTAGCGATGCGCCCGGCGGACGAGCAGCCGAGGTAAAGCTGCCGGATGCCGCCGTACTCAGCCAGCTTACCGGCGTGCATCATCAGGCGACGCCCGACGGGGGCCGCGCATTTTGCCTCAGCGACAACAAACTTTATCAGCTGGCTTCGCATGAAGAAGGCTGGCAGAAGGTCGACCTTTTCGGCGACGACAAAGACCAGTCGAAGCTGTCACGTCAGGGCGACAACTCGCTCTATCTGATCCATGACGATCGCCATCTGCATCATTTATCGACGCAAACGCAGAGCGCGCGCTTTGCCGATAAAATCAGCGGCGCCTCTGTGGCGGCGGATGGTCAGGCAATCGTGCTGCTTGCCAGCGAAGAGAGCAAGCAGCAAAGCATTAAGCTGCTGCCGCGCATCGACAGCCCGGAAGCGCAACACCGTACGCTACAGCCAATACCGGCTAAAACTTCGCTGGCGGCGGTAGCGCAGACCGACAGCCTGGTTATCGCCGCCGATCATCAGGGCCGTCTGCTGGTGGCGAATCGCCCCGGCGAGGCGAACGAGCTTAATTTTGGCGACGCGCAAAGCCTGAGCCTGCGCGACGCGCTGCATCAGCAAATCGCCGACGCTATCGGCGACCGCTTTCACGTACAGAGCCTGCTGTGCGGCGAAAACGGCCAGCTGCATGCGGTGGTAAAAGACAGCATGGACAGGCAGCACGCTATCGCGCTGAACCCTCATGCAGACAGGCCGCAGATGGCCTCCGGCTGGAACCTCAGCGACAGCCTGGTGATGGATTACCAGAAAGGCCTGCCAAAACCCACGCCGGCCCGTACCGATATCGTTTCCATTGGCGCCAACGGCAAGCTGGCGCTGCACGACGGCAAGGTGCGCTTCTTTAACGAGCTAACCAGCAGCTGGGAAGCGACAGAGGTCAAAGCCGACCAGCTGCGCGCCGGGCAGGACGGCCAGGCCTGGGCGCTGAAAGATAACCAGCTGAAAAGGCTGAAGGTCAACGTAGCCAGCAACAAAATCAATTTTCAGCAGAATACCTTTGCGCTGCACCAGGTGAAAAAAAGCGTCAGTGAAGAGCTGGCGATGCCCGGTCTGGATAAAAAACAGAAAACCGTCGCGGCCAGCGCGCTGGACGACGGGCGTTTCGTCACGCTGGAAGAGCAGGGCGATATCCATTTTCATCACGTTGATACGGAAAGCCGCCGTAACAAGCGGCTGCCGCAGACGCTTTCGCGTCAGGCGCTGAGCCAGGCGATGAATCAGGCCGGTGCGGTACTGAGCCGTCTTCCTGAGGATCGGCTTGAGCATAAAGCCAAAGACATAGTGCTTGGCCCGGAAAACCGCCTGTTTATATTGAGCGATAAAGGCAAAGTTTTCAGCCTGCCTGCCGAGAGCTGGCAGCAAGGAAAAGTTACCGACATGCAGGCGGAGCGGCTGCCTGCGCCGCTGAAAGATGAACTTGGCGAAGCCGCCGAGGCGCTGCCGGTTAAATTTTATGGCAACCAGAAAGGCACGCTGCTGCTGGAGAGGGATAATAAACAGGTACTGACGCGAGACGAGCACGACTGGCATCCGGTTTCCGCCGATATTTCTGCGGGCGTGCACGATACGGAAAATCAGGCCGATCGGCATTTTGAACGACTGAGCGCCGCCACGCGCGATGCCAAATTGAGTAAAACCGGTCTTACCTACAAGCGCGAGGTCAACACCTTCGGGCAGTCCGGTCACGACGGACACAAAGTCCATACGCCTTTCCGCACGCGGCTCAGCACCTTTGTATTCCGTCCCACGCTGGAGACGCCGCGCCCGCTAAAAAACCTGGGCAATCTTGTGCAGCACGCGCACGGCGGTCGTCAGGGCCTGACGGCGATCTATCAGCAGCAGTCGCAGCAGATAGCGGCGCTGACGCAGCATCTTAAACGTCAGCCAAAAGGCAGGGCGGAAGAGCCGCTCAGCCTGAAGCTGAAAACGCTGGCCGCGCGGGAAGATTTGCCCGGCTGGTTCGGCGAAATGCAAAAATTCAATACGGTGCTGGCAGACAGCGCCGCGCATCAGGCCGGTCTGCTTCAGCAGCATTATGGCGCGCAGAGCGGCGCAGGCAGGCAGCTTGATAAGCTGACCGGCAGCCTGAATCCGGCCAGCAGCCAGGGCGACGATCTGTTGAACAAGCTGCAGCAGCTTTACGCCTTGCATCCCAGCGGTAAAGGCAATCACGCGCAGCTCTCCCTGGCGGCGATGCGCGAGAGCAACGTCACGCTTTCCTGGCAAAAGCCCACGGAGGCGATCCCGGCAGGGATAAATCGCGACAAGCACGATCCGATGGGGCTGACGAAATCCCGCCTGATCCTCGACGGCCTGACCAACGTCAAAATGCACGATTTAACGACGCGCCTGACGCGCGCGCTGGATTTACAGGGAGAACCCCGTGAAAAAGCGTTGCAGGCGCTGGGGAGAGAGTTCCGCGAGCTGCGGGATGACGAGTGGGAAAATAATCCGCTTAAACAGCTCACCGGCCAGGGATTTACCGGGAACGACAGGCTGGAGGCCAACTACGACGCCATCAAATCCATGACCAAAGCGTTCAGCAAAACGAACCACGCGATGAACGTAACCACCCGCACCGTGATGCAGGCCGAGGATCAGCAGCTGCTTGCCCGCAGGCTGGAAACCACGGTGCTGGACATGGATAAGGGCGAAAGCCTCTCTTTCAGCCGGGCTTACGGCGCAACAACCACCATCAGCGCGCTGCCGGGTTCACAGGTCATTGCGGGCGTAGGCGGCAGAGGCAGTCTGGATCGCGGCTACAGCATGAGCCTGACGCGAGGCGAAGGCGGCGTGACCGTCAGCTTCGGGCGCGACGGCGGCGGCGCGTTAACCGCCTTTACCGGCCTGGGCTACAACCTGCTGACCGGCTATATGAAAGATCCGGCGCACGATGTCGCCGTCGATCAGCAGCGCAATCTGGCGCCTGCCGTTCGGCTGGGCGGGGTCTTCTCTGTCACGCCGCTGGATCTAAAAAAGCAAAACAGCGTCAGCTTCGAGATTACCGAAGCGGAACTGCCCGCTTTTATCGAAGGGCTGACGCAGGGCACGCTCGATCCGCTGGCGCTGCTCAACCGTGGAATAAATCACAGCGTGAAGCATGGCGAGGTGCTGAACGTCAGCCTGGACGCGAATGCCGCCGCGCTGGCTTCGGCGGGCGTGCCGTTGACCAACAAACATGAAAAGGATACGCCTGCCAGCTTCCGCGTGGGCGGCGGCGCTTATGCAGGCGTTAACGTGCTTTCCGGCACACGGGAAAGAGGCGCCACCACCAAAGAAAGCAGCAGCGCCATCAGCCGCAGCAATAACCGTCCGCGCGGTCTGAACAAAGCCAGCGTGGGCGTGAACTTTGCGTTGCCGACCGGCGTGCTGATTAAGGGCGAAACGGGACGGACGCCGATGTTCGCCGGGCCGGCCGCCAGCGTGCAGCTTTCGATAGATAACAGGACAAAGCAGAGCCTGGCGATAGAAACCAAAACGGCCCGGCCGCTGGCGGAAGTGCATATCGACAAGCTGACCGAAACGCTGGGGAAAAAATTCAGCGATCCGGCTACGGCGGCGCTTATCGCGTCGCTGAAGGATAAAGACGATGAAACGCCGCTGACGCCCAGGCAGAAGCTGGACAAGCTGGACGCGCATTTTTCGCCGCGCGATCTGCGCGAAAAAAGCAACGAACAGCAGGCCGCACTGCGCGATCTTGATAAGCATCTGCGTCAGCAAAGCGCGGCGGAGCGGGGTCAAAAACTGTTGCAGGGCGGCGAATATCAGACAACCTACGCCAACCTGAGCAAGGTCGACAGCAACGGGCTGTGGCATCAGCTTTCGCATCTGCTCGACGGCAGCCTGAATGCCAGCAACGCCAACAAAATGCGCGAGCTGATGAAGGACGACCACCAGCTGCAAACCCTGATTGCAGCGCTACAGGACAACGTCAGCACCGAGGCGACCGTCACGCTGGAGCTGAAGGACGAGGTACGGGAGAGATTAGAGCAGCGCTGGCTGGAGCAGGGCAACAGCCCGGAAGAGATGCAGGCCGAGCTGACCAACCGCGATAATCTGCGGCTTAAATCCATCGCCTTCACCAAGTCGCAGGTAAAAACGGACGGCTTCGCCACGCCCGCTTTTCTGCTTGGCGGCGCCAACAGCGCTTCGGTTTCCATGAAGCGTAACCTGGGGAAAATCAACTTCAGCTACGGCGAAGATCAGGATAAACCGGTCAATTATGCGCTGGAAGGGCGTATCGCCAAAGCCACGACGGAACTTGCCGGCGCGCTGCGCCAGGGGCAGGAACAACACTTTGTGCTTAAAAGCTAACGGAGACAGGCATGAACGCAACAGAGCAGCTTAATCACTTCCTGGCCGGGTATGGCCGCCGCCTCAATCTTAGCCTGGGCCTGAAAAACGGCGTGTGCGCGCTGATGCGCAACCGGCACGAGGTTGCCATTATCGAACTGCCGCCGGACAGCGACTGCGTGATTTTCCACCGCAGGCTGGAGGATCTGCAAAGCGCTGCGGAAAGTCACTTGCGCACGCTATTGGCGCTGAATTTTGAGATGAATGCGATGCGCGGCTGCTGGCTGGCGATGGATGGCGACGACGTTCTGCGGCTTTGCAGCCAACAGCCGCTGGCCTCTCTGGATGCCACAGGCTTTAGCGCAGCGCTGAATGCGTTTATCGTGCAGGCAGACGAAGTCGGCGAATTTCTGGCCGAAAATCACCGCGCCGCCTGACTTAACGCAAATTATTGCCGGGCAGCGGATCCACAATTCATTCACAGTGTTAAGAAAGGGTCAGGGCGAGGTAAAGTACGGTAATTAAAGAGGTTTTAAGACAGTTAGCGATATTTTTAAGGCCAGGGTTAGACGATAGTGTCGTTCAACGGTGCGACAAAAGCCGTGAGCAAATCGAGGATATAACCATGAAAAAAACGACCCTGGCGCTGTTGATTGCCGTATTTTCAGCAAGCTCGCTCTTTTCAACCGTTACGCAGGCCGACGGCCCTCCGGGACAGGCGTGGCATCATCAGGGCGGACATGAAGGACACGGCGGCCCGGGCGATCGTGACAGGCCTGGACGTGGCCCGGATCGCGGCCCCGATTTCGATAGTCACAGAGGTCATGGCCCCGATCGCCATTTTGAAGAGCGCGACCGTTTTGCCTGGCAGGGGCATGAATTCCATCGCGGCCAGCCGTTGCCGCCTCGCTTCCGGGGTAACGATTACCGGGTAAACGACTGGCATGCTCGCGGCCTGCACGAGCCACCGCGCGGCGAGCGCTGGGCCTCTATCGACGGTAACTATGTGCTGATTGCCGCTGCGACAGGCGTCATTACCTCTATTCTGCTGAACAACGCTTTTCACTAAAAGCCACTTGCCGACATCGCAGGATGTCGGCATATTTTCACGCATTTCACGCATTTCACGCATTTCACGCATTTCACGCATTTCACGCATTTCACGCATTTCACGCATTTCACGCATTTCACGCATTTCACGCATTTCACGCATTTCACGCATTTCACGCACTTCACGCATTTCACGCATTTCACGCATTTCACCCGTTGGCTTTTTTGCCCCTTTCACCAAAGCAGACCGCTGCCCAAATCCCGCTATCCGACTAATGAAATTCTTTTTCTTTGTTGCAGTAATTTTCATCAATATTTCAGAGGATTGCCGCATTTTCCTCGCAAAAAAACGCTGGTGTTTTTTTGTTCATATCCTATGATCGCATCAAGGCTGGCTTAGGCTAAAGGGAGAAAAAAATGGAGCAAAAGATGAAGCTACTGGAAGGAAAGGTCGAGAAGCTGCTGATTGACGTTGCCGTTATCAAAGCGAACTACGCCACGAAAGTCGATATAGAAAGCGTCAGAAAAGAGCTACATTCCTCGCTCAACACGCAAACCATCTGGCTAATCGCCGCGCTGTTTGTGGTGCTGGGCGTTGGGCTGGGCGTGGCCAGGCTGATTTTTTAAACGAATGCCCCTGTTTTCCTGACCATCTCAACAGGGATAAAAAAGGGCTGTTCAAAAAGGACAGCCCCCCGATCGGTCTGGTAAGGCAGATTAACTGCCGTTAGTGATGCGCGATCACCGAGACGATTGCGCCGGTCGCGATGGCAATCAGCACATAGTTACCATCAATGTTCTGCCAGCGATGGCCCGCCGGTGGCGCTTTCAGGCCGCGTTTATGCCAGTCATTTACCTGATAGCCTTCGCCGCGATATTTTTCCGGCAGCGGGCGGCCCTTGCGGAATTCCGGATGCGCTGCCTGACGGCGCTCTGCCGGATGCGCGTTGTGCCGGGGGTCGCGGTGCTGTTCTGGTTGTGAATTGCCGTGCGATGGATTGCTGTGCTGCTGCTCATGCTTAACCGGCGGCTGGCCGTCCTGCCATGGCCCCTCGGCAAACGCGCTCAGGCTGGTGGCGAATAAAAGCGCGGAGAGGGCAATAGCGCCTGACTTTTTCATTTTCATTTCCTTGCAGGTCTGATTTTTTCTGGTCGATGGCGTTAATCTGGGGGGCAGGCGGGCGCTTAACAATATCATTATTCTTAAGAAGCAGAGGTTTAACGGTTAATTTACGCTTTGCTGGCAGAAAGCTGACAGGCTTCGCCGCTTCTGTCGGGCGCGGCGGTAAAGCCTGTTGTCGCAAAAGGTAAGGCAAAGTTTGCCGCTTCTGTCGGGCGCGGCGGTAAAGCCTGTTGTCGTAAAAGGTAAGGCAAAGTTCGCCGCTTCTGTCAGGCACGAACGGCAAAGCCCGTTTTCGCAAAAGGTGAGACAAAGTTCGCCGCGCTTGTCGGGCGCGGCGGTTAAGCGGGATTACGGCAAATATCAGGCGATATGGAACGCCTGTTCCAGCATAAAGCGCAGCTGCGCCTCGCTGTACTCGATCAACGCGTTCTTGCTGTTGGCGCGTGTCAGGATCCAGTCGGCCTCGGCCTGCGTGAGCGGCGGCGGATCCTGCCAGAAAGGCGTGATGGCTTTATCCTGTAGCCATGAGGCCAGCATACGCGCGGGCGGCAGCGTAAAACCGGGGAAAAGCGCGACGGCAAGCTCGTCCATCAGCTTTTGCTGTTGCGCATTTTCACTGTCGTTCAGCAGCTGTAAGAACGGCAGCAGCAGACGCCCGCACACTTCGCCGTGGTGATAGTCTTTAATCGCGCCCAGCTCGCCTGCAATACCGTGGATTACGCCCAGCCCGGCCATGCTCAGGCTCAGCCCGCCCTGCCAGGAAGCAATCATCATCTGTTCGCGTGCCAAATCGCCCTGTTCGCCAGGGTCGTTCAGATAAGGCCACGCGCTGAGAAAAGCGCGCAGGCCGCTAAGGGCAGCGTGACGGCTGAACAGATTGCCTTTGGCAGACAGATAAGCTTCAAAAAGATGGGTGAAAGCGTCGATAGCGCAGCAGGCCAGCACGTGGTCTGGCGCGCCGCGCAGCAGATCGGGATCGAGGATCGCAACGTGCGGCACAAAATGGGCGTGACGCAGCGAAGCCTTCACTTTGATGTCGGCTTTATCTGTTACCACCGCGTTTTGCGTCGCCTCGCTGCCGGTTCCGGCCGTGGTTGGTACCGCAATCACGGGCAGCGTGTTGCCGCTTATCGGCGTATCGCCCACCTTTTCCAGATAGCGCAGAGTATTTAACGGATGCTGACTTACGGCGGCAAAGGCTTTAGCGGCGTCCAGCACGCTGCCGCCGCCAATTGCCACCACGCGCGCGGCCCGCTCGCGCCAGCGTGCCACCCAGCCGTCGATTTCTTCAGGCGATGCTTCGTGGCGCACTACTTCAATCCCGATCAGCAGCGGCTCCAGCTCGGCTTTTATTTTTTGCCAGGCTTCGCTCTGTAAAAACGAGTTGGCGCAAAACAGCAGCGTCGGCTGCGGATCTTCGCTTAGCAATGGCACCAGCTTGTTCAGGCTGCCACGGCCGAAAAAGGTTTGTCGGTTTGCTAACTGACTGACGATCATTTCTGTCCCTCGGCACTTAAAATAAAAACAGGTTTGCGCACTCAGATGGCGCGCGCAGGGCAGCTGAAGGTAATCATCCTGTCCTGCTGCGCGTTGATCACGCTAAAGCGGGTATCGGAAAGCCGCTGCGCCAGCCAGCCCTCTCTGGTCACGGCAGAAGGAATATATTGCTGCGGGTTGCTGGAGTAAAGCTCGCCGCTTTCCAGCTTCAGCTTGTCCATAGTGACGTGAAAAGAGGTAAAGCGGTCGATAATTTTACCTTCGGTATTGCCCAGAACCTGGCCGCTCAGCGTTTCGACTTTACCTTCGCAAACCATACCGCTATTGCCGGAGGAACAGGCAGACAGCAGCAGCGGGGCCGCAATCAGTAAAGCCGTCGTGGGGAAAAGGTCGGAGAGTTTTAGTGGATCCAGCCAGCGCATGATATTCCCTTAACAACGGATAATGGCCTAAGTATAGCCTTCGCTCTGGATCCACCCTGTAAAAGCGCAAAACCGCACAAAAAGCGGGGTCAAGCCGCACCGCGCGGGGATGTAACGAACCTATTATCATTTTGTGGCTTATTGCTGAATCAGTTCAGCCAAATCTTTAACAACGGTTGCAAACAGGTTATTGAGTGCTACAATCCGGACGTTTTTGATACTTTCATCTTATTCTCAGCCTGCGCACAGGCGTTTGCACGGGCGGAAAACGCAATTACCCTTATTTTGCAGGGGATTAGCAGGCAAGTTTCAAAACAGCTTGTATACTTTTTCTGCGCTGGCGATTTTATCGACAGCAGAGAAGCTTTATCGGGCGTCAGGCTGCACGCATTCTGGCAACGAATTGATCAACCGAACCAATCCTGTGAATAGAAAATCTGCTCTTTTATTGACGCCGCTGGTCCTGCTTCAGCCTGCGACCAGCCATGCACAGTCTGCCGCCGCGCAGAAGGATGCCGCCTCCACGCCGGAGAGCTCGCTGATGGTCATCAAACAGCGCAGCGGGCTTTCTGAACTGGATACGCCAGCCGCCGTCAGCGTGGTCAGCGGTCAGCAGCTGCGCAACAGCGCGCCGCAGGTGAATCTGTCAGAAACGCTGGGCAGCGTGCCCGGCCTGCAAATTCAGAATCGACAGAACTACGCACAGGATCTCCAGCTCTCCGTTCGCGGCTTTGGCAGCCGTTCCATGTACGGCGTGCGCGGCGTGCGCGTCTATGTTGACGGCATCCCGTCCACCATGCCGGACGGGCAGGGCCAGACGTCTAATATAGATATCAATTCGGTTGATAAGGTTGAAGTGCTGCGCGGCCCTTACTCCGCCCTTTACGGCAACGCTTCCGGCGGCGTGGTAAATATCGACAGCGAAACCGGCAGCCAGCCGACCACCTTAACCGCAGGCACTTATTACGGCAGCTACGGCAGCTGGCGCAACAGCGTTAAAGCGAGCGGCGCCACCGGCGACGGTACGCATGCGGGCGACGTAAACTATATGATTTCCGGGTCGCGTTTCACCACGCACGGTTTCCGCGACCAGAGCGGCACGCAAAAAAGCCTGGGCAACGGCAAATTCGGCGTGCGTATCGATGATGTCAGCACGCTGACGCTGATGTTTAACAGCGTTTCGGTGGATGCCAACGATCCGGGCGGCCTGACCCGCGACGAGTGGAAAGCGAACCCTCGCCAGTCGCCGCGCGGTGAGGCCTACAATACTCGCAAGAGTCTTGACCAGACCCAGCTGGGCCTGCGCTATCAGCGCGAAATGAGCGATAACGATCGGCTTACGCTGACGGCCTGGCACGGCGAGCGTCACACCACGCAGTATCAGTCGATCCCCGTCGCCGTACAGAAAAACCCGGCTTATCCGGGCGGCGTGATCGTGCTGGAGCGTAAATATTCCGGCGTGGATACGCGCTGGCAGCACGACGATCGGCTCGGTTCCGTGCCGTTCAGCCTGATCGGCGGCCTGGACTATGAAACCCTGACCGAACGTCGTCAGGGATTTGAAAATTACCGTATCGATAACGGCAGCACGCTGTTGGGCGAAAAGGGCAGCCAGCGCCGCAACGAAAAGAACGTGATGTGGAATCTCGATCCTTATCTGCAAACCAGCTGGAACCTGACCCCAAAATGGACGCTGGATGCCGGGCTGCGCTACAGCACCGTCAGCTTTGATTCCACCGACTATTATATGACCGCCGGCAACGGTGACGACAGCGGCAGCAAGCGCTATCACAAGCTGTTGCCGATGGGCTCGCTGAATTATGCGCTGACCGACGCCTCCAATCTTTACTTCTCTGCCGGTCGCGGTTTTGAAACGCCGACGATTAACGAGCTTTCCTACCGCTCCATCAGCGGCAGCCAGACCGGGCTGAACCTGGGCCTGAAGCCGTCAACCAGCGACACCTTCGAGCTGGGCAGCAAAACCCGTATCGGCTACGGTTTATTTACCGCCGCGCTGTTCCAGACCAATACCGATAACGAGCTGGTGGTGGCGCAAAGCAGCAACGGCCGCTCCGTGTATAAAAACGCGGGTAAAACCCGGCGTCGCGGCCTGGAGCTGGCGCTCGATCAACAGTTCGCCGAAAACTGGCAGCTGAAAATGGCCTGGACGCTGCTGGACGCTACCTACCGCAACGAAACCTGCGATAGCGCTGGCAGCTGTACGCCTTCCGGCAATCGCCTGCCGGGTGTGGCGAAGAATATGGGCTACGCTTCTTTAGGCTGGCTGCCGGAAGAGGGCTGGCACGCGGGCGCGGAAGTCCGCTATATGGGCAGCATTCAGGCCGACGATGAAAATGACGCTAAGGCGCCATCCTATACCGTTGCCAGCCTGAATAGCGGCTATCGTTTTAACTGGGATAAGTGGTCGCTCGATACCTTTGCCCGCGTCGATAACCTGTTTGACAAAGAGTACGTCGGATCGGTCATCGTTAACGAAGGCAACGGACGCTACTACGAACCGGCGCCGGGACGGAATTACGGCGTCGGCGCAACGCTCACTTATACCTTTATGTAAACTCTAATCCAGAACAGCCTGCCGTCGGGCGTAAGCCTGGCGGCAGGTTCAAAGCACCGGGATGGATAAGCTGTATGTAACCGGGTGTTTTTTTACGATTGGGCTGCTGCCTAATCGAAGACGTTAAATTTTGGTAAGGTCCATACTATGCAAAGTAAAGCACCGTTATCACGGACTCTCGTGATCCTTACGGCTGTATTTGCCGCACTCAGCGGGTTATACCTGCTGATTGGCGGTATCTGGCTGGCCAAACTCGGCGGCTCGTTCTACTACATCATCGCGGGTGTGGTTGAACTGGTTGTTGCCTGGCTGCTGTTCCGTCGCCGTTCTTCAGCGCTGATGCTGTATGCGGTATTCCTGCTGGCAACGCTTATCTGGTCGTTGTGGGAAGTAGGCTCAGACTTCTGGGCGCTGACGCCGCGTCTGGACGTGACCTTCTTCCTCGGCCTGTGGCTGGTGCTGCCTTTCGTTTACCGTGGATTGTCTCAGGGCAAAGCGGCACGCGGCGCGCTGAGCGCGGTGCTGGTGGTTACGGTTATCGCCCTGGCTTACGCGGTGTTCAACGATCCGCAGGAAATCAACGGCTCGCTCAGCACGGAACAGGCCGCGAACGCTGAAAAATCGGCTGACGGCATCGCTGCCGGCGACTGGCCTGCTTACGGTCGTACCCAGGCCGGCACTCGCTATTCGCCGCTGACGCAGATCAACGATAAAAACGTTGGCCAGCTGAAAGAAGCGTGGACCTTCCGTACCGGCGATATGAAGCGCCCAACCGATCCGGGCGAAATGACTGACGAAGTCACCCCGATTAAAATCGGTGATTCCCTGTACCTGTGTACGCCTCACCAGATCCTGTTTGCGCTGGATGCGGCTACCGGTAAAGAGAAGTGGAAATTCGATCCGCAGCTGAAAACCGATCCTTCCTTCCAGCACGTAACCTGCCGTGGCGTTTCCTATCATGAAACCCCGGCGGCGGCCGATGTGCCGGCTGGCGGCAAGCCTGCGCTGTGCGCACGTCGCATTATCCTGCCGGTGAACGATGGTCACCTGTACGCACTGGATGCGGAAACCGGCGCGCTGTGTCCGGAATTCGGTGAAAACGGCAAGCTGAACCTGCAGCAGAACATGCCTAACGCGCGTGCTGGTGCTTACGAACCGACTTCTCCGCCAATCGTTACCGATACCACTATCGTTGTGGCCGGTGCGGTAACCGATAACTACTCCACCAAAGAGCCTTCTGGCGTGGTGCGTGGTTTCGATGTCAACACGGGTAAACTGCTGTGGGCATTCGATCCGGGCGCGAAAGATCCGAACGTGGTGCCGGAAGGCGAGCAGCACTATGTGGCTAACTCACCTAACTCGTGGGCGCCTGCTGCTTACGATGCCAAACTGGATCTGGTTTACCTGCCAATTGGCGTAGCTACGCCGGATATCTGGGGCGGTAACCGCACGCCAGAAATGGAGCGTTACGCGACGGGTATGCTGGCGCTGAATGCGACCACCGGTAAAGTGGCCTGGTTCTACCAGACCGTTCACCACGATCTGTGGGATATGGATGTGCCGGCCCAGCCGACGCTGGCGGACATTACCGTTAAAGACGGCAGCACCGTTCCGGTTATCTATGTACCAACCAAAACCGGTGATATCTTCGTTCTGGATCGTCGTAGCGGTAAAGAAGTCGTTCCTGCGCCAGAAACGCCAGTGCCTCAGGGCCCGGCAAAAGGCGACCGTCTGTCTCCTACTCAGCACTTCTCTGAGCTGACCTACCGTCCAAAAGACAAGCTGTCCGGCGCGGACATGTGGGGCGCGACGATTTACGATCAGCTGATCTGCCGCGTGATGTTCCACAGCCTGCGTTATGAAGGCCCGTTCACGCCACCGTCAGAGCAGGGCACCCTGGTATTCCCGGGTAACCTGGGCATGTTCGAATGGGGCGGTATTTCAGTTAATACCGATCGTCAGATTGCCATTACCAACCCAATGGCGCTGCCGTTCGTTTCCCGTCTGATCCCACGTGGTCCAAACAACCCAATGTGGCCGGATGAGAACGACAAAGGCGGCAGCGGCAGCGAGACTGGCGTTCAGCCGCAGTACGGCGTGCCGTACGGCGTGACCCTGAACCCGTTCCTGTCTCCGCTGGGCTTCCCTTGTAAGCAGCCAGCATGGGGCTACATCTCTGCGGTTGACCTGAAAACCAACGATATCGTGTGGAAAAAACGCATCGGTACCGTTCGTGACAGCTCGCCGGTGCCGCTGCCGTTCAAAATGGGTATGCCTATGCTGGGCGGCCCAATCTCTACGGCGGGTAACGTGATGTTTATCGGCGCAACGGCGGATAACTATCTGCGTGCGTTCAACGTCACCAACGGCGAAAAACTGTGGGAAGCGCGTCTGCCAGCTGGCGGCCAGGCAACCCCAATGACCTATGAAGTGAACGGCAAGCAGTACGTGCTGATCGCGGCAGGTGGTCACGGCTCCTTCGGCACCAAGCTGGGCGACTATATCGTTGCCTATGCGCTGCCGGACGATGCGAAAAAATAAGTCCGAAGCCGCTGGCTTCTGACGGATAACAAGGGCGGCCTTCGGGCTGCCCTTTTTTTATAGGCTGGCGACAGGGCGCAAAGCCTGCCCAACAGGAGCGCCGCCGAAAGAGAAGCAATGCAGAATGATTATCGGTATAGTCAGCCTCGCTTATTTTTAAAGGAGAGATGCAATGATCCGCCGCTGGCTGTTACTGGCTTCCCTGGCTGTGTCTGCGGGCGCCGCCGCGACTACCTATCCGCTACAGATTACCGATATGGATAATCAAAACATTACCCTGGCCAAAGAACCGCAGCATGTCATCCTGCAGGACGGTCGTGACATCATGGCGCTGGCCTTGCTTGATCGGGAGAACCCTTTTCATCGCGTCGTAGCCTGGAATAACTTGCCGAAAAAGCAGGATCCGCAGACCTGGGCGCTGCTCAGTAAAACCTGGCCGGATGCAGCTAAGATCATTGATATGGGCTTTAATGACCAGGGACAGGTGAATCTGGAAAGCGTGGTGGCACAGCAGCCGGATCTGATGATCGCTCAGCTGCGCGCCAAAGCGGCATTAAAGCAAACTGGCGTGCTGGATACGCTGCAGCGCCTGCATATCCCGGTCATGTTTATCGATTATGAACTGCACCCGGCGCAGAACACTGCCAACAGCATCACGCTGCTGGGCAAGGTGCTGAACCAGGAGCCGCGCGCGAAGGCTTATACGGATTTTTATCACCAGCGTTTTGATGCCATGCAGCAAACCATTGGGCAGATCGCTAAAAAACCTACGGTCTTTATTGAACCGATAGCGGGCAACTCGGACAGCTGCTGCTTTACGCACGGCCATAACGGCTGGGGCGGTCTGGTAGAAGCCGTTGGCGGTAAAAACATCGGCTCGGCGCTGCTGCCCGGGGCTTCAGGCTTCGTCGCGCTGGAGAAAATTATCGCCATGAAACCGGACGTTTATATTATGACAGGCTCGAAACGGCCGAATAAAAACGTGCTGCCGTTTGGCTATAACGTGTTGCCGCAGGAGGTAAAAACGACCTTTACCACGCTGGTCAACCGCAGCGGACTTCAGCAGATTACGCCGGTGCAGCAGGGCAGGGTGTACGGGATTTACCATCATTTCTACAATCACCCGTATAACATTATCGGGATGGAAATTCTGGCGCGCGATCTTTATCCACAGGCGTTCAGCAAGCTGGATCCCACCGCCGATTTCCACCAGATTATTACCCGCTTTACTAAATTGCCTGATGCGCCCGTCACCCTCAGCTATGCGCAGCAGTAAACGACGGCGTTTGTGTGGATTGATAACGTAAGGGAAGAGGCATTGCGGGGAAAAAAAGCGGGCCGTAAAGCCCGCCTGAACACCATCAGAAGTTGATGGTTGCGGTAATGCCGCCAACAAAGGCGTCTTTCACTTCACTGACTGCACCCGGCGAAGCAACGTATTGCAGGTTAGGACGCAGGTTCATCCAGTTAGTGACATGCGCGTTGTAATAAATCTCGTAGTTATATTCCGAACCGCTCTGGATCGGCAGATAAGTTGGATTATCGTAATCGTTCACGCCGTTTTCCCGGTTGGTCTGACGCAGCATTTTGCTGTAGTCGTCATTGACGTGAATACGCGCCGCGCCGATACCGATTTCATCTTCCGTACGGGAGTCAAACGGCCCGGTCCAGACCAGCGCCAGCGACTGGTAATTGTCGGTTTTCGAGGTCTTGTGATCGTTCATTACGCCCTGGGCCACAATGCTCAGGCCGCGCTTGTTATCGCCGCCCATCGCGAACAGCTGCTGTTGTAACAGCAGGTAGCCGCCGTAAGAGTGGTTATCCTCGCCGTATTGACCGTTGCTGTAAGAGCTGTAGTTGTCGCCTTTTACCGAAGAGTAGTAGAAGCCCGCGCGGTAGTTGCCCTGCAGCTTATCCGCGCCCAGCGTCGGCTGCCAGCCCAGCTCGACCGGTACCAGATTGCCTTCGGTAGGGCTGCCGTCAAGGCGGAAGCCGTTGCCGGTGTCGTAGTTGGAAGGCGTCTGGTTATAGAAGCCGACCTGCAGGAAGACTTCCGGCGTAAAGTTGAACTTCACGCGGCCGCCCCACTGGGAAACCGGCCAGTTATACCAGCGATCGCCACGCCAGTTGCCCGCCTGACCGCCGCCGAACGCCAGGTTCTGGAACTTGCTTGGCCAGCTGTCGAAGTCTTCACCCACGGTTACGCGACCCGCTTTCACTTCCACCGTGTGGTCAAAGAAGCCTTTGTTGATCCAGAACTGCGTCAGACGCCAGGTTTGTCCACGTCCCCAGACTTCCTGCACCGATGACAGGCCGCCGGAGCGCGGATCGTTGATATAATCCGTCAGGTTCTGGCCGTTACGGCTGGTGATGGTTGCCTGAAATTGGGTATCGGTCCAGTTCAGCAGTTTTTCCAGGTCCAGCGTGGTGCCGAAGCCCCACTGATCGGTATAGCGTGCCGACGTGGACTGGTTATAGCCGCCGGAGAAATTGCTGGCGGATTCCATGGTGTAGTTCACCTGAAACTGCACGCCGTCCTGCTCAAGCTGGCTACGGTTGCCGCCCCAGTCGCCAAAGGCGTAAGGCGAGTCGATGCTGAGCGGCGCGTAGTCCGCCAGCGCCTGGCCGGAGGCCAGCAGTAATCCAACACCACAGAACGCCACTGTTCTTTTCAAGGTGGATTCGCTTTTCATATTGGGAAACCCTGTTTTAGTGATAGCGCTGCGCTTCCACAAGCGGAAACGCGGTCGCGGCCATCATGCTTTTATCAGCATTATCTCCGGCACAATGCGTACTGTAAGGAGGAAACGGCTGGCTAAAGGCGGGAGCGATGGCCTGTGCGGCAGAATGAAAGCACTAATTCGGAATTTTATTGTTATAAATAGTGCTGAATAAGTCCGGGTTTTGCCAAAAAAGCGGCATGGATCACGGTTTGCAGGGCCTGTGCGGGCGAGGGCGGGGGGGAAAACGGACAAAACGACGAATGACGGGCAAAAAAAAGGGCCGGATAACCGGCCCTGATGCAGTAACGTTACGCGACTAGCGGCGACCGAAAATCTTCGCGGCAAGGAAGCCCACGCCCGCGGCAATCGCCAGCGAAACGAAAGGGGAATCCTGCGTTTTGGTCTTCACGCAGTCCAGCGCATCGTCAACGGCATAAGAAGCTTTGGCTGCGCCCTGACGAACCTTGCCTTTGAACTCATGCTCCGGAGACTCGGCGGCCTTACCAAACTGCTCCTGGCCTTTGCCCAGCGCTTCTTCGGCTTTATCGTTAGCTTTATCTAGTAGACTCATAGTGCCTCCTTCTTGATGACATGATTTCCTCATGAGAAATTAAAGCATAGACCATCAGTGAAGGCTTGCCGCTGCGGTTGTGTGTAAATTTATGAATGATGTAAAGAAAAAGCGGTAAAAGGCTCGGATAGTTCCTGGCCTTACGCGCTTTAAGTACGCCAGGCATAAAAAAAGCCCACGCGGACGTGGGCTTTCAAACAACCGGCAATCAGAGTATCAGTGAGACTTCATGCCAGCTGCGGTCATCATAAAGCGAAACAGTGTCGCGACAACGCCAAGCGCCAGCACGCTGCCTGCATAAATGACGGCCAGCCACAGGATGCGTTTCCACACCGGAAGCTTAGGCGCCTGCTGAGTTTCAACCATACTATCCTCCGATAAGCCGTAATTAATGGTAATGCTCGTCCGGTTTGATCTTCCCGCGGAACACGTAGTAGCTCCAGAAGGTGTAGAACAGAATAACCGGGATAATCAGCAGCCCGCCAACCAGCATAAAGCCCTGGCTCTGCGGTGGCGACGCCGCCATCCAGATGGTGATGTGTGGCGGAATAATGTTTGGCCACACGCTGATGCCCAGACCGGTAAAGCCCAGGAAAACCAGCGCCAGCGTCAGCAGGAACGGCGAGTAGTGCGCATGACGCTTCAGCGCGCGCAACAGCGCGATGGAAGCCAGCAGCACCAGTACCGGTACCGGCAGGAACCAGAACAGGTTAGGCAGCGTAAACCAACGATGCATAATGTCGGCGTGCTCCAGCGGCGTCCAGACGCTGACGATAGCGATAATCGCCAGCAGCACCAGCAGCAGGGGCTTAGTGATCGCGGTCATTTTGCGATGCAGCTCGTTCTCGGTTTTCATAATCAGCCAGGTGCTGCCCAGCAGCGCGTACGCCACGACCAGACCCAGACCACAGAACAGCGAGAATGGCGTCAGCCACAGCAGCTCAGGGCCGCTGTAGGCACGGTTAGTTACTTCAAAACCGTTGATAAAGGTGCCCAGCACCACGCCCTGGCTGAAGGTCGCCAGGAACGAGCCCACGATAAAGGACTTGTCCCAGAACGGACGGTGCACTTCGGTTGCCTTAAAGCGGAACTCAAACGCCACGCCGCGGAAGATCAGACCAATCAGCATCAGGGTCAGCGGCACGGAAAGCGCATCCAGGATCACCGCATAGGCCAGCGGGAAGGCGCCATACAGCGCCGCGCCGCCCAGTACCAGCCAGGTTTCGTTGCCGTCCCACACTGGCGCGACGGTATTGACCATCATGTCGCGCTCGGCGGCATCTTTATTGAACGGAAACAGAATACCGATACCCAGATCGAATCCGTCCATCACGATGTACATCAGCGTCGAGAAGACGATGATGGTGAACCAGATAATAGAAGTATCAATGCCCACGTTATTTATCCTTTTCCGGCGCGTTTAACTTTTCTTTCACGGCAGACAGAGGACGCGCCTGAGTATGACGTGTGCCAGGGCCGCCTTCAGGTTCATCGTGGCCTTCGCCCTGTTTCGGTCCTTTTTTGATCAGGTTAAACAGGTAGATATAGCCCACGCCGAACACCGACATATAGACCAGGATAAAGGCGAGCAGGCTGATGCTCATATGCATCTCGCCGTGCGCCGATACCGCGTCTTTGGTACGCAGCAGGCCATAAACCACCCACGGCTGACGACCAATCTCGGTGGTGAACCAGCCCGCCAGCAGCGCGATCAGACCGGAAGGGCCCATCAGCAGCGCGAACCACAGGAAAGGACGCGAGGTGTACAGGCGTTTGCGATAACGCAGCCACAGGCTGACCACGCCCAGGGTAATCATCAGCATGCCCAGGCCGGCCATCACGCGGAATGACCAGAACACGATCAGCGAGTCAGGACGATCCTCTTTCGGGAAGGTCTTCAGCGCCGGCACCTGCTTGTCCAGGCTGTGCGTCAGGATCAGGCTGCCCAGGTAAGGAATTTCCAGCGCGTATTTGGTTTTTTCCTGCTCCATATCCGGGATACCGAACAGGATCAGCGGGGTAGGTTCGCCCGGCGGGTTTTCCCAGTGGCCTTCAATCGCCGCGATTTTTGCCGGCTGATGCTCAAGCGTATTCAAACCGTGGGCATCGCCCAGCACCGCCTGGATTGGCGATACGATCAGCGCCATCCACAATGCCATAGAGAGCATTTTGCGAATTGCCGGCGTGTCGTTTTTGCGCAGCAAATGCCAGGCAGCGGAAGAGCCAACAAAGAAGGCGCTCGCCAGGAAAGCCGCGGTGGACATATGCAGCAGGCGGAACGGGAAGGACGGGTTAAAGACAATCTTAAACCAGTCTACCGGCACCACCAGCCCATCCTGAATGGCATAGCCCTGCGGCGTCTGCATCCAGCTGTTAGAGGCGAGGATCCAGAAAGTAGAGATGATGGTGCCCAGCGCTACCATGCAGGTCGCGAAGAAGTGCAGGCCCGGCCCCACGCGGTTCCAGCCAAACAGCATCACGCCCAGGAAGCCGGCTTCCAGGAAGAATGCGGTAAGCACTTCGTAGGTCAGCAGCGGACCGGTGATGCTGCCCGCAAACTGCGAGAAGCCGCTCCAGTTGGTGCCGAACTGATACGCCATCACCAGGCCGGACACCACGCCCATACCAAAGTTGACGGCGAAGATTTTCGACCAGAAGTGGTACAGGTCGCGATAATCTTCGTTTTTCGTTTTCAGCCACAGACCTTCCAGCACCGCCAGGAAGCTGGCGAGCCCGATGGTGATAGCCGGGAAGATAATATGGAAGGAAACGGTAAACGCGAACTGTATCCTCGCCAGGTGGAACGCATCTAATCCAAACATTGCTGACCTCGATCTAACATAAACTGCCTTTCTTTTTTATTTACCGCACGTTAACAATAGAGCTGCAGTGCAGTCCCTGTTTATGCGGTTATTTCAACGAAGTTTGATCCTGAGACCAAATCGGGAGAAGGAGTAGCAACAGTAATAGGAATCTCAGATATAACAGCATGGATCTTTGCGATGAATTGTTTCACCGCTGCGTTAAATTATTGACTCCTATTGTTAAACTATAATTACCTCTTGCTACATTTTTGTAAAAATAATGTGCTTTTCAGCGCGTGAAAACGTTTTCATTGCGTTTTGACGCCTGTGGACGGGTGAGCCAATAAAAAAAGAAACTTATCTTTTTTTTATAATAGCGCGTAGCACAGAAACTTAACAGAATATCAATCCTGCGAATAAGCGCACAAATTGGAAATTAAACTGCCGATTAACGCCCCTACAGAAGCTAATGTTATCTTTATGTTGCCATTAGGATTTCTGAGGTTTAAAAATTGCGTGAATGATTGTTACCACCGGGCTGATAGTTCCCGAAAGCAATCATCGTTACGCAAAGCAATGTAAATGTTAAACCAGAAAAACGCATTTCGATGCATACAGAATCATTTTGTTACATTATCTTTGGCTTTAAGTCAAATTTGCTTGTTGCAGGTCAAGTTGGCGGACTAAAAAGTATGTGTATGGATTTGCCACAGGGACAGGAGGATGACGGCCATATTGTTAACATTATTACCGATGTATCTGGCTTCCTTAGCGTCGGTCCAAACAATCTGGCCATGATGAGCGTGGCGATACGGCAGGGCAGGCGCCCTCGCTGGCTTTAGCTGCTGACGTTATGAGTAGGTTTCTGTGCCGGGCGGTATTCGGCAGCCATACGCCGCTTTTCCAAACCGCTATAGCCGCCCAAACTTACCTGTGTGCGGCGTCTGATTGAGTCAGCTTTTGCGCTCTTTTTGGCGTTGCCGGTATTGGCTTGTTGATTAAAAGGCAGACCGCTGTTTAAAACAGGGTTGGCCTTGCAGTCAGGCTGGTTACTCCTCAAAGTTGTTATCGTTACGTAAAAAACGGTAGTAACAAAAGTTTGATCTTCATCTCAAATTGTAAATTCCTCTGCGGCAGCCCATTTTAGTTGCGCCATGTTACCGTTAACATGCCAGCAGCAGGTCACTACCTGTCTGTTGTTCCCTACTTATGCCTGCCGCATCTGGCAGAAAAACAGAAGCGGCCCACAGGCTGCCGGAGAAACATCATGCCAATACTCTTTGTCGTCATCGGCGTAGCGCTGCTGCTGTTGCTGATGGTTCGTTTCAAGCTGAACGGTTTTATCGCCCTGATCCTCGTGGCGCTGGCGGTGGGCGTTATGCAGGGAATGCCCGTCAATAAAGTTATTACCTCAATAAAAGCCGGCGTTGGCGGTACGCTGGGCAGTCTGGCGCTGATTATGGGATTTGGCGCAATGCTGGGGAAGCTGCTGGCGGACTGCGGCGGCGCGCAGCGCATCGCCACTACGCTTATCAATAAGTTTGGCAAGGATCACATTCAGTGGGCGGTGGTGCTGACTGGCTTTACCGTCGGCTTCGCGCTGTTTTACGAAGTTGGCTTTGTGCTGCTGCTGCCGCTGGTATTGTCGATCGCGGCGGCGGCCCGCGTGCCGTTGCTGTTTGTTGGCGTGCCGATGGCGGCCTCGCTTTCGGTGACGCACGGGTTTCTGCCGCCGCACCCAGGCCCCACGGCTATAGCAACGCTGTTTCATGCCGATATGGGCAAAACGCTGCTGTACGGCACGCTGCTGGGGATCCCGACGGTAATCCTGGCCGGGCCGGTATTTGCACGCTTTTTAAAAGGCATTGATAAGCCGGTGCCGCAGGGGTTGTATAACCCGAAGAGCTTTAGCGAAGCGGAGATGCCGACGTTTGCAGTCAGCGTCTGGACGGCGCTGGTGCCGGTAGTGCTGATGGCGGTGCGCGCGGTGGCGGAGATGGTGCTGCCAAAAGGGCATGTATTGCTGCCGTACGCGGAGTTTTTCGGCGATCCGATTATGGCCACCCTGATTGCGGTGCTGATTGCCATCTTTACGTTTGGGCTGAATCGTGGCCGCACCATGGAGCAAATTACGGACACGCTGGGCGATTCCATTAAAATCATCGCCATGATGCTGCTGATTATCGGCGGCGGCGGTGCCTTTAAGCAGGTTCTGGTCGACAGCGGCGTGGATAAATATATCGCCAGCCTGATGGAGGGCAGTTCGGTATCGCCTATTTTGATGGCATGGTCTATTGCCGCCGCGCTGCGTCTGGCGCTGGGGTCGGCCACGGTTGCGGCGATCACCGCAGGCGGGATTGTGGCGCCGATTATTGTCACCACGGGCGTCAGCCCGGAGCTGATGGTGATTGCGGTGGGATCCGGCAGCGTGATTTTCTCGCACGTTAACGATCCGGGTTTTTGGCTGTTTAAAGAGTACTTTAACCTGAGCATCGGGGAGACGCTGCGCTCCTGGTCAGTGCTGGAAACAATTATTGCGGTATGTGGGCTGGCAGGCTGCCTGCTGTTACAGATGGCGCTTTAAGCATTTTTAATTTAGCTGCGGAGTAGAAGTCGCGGCAAGCCTGATGTAAGGCAGAAAGGGCAGATCGGAACACGGACACGCCGTGAATCCTTCCCTGGAGGCTCGGTTGGCGCGTCCGTGCGCCAAACGGTCCGCTTATCCGCTCAGCCCTTTCTGCCCTCTGACTGTGGCATTGCGGTAAGAGAGTGGCGGCCAGCCTGATGTAAAGCAGCAAGGGCAGATCGGAACACGGACACGCCGTGAATCCTTCCCTGGAGGCTCGGTTGGCGCGTCCATGCGCCAAACGGTCCGCTTATCCGCTCAGCCCTTTCTGCCCTCTGACTGTGGCATTGCGGTAAGAGAGTGGCGGCCAGCCTGAAGCAGAGCGATAAAGGTTGTGATGCTGTACGTAGGGTTGCGGTAGGCCTGGCGTAAGCGCAACGGCTGCGCCGGTTTGCCCTATGCCGGTTTAAAACCAGTAAAACCCTTTCGCCATCAGCGCCGCCAGCCCCAGCACCGAGGTAATAAGCGCAGCAAACATCAGCCGAAAGTCGGATTTCATTTCCAGACGCAGATTGATGTTTAATTTGTCGATATCGTAACGCATCTCCCGCAGGTCCGTTCTGATATCGCTGATATGGTTTTTGATGTTATCCACGTCAGATTCAAGTTTTGCGATTTTGACTTGCATGCCTTCTCCTTTTGCGTTGCTTCCTGCTGAAACGACCGGCCCGCGAGCTGGGATGATTCGCGTTTACCATGCTGCCTCACCTTGTCGTTTTGCTTCTCCTGAGTGCTGCCGCGCTGATGTTTCAGGCCAGTGCCGTTTTGCTGCGGTGCGGATCAACTTTATGCCTCTCATTTTTTCCGTCAATAACGAACAGGCGCTTTTTGGCCGCAGAAGGGTATCGCTTTTTAGTTTTGGATAACGGCGCATAAAATAATGAAAATGCATGAAACAAGGCTGGCGTGATTTGCGAGCCGCATCAGCTCGTCTGGCTATCAGAAAGCATCGGCCGACGTGGCAAAAAAACAAAAGTTATTGTTACCGCCAATTTAACTTAAGCGTAGTTATTCTGCCGAATCGCTCCCTTTCATTATTCTGCTACTTTAATTGTGGATTAACCGTCTATGCTTACCTTTTCTTTTTTAACGACTATTTTCCTGGCGCGGCGAACCTCATCCTTTTTCTTGTCGCGGGTTATTTCATTGGTTGCCAGATAACAAGGCTGGTACGTATAATCTTTTGAATTGTCGCAACTTTTTAACTTAAGTCAAATTTTTTGGCGTGGCTGCCGTCGGCCGCTGGCGCAGCTTTTTATATTCAGCCTTGCGGCTTCTTTTTATTATCTGACCGAATGGGCGGGCGCTCGCCTTTGGGGATTATTGCAGTATGGAAGAACAAACAGACATCGCTTTCCAGGTGCCCGATCTGCCGCTGGACGGCATTCCGTCGTCGATTCTGCGGCTGGGTAAAAGGCTGGCGGATACCAAATATCAGGTCGATTTGCTGGGTAAAAACGGCTGGGCGGAGCTGACCTCGAATCTGCATGGCCTGGAAGCAGGCGGTGAATGGGATGGGGCGGATGACGCGCTGACCTTTTTCAGCAAGATTTTTCCTTTTGCCATTCTGCCTGCGGAAACGGAGCCGATGGGCGTATTTAACGTGCCGACCGAACGCGTAATTGGCCGCAGCTGGCGCTGGTGGCCTGAACATCTGAACGGCAGCAGCGAAGCAAGGTTTCTTGAGCATCTTAATGGCCCGTTCGCGGCGGATGGTACCTCCTGGTATTTTTTACCTGCGCTGGGCGTACTGCTGGCCGCACAGGGACAGGGTCGGGTCAACTACTGTCGCTACCATCATATTCCTTCGATACGCGCGCGCGTCAGTCATCTGCATTACCCGCCGGCGGATCGCTTTCGACTTTATCACGTTATGCGGGGTGAAACGCGCCAGAGCTGGGTGGTTTACAACAACCGCTATCTGCAACCCGTGCAGCTGCCGCGCATTACCTTGCCCGCGCTGACCGCCTACGGCGTGCACAGCGCCAGCTGGCCGCTGACCTTCCCGCCCGTCGCGCGCGTCTTTGACGAGCTGCATCATCCACAGCAGCTGGGCGATTTTATTGCGCCGGGTATCGATCTGGAAGCGGTAAAAGGCAGGATCCGGGCAGAGAAAGAGGCCGAGAAGCGCGCGGTGAAACCGGTGAAAATGGCGCTCAGCGATATGGATATTACCAATATCTGGCCGGTCAGCCTGACGCTTTCCTTCTTCTTTATCCTGGCATTGGTCGTGGCCGGATTAACTTCCGGCGCGGGCTGGCCGGGCGGCATCAGCCTGCTGGTTTGCGGTATGGCGGGCAGCCTGCTGCTGTTTATCGCCACGCCGATTTTCCTGGTCAGCAAGCGCCACCACCGCGCCTGGCAGCCGGAGAAACCACAGGCGGCAGAGACGCCGCCCGTGGAAGAAACGGAGGTCAAAACGCCCGAAGTTACTGCACCAGGCGGTGGCTGATCGCGTATCTGACGATATCGGCGTTGCTGCTGAACTGCATTTTCTCCATCATGCGCGACTTATAGGTGCTGACGGTTTTATTACTGATTGCCAGGGCTTCGGCAATGGCGTTGATGGTTTCGCCGTGCGCCAGCATCAGCAGGATCTGGCGTTCGCGGGTCGTCAGCGTTTCGTGCAGCGCGCGGTTGCCGTTCTGGTATTCGGCAAAGACGATTTCCTGCGCCAGATCATGGTCGATATAGCGCGATCCGCGCGCCACGCTGCGGATCGCCGCCAGCAGCGCATCCGGATTTTTGTCCTTGGTGATGTAGCCGCCCGCGCCGCAGTTCAGCACGCGACGGGCGATCTGCGGTTCGTTAAACATGCTCAGCACAAGAATAGGCAGATCTTCATACTGCGAGCGGATACGGTTAATTAAATCTTCGCCGCTGATGCCGGGCATAGAGATATCCAGCAGCAGCAGATCGAGGCCGCCAAGACGCAGCCTTTCCAGTACCTGACCGCCGTCGCCAGCCTCGCCCACGACGGTGATATGGTCGTCGAGCGCAAATATCTGTTTCAGCCCTTCACGCATCAGGGCGTGATCGTCGGCGATCACTAATCTTATGACATCATTCATCCTGCATCCCTGGTTGCTGACGGAAAATAGGCCTGGTTTTTTAAAGGAAGGGTCAGTTCCAGCTGCGTGCCTTCGCCGGGACGGCTGGTGATGGTCACCTGACCATTCAGCATATCCACACGCTCTTTAATCCCTAAAAGCCCGAAGGCGTCGTGACGCACGGAGTGCATCTGGAAACCGCGGCCGTTATCGCGTACCTGGATCACCAGCGCGTCGCGGGTGGTCTGGACGATAATAGATACCTTACTGGCGCGGGCGTGACGGGAAATATTGGTAAGCGACTCCTGCACGATGCGGAACACCGTGGTCACCACCTGGTCGGAGAGCGCTACCGGCTTGCCTTCCGGGACGATCAGCATACAGCTACAGCCGCCGTTTTTGACAAACTCGTCGCGCAGCCACTCCAGCGCGGGCATCAGCCCCATGTTCAGCATATTGGGGCGCAGCCGCGTGGAGACGTCGCGCACCACCTGGATGGTGCTGTCGATCAGCGTCATCAGGTAATCCACCTGGCTGGAAACGCGAGCGGGATTTTTGCTTTGCATGCCGATAACCGACAGCCCGGCGCGCAGGCTGGTTAAATGCTGGCCCAGCTCGTCATGGATCTCCCGCGCGATATGCTTGCGCTCCTGCTCGGTGCGCTCCTGCTGATTACTGGCAAGAAGGCGCAGCTGATGATGCGCGGCGCGCACTTCGTTTTCCACTTCCCGCAGGCGTGTGATATCGCGGCCCACGGCCAGGATTGTCACCACTTCGCCTTTCAAATCGTATTCCGGTACGCAGCGCACGTGCAGCACCATCGCGCGTTCGCCAAAGCGCGCCTCCAGTTCCGATTCGCTCTTTTCGCCGCTTGCCAGCGTATTGGAAACCAGGCGAAACAGCTGCATACCAGGCTCATCAAACGGAATGCTGTCGGTAAGCCGCCAGCCGCGCGCTTTCTCTTCGCTACAGCCGATTAAATCAAGCACGCGCGGATTAGCATAGAGGCAGCGCAGATCGGTATCGAAGCGGGCGATCAGATCCGGCGAGTTTTCCACCAGCGAGCGAAACTGCTGCTCCTGCTGCAAATAGCGCTCCGTGCGCTGCTTCAGCTCGCGCACGTCGCGCACCACGCACAGCACCAGCATTTCGCCCTCGTGCTCCCAGGCGCTGGAGTTAACCTCGACCGGGATAATTTCGCCGTTATGCATACGGTGCTGCGAGGTAAAGCGGATGCCTTCCGGCCGCAGGCTCAGTTTCCACCACAGCGCGGCGACGTCGGGATCCTGCAGTTCGCCTTCAATATCGGAATAGCTTAATCGAATAAGCGCCTGGTAATTATAACCGAGCATTTCGCAGGCTTTATTATTGATATAAGCCAGTTGGGCATCCTGACGCACCAAATAGATGGCGTCGTTAACGCGGTCAAGCGCGAAGTCGGGCAGAATGGCGCGGCCATTATAAGGCTCTTTACTCACGTTAAGGCTAAATATCTCAGACGAAAGCATTTCTCTCTCTGTTTAATGAAAAAGGGATAATAAGCATAAATTATTACAGCTTATCGTGCAGCTCAGAAAATTTTTTAACTGACTCAGTACAGCAAATATTCTGTCAGGAGGCCATTAACCTGACTCTGAAAATGGTGACGGATCGCAAATAATTAATTATTACGCGCATCAGCCTGCAAAAATCCTGTTCCTCAGCTTATCGTGCTTTTCAGCGATTCACGCACGCGCGACAGGCGCGATTTTACCGTGCCTAAAGGGATATTCAGCGAGGTTGCCACGTCCTGGTAGCTCCCGTTGCGCTCCACCAGGATCGTCAGCATCCGCCGCGTCTCTTCCGGCAGGCGATCGATCGACGCGGCCATTACGCTGAGTAGCTGATCGTTAGCGATAATATCGCTGGGATCGCATTCCTGAATCAGCTCCAGCACGTTGTCTTCGTTGATGCTGTCAAAGAGGAAACGGTTCTGGTGCGTTTTGTAGTAGTTGCGGATCAGATTGGCGGCGATGCCAAAAAGCCAGGTTTCCGGCCGCGACGCGCCTAAAAATTTATGGCTGTTGCGCAGCACTTCCACACAGGTCATTTGCGCAATGTCCTCCACGTCTTCCCGATTTGAAACACGCTTGCGAATAAAATTATGCAGCTTGCGATTTTGCTGGCAAAGAATTTCCTGCCATAAAACGGCGACCGGGGCTTCCGGGGTAAAAGACATTTCAATTGGCGTGGCAGTTAACATTTTTTTGCTCCTGGCATTATTCAGATACGTTGTTATTGCAAAGGGTGTGCCAGGCCAAAAAAAAGATGAAATAGCAGTCATAGCGCGGTTGTTCTGAATTAACTAAGAATCATCTGAGACAAATAGCGACAAAAAAGCAAAAAGAGTTGTGCAAGTTTTTACACTAATAACGGAGGTTGAAAGTTTCAGCTGGTCGTCTTTTTTTTACTTTTATTTATTGGGGAACCGGCTTCGTTTTTTTACCACTTAATCCCATCGCGAAATCAACCTTTGGGGCCGGGATGATAAAAGTCCAATCTTCTCTTCAGTATCAACAGGCGCTGGCCAAAACGGTGTTAAAGCAGGATATACCGCGTCCGGCAGCAACGGGCACGGGCACTGGCCCGGAGGTTCGGGCAAGACCGGTAAACACCCCTCTGGCGGCAGCCTCGCTGACCGATTCGCTGGAAGAGATCGGCATGATGTTCAGCGAAAAGGTAGAAAAAAAAACCAAGGGACTGAACCGTCGGCAGATCAATACCCAGCATCTACGCAGCAATCGCGGCGCGGTAGAGCGCATCGAGCGGCTTGGCGAACTCTACCAGATGTTGGACGACGAACAGCAGGAGAAGCTGGAGGCGCGGCTTGGTGCCCTGAAAGGGGTACTGGGGCGGGAGCCGGATGCGGAGCAGCTCGTGGCCTCTGTAGACAACGATCCGGCGCGCTGCGATCTGCTGCTGCGGATGACGCTGCGCGAAGCCGATCGCAGCGGCGATATTGCGACCGCCAACGCCGCTGGCGAGGCGCTGAACAAACTCGACGAGCAGTACGGCGAAAGCGTAAGGGCCGGGCTGAATACGGCCTCGGCCATCGCCAGCTTTACCACCGATCCCACGGAAAAGCAGGCGATACGTCATCTCTACTATCACGGCATCGTTAAGCATCAGTCGGCGGCGGTAATGCTGGACAGCCTGCTGGAGCGTTTTGGCCGTGAGCAGTTTGTACCAGGACTGCGTACTCTACAGCGCGCGCTGGCGGAGGATATTGCCTCGCTGACGCCTTCGCTCTCTTCGCGCTCGCTGCACAAAATCCATGTTGCCCTGAGCGAGGCGGGGCAGCTGACGCAAATGATCGCTCACAGCGACAAACTGCTTAACCGGCTACGCAGCGGCGGGAAAATTCCGCTCTCTGCGCTCGACGGCCTGGCGATGACCCGACGTCTGCTGGGCATCGCGGAGATGGGGCTACAGCCGCGCGATATCACCGCCATCGTGAAAGAGTTTGAGGTCGAACAGCCGCAGGCGCGGATGCGCTTTCTTAACGGGCTGCTGCCGCTGGTCAACGATATGCCGCCGAAGCTGTGGCGGGACCAGAAAAATCAGCCGGAAGCAGCGACGCTGCTGCGCGCTACCATCACCAAACTTATCAATGACCAGAACCGCGCGGGAAGTCAGGGAGCGGTATGAACAACCTGTTTTTGATCCTCAACCGCATCGCGCTGGCGGCCATGCAGCGCTCCGAGATCATCGGCGCGATGTTTGCGCTGGCGATCGTGTTTATGCTGATTATTCCGCTGCCGCTGGGGCTGATCGATGCGCTGATTGCCGTCAATATCTGTCTCTCTTCGCTGCTGGTGGTGCTGGCGATGTATCTGCCCAAGCCGCTGGCGTTTTCCAGCTTTCCGGCGGTGCTGCTGCTGACCACCATGTTCCGGCTGGCGCTGTCGATTTCCACCACGCGACAGATCCTGGTACAGCAGGACGCGGGCCATATCGTGGCCGCTTTCGGCACCTTCGTGGTCGGCGGCAACCTTGCGGTGGGGATGGTGATGTTCCTGATCCTGACCGTGGTGAACTTCCTGGTGATCACCAAAGGGTCGGAAAGGGTGGCGGAGGTGGCCGCACGCTTTACGCTGGACGCGATGCCAGGCAAGCAGATGTCGATCGACAGCGATTTGCGCGCGGGCATCATCGATGTGAATACCGCCAAACGTAAACGTGTCGATCTGGCGAAAGAGAGCCAGCTGTTCGG
This sequence comes from Erwinia aeris, assembly GCF_041224955.1. Taxonomy (NCBI): domain Bacteria; kingdom Pseudomonadati; phylum Pseudomonadota; class Gammaproteobacteria; order Enterobacterales; family Erwiniaceae; genus Erwinia; species Erwinia aeris. The sequence continues at coordinate 480,692 of NZ_JBGFFX010000002.1, read as the reverse complement.
CGCAATGGATGGCGCAATGAAGTTTGTAAAAGGCGATGCGATCGCCGGGTTAGTTATCCTCTTTATTAACCTGATCGGCGGTTTCAGCATCGGCGTAATGCAGCTGGGAATGCCGGCAGGCGATGCGATGCACACCTATTCGGTGCTGACTATCGGCGACGGCCTGATTGCGCAGATCCCGGCGCTGCTGATCTCGCTGACGGCCGGGATGATTATCACCCGCGTTTCGTCCGACGGCGACAGCAGCATGGATAACAATATCGGTCGGGAAATTGCGGAGCAGCTCACCAGCCAGCCTAAAGCCTGGATTTTTTCCTCCATCGGCATGTTCGGCTTTGCGCTGCTGCCGGGGATGCCGACCGGCGTCTTTGTGGTGCTGGCGCTGCTGACGCTGGCCTCGGGCAGTTTTCAGGTGTGGCGCACAAAAAGAGAGCTGGTAGCCAGCCAGCCGCAGATGGAAAACGAGGTGATCCCGCCCGAGCTGAACGGCACGGAAGATTTACGCCAGTTCAACCCCACGCGGCCCTACCTGCTGCAATTTCCGGCCAACGCGCGCGGCACGGCGGAAACGCTGGAGCTGGTGCAGGCTATCCGTCGCCTGCGCAACAGCATCGTTTATAACTACGGCTTTACGCTGCCCGCTTTTGATATCGAGTTTCAGGAGCAGCAGCCCGCCGATGAGTTTCGCTATTCGGTCTACGAGATCCCGCGCGTTATCGGCACTTTTGGCGTAACGACGCCTGCCGTCAGCCGCCACGAACATGAAGCGTTGGCGGCGCAGGAGGGCGTGCAGCCCGGCACGGAAGCCAGAAGAGAAACGACGCTGCTGTGGCTGCCCGCCGATCACGCGGTGCTCCAGGACGAAAACGTGCCGCGCTGGGGTTTTCACGAACTGCTGATGAAAAGGATGGAAAACGCCATCCACGCCAGCGCGCCCAACTTTATCGGTCTGCAGGAGACGCGCGCGCTGATGGGCTGGCTGGAGAGCGAACAGCCCGAGCTGGCGCAGGAGCTCCAGCGGGTGATGCCGATCGCGCGTTTCTCTAACGTGCTGCAAAACCTGGTGGCGGAACGCATCCCGCTGCGCTCGGTGCGCGCCATTGCCGAAGCGCTGATCGAACACGGTCAGCATGAGCGGGATATCAGTCTGCTGACCGATCTGGTGCGTATCTCGCTGAAAGAACACATCTGTTATCAGTACGCGCAGGATGATGGTCTGCACGTCTGGCTGCTGACGCCGGAGATGGAAGAGCAGCTGCGCGACGCGCTGCGCCAGACGCAGAACGAGGTCTTTTTTGCGCTGACGCAGGAACAAACGATGGCCATCCTGACCCAGTTGCGCAGCGCCTTTATGCCAGAACAGTCGGCGTTGGCGGTGCTGCTGGTGGCGCAGGATCTGCGCAGTCCGCTGCGCGGTTTGATTCAGGATGAGTTCCATCAGGTGCCGGTGCTGTCGTTTGCCGAGCTGCAAACCAACCTGGCGATTAACGTTGTCGGTCGTCTTGAACTGGAGGAGGGCATCGACGCTTTCGATGCCTGAGGAGCGGATTATGTTTGAGCTACGCGTACTCACGGGCCGCCATCAGGGAGCGGCATTGCCGGTCAGCGGCGGGCGCTGGACGCTGGGCCACAGCGAAGAGGCCGATCTGCAATTAACTGACGACGGCGTGGCTTCTCAGCACGCCGCGCTGTGTTTTGAAGACGAGCGCTGGCAGCTGCACGGCATTGAAGGCCAGGTGCGTCAGGCGGAGGGCAAGCCGCTGACGCTGCTGGATCCGCTGTCGCCCGATACGCCTTTTGCGCTGGGCGAGGTCTGGCTCTGTCTGGCGCCGGCGGAGCAGCCCTGGGAAGCGATGCGCGCGGCGCCGCTGCCCGTTGCACCTGCGGCCGTCGCCGCACCGGTTGCTGCCTCCGCGCCCGCGCCTTCGCGCCTTTTTTCTCGCGGTATTCAGGTGCTGTCGGTCAGTCTGATCCTGCTGCTGAGCTTCACGATTATCAGCTGGATCCTTCAGCCCACCGTGGCGCAGACCGCCACCACGCCTTCCAGCCGTAAAATGCTGGAAACCTTACAGGAGGTGCGGCCGCCGCTGCTGGCGATGCTGCGGGAGCGAGGCCTGACGCCGGGGGTGAAAATCGATATGGATAAAGGACGGCTGATCCTGAACGGCGAGCTGAGCAAAGAGCGGTTACAGATCCTCGACAGGATGCTGACGCGCTTTCAGGCGCAGTATAACGTGCTGCCACAGCTGGTTAACCATACGCGACTGCGCAGCGCGAAGCTGCCTTTCCGCATCGTGCAGATCACCACCGGCAAGCGGGCTAACGTGGTGACGGACGCCGGCGAACGGCTGTTTGTCGGCGATCAGGTTGGCGATTTGCGGCTGGTGGCGATCACCTCCAGCGAAGTTGAATTCGCCGGTCGGGAACAGATAAAGGTGAACTGGTGAAGTCTGATTTTCCTCTGCTTGACGACTGGTTTACCGCCCATCAGCAGCGGCTGGCGCGCTTCTCGCCGGTGGCTATTTACGGGCGTATTACCGGCATCAGTGGCATTCTGCTGGAGAGCAGCCTGCCGGGCGCCCGCATTGGCGATCTCTGCCAGATTGAGGGCAAAAACAACACGCGGGTGCTGGCGGAAGTGGTGGGATTCAACCCTCAGCACACGCTGCTTTCCGCCTTAGGCCAGCTGGACGGCATCGCCCAGGGCGCCCGCGTGACGCCGCTGTTTCTGCCGCACAGCATCCGCGTGTCGGAGCAGTTGCTGGGCAGCGTGCTGGACGGCTTTGGTCGCCCGATTGAAGCGGGCAGCGTCAGCGCGTTTGCGTTGCCGGGCGAAGCGGACAATGTCAAACCGGTGCTGGGCGATGCGCCGCCGCCAACGGCCCGACCCAGGATCGACACGCCGTTGCCGACCGGGATGCGCGCCATCGACGGGCTGCTGACGCTGGGCGTCGGCCAGCGCGTGGGTATTTTCGCGGGTGCAGGCTGCGGCAAAACCACGCTGCTGGCCGAACTGGCGCGCAATACGCCGTGCGACGTGATCGTGTTTGGTCTGATAGGCGAGCGCGGCCGCGAACTGCGTGAGTTTCTTGACCATGAGCTGGATAGCGAGCTGCGCAGCCGTACGGTGCTGCTGTGCGCCACGTCCGATCGCAGCAGCATGGAGCGCGCCCGCGCGGCTTTTACCGCCACCGCCATCGCCGAAGCCTTTCGCGACCAGGGCAAAAGCGTGCTGCTGATCCTGGACTCCCTGACCCGTTTCGCCCGCGCGCAGCGTGAAATCGGCCTGGCGCTCGGCGAACCGCCGGGACGTGGCGGCCTGCCGCCCTCGGTCTATACGCTGCTGCCAACCCTGCTTGAACGCGCCGGACAAACCACTACCGGCGCGATCACCGCGCTCTATTCGGTGCTGATTGAACAGGATTCGATGAACGATCCGGTCGCGGACGAGGTGCGCTCGCTGATTGACGGCCATATCGTGCTGACGCGCAAGCTGGCGGAGCGCGGTCATTATCCGGCTATCGACATTCTTGCCAGCCTCAGCCGCACCATGAGCAACGTGGTGGCGCGCCAGCAGATTAAAGAGGCGACCGCCGTGCGCCAGCTGATGGCGGCCTGGCAGCAGGTGGAAATGCTGATCCGGCTGGGCGAATACCAGCCGGGCAACGACAGCCTGACGGATGCGGCGGTAGAGGCGCAGGACGCCATCAACGGCTATCTGCAACAGGCGATGCGCGCGCCGTCCGGCTTCGAGCAGACCTGTTTTCAGCTGTCAGAGGTGAGCCGCTATGCGCCGTCACGTTAATCCGGAACCGGAGCCGGTTGCCGACGTCGCCGCCGTTGAGCTGCGGCGCACGCTGGATCTGCTGCTGCCGATCCGTCGTCAGCGGCTCAACCGCAGTGAAAGACAGCAGCGCGAGCAGGAGCAGACGCTGCGCCAGCTGGAGACGCAAACAGATCGGGCTGGCGAACAGCTGAACGAGCGGCGGCAGGGCTATCAGCAGCTGAGAGCGGGTTTCACGGCGCAAAACTGCGGCGTGCGTCAGGCCAGCTATCTGCTGGAACGCGCCCTCGAACAGGAGCAGCAGGCGCTGAAAAAGGTGCACAGCGGACAGCTGAAGCTGCACGAACTGACCCAGGCTCAGCATGATCAGCAGCAGCGCGTCGAGGCGGCGCGTCAGGAGACGCGGCAGCGACAGCGCGATGTGGAGAAACTGGAATTTTTACTACAGCAGGAGGTAAGCGAATGATTACCCTTTCCGCACAGAGACAGGCGGCGCGGCTGCAACAGCAGCACGATCTCCAGCGCCAGACAACGGAACGCCACAGGGAGCAGCGCGGCGAAGCGCGCATCGCGCAGCGTAAAGAGAAGCCTGCCGACGACGGTGAAAAGGTTGCGCTACGCCGCGAGCCGCGCAAGCCCGCGCGTGAAGAAGATGCATTGTTCAGCGAACTGCTGGAAGAGGGCGAGAGGCCGTTTACGCCGCCGCCTTTCAGCCAGTCCGATTCTCAGCAGCAGGGCTTTGCGCAGCTGGATGAAAGCAGCGCTTACGGCGCGCCGCCCGCGATGGCGATGTGGCAGGAAATCGAAACGGATCTGCTCGCTGCCACGGAGCAGCGCCCGCCCGCTGAGATGACGCTGACGCTGCTCTTGCCGAAGCTGGGCCACGTCGACGCCCGCTTTTCCGCGCTGGCCGCAGGCGGTTGGGATATCGCCCTGCAGCTGCAGCCCGCCGCCTGGCGCGTCCTGCTGCCGCATCAGGAGCGCTGTCGTCTGTCGCTGCGTCAGCGCATGGCCTGTCAGGTACGGCTGCGTTTCGAACGACGCTCGTCGGAGCAGGAAGCATGAACAGGCTGTCGCTAAAAAAACTCAGTAAACAGGCCGCGCGGCTGCGCGGGCAAATTGGCGCGGGCTGTTTTTATCCCTGGCAGCTGGCCGGTGAAGCGGGCGTGCTGCGTCTGGCGCTGGCTGACGGCTATCAGCCCGGCGAAATGAGCGTCTGGCAGTGCGAAGCGGGCACGCTGGCATTTACCGACGCGCAGGCGGTGCTGTCGCTGATGGCCGCCACGCCTACTTTTGCCCTGCCTGCGACCGCGCCGGAACAAAGCTGGTACTGGCCGTGGTGGCAAAGTCAACTTTCTGGCGAACTTCTGGCGTTGTTCGGCCACATAGCTGTAACGGAAGAAAAAGCAGCGGGCGAATTTCTGCTGGTGATGACGCTGGCATGGGGAGACAGAGAGGCGCGCAGCCTGCTGGCGCTCTCAGCCGACACCCTGTCGCGTCTTCTGAGCAAACCCGGCTGGCAGCGAGAAGCCATGCCGCTACCGCCCGATTTACCACTGGCTTTGCCGCTGATTATCGGCGAAGTCGAGCTGTCGCCAGGCGCGCTGAAGCGCGGTGATGTGGTGCTGCCGCCGCAGCCTTTTTTTGCCCCGGACGGGCGTGGAACGATCCGTTGCGCCGGGCGTTTGCTGCACGGAGAGTTGCGGATAACGCCCGGTACGACGGCTCATTTTTATCTTAGCGAGATGGAGAACGATGACGTGACTTTGCCCCCTGACGAGTTTGAGCAGCCGATCACTCCCGATCCCCAGTGGGACGAAGGATCGACGACGGAAGCCACGGATTTCTCCGTACTGCCGCTGGCGCTGTCGGTACGCTGCGGCCAGCTGCAGCTGACGCTGGGAGAACTCTCTGCCCTCGCTCCGGGCGCGACGGTGATGATCGACAACGTGACGCCCGGCGAAGCGCTGCTCTGCCACGGCGACTATGCGGTAGCGAAAGGCGAACTGGTCGACGTGGAGGGCCGCCTTGGCCTGCAAATCACCCAGATGCTGCCGGGCCACAACCCGCTGGCGCGGTAGACGCATGGATGCTTTATCGCTGAACCCGATGACGCTGGCGCTGTTTCTTGGCGCGCTGTCGCTGGTGCCGATTTTAATGATTGTCTGCACCTGCTTTTTAAAAATCTCTATGGTGCTGATGCTGACCCGCAACGCGATGGGCGTGCAGCAGGTGCCGCCCAACATGGCGATTTACGGCATTGCGCTGGCCGCCTCGCTGTTTGTGATGGCGCCGGTTTTCAACGAAATCAGCCAGCGGGTAAAAACGGTGCCAATTGACACCCAGTCCGCGGAGCGGCTCGACTATACGGTCAGCAACGGCGCGGAGCCGCTGAAGCGTTTTATGGTGAAGAATACCGACCCGGATATCTTGATCCACCTACAGGAAAACGCGCAGCGTATGTGGCCAAAAGAGATGTCGGCCACGGTATCTCACGACAGCCCGCTGCTGCTGATCCCCTCGTTTGTTTTGTCGGAGTTGCAAAACGGCTTCAAGATCGGCTTTCTGATTTTTATTCCCTTTATCGTGGTGGATCTGATCGTCTCCAACGTGCTGCTGGCGCTGGGGATGCAGATGGTGTCGCCCATGACCATTTCGCTGCCGCTGAAAATTCTGCTGTTCGTGCTGGTCAGCGGCTGGACGCGGCTGCTCGACGGCCTGTTTTACAGCTATCTGTGAGGGAAAAATGGATATCCTGACCCTTTTCCGCCAGGCGATGCTGCTGGTGGTGATCCTTTCCGCGCCGCCGCTGATCGTGGCGGTGATCGTCGGCGTCATCGTCTCGCTGCTGCAGGCGGTGATGCAGCTTCAGGATCAGACGCTGCCTTTCGCCATTAAGCTGGTGGCGGTGGGCGTCGCGCTGGCGCTGACCGGCCGCTGGATCGGCGTGGAGCTGACCGAACTCACGCAAAGCGCCTTTGCCATGATGCCTAACGTGAAGTACTAACCAGAAGTTAGCTTTATAAAAAAATAAACCCGCCGGATCGGCGGGTTGTTATTACAGGGTAAAGGACAGGTTTATTCACGCGACTGCTCTGGCAATCAGGCGCTGTAAATTTCTCTGTCAGCGACTTCATAGCCGTTATTTTGCGTGCCGCGACAGCTTCGCCGCCAGGAAATGAGGTGTTCGTAAGTGCCTGTTGCAGCTCGCCATCAACATAAATTTTACTGCCGCTGCCTTTTACCGTCGTGCCATTAATGTTGGCCGGTCATAAAAACCGGCTGATAGTCAGGAATCGATTTCCAACGGAATACGATAGTTAATACCGTTGATGCGCACGCGCAGCTTGTTGTCTTTCGGCAGTGCTTTCGTGGTCAGCACCAGCGTGCCGTCGGTATCAAAAGCGATGCCGTGCCCGCTAAGCGTACCAAAAGCAGCGGCATCAACCGGTGTCCACGGAGAGCTCAGCTTGCTGACTACCGTATCTGCCACGACCTCGCCACGCGGTGTCCACAGGAAGCACTTGCCGCCATGAAAACGGCTGTCGGTAGTGCTTTCAACCTGTACGTGAACGTAGCCGCTGTTGGCGGGCAGCTTCACATAGATGCTCACATTATTCGCATAGGGCCGGTTTAGCCGGATATCGGTTACCGGGCTCGATCCCCTGACTTCCACCGCGCCCACTGCTTTAACCGTATCGTCGCCTTTCGCCCGGCGCATACGCAGGATAGCTTCCCCGCCGCCAAAGTTATTGGTCAGATTATTAATGGCGCCGCTTGCTGCCGGGCTCTCAGAACGGGCGCCTAAAAAGCGCACGGTAACCTGATCGCTTTCGGCCGTGGTGACATAGTCGCCAACGTAAACCCATACCGGCGCTTCGGTGGTGTTGTTAAAGCGCAGATTGGAGCTGTACCAGTTAGCCGCCATGGATCCGGCCAGCGTGGTGCCAAAAGATTCTTCACGACGGTAGCCCATATCGTAACCGCCGAGATAGCGCACTACCGTGGCGTTATTACGGTTAAACGCGGCGTTTTGCAAATTGATATGGCGCAAAATAGCTTTTGTAAAGGTGATATCGGCAGGCACCGTTGCGCCTTCCATACTGAACACGTCAATGGTCCACTCGCCGTTACTGATATCCATCGGGTAGTTACATTTCTCCATCCAGCCGTTGTAGATACAGCACTGGGTGGCGCGCGGTAAATCAAAGGCCGGCGTAGTAGAGTGGCTTTCCTGCACGTTAAAGTTGCTGAGTTCGATAGCGGTAAGATGATTCCATGAATTTTGATAAGACGGACGGCCTTTCAAAATAGAGTCGTAAGTATTGCTGGTGTAAAAGCTGTTGAACTTCGTATCCAGCGTATCGATCATATTAAATACGATGCCGCCCGTTTGGCTAATATTAAGCCTGTCGCACTGATAGTACTGTCCTTCGGCGCATTTATTCGTCATAAAGCCGCGCGTATTTTTTGCTAAATCGTACTGACCATAAATTTCGAGGCAGGAAACTTCCGTGCGGCGAGCATTGGTATTAAAAACAAAACTGCCTTCATCGCCTATAAGCGTGAGCTTTGCCACAGGCGAGTAGCCGTAAGCAACGGTAGGCCCATTAATTCTCAGCATACGCAGGTAAACAGAAGAAATATTCAGGCTGGATACGGCATAATTACCTTCAGGAAAAGTAATCCAGGCTTTATATGCCTCGCCTGAATGCTTAAACGTGAAGTTATACATGGCTTTGATCGCGGCGATAGCGTCCGTTTTACCATCCGGTACGGCGCCAAAGTCGCCAATGTTTAAATCTGCCAGGTTATTGATTTGTCGACGCCAGTGGTAGGCGTTGCCGGCGGTATTGGCAATGGTGCCGCCATCGTCCGTTGCTGCCGTCAGCGAGCCGACAAACCAGCCGCCGCCGGTGCCTTTATAAATGGCCTCACCAGGGGCGGTGTGACAGCGAAGCAGCACGCTTTCGCCTTCATAGGCAGGGGCAAGCTTGCGCAGATCGTTAAAAGTGGCAACGCTTTTCGTATGTACGTCATTAACAGTAGTAGTGGGCATTTTTTTCTCCAATGAAAAAATAATTTTTAATTAACCAGGCGAGTTAACCCATTGGATATTTAATCTTAAATATCCGGTTTCATTTAATATTATGCAACCTTGTAAGGGTCTTAACTGCGCCTGTTTTCTTTTTTAACATGGGAAATTCGTTACGAATATGATTTTTTTACGATGATCGTTAATATTATTTTTCAGGGCGCGATTTACCTTTTTTTATTTTTTTGCAAGGGGCTTGTGATGGGGGTTTTTCTTAAAATATCTTGTAAGAATAATCTTGCCCGCAATGAACGTAAGCAGGCGCTTACCATCTTTAAGTAATCCGTACATCCGTATAGCTTTTTTAGTGAACTTTCTGTGGTTTTCTGCCACTCAGCTATAAACGGCAACCCGAAAGATTTAACAATATGTGGAACAACGTCCTTTTTGATGGCTACCACTTTATCCTTGCGCTGACGCTGGCGATGGCGCGCATTTTCCCCTGCCTGCTGCTGTCGCCGGTGTTCTCGTTCAACGCCATTAAAGGCGGCCTGCGCTCCGGCATCGTGCTGGCGCTGGCGCTGTTTCCCGCACCGATGATCCAGCAGCAGCTGGCGGCGGACGATCCCTCGCTGTTTCTGCTGGCGGCGCTGGCGCTGAAAGAGGTAATTATCGGCGTGGCGATCGGCCTGCTGATGGCGATGCCGTTCTGGCTGTTCGAGTCGGTGGGCGCGTTGTTTGATAACCAGCGTGGCGCGCTGACGGGCGGCCAGCTCAACCCGCAGCTCGGGCCGGACGCCACGCCGCTCGGCTTTTTGATGCAGCAGTCGATTATCCTGCTGCTGGTAGTCGGGCTGGGCCTGTCGACCATTACGCAGATTATCTGGGATAGCTATAGCCTCTGGCCGCCGATGCAGTGGCTGCCGCTGCCGGGCGAAGCCGGGCTGAAGGTCTATCTGGAGCTGCTGGGTGGTATCTTCACGCATATGGTGCTTTACGCCGGGCCGCTGGTGGCGCTGCTGCTGCTGGTGGATTTTAGCGTCGGCATCCTCAGCATCTACAGCCCGCAGCTTCAGGCGACCGTGCTGGCGATGCCCGCCAAATGCCTGTTGGGCATGCTGTTCTTTGTGCTCTATTTGCCGATCCTGAATTACGTTGCGGGCGAGCGGCTGTTCGATTTAAAAGATCTGGTGCCGCAGCTGGCGGACATGTTTAAAGGGGTGCGCTGATGGCGGAAAAAACCGAAGACGCCACGCCCCAAAAGCTCAAGGAGTCGCGCAAAAAGGGTCAGGTCGCCCAGACGCCGGATATTCCCAAACTGCTGATTTGCGTAGGCGTGATGGAGACGATTTTCGCGCTGGTCGGCGGCGGCATGCAGCGGCTGGAGGCGATGATTATGCTGCCGCTTGCCCGCCTGAACGATCCTTTCGGCCATGCCATGCAGGAAGTGATGCTGGACGGGGTGATGGTGCTTTGCTATTTCTGCGGCATCGTCTGCGCGCTGATTTTTCTGCTGCGCATTATCGGCGGCTGGCTACAGTTCGGCCCGCTGTTTTCTACCGAGGCGCTGGCGCCAAAGTTCGACGCCATCAATCCGGTCGGCCACCTGAAGAATATGTTTTCCGGCAAACAACTGAGCACGCTGCTGACCAGCGTGCTGAAGGCGGTCGCCATCGGCGTTATTTTTTACCTGGCGATCGAACCCGACCTGGGGCCGCTGGCGCAGCTGGCCTACGGCGAGGATCTCAACGGCTTCTGGCAGGCGGTGCTGGCGCTGTTTATAAAAATCGTGCGGGAAACGCTGGCGTTGCTGCTGGTGCTGAGCGCGTTCGATTTCGGCCTGCAAAAATATTTCTTCCTCAAACAGCAGCGCATGAGCCATGACGATATCCGCAACGAGTTCAAGCAGAGCGAAGGCGATCCACACATGAAAGGGCATCGCAAATCGCTGTCGCATCAGATCCTTAACGAAGAGCCCAGGCCCAGAAGAGAAGTGGCGGTGGAAGAGGCGGATATGGTGCTGGTCAACCCTACGCACTTTGCCGTCGGGCTTTATTACCGCGCCGGTGAAACGCCGCTGCCGCGCCTGCTGTTTAAGGCGGAAGGCTTAGATGCGCAGGATATTATTGAGGAAGCCAAAAAACGGCAGATGCCGGTGATCCGTTTCGTCTGGCTGACCCGCACGCTGTTCAGAACGGTGAATGAAGGCGACTATATCCCGCGAGAAACGCTGAAGGCCGTCGCCCAGGTCTATCGCCTGCTGAAAGAGCTGGAGGATCAGCAGCTGGATGAAGTGCTGGAAATCGAAGAGTAACAGAGCGTGCAATGCCAGGGCCGCTTTACTGAGCTCGGGTGTGATGTCATTTTTAGTCAGTTCAAAGTTGGCTGATTGGATTTATATCATTAAAATCAATATATTAATGGTAAAGCTTCCATTTGAAGATGGCCGTTTACGGCTTATTTCCCGGAATACGGAAACCTTTCCGCTACGGAAACTGCTTAAGGAAATTTAGTGCCAGATAATCCGTAGCCTAAACGGGAATACGCTTTTTTATATTATACGTTTCCCCGTTTTATGTCGGGGCCTGCTGGCTACGTCATATCCGCCAGCGAATACAGCGTGCCGATCGCATCCTGCGGCACTTCGCTGCCGGTGAGTTGGAGCATCAGCAGCGGCGCGCCTTCGGGCGTAGCGGAAAGATAACAGCCTTCGTAACGGCCGGGCGCGAGAAAGCGGCGCATCAGCGCCTCACGCAGCCGGAAAGGGGAAAAAGGAGCGGGCAGCAGCTGGAGCGTCGGCACGGGTTGCGCATAAAAACGCAGCTCGTGTCCGACGGGATCGCACCAGCAGCACGCTTCACCACGCTGCCATGCAGCCAGAAAGGCGCGATGGGAATCGACGCGGATCACTGATTAACCGAAGCCTGTGAATAGTCAAAAGGCCCGTTGCGCATATCCGGCTGCCACCAGATGGTGACCGCCCGATCGTCCGACACCGGGCGGCAAGACATCTCGCTACAGCCCGCGAACTTAGGCTTTGCACAGGCGGTAAGCAGCATCGCCATCAGCAGGATCAGAACAGGTTTTTTCATTATCAGCCTCATTAGCGCGACAGCAGGCGCGTCGTTTTTACGCCGCTGGTGGACAGCGACACCGGCGCCGATTGCAGCAGCGATACGCGGCCAGGTCTGGCCGGCGCCTGCGTATCGTAAGCCACGTACACCTCGGTAGATTCGCCCGGTTGCAGGCGGGTATGCGGCCAGGCGGCCACGGCCAGCGTGCGATCGCCCCGGCAGGATGCCTCGTCAAAGCGCGCCTCTTTTCCGCTGGTGTTGGTGATCACGCCTACCGAAATCTGCATCGCGTCGTTGCCGTACCACTGCTGGCGAGCGCTGGCGCGGAAGGTCAGCGGTACCGAACAGAGCGAGCCGAGCGGCAGCCCCGTCTGGCTGGGCTGTAAACCGCCCGGCTGACGGCTTTCGGCCAGATCCTGCATCGCGTTTTCGATGGTGCGCTTCATGTCGCCGAACTGATGGCGTCGGTTGATATCCCGCAGCGCATCGTTAATCTGCGCGCTGTTTTGCGCATCAACGTAGCGGGAAGGATCGACCTGGTCGCCAATCAGGTGCGGCGTAATAATAAACAGCCGCTCGCGCTGAGAAGTGGTGCGGTTGTTGGAGGTAAACAGCTTGCCCAGCAGTGGAATTTTGCCGAGGATCGGCACGCGCTCTTCGTCATCGCCGCTCTGCTTGGTGTGGAAACCGCCCATCACCAGCGACCGTTTTTCCTGCACCAGTGCCTGAGTGCTGATCACGCCGTTTTCCGTACCCTGCGCGCTGCCGTCCTCGTTTTTGTCCAGCTTGCCGTCTTCCACATCCACCACCAGCTGCACGGCGGCTTTTTCCGGGTTATCACCGATTGAACGCGGCGTGACGCGCAGGCTGGTGCCCGCCGTTACTTCCCGAATGTCCGCAACCCGCTCGCCGATGGCGGTGATAAAGGCGGTATTGCTGAAGTCGATCACCGCAGGCTGGTTTTCCAGCGTCAACACCGACGGATTGGCGATAATCGACGCGGTGCCTTCGCCTTCCAGCGCCTGAATATCGGCGAAGAAGCGGTTAAAATCGGTAACGAACAGGGTACTGGCGCCGTTCAGCATCGACGCGCCGGCGGTTACGTTGCCGAACTGCCCGGACCAGTTGGTGGAAAGACGGGCCAGCTCGTTGCGGTCGATATCCACGATGACCGCATCGATTTCAATCAGCTTCTGCGGCACGTCGATCATTCTGACCAGCTCCTGATACTCCGAGCGCAGCTTTTTGTTGTCGCGCACCAGCAGCGTGTTGTTGCGTACGTCGGCGGAGACTTTCCCCTGCAGCGTTTTGCCCGGCTGCTGCTCGTTGCTGCGGCCAAGCCGGGTATTGCGGCCAATCATCTGTTCCATGATGCTGCGGCTTTCGTTCTGCATCGCCTGGTAGGGGCTGTCGCTGCCGCCGCGACCGTTCTGCGTGGTGGTGGCGCCGTTGGCCGAACCGTTGCTGTTTTGCCCCAGCAGTTCGTTAAGCATGGTGGCCACGCCGGGCACCACCAGCGTCTGGTTGCGATATTTGATAGTGCGATCCGCCACGTCAGCATATTTCAGCGGAAACGCCATCATTTGCTTGTCTTCGCTGGTTTCCGGCTCGGATTTTTTGCTGAAATCCGCAATCAGATCGACATATTTCGGCGGCCCGGTGACCAGCACCACGCCGTCGTCGGGCAGCTCGCCCCAGCCGAATCGCGGCTCCAGCAGGCCGACGCCCTGTAGCGCCTGTTTAATATCGGGCGCGGCATCCGGGCTGATCTTCAGACGACGCGAGGTCTGCTGCGACTGTGGGCTGACATAAAGCGTGTTGTTATAGACGAACCACTGAAAGCGATACTCCAGCGCCAGCCTGTTCAGAAAGGCCTCGGCATTGTCGGAGCGCAGGCGCGCGGTGACAAAGGTATCGGGCAGGCCGGTGACGTTGGCATCCACGCCGTGGCTGCCGGCGAAATCCTGCAGGATCACGCTGAGCGGCGTATTGTCAGCGGAATAGGCGTAGGCGCCTTCGCGCCATTCTTCCGGTGTAGTGGCGTAGCTGTGTGAGACAGAAAGCCCGATCGCCAAAGCCAGCAGCAAAGGGCGAAAGGGTAAAAAAGCAGACGGCGTAGGCACGCTTCTCTCCTTGTTACAGGCTCGTTGGCCGCATTAGCATCAGCAGGGTGTCCTGCCAGATTTCACATTGATTACAAAGACTTTCTAACAGCGCGACGGCGGCCTCTTTTGCGTCGCTTTTTAACCGCGCCAGCAGACAAAGCGTTTCGCGCTGCGGATGCAGGCAAAGCGCGGCGGTAAGGTCGCCGAAGTGATGCAGCGCCGGGTCGGTCAGCCGCAGCGCCCGCTGCATCAGCGCATCATTAACAGGCACAGGCAGCTGTAGCTCGGCAAAAAAAAACCAGCCGCCGGGCAGGCGCTGTAGCGTGATCGGCATCTCGTCAATCCACAGCGCCAGCTCGCCGTTGGTTTTATCCAGACAGGCTTCAATCAGATCGGCGACATCAGTTGATGGCATCAATGATGGCCTTGCGGATACCATGCTTGTACTGGGTGTACTGCGAGCTGGCCCAGTTGGCGTTGGAGACGTCGAGCATCTCGTTCTGGAAGGCGTACATATCACTGACGTTAAACGGCTGGTCCTGACTCTCTTGCGCGAACTGATACATATCTTTTTGCGCGTGCGCGACCTGACTGGTCAGGCGACGCTGGATCGAATCTTCATAGCTCATCGTTTCAGTCTCCGGTTGGGGGGTGCCATTAAGTGGCGGAGAACGCGAGCGGGTTCCGACGAGGCGAAAAAATTGTTGTGGCAGAAAAGAAGGGCGCTAGTCGGGGATCAGCGCCGCGCAAACCTGAGTCCAGCTCAGGCTCAGCTCGCCGTTGTCGGTGGTCAGCCGCAGCGTGTCGGCATCCAGCGAACTGTCGCTGACCAGCTGCCAGTCGAGCGGATGCTGCTTCAGCCAGGCGGCAGCTTCATCCTGTCGGACGGGCGCGCAGCTTAGCGTAGCGGCAGCCTGACGGCCCTGTGCCTGTTGCAGCTGCCGCAGCATGGCGGTCAGACGGTCATCGGCGGGCAGCGCCGCCAGCAGCTGATTCATTGCCTGTTTCAGCAGCGCCTCGGCCTGGGGGATCAGCGCCTCCTGCCACTGCTGCTGCTGCTGCTGCCAGTCGGCGAAAAACTGCTCCGCCTGCGCGACAAAAGCCTGCTGTCGATCGGCAACGGCCGCGTCCGCGCGCGTTCTGGCTTCTTCCAGCAGCCGATCGGCTTCTTCTTCGGCACGGGCCAGCCGCTGCTGCGCCTGTTGTTCCGCCGTTTGCAGCAGGCTCAGCGCCTGCTGATGGTCAACCAGCGCTTCGCGGCTCAGCAGCGGCCCCGCAGGCATCGCCAGCACGGCAAGTTTTTTAGTGATCCACATGCGGCTCGGTTCCTGATTGCTGACACTGCCAGATGGCCGCGTCGTAAAGCGCCGCCAGCCTGGCGTGCGGCAGCGTTAACGTGGGATATTCTTCCAGCTGTGCGGCCCATTCAGGGGGAAAACGCAGCCGTAAACGAGGCCAGCTTTCCGGATGTAGCGCGCGCAGCAGCAGCAGGCCGCCGATGGGCCAGGGATGAAAGCAGGCGGCATCCAGCCAGCTGTCGCAGCGCAGGCCTTTGCTTAAGCGCCGACACCAGATCAAATCGCTGCCCGCCATCCCGGACGGCGTGGCCTGCGGGGCGCAGGTGGCGGCCAGCAGCGCCAGTAGACGCTGCCAGCGCTCGTCGTCGAACGCGATCAGCGCCAGCATCCGCGCTGACGGTTCCGGCGGCAGGGCGGGGGAGATGCCGAAGCTGGCCGCGACGGCCTGCGGCTGCTGCCAGCTCAATGCCTGCTGCGCCGCCGGCGGCAGAGCGAAAAAGTCGGATGTCCAGCCCGCCTCCGCCTGTTGCCACCAGCCCTGCTGCCACCAGTGCAGCCAGTCCGCGATGGAAGCCTGCTCCACGGCTTATTTTCCTGTCGCCGCAGCGGCGCTGGCCGGTTTTTCTTTTTTCCGGCCGGGTTTGAACAGCAGCAAAGCGAAGGCGATCAGCAGCACGATGGCGAACAGCGCGAATACCCATTTCACCGTGCCGTACTCATCCGGCGAAAGCTGAAACGGCCCCATCTGTACCACTTCAATCTTGTCTTCATAGGTCTGCGCCGGCACAAAAACGATCGCTAAATCCTTATCGCTTTTGCCCGCCAGGCCCGGAATGCTGGTGGAAACCATCTGGCGGATGCGCGGCTCAATGCTGTCCGGATCCAGGGTGTTATGGTATTTGATAAACACCGAGGCGGAAGCGGGCTGTACCGGCTCGCCGGGCGCCAGCCTTTCCGGCAGCACTACGTGCACGCGCGCCACCACCACACCGTCGATCTGCGCCAGCGTCGATTCCACCTCCTGCGAAAGCGCATAGATATAGCGGGCGCGCTCCTCCATCGGGCTGGAAATCACGCCGCTTTTCTGGAACACCTCGCCAAGATTGGTGCGCGCCTTGTGCGGCAGCCCGGCGGAGTCAAGGATTTTTACGCTGCGCTCGATATTTTCCGCGTCGACCGACACGGAAATGCCCGCTTTTTCAATCAGCTTTTGCGCGGCAATTTGATGCTGATTCAGTTCGGCGATGATATCGTTGGCGTCGCTTTCCGCCAGCCCGCTGTACAGCACGGTTTTATCGCCGCAGCCGACCAGAAAAAGCGCCAGCGAGCTAATCATTAGCCATTTCAGCAAAAGTTTCATAGGGGCTTACTGTAGGTTGGTCAGTTTATCAATGCTCTGAACGCCTTTGGCGACGATTTTTGCATTCATTAAATTTTCAATATAGTAATTAGATAAGGCGGCATTAGCCTGACTAAATTCTAATAAATTGGACGAGCGGGAAGCTTTTTGTAAATCCTGATAGGCTTCTTTTCTCTGGTGTTCATTATTACTTAATGAACTGGCAATGCCGGAAAGAAAATTCGTGACTTCGGCAGGGGCGGAAACTTTTTCAACCTGCGGTTCTTTAAGCTGGGCCGAAAAAAAATCGACGTCGCTTTGCTGCGGCTCCGCCGTGGTTTTTATTTGCGGAAGCTCGGTTAAATCTGCCGGGGAGGAATTTATTTTCATAACGATCTCGCGCTGGATAACAGAACGAAAAGCGGTGCGGGTCAGGGGCGCAGACCCGCACCAGCAGGCGAAACTAGTACTGGATTTTTACCTGAGCGGCAGCAGAACCCGCCTTACTGGCACTGTCTGCAACGCCGTTCATTTTGTTGTTCTGTGCATCAAGCTTGGCTTTATCGACCATATCCTGCTGCATCTGGCCCTGAACATCCTGCATCTGTGACATAAAGCTTGCGCCATCAGTTGCGCTTTCAACTCTTGTTGCCGCTGTAGCTGCAGTAGAGATACCTGAGGATACTGAAGACATAGTGTGGCTCCTGATTATATTAAGGGGTGGTTGTTAGCATATTCGTTAATTAAGTGGGTGTGGCGCAAAAAGGGTTCCAAAGAAAATAAATTATTTTTATAAACGCATCAGGCAACAATATTCAACAATTTGATACGGTGATAAAGGGTGCGGCGCGGAATACCTAATTCATGCACCACGTCATCAATCTTATGGCCGTGGCGATGCAGACACTCTTTAATCAGGCTGCGCTCAATGCGACGCAGGCGATCTTTTAATAATGTCGCTTCGCCTTCGCCCGGCGTGATATTACACAGCGGCGGCAGATGCAGCACGTGGCGTTCCGCCGCGGCTTTCAGCTCGCGAATATTGCCGGGCCAGCTGTGCAGCAGCAGGGCTTCGTCCAGCGCCAGCGAACGCGGCGGAATAGGCTGCTGTAGCCGCATGGCCGCTTCCTGGGTAAAGCGGCGAAACAGCGGGATAATCAGTTCGGCATGGGAACGCACCGTCGGCGTCTCCAGCTTGATGGTGGAAAGCCGAAAATAGAGGTCGCGGCGAAAACGTCCTGCGTCCACCAGCTCAATCAGCGGCGTCTGGGAAGCGGCGATCACGCGTAGATCCAGCGGCACGGGCTGCGTGGAACCCAGCCGGTGAATGGCGCGGGTTTCCAGCACGCGCAGCAGCTTCGCCTGTAATATCAGCGGCATGCTGTCTATTTCATCCAGAAACAGAATGCCTTTGTCAGAGGCTTCAATGTAGCCCGGCCGGGAATGCGTGGCGCCGGTGTAGGCGCCGGCGATCACGCCGAACAGTTCGCTTTCCGCCAGGTTTTCCGGGATAGCCGCGCAGTTCACGGAAATCAGCGGCCCTTTCGCGCCCGAAAGCTGGTAGATGCGGCGGGTCAGCGTATCTTTGCCCGTCCCGGTTTCGCCTTCCAGCAGCAGATCGACTTTCAGCGGCGCAAGGTTGTCGATCAGCGGATGCAGGCTGGCGTGGATATCCGTTCTGGCTGCGCCAGGCTCGGTAAGGAAAGCCGTGACTTTATCGTGACGGATACTGCCTGATTGTTTCTCACTACCCGTTACCATATTTTCTCCTGTCTACCCTCGGACTATGCAGTTAGCAATCTGCTGCAACTTAAGCGAAAACAACACGGGATCAGCGGCGGGCTGCTCGGGGTAACACTCAATATTCGCTTACTATTTACTAGCGCGGCCTTGAGAGGCTATCAGTTTCCTCTGAAGTTGTTGTGGGGATCTCCGTGGGGCAAGGTAGGGAAATCCCTACACAAATTTCGCAGCGCAGCGGTAAGCTGATGTAAACAAGCGCATTATTTAGATTACAAAACGTTAAGAATGTGTAATTTAATTTACCGTAATTAAGACTTTACCAGCGCCAATGGAACATGCCCGGCCCGATCGCCACCCAACACGGAGACGAAGCCTTGACGGGTGGACTCGTGACGATCATTTCACTGAACAGAGGAAGCGGCATGAAAATAGGCGGCGGTGTAAACGGCGCGATTGGCGGCGGCAAAACGGGTGGCGATGCGGGTCTGGAGCTACCACTCAGCAACAAGCAAAATAACGGTCAGGGCAGCCCGGGACTGGGTAATATCCTGAATTTTGCTACTTCGGCGTCAAACAGCGGCGGCGGCCAGGGCGTGCAGTTTGGCAGCAAAGAGGCGCTTGCCCAGAACGGCAGTAACGGCAGTAACGGCAGCAGCCAGTCGACAGGCAACGAAAGCAGTATTACGCAATTGCTGAACGCCATTCTGGAGCTGTTGAAAGGCAGCGAGGCGAACAGCGATAAAAACGGCTCTGGCTCTTCGGGCTCTGGCAACGGAACGTCCGGCGCTCAGGAAGCCGCCGGCAGCGGCGATATCATGGCCCAGCTGATGGAGATGATTAAAAAGATGCTGGGGCAGTCATCTGAAGGCGCCAACGCATCCGGCCAGGGTGGCTCAGGCGGCTCGGGCGGCGCAACGCAGGGTGGTAAGGGAGCCGAAGACGAGCAGGGTAGCAGCGGGCTGGCCGCTAAGCTGGGCGGTGCCCTGCAGATGCTGGGCCTGGGCGCCATTCTTTCGGCCCTTTCCGGCGGCGCTGGTGCGCAGGGCGGCGGCGAAAGCAAATAGGTTTTCCGGCATACCTTTTCAGGGCGATCGTCGATCGCCCTTTTTTTATCAGGCTGGCAGCGTGCCTTTACCGGTAGCAATGGTATTGGCAAAATCCATCACCTTATCGACATAGGTCGCGTCGCCCGTGCCCGTTTTGGAAATATCACTTAAATCAGCGGTGTTGACGTTGTTTGGCCCGGAATTATAGGCGCGCAGAGCTGCGCCCATACTGCCATCAAATGCGCCGAGCTGCTCTTTCATGTAGAGCGCGCCCGCCATGATATTGTCATGCGCGTTATCAGGGCTGGCGTTGGCGCCCAGCAAATCCGGATTTTTACTTTGCAGATCGGCAAAGGTATTGCTGTTGACCTGCATCAGACCGGCATCCTGTAGCCCGTTGCCGCCGTTGACCGTCGCCGCGCCCAGATTGCCGCGGGACTCCTGCCAGATTTGCGCGGCAAGCACGTTAGCAGGCACGCCGGTAGCCTGCGCCGCATCCTGAATGTCGGCCTCAAAAGGCTTGAGCGAGTCGGGCAGATGAAGATCGCTGCTGCCGAGAGAGAGGGCCGGAGAGCTGCCTGACGTCGCGCTCGTCTGGGCTGCGGACAGCGCTGGGACAGCGGTTTGCGCTCCGCTGTTTTCCGCTGGGTTACCGCTGTTTTTGAACGTTACTGGCGCGGTGGTGCTGCCTGAACCGGTAGCGCCGTTTTCGCCACTGCTGGCCTGCTGGCCCTGAAGCAGCTGCTGGATCAGCGGCAGCACGGCCTTCATGATTTCCGATATCAGCTGCGATACCTGCTGCGACAGGTCGCTGTTTTGCTGCGTGTCGTTGCCGTTATTATCAAGCAGACTTTCCAGCGAGGTGCCCTGACTGCCTGACTGCGCGAAATTAATCGAGGCCTGGTGTTTTTCATTAAGCGGACTAAGTAAATCTTCGCCGGGCGACAACAAACTATCCAGGCCGGGGATAGTCGGCGGCAAAGCGTTAGCGGAAGAAATTGGGGTCATCATGAATTTCCTTAAGCGTAGACCAGGGAAGAGTGATGATTAGTGGCCCGGAGGCGGTATGGGTTCCGCCTGAGGGGAACTTCCCGTTTTGTCACGCCACTTACTGCTACGGATTTTTACCAGATGGAAAATTTATGCCCTTTAATCTTTTTGGTACCTCTTCTGGCGCCAGCCACCGCACCCGTCATGACGCGAAAGTAATGCTGCCGGGCAAGCCGGGCCTGGAAGGGACGCGCAATGGCCGCATCATCACCGTGACGGAAAGCCAGCAGCAGATCCTGAAAAAAGCGAATCGCTCGATCGAAGACACCTGGAAAACATTAGATAAGGGGTCTGCTAACCAGATCCACGACATCCTGCACACGCGCGGCGGCGTGGTAAAACGTACGGTCGCCTGCCGGGCCGAAAACAGCTCTGAGGATAACCGCCCATGGCGCGCCGCCCGCTTTCGGGCCGGAAACTGCGGCGAAATGGCGGCGGTAAACGGCCTGCTGCTGGCCTCCTCCGGCATCAGCGAGCCGGTAGCCGTTTGCAGCGCGCTGGATGGCGATCACGCCTTTGTGATGGTAGGCGACAGACGCATCAACGGCGAGCGCATCTATTCCGATGCCTGGCCGCTCTATGGCCGTGCCGACAAAGAGCAGAACTACGACCTGTCCAAACGCTATCGCATCGTGAAAGAGTACGCGCCGCAGGCCGCTAATCCCGAGGTGCGGGAGCGATTAGTGCATGGCGACAAGGCCAGCCGCGAGGAAGTCAATGCGCTTTACCAGCGCGAGATGCGGCGGGAGGGGCAGCCTATCGACAGTAAGGATCTCAGCTCGTTGAAACAGATTGCCCGGCGCCACGGTGGCGGGCTGTATCAGCAATATCAGGCCTCGAAAAATATCAATGTGTACTATCAAACCGAAAGCGGCGGCGATGTCACCGAGCTAAAACCAGAGATGAAGCGATCCGTGTATGAATCCCGGCGCCGTCGTCAGGATGATGCGACCCGTACAGAGGTGGCGGAGCTGATGCGCAACATTAACCGCGGCGTGTAAACGCTTAACAGGAAAATTATGGCTATCAGTCGACTGAAAACGCTACTGGCTCCGCTGCTGCGTCAGTTGCGCATTGATGAGGCGCAGCTGGAAGAGAGCGGAAGCTACGTAATGGAAGCGCAGGGCATCGCGCTGCTGTGGGAGGAGAGCCCGCGAGATTACCTGACGCTAAGCTGTCAGCTGCCGATGCGCGAAAGTGATTTTGCCGATCCCGCCACGTTGAACATGCTGTTGCAGTGCAATCTGCTGGGGCTGGCGCATCCGCCGGTGCTGACCGCCACGCTGCCGGAGCAGCAAAGCGTGCTGCTGTGGACCCGCGAGCCTTTTATTTTACTGGAGCCGCACCAGCTGCTGGCGCTGTTTGAACGCTTTATCGCACAGGCGGAAAGCATGCAGCGCTTTTTGACCCTGCCGACCACAGGCTCGTCATAAAAAAAGGGCCACGAAAGTTGGCCCTTACGCTGTCAGTGCGGCTGTTTAAACCCGGCCTTCACCAGCTCTTCTTTGAAGGCGTTGGTAATGGCACGGTTGCCGCCGGTGACAGGATAGATAACGTTATTGATCACATCATCCAGATAATGCTCATCGAACTCCTGCAGCGTCAGCGGCGAGCCGCCTTCATCATTAATGGCAATTGAGCCGTGGATATGATCGCCCTCGTTTTTTGCCTTCAGGCTGTATCGACCCAGGCTGCTGTCCAGAGTGCTCATAAGATCTCCTTATTACCGTCAGGGATTGGTATCGCAAGCCCTGTTAAGTCTAGCCAGCGCCTGCCTGCGCGCCTAAGATTCCTCTGTAAAGAAAGCGCAAAGTGCGATCGCTGTCGCTTAAAAAATGCATGGCTGGATATTTATTTAATTCATTGATTTTTAACTATTTTTATTTAAACACCGTGAAGGTGCCTGAAATCACAATGATTTAAGGATAAAAGGCGAAAAATGGTACTAAATTGCTGGCAGAGGTCAGGAACGTCTGCGAACGAAGCGGTAAAAGGTCATCATGAAAAGCGACGGAGGCTGTTTTACCACGGGCGGCGGCCGGAAAAAACGGACGGCGAAAACGGCAGGACGGAAATCTTCTTCTATAATCAAGTGGCTACACAGTAGTAATTTTTTTATCTGGCTGAGGAAAATGGAATGAAGATTATTCTCTGGATTATTGCGATTATTTTTATTGTCGGCCTGCTGACGTTAACCGGCGTCTTTAAAGTACTTTTCTGATTAGTCATCAGGTGGCAATACGCGCGTATTGTCACCTTTTGCCCGCCGGTTTCGCCAGAGCGGACGCCGCGGTCATTTTTTCCTTTTTATCCGGTAACTGATGGAATATGTCGGCTTCATCCTGCTCAGTTACCGCGATAGCCTGACGAAACAGGCAATCTTTTAAGGTGATGGGTTTCCAACAATACGCACATATCGCCCCGTGATGATCGCCAAAGCGGTCGCCGCGAGTCGTGAAAATGAGCTCTGCGTGCCCACATCTCCCGCATCGTATTCTCACGTCGGCTCCTTAAATTTCTGTGTTAACCAGGATTAATTTTACCAAAAAACGCGTATAGATCGATAAATAATATTTATCAGTTTCGTGAAATGATATTAACCCATAACAACATGATTCAAAAGAGATAACCCAGTTCTTTCCTTTTATTTACAATAGGGAGACGATGAATATTGTTACTTTGGGCGCTTTTATTTCTTTTTTTGGTTAAATAAGCATTAATTGAGCTAAATAAATGATCCAGATCAAACTCCATTAAAACAATTCATGATTGTAACTGACCCCATTAGCGCATTATTTCGTCCCGTTTTTAATCAGAAAAAAAAGAGAACTTTGCATAACCGCAATGTCGACCGGCTCAACTTTAAAAAAATTTGCACAGTTGAAAATTTGTTCGCTGTGCATTCATGAACCGTTTAATGGCGGTAATTACAATAGGGGCCGGATTAACAATATGACCAGGCCTGCCGTTTTTAATCAGCAACGGCAGAGATTTTTTAACAGCACCACGGGTGAGCGGTAGATTAAAATGACATTTTTTCGCTTTTTTCTTCTTTTCCTGAGCCTGGCAGGCGCAGGAAGCCTGTCCGCTACAGCTCAGGCACAAACACTGGGCGCCGCGATCTCCGGCGGCTGGCAAAATTTTAGCGACGGCGTCAGCACGACCTGGAACGAGCCGCAGCATTACGACCTTTACGTGCCGGCTATCACCTGGCACAACCGCTGGACTTACGACCAGGCGCATATTGATAAATACAACGAGCGCCCCTGGGGTGCAGGCGGCGGCATGTCGCGCTATGACGAAAAAGGCAACTGGAACGGCCTGTACGTGATGGCCTTCAAGGACTCCTTTAACAAATGGGAACCCTTCGGCGGCTACGGCTGGGAAAAAATCTGGCAGCCGCTGCGCAATAAAGATTTTCGGCTGGGGTTGGGCTATACGGCTGGGGTAACGGCAAGAGACAACTGGAAATATATCCCGGTTCCGGCGGTTTTGCCGCTTGCTTCAATAGGTTTTCGTGATGCCACCTTCCAGATGACTTATATTCCGGGGACTTACAACAACGGCAACGTCTATTTTGCCTGGCTGCGCTGGCAGTTTTAACAACAGGCGCACGCTAAAATTAAAATTGATGCGTAAAAAAAGCGATATTTATCACTTTTTCGTGAAAGGCCACTGGACAAAAGGCTCAGCAATTGCTGTACTAACCGTCGACACAGTTTAGTGTCCATTTTTCATGTAAAGGTAATATAGATGTCTAAGATCAAAGGTAGCGTTAAGTGGTTTAATGAGTCCAAAGGATTCGGTTTCATTACTCCTGAAGATGGTAGCAAAGACGTGTTCGTTCACTTCTCTGCCATCCAGAGCAACGGTTTCAAAACTCTGGCTGAAGGTCAGCGCGTAGAGTTCGAAATCACCAACGGTGCCAAAGGCCCATCTGCTGCTAACGTTGCCGCTATTTAAGTTATCAGACAGAATTTTAAAAACCCGCCTTATGGCGGGTTTTTTTTCGCCTGAGTGATGCCTCGTCTCCATGGAATGCCCGGCCAGGTGAGCCTGTAAGCCGGATAGCTGTTGCGAAAGTTCCCGTACTGCTCTGTGCCTGCATATTGCGCAGGTTCCCGCCTGTGTAAGTACTGCTCTTTGCCTGCGTGTTGCAAAGGTTCCCTTAATGCTCTGTGCATGCGTGTCGCGCTGATTGCCGCCTGTAAGTTCCGCCCTCTGTTGGCCTGCCGCGCAGGTTCCTTTAATGCTCTGTGCTTGCGTGTCGTGCAGGTTACCGTCTGTAAGTACCGCCCTTTGCTGGCGTGCCGCGTAGGTTCCCTTAATGCTCAGTGCATGCGTGCCGCACAGATTTCCGCCTGCGAGTCCTGCTCTCTGCTTGCGTGCGCAAAGATCCTGTCCTGTTAGCGCTTCTTCCTGTTTGCGTAAAGAGTGTGCCAAAACGTGATAAACGAAACAGTCATCGTTAACTGCGCCGGGTGCAGATGCCTGTTTTGCGGTCTGTGAAGCCCAAACGCGGCTTATTCTGTAACAGGCGTCGGCGTCGGTCGGGTTGCTTATCGTGTCAGTCAGGCTATATAACCTGTAGAAGAAAAGCGCTGACGCCCTGAGCGGGCCGCAATTAACAGGAGAGAGAATGAGGATCCGACTGGCGAATACGCACGACGGTTTTGCCCTGAGCGCGCTGTTAACCGAACTGGGCTATGCCAACACCGAAGTCTTTATTGAGCGTCGTCTGGCGCAGCTGATCGACGACAGGGCAGAACAGCTGCTGATTGCCGAGCAGGGCAGCACCGTATTAGGCTTTCTCTCGCTACATTTTATTCCGCAGCTGGCGCTGGCGGGGGATTTCGCGCGCATCAGCTATTTTTGTATCGCGGACGGCAAGCGTAGCGAAGGCGTCGGACATCAACTGTTAAGCCACGCCGAGAAGCTGGCAAAAGCCCACGGCTGCGATCGGATGGAAGTCCACTGCCATGAGCAGCGCACCAAGGCTAACGCCTTTTATAGCCGGGAAGGCTATAGCGAGGCTCCCCGCTACCTGATTAAAAATCTCGATGCGCACGCTTTTTATCCCCACGGAGAGACATAATGAAAGTGGCTTCAGGACAGTTTGCGGTCAGCCGTAGCTGGCAGGAGAATGCGGCAACCTGTACGGACTTAATGACCAGGGCGCTGGCCGGCGGTGCCGATCTGCTCGTTTTACCGGAAGCCGTGCTGGCTCGTGATATCGCCGATCCGGATTTGGTGCTGAAAGCCGCTCAGCCGCTGGACGGGCCATTTTTAAACGAAATCCGTGCAGCCAGTCGCGGCAACGGGTTAACCACAATAATGACCGTACACGTGCCGACCGATAACGGCAAAGCGCTGAATGTGCTTATCGTCATTCGCAATGGCGAAATCCTTGCCCGCTACGACAAGCTGCATCTTTATGACGCTTTTACCATGCAGGAATCCCGCAATGTCACCGCCGGTGACGAGGTGCCGCCGCTGGTGGAAGTTGCCGGTATGCAAGTGGGTCTGATGACCTGTTACGACGTGCGTTTTCCTGAACAGGCTCGTCGTCTGGCGCTGGACGGCGCGGAAGTGCTGGTGCTGCCAGCCGCCTGGGTGAGAGGGCCGCTGAAGGAGATGCACTGGGAGGTGCTGGTAACGGCGCGTGCGCTGGAAAACACCTGTTATATGGTGGCCGTCGGCGACTGCGGCCCGCGTAATATTGGTTGCAGCCTGACGGTCGATCCGCTGGGCGTGGCGATAGCCAGGGCGGCTGAAGCGCCGATATTGCTTTTTGCTGATTTGGATCCCGCCCGTATCGCTCATGCGCGTAGCGTGCTGCCGGTGCTGGAGAATCGCCGTTTTGCTCGCCCTGAACTTATCAGCTCGCGGAAGCTTTGAAATATTGGGTAAGGAACGCTTCGGAGTGAGAGGGCAACGGGTGATATCACCATACCGCTATGGAACAATGGTGTGGCATTGATAACGCGTTGTGGTACACCAGCCCCCAACATCCGCGATTTCAGGCTTTCCTGAGCCGCTTTATCTGATATCATTTCGCAGGCCGCTGTGCAGATATTACTCTGTTACAGATGGCAGTTTGTATTGACCGACAATCTGCGCGTTAATACACTTTATGCTTATTGACCTTTACCGGTCCGGTTAAATAAAGAAGGTGTGTATGGAAGGTATCAGTATTGCCAAACTGCTGATTATTGGCGCTCTGATTGTATTGCTTTTTGGAACCAACAAGTTACGCTCGCTGGGCGGCGATCTGGGTTCGGCGATCAAAGGCTTTAAAAAGGCGATGAGCGACGATGACACCTCCGCGAAGAAAGCGCCTGTCGCTGAAGAAAAAGCGGCTGAACAGGTTGCTCATAAAGAGTAACGCCCGCGTTAAGCGATAAAAAAACGGATGACAGGGTCATCCGTTTTTGTTTTTGTTGCAAATATGTAAAGAGTTATTTCACTTCCAGGCCTTTCGCCTGCATATCCGCATGGTAGGAAGAACGCACGAACGGGCCGCAGGCCGCGTGGGTAAAGCCCATTTCCATCGCCGCCTCTTTCATTTCGTCAAATTCCGCCGGACTGACGTAGCGCTGTACCGGTAAATGGTGGCGGCTTGGCTGAAGATACTGCCCCAGCGTCAGCATGGTCACACCGTGACGGCGTAAATCGCGCATCACTTCCACGATCTCGGCATTGGTTTCGCCCAGACCCACCATCAGGCCTGATTTGGTCGGGATCTCAGGATGCGCTTCTTTAAAGCGCTCCAGCAGCTTCAGCGACCACTCATAGTTGGCGCCGGGACGAACCTGGCGGTATACGCGCGGTACGTTCTCAAGGTTGTGGTTAAACACGTCCGGCGGCGTGGCGTTCAGAATATCCAGCGCGCGATCCATACGGCCACGGAAGTCCGGCACCAGCGTTTCGATTTTAATGGTCGGATTTTTAGCGCGGATAGCAGTGATGCAGTCGGCAAAGTGCTGAGCGCCGCCGTCGCGCAGGTCATCGCGGTCAACGGAAGTGATCACCACGTAGCGCAGGCCCATATCGGCGATGGTCTGCGCCAGCTTTTCCGGCTCGTTGGCGTCGGGCTGCACGGGACGCCCATGCGCCACGTCGCAGAAAGGACAGCGGCGGGTACAAATCGCGCCCAGGATCATAAAGGTGGCGGTGCCGTGGTTAAAACATTCTGCAAGGTTAGGGCAGGAAGCCTCTTCACAGACGGAGTGCAGACCGTTTTTACGCATGGCGGCTTTAATGCCCTGAATGCGGCTGGAGTCGGCAGGGAGTTTGATTTTCATCCACTCCGGCTTACGTAAAATCTCTGTGCGTTCGGTGACCACGGTTTTGACCGGGATCAGCGCCATCTTATCTGCGTCGCGGTACTTAACGCCGCGTTCCATCTGAATAGGTTTACTCATAATCTTGCTGTTTCCAGGTTGGCATGCGCTAATCAGCCGCGTGACGTTCAAATTTTTTTGAGAAAAGCGCAAAAATTATATCACCTCGCGGCGCGGGTTTCAGCCAGGGCAGAGGAGAAAATGTGACGGAATTGTAAATTTATGGCGTTCGCTCGTCCAGCCACTTTACGTCCGCTATCGCCAGCTCGCGGGCAAAATGCTTGATTAACAACGGCTGCACGTCGGCCAGCGTCACGCCCTTTTTATAGGCGCTGATTTGTGTCATCTCCAGCCCGGCGTAGCCGCAGGGATTGATGCGCAGAAAAGGCGCAAGATCCATATCCACGTTCAAAGCCAGCCCGTGAAAAGAGCTGCCGTTGCGGATGCGCAGGCCCAGCGAGCAGATTTTTTTGCCCTCGACGTAAACGCCGGGCGCATCCGGCCGGGCAGCGGCCTCGATATCGTAGTGCGCCAGCGTGGCAATCACCGTTTGCTCAATGGCGGTAACCAGCTCCCGCACGCCGGTTTTGCGCCGTTTCAGGTTTATCAGCACGTACATGACCTGCTGACCTGGCCCGTGATAGGTGACCTGTCCGCCGCGATCGCTCTGCATAACCGGGATATCGCCCGGCATCAGCAGATGCTCCGCTTTACCGGCCTGGCCTTGAGTAAATACCGGCGGGTGTTCCACCAGCCAGATTTCGTCAGGCGTTTCCGCGCCGCGCTGATTGGTAAAATCGTGCATGGCCTGAGAGACGGGCGCCCAGGGCTGCAAACCGAGCTGACGAACGAGTAGGGTATCCTGATGCATGGAAAGTCCGGTCAGGGAGTAAAGAAGGGAGTATAACGCCGAACGAGGGCCGTGGTCAGCCCCCGATCGGTGATGGCTACAGCACCATCCGCACGATTTCTATTTTGCCCAGCTCGTCATACAGCGTTTCCACCTGCTCGATATGGGTCGCCGTAATGGTAATAGAAACCGAGTGATAGTTGCCTTTGCTGCTGGGTTTTACATCCGGAGAGTAATCGCCAGGCGCATGGCGCTGTACGACTTCAACTACTTGATCAACCAGTTCCGGCTGCGCCAGACCCATCACTTTATAGGTGAACGGGGTAGGAAATTCGAGCAGTTCTTTAAGATTGGTTTTCATAGGGGCTCCGGTAACGCTAAAACAAAGACTCCCGCCAACAGCGGGAGCCTACAGATAATATCAATATGCGGGCCATTCAGGCCGAAATCAAGCGCGGAACGCGACAGATTTAGCCAAACCAGTGATGGAACATCAGCTTGATGTAGTCAACGATACGGCCGAAGAATCCGCCTTCCGGCATATCGTTCAGCACCACCAGCGGATGCTGCTCAATGGTTTTGCCGTCCAGCTGGAAGTTGATGGTGCCGACCACCTGGTTTTTCGCCAGCGGCGCGTGCAGTTCGGTGTTGCTCAGCGTGTAGCTGGCTTTCAGATCCTTCATGCGGCCGCGAGGGATAGTCAGGTAAACGTCTTTCTGCACGCCCAGCTGCACGCGGTCGCTGTTGCCGAACCACACCGGCTCGGAGGCGAACTCTTTACCGGCTTTCAGTGGCGCCACGGTTTCAAAGAAGCGGAAGCCCCAGGTCAGCAGCTTTTTGCTCTCTACTTCGCGGCCTTTAAAGGTACGTCCACCCAGCACGGCCGAAATCAGACGCATCTGGCCTTCGGTCGCGGAAGCGACGATGTTATAGCCTGCCGCATTGGTGTGGCCGGTTTTGATGCCGTCAACGTTCAGGCTGGTATCCCACAGCAGGCCGTTGCGGTTGGTCTGGCGGATATTGTTAAAGGTGAAATCTTTTTCTTTATAGACCGAGTACTCATCCGGCACGTCACGGATCAGCGCCTGGCCGATCAGCGCCATATCGCGCGCCGAGCTGTACTGACCTTCGGCGTCCAGGCCGTGTACGGTCTGGAAATGGGTATTTTGCAGACCCAGCGCCTTAACGTAGTTATTCATCAAGCCGACAAAGGTGTCCTGACTGCCTGCGACATAGTCGGCCATCGCCACACAGGCGTCGTTGCCGGACTGAAGCACGATACCGCGAGTCAGCTGCGAAACCGGCACGCGATCGCCCGGCTTCAGGAACATCAGCGAAGAGCCTTTAAACACCGGGTTGCCGGTCGCCCAGGCATCTTTACCCACGGTGACCATATCATCCTGATGAATTTTGCCCGCTTTGACCGCCTGGCCAATCACGTAGCTGGTCATCATTTTTGTCAGGCTGGCCGGATCGCGGCGCGCGTCGGCGTTTTTCTCCGCCAGCACTTTGCCAGAGTTGTAATCGATCAGCACATAGGCTTCGGCATCAATATCCGGCACGCCCGGGATCATGGTTTTGATGTTCACGTCTTCAGCGTGGGCGAAGGCGGTAAGGCTGAGGGCGATCAGCGAACCTGCCGTCAGGCGTTTGAACAGTTGGGAAGAGGTCAGAGTATTCATGTCGGGGACAACAACATCCATGGCTAAGTTAAAAAAAAGTGACTCACTATAGCAAATGCATTTCGGAGCGGCATCCGTCTTTACCTGGCTCATACAGCGTAACGCCAGGTAAAGATGGATTGCCGGATCGTTATCACATTTTGCCAGCTGCCGTGGTCACGAAAGAGGTGAGGTTGGCTTCGCTGGCAAGCCGTTGCTGCAGCGCTGCCGCCTGCTGACGCGAGGTAAAATGCCCCAGCTGCACGCGATAAACGCCGCCGCGCGCGTCAACGCTGCCCGGCACGCCAAATTGTTTGCTCAGCGAGGCCGCCAGCTGCTGTGCGCGTGCGCCATCTTTCAGCGCGCCCGCCTGCACCGTAAAGGCCGTTCCGGCTGCGGCCGGTGCCGAAGTCGCTGCGGCTGGCGCCGAGACAGGGGCTGGCTGAGTCGGCACCGGTGCCGGTTCCGCTGGTGCAGGCTCGCTGCCTTCCAGGACGCCATTGGCCAACGGCTGCGGCGCGCCTAAAAAGCCGCTGCTGCGTACCGGCGCGCCCAGGTTGTCGTCGCTGCTGAGCGTGCTGTTATCCACGGGCCGGACGTCAGGCGGTGTTTGTTCAGAAGACGAGGCGCCGGTGCTTTCCTGCGCGCTTGTCATGCCCTGTGCCGCCGCCGCGCCGCCCATTACCACCATGCCGCCGCTGAGATCCGGGCGAGGCGGCAGCGCGTAGCTTTGTTTCGCGACCGTGGTGCCGATGGTGCCGGGGCCGGAAACCGAGCCGTCCGGCGCGACCTTAATAAAGTCCACCTTCACGCGGGAGTTATTGGAAATATTCAGGCGATCGCCCGCCGCTTTGGACAGATCGATAATGCGGCCCGGCTTGTAAGGCCCGCGATCGTTGACCCGCACCACGATTTGTCGTCCGTTCGCCAGGTTGGTGACGCGCACATAGGACGGCAGCGGCAGAGTAGGGTGCGCCGCCGTCAGCGCCTGCGGATCGTACTGCTCGCCAATCGCCGTGCGGCTGCCGTCGGCCGATTCGCTATACCAGCTGGCCAGCCCGGTTTCGCTGAAATTAGACGGATCGGTGACGATGCGGTAGTTCTGGCCGTTGACCCGATAATCCTGGTTGGCATTGGGGCTTAACGGCTCGTAGCGCGGCTCGACGCCGCCGATTTCAACGACCGGGCCGTTATAGGTTTGCTGTTGCTGTGTAACCGGTGCCTGCTGTTGTTCAGTAACACAGCCTGCCAGCAGCGCCGCTGCCAGACTAATCCAGAGCCAATCCTTACGCATATAAGCCTCTTAAACGCTTTTCGACAACAGTTTACGGTGGGTATGGATCGACATAATAATGCCAAACCCGGCCATCAGAACAATCAGGGCGGAGCCGCCGTAGCTTACCAGCGGCAGCGGGACGCCGACCACGGGTAATATACCGCTGACCATGCCAATATTCACAAAGACATAAACAAAGAAGATCAGCATCAGGCCGCCTGCCATCACGCGACCAAAGGTGGTTTGCGCTCTGGCCGCCATCAGCAGGCCGCGCATGATCACCAGAATATAGAGCACCAGCAGCACCAGCACGCCGACCAGGCCCAGCTCTTCGGCCAGCACGGCAAAGATAAAGTCGGTGTGACGCTCGGGTAAAAACTCCAGCTGCGACTGGGTGCCGTGCAGCCAGCCTTTGCCGCGCAGCCCGCCGGAGCCGATAGCGATTTTGGACTGAATAATATGGTAGCCCGCGCCCAGCGGATCGCTTTCCGGATCCAGCAGCATCATGACGCGGTCGCGCTGGTAGTCGTGCATCAGGAAGAACCAGAGCACCGGAATGAAGGCGGCGACCAGCATCACGGCCACGAGGATCAGCTTCCAGCTCATGCCTGATAAAAACAGCACAAACAGGCCGGAGGAGGCGATCAGGATAGCCGTTCCCAGATCGGGCTGCGCCGCCACCAGCAGCGTGGGCATAAAGATCAGCACCAGCGCAATCGCGGTGTTTTTAAGCGTGGGCGGACAGACGTCGCGGTTGATAAAGCGCGCCACCATTAGCGGCACGGCTATTTTGGCTATTTCCGAGGGCTGAAAGCGCACCACGCCCAGATCCAGCCAGCGCTGCGCGCCTTTACTGATATGGCCGAAAGCGTCCACGGCTATCAGCAGGATCACACAAAGGATGTAAAGATAGGGCGCCCAGCCTTCGTAAACGCGCGGCGGGATCTGCGCCATGACCAGCATGATCACCACGCCCATCGCAATCTGGCCCAGCTTGCGCTCCATCATGCCCGGATCCTGGCCGCTGGCGCTCCAGATAACCAGCGCGCTGTAAACCAGCAGGGCGGAAATCAGAATAAAAAAGGTCGGGTCGACGTGGATCCTCGTCCAGATAGTGCTTTTCTGGTGCCGATCGTTCATGGTTATTCGCCTTCATAGCCAGACGGCACCGGAGCGGCGTCTGGCAGGTTGGTATTGTTGTCCCCGAGCATAATATGGTCGAGAATTTGCCGCATAATGGTGCCGACCGCTGGCCCCGCGCCGCCGTTTTCCAGGATCATCGCCACCGCTACCCGAGGATGATCGTAAGGCGCAAAAGCGGTCATCAGCTTATGGTCGCGCAGCAGTTCGGAAATTTTATGGGCGTTATAGGTTTCGTTCTCTTTCAGGCCGAATACCTGCGCCGTTCCTGACTTGGCAGCGATTTTATAAGGCGCGTCGGAAAAACTTTTGCGCGCCGTGCCGTTAGGTCGGTTGGCTACGCCATACATGCCGTCCTTGGCGATTTCCCAGTAGCCGGAATGAATATCGGCGACCGGCGGGATCGCCGGCTGCTTCCACGGCACGGTAACGTTATTCACCTTGTTGGCCATCATCAGATGCGGCGTACGCACGATGCCGTCGTTAATCAGGATCATCATCGCTTTGTTCATCTGCACCGGCGTGGCCGTCCAGTAGCCCTGGCCGATACCTACCGGAATGGTGTCGCCCTGATACCAGGGTTTTTTAAAGCGCTTCATTTTCCATTCGCGGGTCGGCATGTTGCCGGCGGTTTCTTCCACCAGATCGATACCGGAAAGATGGCCGTAGCCAAATTTACCCATCCATTCGGAAAGCCGGTCGATGCCCATATCGTAGGCGACCTGATAGAAGAAGGTATCGGCGGATTCTTCCAGCGATTTGGTGACGTTAAGGTGGCCGTGGCCCCAGTGCTTCCAGTCGCGGAAGCGTTTTTCAGAGCCGGGCAGCTGCCACCATCCCGGATCGAACAGGCTGGTGTTTTTATTGATTACGCCGGCGGAAAGCGCCGAAACGGCAATATAGGGTTTTACCGTGGAGGCTGGCGGATAGGCGCCCTGAGTCGTACGGTTAATCAACGGGCGGTTCGGATCCTTCAGCAGCTTGTTGTAATCTTTGCTGCTGATGCCGTCGACAAACAGGTTCGGATCGTAGCTGGGCATGGAAACCATCGCCAGGATTTCGCCGCTGCGCGGATCGGTTACCACCACGGCGGCGCGGCTGCCCGCCAGCAGCGTTTCGATATACTGTTGCAGCTTGAGATCGATAGTCAGCCAGATATCCTGACCCGCCTGCGGCGACTGTTCGTGTAGCTGGCGGATCACGCGGCCACGGTTATTGACCTCGACCTCTTCATAGCCGGTTTTGCCGTGCAGCATATCCTCGTAGTAGCGCTCTATGCCCAGCTTGCCGATATCGTGCGTGGCCGCGTAGTTAGGCCATTTGCCTTCTTTATCCAGTCGCTCAACGTCGCGATCGTTGATCTTGGAAACATAGCCCAGCACGTGGGTGAGGGCTGAGCCGTAAGGATAGTAGCGGCGCTGGTAGCCTTTGACTTCCACGCCGGGAAAAGCGTATTGATTCACCGCGAAACGTGCGACCTGCACCTCATTCAGCCCGGTTTTTACCGGAATAGAGGTAAAGCGGCGCGAACGCTTGCGCTCTTTTTCAAAGGTGACGATATCTTCATCGGTCAGGTCGACCACCGGGCGCAGCGCCAGCAGCGTTTTTTCGAGGTTTTCGACCTTCTCGGGCACCAGCTCAATCTGATAGATAGTGCGGTTCAGCGCCAGCGGCGTACCGTTACGATCGTAAATAATGCCGCGGCTTGGCGCGACAGGCACCAGCTTGATGCGGTTTTCGTTGGAGCGGGTACTGTAATCGGTGTAGCGGATAATTTGCAGATGATAGAGATTAGCTACCAGGATGCCGGAAAGCAGTAAGATGCCGAAAAAAGCGATCATTGCCCGCCGAACAAACAGCGTCTGCTCGGCGGTATAGTCACGAAAGGCGTTACGTTGTAATTTCATCCGCTGCGTTAATCTGTCCAGTTAAGGGCTATTCGCGATGGTAAGGGTGATTAGTGGTAATACTCCATGCCCGATAAAGGCTTTCCGCCACCAGCACGCGCACCAAAGGGTGAGGCAGCGTCAGCGTGGAGAGCGACCAGCTCTGCTCGGCGGCAGCCTTGCAGGCGGGCGCCAGGCCTTCCGGGCCGCCGATCAGCAGGCTGACGTCGCGGCCGTCCTGCTTCCAGCGCTCCAGCTGCGTCGCCAGCTGCGGCGTTTCCCACGGCTGCCCCGGAATATCCAGCGTCACGATGCGGTTGCCTTTGCCCACCGCCGCCAGCATCATTTCGCCTTCCTTTTCCAGAATGCGTTTGATGTCGGCGTTCTTCCCGCGTTTGCCGGCCGGCACTTCAGTCAGCTCAAACGGCATATCCTTGGGAAAACGGCGCAGGTATTCCATAAATCCGGTTTGCACCCAGTCAGGCATTTTCGTGCCGACGGCAACCAGCTGCAGCTTCACGGATTAGCTCCAGAGCTTTTCGAGTTCGTAGAGACGACGGCTCTCTTCCTGCATCACGTGGACGATCACATCGCCCAGATCGACCACCACCCACTCGGCGGCGGCTTTGCCGTCAACGCCCAGCGGCTTCAGCCCCGCCGCGCGCGATTCCTGCACCACGTGATCGGCGATAGAGGCGACATGGCGCGTTGAGGTACCGGTACAGATAATCATGCAGTCGGTGATACTGGATTTGCCCTGTACGTTAACAGTGACAATATCCTGGCCTTTCAAATCGTCAATTTTATCGATGACGAATTCCTGGAGTGCTTGACCTTGCAAAAGGTTCCCCTCTGAATACGGTTGAATGAGATGTCTGTCCGCCAGGCGGAAGCGCTATTATCCCACGTCGGCGCGGAAGATCCACGTTCCTGAGTCGAATAATTGTGAGCTTGTGTAGCCGCCGGGTAAAAAACATGGCAGCGGAGAATAACAGCCCCCGGCTGAGAGTCAATGGCTGCCGGGCCGATAGTTGCCCCGGAGAAGAGATGACGGCCGCAGAGGTACGGCCGTCGACAGAAAGAAAAAAGCGCAAGCGCGCAACGGCTCTTCCGCCTGTGTTAACGAAGTTGTAGCTTTATGCCGTTAACGGTTATTTGTCGGTTATCACCAGGGCGGGAAAATGCATTTTAACGCATTCGGTATAGTCGCCTTTTTTGAAGGCGCTATAAGGCGTTTGCTAACCTACCCGCTTACAGGCGTAGCTTTTGCCGCCCGGATTTTTTGCGTTGTAATCCCAGTTCATTTCCCGGTAGATGGGCAGGGCGCTGCCGCCGCACTCGTCACGACCGTTGATGACCTGCGCCGTTACGCCGAAACCAGGCACCATGCCAGCCGCTTTAATCCAATGCGCTTATAAGAAGGACAAGTTTTGCTAAAAGTAAAGGCTTGATAAAAAAGGAAAGGCATTCTGTAAAAAGGCTGAATCAGCTTCGTACAAAATCCGCTGCTTTATTTAAGGGATATAAAGCAGCGTTATGAACGAAATAATTATTTTTGTGCCGGATAAAGATTTTGCTGGTTTATCCAGTTAATCACTGCCTCTGGCAGCATCCCGTCGCAGGAAAGGCCGGCGCGGCGGCGTTGCCGGATCTCGGTAGCGGAAATCGGCAGCAGCAACGTATCAGCAAGAAAAACCGATCCGGCGGGAAAATGATGCAGCCGCGAAATATCTTCTGTGCGGTGCGTGTCAAGCCAGTGCTGCTGTTCCGGCGTGGCCATGTTTTCGGCATAGCCGGGACGTTTACAAACCAGCAGATGGCAATAATCCAGCAGCTCCTGCCAGCGATGCCATTTATGCAGCGTCAGCAGGGAATCCTGACCGATAATAAACCCCAGCGGCTGCTGTTCTCCACGCTCCCGGCGAAGCTCAATTAATGTATCAATCGTCCACGAGGGAGTCTGACGCTGTAATTCGCGCTGGTCGATATCAAAAAGTGAATTATTAGCGATAGCCAGAGAAAGCATTTTTACGCGCTGGGCCGGAGAGGCTTCCGGCTGAGGGCGATGGGGCGGCACGTTGTTGGGCAACAGGGTAATCTTTTGCAGGCCAAGCCGGGCGGCCAGCGTTTCCACCGGGCGAAGATGGCCGTAGTGGACAGGATCGAAGGTGCCGCCAAACAGCGCCTGGAGCGTGGCCGGTTCAGTCATCGCAGAAGGTCTCGGGAAAAGCAGTGGTGCAGAGCAGCAGCGACAGCGTTTCCAGCTCGCGCCAGACAGCCTGACCATAATCCTGCTTGATCGTCAGTTCGATACGCGTCAGCAGCCTCACCGCCTGCGCCAGCTGTTTCGCCGTCAGCCGCTGCAGGGCCTCCGTAAACAGCGGGCGACGGTTCTGCCAGACGCGATGCTGGTCAAACAGCGTGCGCAGCGGCGCCTGCTGCATTTGCCGCTGTAGCGTCAGCAATGTCAGCAGCTCTCTTTGCAGCGTGCGCAGCAGGATCACCGGCTCGCTCTCTTCCGCTTTCAGCTGGCGCAAAATATGCTGCGCCCGCTTGCTTTTGCCGGCCAGCAGCGCATCCACCCAGTGAAAGGGCGTAAAATGGGCGGCGTCATTAACCGCCTGTTCCACTCTGGGCAGCGTTAATTTGCCGTCCGGCCAGAGCAGCGAAAGGCGTTCCAGCGCCTGCGACAGCGCCAGCAGATTGCCTTCGTAGCAGTAGCAGAGCAGCTGCACGGCTGCATCGTCCACCGTCAGCCGCATGCTTTTCGCGCGCGCGTTTACCCAGCGAGGCAGCTGAGCCTGCTCGGGCGTCTGACAGGGCACGATAACCGCGTTGACGCTGAGCGCTTTAAACCACGCGCTGTTTTCCTGAGCTTTGGTCAGTTTAGGCGCGCGCAGCAGCAGCAGAATATCCTCGTGCAGCAGCGTGGACAGCGTCAGCAGCTTTTCCGCTATCGCGGCATTCGGGCCGTTTTCCGGCAGCGATAAAAGCAGCGTCTGGCGGCTGGCGAACAGGCTGAGCGCCTGACAGGTTGAATAGATGGCGTCCCAGTCGGTCTGTTGATCGACCGCGACGCTGAAATGTTCGGTGAAGCCCTGCTGCTGGGCGCCGGCTCGTACGGCATCCTGCGCCTCCTGCAGCAGCAGCGGTTCATTACCGCTCAGAATATAGCAGGCGCGCAGCCCCTCACGGAGCTGCGCGACAAGCTGTTCAGGATAGATCCTGATCATCTGGCGTAAGAGCTATCTGGTAAAACAGCGCGCGATGAAGTCTGGTCAATCGCAGGCGGTGAATTCCCCAGCGTATTGACGGAGCTGTCGTTTTCCGCCGCGTGGACGGTCAGCAGCTTACGCACCAGCTGCTGGGCAGCCTGCACGCGCATTTCACTGATGATGATGTCCTGCTCGGAATCTTTCGCCAGCGCCGCCAGCGGGTTATCAAAGAAGGAGCGATAAACCGTGGCGCTCAGCGGATAGATGCCTTTATTCGGGATCAATACCTGCGCGTTAACGGTCATCACCAGCGAGTACTCGGCGGTTTTACCATCCTGGAAAATAGACGCGGTGTCGCGTCCCTGAGTTTCCGTCCCCAGACGCAGCGACGGCACGTCTTTGCGCAGGCCCGGTTTTTCCAGCACGGTTACGTTGTTAAGACGCAGCTGCTCACGAACGGCACGCGCCAGCGGCCCGTACGGATCGCCCGTATCCACGATCATGGTTTTCATTTCGTGCGGAACCGACGTGGTTCCGCGCAGGTGATAGCCACAGCCGGCGGTAAGCAACACCAGCCCGGCGATAAGCAAAGAGATAATCTGTCGCACGCTTCCTCCTGACATTAACCCACGACCAGGTTAAGCAGCTTGCCCTGAACGTAAATCACTTTACGA
Organism: Erwinia aeris; assembly: GCF_041224955.1. Taxonomy (NCBI): domain Bacteria; kingdom Pseudomonadati; phylum Pseudomonadota; class Gammaproteobacteria; order Enterobacterales; family Erwiniaceae; genus Erwinia; species Erwinia aeris. The sequence goes on along the minus strand of NZ_JBGFFX010000002.1, from coordinate 442,173 downwards.
ATAGTTACGCCATCAAGATATTTTGCGACCAGATGCTCCTGTGCGGCACGCGCCTGCACCTGCTCCTGAGTCGCATCCGCCGGAACGGTGATCTTGCCGCGAACCTTGCCATTTACCTGCACCACCACCAGCAGAGAATCCTCTACCATTGCGGCGTCGTCAGCCTGCGGCCACGGCGCATTATCCACTTCGCCTTCGCCGCCCAGCGCTTCCCACAGGGTGAAGCAGGCGTGCGGGGTGAAAGGATAGAGCATACGCACGACGGCCAGCAGCGCTTCATGCATCAGCGCCCGATCCTGCGGCTCTTCCTGCGGCGCGCGCGCCAGTTTGTTCATCAGCTCCATAATGGCGGCGATGGCGGTGTTAAAGGTCTGGCGACGGCCAATATCGTCCGAGACTTTAGCGATGGTTTTGTGCAGATCGCGACGCAGCGACTTCTGATCTTCATTAAGGCTGTTCAGGTCGAGCGCGCCAGCCGGGCCTTTCGCAGTATGTTCAAAGACCAGCTTCCACACGCGCTTCAGGAAGCGGTTAGCGCCTTCCACGCCGGACTCCTGCCATTCCAGCGTCATTTCGGCCGGAGAGGCGAACATCATAAACAGACGCACGGTATCCGCGCCGTAGCGCTCGACCATGACCTGTGGATCGATACCGTTGTTTTTCGACTTGGACATTTTGCTCATGCCCGCGTACACCAGCTCGTGGCCCGCTTCGTCGGTGGCCTTCACGATGCGGCCTTTTTCGTCGCGCTCGACGGTTACGTCAACCGGCGATACCCAGTTGCGCTCGCCGTTGGCGCCCAGCCAGTAGAAGGCGTCAGCCAGCACCATGCCCTGGCAGAGCAGGCGTTTGGCTGGCTCATTGGAGCTGACCAGACCGGCGTCGCGCAGCAGCTTGTGGAAGAAGCGGAAGTAAAGCAGGTGCATGATCGCGTGTTCGATGCCGCCTACATACTGATCGACCGGCAGCCAGTAGTTGGCCGCAGCCGGATCCAGCATCCCTTTGTCGAAATCCGGGCAGGTATAGCGCGCGTAGTACCAGGATGACTCCATGAAGGTGTCGAAGGTGTCGGTTTCACGCAACGCCGGCCGGCCGTTGACGGTGGTTTTTGCCCACTCGGGATCGGCTTTAATCGGGCTGGTGATGCCGTCCATGGTGACATCTTCCGGCAGGATCACCGGCAGCTGATCTTCCGGCGTCGGCATAACCGTGCCGTCCTCCAGCGTTACCATAGGGATTGGCGCGCCCCAGTAGCGCTGACGGGAAACGCCCCAGTCGCGCAGGCGGTAATTGACCTTGCGCTCACCCACGCCTTTCTCCGCCAGGCGGGTGGCGATGGCGTTAAAGCCTTCTTCATAGGAGAGGCCGTCGAATTCGCCGGAGTTGAACAGCGTGCCTTTTTCGGTCATTGCTGCCGCGCTCAGATCCGGCTCGCTGCCGTCCGCATTGAGGATAACCGGCTTCACCGGCAGATCGTATTTGGTGGCAAACTCCCAGTCACGCTGATCGTGGCCCGGAACGGCCATCACTGCGCCGGTGCCGTATTCCATCAGCACGAAGTTGGCGACCCACACCGGCAGCTGTTCGCCGGTCAGCGGATGGGTGGCGAACAGACCGGTCGCCATGCCTTTTTTCTCCATTGTCGCCATTTCTGCTTCGGCGACTTTGGTGTTGCGGCATTCAGCGATGAAATCCGCCAGCACGGGGTTGTTCATTGCGGCCTGGATGGCCAGCGGATGACCGGCAGCAACACCCAGATAGGTCACGCCCATAAAGGTATCCGGACGCGTAGTATAGACGGTCAGCTTCTCTTCACTGTCTTTGACGTCAAAGGTGATTTCCACGCCTTCGGAGCGGCCAATCCAGTTGCGCTGCATGGTTTTGACCTGCTCAGGCCAGCTTTCCAGCGTGTCCAGATCGTTTAACAGCTCGTCGGCATAGGCGGTGATTTTGATAAACCACTGCGGGATCTCTTTACGCTCGACCTTGCTGTCGCAGCGCCAGCAGCAGCCGTCGATAACCTGTTCGTTAGCCAGCACGGTCTGGTCATTCGGGCACCAGTTAACGGCGGAGGTTTTTTTGTAGACCAGGCCTTTTTCATACAGTTTGGTGAAGAACCACTGCTCCCAGCGATAGTATTCCGGCTGGCAGGTTGCCAGTTCGCGGCTCCAGTCATAGCCAAAGCCCAGCAGCTTAAGCTGGTTCTTCATATAGGCGATATTGTCGTAGGTCCACGGCGCTGGCGCGGTGTTGTTTTTTACCGCGGCGCCTTCGGCAGGCAGGCCAAACGCATCCCAGCCGATAGGCTGCAGCACGTTTTTGCCCAACATGCGCTGATAGCGGGAGATCACGTCGCCGATGGTGTAGTTACGCACGTGGCCCATATGTAGGCGGCCAGAAGGATAGGGCAGCATGGAGAGGCAGTAGTACTTCTCTTTGCCTTCCTCTTCGGTGACTTTAAAGGTTTGCTTCTCGTCCCAGTGCTGTTGAACACGGGATTCTATCTCTTCCGGGCGATATTGCTCTTGCATGGCAGCCAGTGGTCCTTTGTAAATAGCGCCGGGCACCTGGTGAGTCGCGCCGGGCTTAATGTTCGTTCAGATCCGCATAGCATAGCTGATCCGCCCCCGGCGCAACAACAGTAACCGCCCCGACAACGGGCATTTCTCTGCAAGCTGGAAGATGGCAGGCAAATTTCACCGCCGTCCCGCTGCAATAATCCGTTTAGCGCTAAACTGAATGAAGCATATATCGGCACGCTCAGGAGATAAAATGAACAAGGTTGCTCAGTATTATCGTGAACTGGTTTCCTCTCTGACCGAGAGAATTAATAAAGGCGAGCATGATATTGATGCTTTGGTGGAGGCCGCCCGGCAGCGCATGAATAATCGCGGCGAACTGACGCGCAGTCAGATTGACGACGTTACCCGCGCCGTGCGCCGCGATCTGGAAGAGTTCGCCCGCAGCTATACGGAAAATCAGGCGGACAGCGGCGACAGCGTTTTTATGCGGGTTATTCGGGAAAGCGTCTGGAAAGAACTGGCGGATATCACCGACAAGAGCCAGCTGGAGTGGCGCGAGGTTTTCCAGGATTTAAATCATCACGGCGTTTATCAGAGCGGCGAGGTGGTCGGGTTGGGCAATCTGGTCTGCGAAAAATGCCAGTTTACCCGAGCTATCTATACGCCGGAAACGCTGACGCGCTGTCCGGAATGCGGCAACGATCAGTTTCAGCGTCAGGCTTTTGAACCCTGAGCAGCAGGTAAACGCGCGGGCTGCTTTACTGCCCGCGCGGCAGATCCTGGGTCGAATTCCATTTAAAGCGCCGGGCCTTTTTACTGCCCGCGCTGGCTCAGGGACTAGTGCAGAATTTTGGCTAAGAAATCTTTCGCACGATCGGAGCTGGGATTATTAAAGAAATCGTCTTTCGGCGAATCCTCAATAATTTTGCCCTCATCCATAAAGATCACCCGGTTCGCCACTTTGCGGGCAAAGCCCATCTCGTGCGTCACCACCATCATGGTCATGCCTTCGTTCGCCAGCTCGACCATTACATCCAACACTTCGTTGATCATTTCCGGATCCAGCGCGGAAGTGGGTTCATCAAACAGCATCGCGACGGGATCCATACAGAGCGCCCGGGCGATAGCCACGCGCTGCTGCTGACCGCCGGAAAGCTGACCGGGATGTTTATTGGCGTGCGCAGACAGCCCTACGCGCTCCAGCAGCTTCAGGCCTTTCTGACGCGCCTCTTCTTTATTACGCCTGAGCACTTTAACCTGCGCCAGCGTCAGGTTTTCCACAATCGTCAGATGCGGGAAAAGCTCAAAATGCTGGAAAACCATGCCGACTTTCGCGCGCAGCTGCGCCAGATTAGTTTTCTTCTCCGTCACCGCCGTGCCGTTGACGGCGATGCTGCCTTGCTGAACGGGTTCAAGACCGTTGACCGTTTTGATCAGCGTCGATTTGCCGGAGCCGGAAGGGCCGCAGACCACGACCACTTCGCCTTTTTTAACTTCGGTAGAGCAGTCGGTCAGTACCTGAAAGTGACCATACCACTTAGAAACGTTTTTCAGGGTAATCATTTAAACCGTCCTTTTTTTCTTCAGATAGCTGACCAAAAGCGAAGCGCTAAGGCTGATAACAAAGTAAACCGCGCCGGCAAACAGCACCATCTCGATCTCGGTGCCGTTATTGATGCCGATAGTGTCGGCGGTGCGGAAGAAGTCGGCAAGGCTGAGGACGTACACCAGCGAAGTATCCTGAAACAGCACGATACCCTGAGTCAGCAGCAGCGGCACCATGGCGCGAAACGCCTGCGGCAGAATAATCAGCTGCATCGCCTGCCACTGCGTCATGCCCAGCGCCAGCGCGGCCTTGCCCTGACCGCCCGCGATACTCAAAATGCCCGCGCGGATAATTTCCGAATAGTAGGCGGCTTCAAACAAGGCGAAGGCGACCATTGCGGAGATCAGCCGGATATCGGTTTTAGGGGAGATCCCCAGCACCTGCTGTAAAAAGCTGGGCACCACCAGATAAAACCAGAGCAGCACCATCACCAGCGGGACGGAGCGGAACAGGTTAACGTACAGTTTGGCGAACCAGCTGACGAGCTTAAATCTCGACAGCCGCATCACGGCCAGCAGCGTGCCCCAGATAATGCCGAACACCACGGCGATAGCGGTGATTTTCAGCGTGATAATCATGCCGTTAATCAGGTAGGGCAGATTGGGAACAATGGTGCTCCAGTCAAACTCGTACATTATTTGCCTCCCATGCCGCCGGGCAGGCGCACTTTGCGTTCGACCAGGCTCATCAGCAGCATGATTACGACGTTAATGGCGATGTAGGCCACGGTGATTGCGGTAAAGGATTCATAAGCGTGCGCGGAATAATCCAGCAGTTTACCCGCCTGTGCCGCCATATCGACCAGCCCGATGGTTGAGGCGATAGCGGAGTTTTTTACCAGGTTCAGCATTTCCGAGGTCATCGGCGGCACAATTACCCGGTAGGCGTTGGGCAGCAGCACGTAGCGGTAGGTTTGCGGCAGCGTCAATCCCATTGCCAGGCCGGCATTCTTCTGACCGCGCGGCAGCGACTGAATGGCAGCGCGCACCTGTTCGCAGACGCGAGCGGCGGTGAACAGGCCCAGGCAGAGTACAGAACAGGTGAAAAACTGAATATTGGGATCCAGCTCTGACTTAAACCACATGCCGACGCTTTCCGGCAGCAGCTCCGGCACCACCAGGTACCAGATAAAAAACTGTACGATCAGCGGTACGTTGCGGAACAGCTCCACGTAGCAGGTGCCAAGAGCGGAAAGCCAGCGGTTGGGTACGGTACGCAAAATACCGAACAGCGATCCGACACAGAGGGCGATGATCCAGGCGCAGACGGAGACGGCGATGGTGACCTGAAAGCCGGACCACAGCCATCCCAGATAGGTGGTATTACCGAACGGGGCCTGCTGCAGGAAAATACCCCAGTTCCAATCAATAGACATAAGTCACTCCGGTAGAAAAAAGGGTAGCAGCGCTACCCTGAAGATTGATGAGAGGCGTGTTTACCGTGGGGAACGACCGCGGCAAACGTCAGCCTGACTGTCGGCTTGTTGGTGCCGAACTTTTCAGGCCGCTGTCTGTCCTTGCCCGTGTTCAACAATCAAAGGCGGCACGCCGCCCTTATTTTTGTTATTAATTCAGCGCCTTATCATTCGGTGTTTTGAACGTGGCTTTCATATCTTCAGAAAGCGCGAAGTTCATATTCAGGTTTTTAGGCGGAATAGGCTGGGTAAACCATTTGTCGAACCATTTTGTCGCCTCGCCTGACGTCTGCGCTTTAGCGATGGTTTCATCCATAAGCTGTTTAAAGGCGGTATCGCCTTTGCGCAACATACAGCCGTAGGCTTCTTTCGACTGCGGCGTGCCTACGATTTCCCAGTTATCCGGTTTTTTGGCCTTGGCGCGTTCGCCTGCCAGCAGCGCATCGTCCATCATAAAGGCGACGGCACGGCCGCTTTCCAGCGTACGGAACGAGTCGCCGTGATCTTTAGCGCTGATGATACGCATCTCCAGCTTCTTCTCGTCGTTCAGCTTGTGCAGCAGGATCTCAGAGGTAGTGCCGGAAGTGACCACCACGGTTTTGCCTTTCAAATCCGGGAAATCCTTAATCGGACTGCCTTTTTTCACCAGCAAACGGGTGCCGATAACAAAGACGGTATTGGAGAAGGCCGCCTGTTGCTGACGTTCCGCGTTATTAGTGGTAGAGCCGCACTCAAAATCATAGGTGCCGTTTTGCAGCAGCGGGATACGGTTTTGCGAGGTGATCGGCAGCATTTTCACCTGCAGATCGGGCTTGTTCAGTTTGGCTTTGATCGCCGCCACGATGGCGTTGGAATAATCCTGCGAATAGCCGACGACTTTTTGCTGGTTGTCATAGTAAGAAAAAGGAACGGAAGACTCACGATGGCCGACGACGATAACGCCGTTTTTGGCAATTTTGTCCAGCGTGCTTTGCGGGGCATCAGCTGCGTGAGCCACGGCGGAGGACAGGCCAGCCAGTGCCAGCAGGCACAGCCCAGTTTTCCGAAATTTCATCTCCAACTCCTTCGTTGTAAAGCGCCATAACGGTGCGCCGATTGTGATGTTGTGTTTGTAACCGTTTATTGTTGTATTTTCAGCGCCAGGGCCGCGCCGGATAGCCATAACATAGCTGAATGTTAACGGTATGAAACAATAAAGTTTCGGTTTTGCGAAGCGTGCCGCACCAAAATAATGCATTGCCTGAAGGGCTGCCCGCTGGTGGCGCAGAGGACGAGCAGTTATGGTGCATTTCCGGCCAGCCGGTCGCTGTCGCTGACGTTTTCAGCGTAGTCGGGAAATAAATTGCAATCGCCATGCCAGATTTTCCGTATGGCTTTGTTGTGAGTGGTTTTTACGCGGGAAAGGTTCGGAAGAAAGCAGAAAAACGGGATGTGAAAGGCATGGAGGAAATAAAGCGCAGGGAGCCGGCAAAACGCCCTGCGCTTTAACTATCAGCGTCTGTTCCGCCGGCCGGTAAACAGGGCGGCCGCAGCAAACAGCGCTGTCACAATCCATACCGTCCAGTTGCCGAAACGCGCGTACGGCGTAAGTCCACGGGTTGGCGTAACGCCGGTTGCCAGTACATCCGGAACAAATTGCGGGATCATCTCTTCCGCGCTGCCGTCCGCATCAATTACCGCCGTCACGCCGTTGTTGGTATCGCGCAGCAGCGGTCGGCCCAGCTCCAGCGCGCGCATCCGCGCCATCTGGAAATGCTGCCACGGCCCAATGGAATGACCGAACCAGGCATCGTTAGAGATAGTCAGCAGAAAATCGGTATCGGGACGGAAATTATCCCGCAGCTGCTGGCCCAGCACGATTTCATAGCAGATTGCCGCCGTCAGCTTATAGCCGCCCGCCTGGAGCTGCGGCTGGCGATAGGCGCCACGGCTAAACGAAGACATTGGCAGATCGAAAAAGGGCGCCAGCGGACGCAATAACGCCTCCAGCGGCACGAATTCGCCAAACGGCACCAGATGGTTTTTCTGGTAGCGGCTGCCGCTTTCGTAGCTGTAAGGCTGCTTATCACCCAGCACAATGATCGAGTTGTAATCGTGATAGCGATTATTTTCCAGTCGCGAATCGACAATACCCGTGATCAGGCTGCTGCCCTGGGAACGCAGCTCGCGGTCTATGGTTTGCAGGAAAGGCTGCTGATTGGTTTCCAGATCGGGAATAGCCGACTCCGGCCAGATAATCAGCGGCGTCTTATTAACGTAAGGCCGCGTCAGCGCTGTATAGGTTTTCAGCGTGTTGATAAGCTGGTTGGGATCCCATTTCAGCGACTGAGGAATGTTGCCCTGCACCAGCGCGACATTTACCGTGCGTCCGGGCTGCGGCTGATACCAGCTAATCATGCGCAGCGGCCAGGGCAGCAGCAGCAGCGCCAGCGCGCCGACGGCCGCTATCCAGCTGCGTTTTGCCGCAGCAAAGACCACCAGCCCGGCGACGATGGTCAGGACAAAGGTAATGCCCTCCACGCCCGTCAGCGGCCCCAGCCCTTTTAGCGGCCCGTCAATCTGGCTGTAGCCAAATTGCAGCCACGGGAAGCCAGTGAGCACCCAGCCGCGCAGAAACTCGGTGATTTGCCACAGTACGGGCGCGGCCAGCGCCAGCCGCGTCAGCGAGGTTTTGGGGAACAGCCGGTTCAGCAGAGCGGCAAACAGCATGGTGTAGAGCGCAAGGTAAGCCGCCAGCAGGATCACCAGAAAAACGTTGACCGGGCCAGGCATGCCGCCAAACGTGGCGATACTGACATAGACCCAGTTAACGCCGCTGCCGAACAGGCCGAAACCCCAGACGAAACCGATAGCGGTTGCCTGGCGCGTCGAGCGGTTAAGGGTCAGCGCCAGCAGGCCGCAAAGCGAAACCAGCGCGGCGGGCCAGAAATCATAAGGCGAAAACGCCAGGGTGCCAGCGGCACCCGTCAGCAGCGCTAAAAGCAGGCGAACCCGCTGGCGCTGGTATAAAGAGGCAATAGCCATAGGGAAATTATTCTTCCAGTATCGGTTGCGTCGCGTTTTCCGGAATTTTGACGTGCACCTGAATAATACGGCGGCTGTCGGCCATGGCGACCTTGAACTGATAGCCTTCAATTTCGATGCTTTCGCCGCGCGCGGGCAGATGCCCGAACGCCTGCATCACCAGCCCGCCGATAGTATCCACTTCCTCATCGCTGAAGTGCGTTTCAAAGACCTCGTTGAAATCTTCAATCGGCGTCAGGGCGCGGATGGTGTAGGTATGACGGCTCAGCTGACGAATATCGCGATCTTCCTCGTCGTCATATTCGTCTTCGATTTCGCCGACGATCAGCTCCAGAATATCTTCAATGGTGACCAGACCGGATACGCCGCCGAACTCATCAATCACAATCGCCATATGGTAGCGCTGCGAGCGAAACTCTTTCAGCATCCGGTCGACGCGCTTGCTCTCCGGCACCACTACAGCCGGACGCAGCACTTTTTCAATGCTGAACGGGGCGGATTCGCTGCTCATAAAAGGCAGCAAATCTTTCGCCATCAGAATGCCTTCGACATGATCCTTATCTTCGCTGATAACCGGAAAGCGCGAGTGGGCGGATTCGATAATGGTATCCAGGCACTCGTCGAGCGACTGGTTACGCTTCAGCGTCACCATCTGCGAGCGCGGGATCATAATGTCACGCACGCGCTGTTCAGCGATATCCATGACCCCTTCGAGCATGTCGCGGGTATCCTGGTCTATCAGCTCGTTCTGCTCGGAATCGCGGATTAGCTCCAGCAGATCGTCGCGGTTTTTAGGCTCACCGTGAAACAGCTGGTTGAGGATAAGGGTGAAAAATCCCTTTTTGCTACTGGGACTGTCGTTGTTCTGTGAATGGTCATCGCTCATGGCGTTTTTGTTTCTGTCACTCTTGCTGAGATTAAGGGTGTCCCTTCCGGTGGGGAAGGGACGCGGTTTAGAACTCTTTCTCCGAAATGTACGGGTCGGCATAACCAAGAGCAAGCATTATCTCGGTCTCGATCGCCTCCATCTCTTCGGCTTCGTCATCTTCGATATGATCATAGCCCAGCAGATGCAGGCTGCCGTGAATGACCATATGCGCCCAGTGCGCCAGCAGCGGTTTTTCCTGCTCTGCCGCTTCCTGCTCCACCACCTGGCGACAGATGATCAGGTCGCCCAGCAGCGGCAGCTCAATGCCCGGCGGCGCTTCAAAAGGAAACGACAGCACGTTAGTGGGTTTGTCCTTGCTGCGATAGGTGTGGTTCAGCTCGCGGCTTTCTGCCTCATCCACCACGCGGATCGTTACTTCGCTTTCTTCCTGAAACTGCGGCAGCACCGCTTCCAGCCAGCGCTGAAAATCCGCTTCGGCCGGTAAACCTTCCGGCTGTTCGCACGCCAGCTGTAAATCCAGTATTACGGTACTCATTTCTGCTCCTGCGCGGCCTGCTGCAGCGCCAGCGCCTCGCGTTTACGTTCTTCGGCCAGCGCGTCACGGCGCTTCTGGTCGGCGGCTTCCCAGGCTTCATAGGCGATAACCACGCGGGCGACCACCGGGTGACGCACAACGTCCTCGCTGTGGAAGAAGTTAAAGCTGATCTCTTCCACGTCGGCCAGCACTTCAATCGCGTGACGCAGGCCCGATTTCAGGTTGCGCGGCAGGTCAATCTGCGTGACGTCGCCGGTGATGACCGCTTTGGAGTTGAAGCCGATGCGGGTCAGGAACATCTTCATCTGTTCGATGGTGGTGTTCTGACTTTCATCCAGAATGATAAAGGCGTCGTTCAGCGTGCGGCCGCGCATATAGGCCAGCGGCGCGACTTCAATCACGTTGCGCTCAATCAGCTTTTCCACGCGCTCGAAGCCCAGCATTTCAAACAGGGCGTCATACAGCGGACGCAGGTAAGGATCGACCTTCTGGCTCAGATCGCCGGGCAGAAAGCCCAGCTTTTCGCCAGCTTCCACCGCCGGACGCGTCAGCAGGATACGGCGCACTTCCTGACGCTCCAGCGCGTCTACCGCCGCGGCTACCGCCAGGTAAGTTTTCCCGGTACCGGCCGGGCCGACACCAAAAGTGATATCGTGATCGAGCATATTTGCCACGTACTGCGCCTGGTTAGGCGTACGCGGTTTGATGACGCCGCGTTTGGTCTTGATGGTGACCGCTTTGCCATATTCCGGCACGCTCTCCGCCGACTGTTCCAGCACCCGGCTCTCTTTGATCGCCAGATGGATCTGCTCGGGATCGATATCCGGGATATTGCCGCGTACGGGAGCCGTATCGACATAAAGGTCGCGCAGAATACGAACGGCGGCGTCGACAATCAGTGATTTGCCCGTCAGCTTAAAGGCGTTATCGCGACGATTAATCTCAATGCCTAACCGGCGTTCCAGCTGCTTGATATTGTCGTCGAACGGGCCGCACAGGCTCAGCAGACGATGATTATCAGCAGGATCTAAAGTGATTTCGCGTGTTTCAATATTCAAACTAATCCTTTGGGTCGCTCAGGGCCAGGTTGAGGATGGCTTTTTACAGGCTGGTCACGCCGGTAACGCCGTGACCATAAGGGAATTATTTATGGCTGCGCCCTAATGCGCAAGCGCAGGTGAAGATATTTGGGCACAGTGCGCAGAAAGCAAGCCGCGTACGCGTTTTCAGGCGGCGAACCTGTGAGATTCGCCGCAAAAATTCGGTGGGATCAGGGCTGGAACAGGCCAACGCCCAGCTCGTTTTCCTTGCGCGTGCGCGCAATCACGGAAGCCGGGGATTCAATAGTGCGCAGGCCCATTTCCTCTTCGGTGCGCACGACTTTGCCGCGCAGCGAGTTGGTATAGACATCGACGATCTCAACATCCACAAACTTGCCGATCATCTCTGGCGTGCCTTCAAAGTTTACCACGCGGTTGTTTTCCGTGCGGCCGGACAGCTCCATCACGTTCTTACGCGAGGTGCCTTCCACCAGGATACGCTGAACGGTGCCCAGCATCCGGCGGCTCCATGCCATCGCCTGCTGGTTAATGCGATCCTGGAGGATCCACAAACGCTGCTTCTTCTCTTCTTCCGGCACGTCGTCCGGCAGATCGGCGGCAGGCGTACCCGGACGGGCAGAATAGATAAAGCTGTAGCTGGTGTCGAAATTGACCTCGCCGATCAGCTTCATGGTCTGCTCAAAATCCTGCTGGGTTTCGCCAGGGAAGCCGATAATGAAATCCGAGCTGATCTGAATGTCCGGTCGCGCCGCGCGCAGCTTGCGAATAATCGCTTTATATTCCAGCGCAGTATGGGCGCGCTTCATCAGCGTCAGAATACGGTCTGCGCCGCTCTGGACGGGCAGATGCAGGAAGCTGACCAGCTCCGGCGTGTCGCGGTAGACTTCAATGATGTCGTCCGTGAACTCAATCGGATGGCTGGTGGTGAAGCGAATGCGGTCGATGCCGTCAATCGCCGCCACCAGACGCAGCAGGTCGGCAAAGGTGCAGACTTCGCCGTCAAAGGTTTCGCCGCGATAGGCATTGACGTTCTGACCCAGCAGATTGACTTCACGCACGCCCTGCGCCGCCAGCTGGGCGATTTCAAACAGAATATCGTCGCATGGACGGCTGACTTCCTCACCTCGGGTATAAGGCACCACGCAGAAAGTACAATATTTATTGCAGCCTTCCATAATAGAAACGAAGGCCGTCGGGCCGTCTGCTTTGGGTTCCGGCAGGCGGTCAAATTTTTCAATCTCCGGGAAGCTGATATCAACAATCGGGCTTTTGGAGCCGCGCACGGTATTGATCATTTCCGGCAGGCGATGCAGCGTCTGCGGGCCGAAAACGATATCGACGAAATGCGCACGCTGGCGAATATGTTCGCCTTCCTGCGACGCCACGCAGCCGCCCACGCCGATGACCACATCGGGATTGCGATCCTTCAGCGTTTTCCAACGCCCAAGCTGATGGAAAACTTTTTCCTGGGCCTTTTCACGAATGGAACAGGTGTTGAGCAGCAGCACATCCGCCTCTTCCGCCACTTCCGTCAGGGAATAGCCGTGGGTGCTGTTTAACAGGTCAGCCATTTTGGATGAGTCATACTCATTCATCTGACAGCCCCAGGTTTTGATATAAAGTTTTTTCGTCATCTGGTTGCCATTTATCATGCAGGAGAGAATGCAGGGCGCGTATTGTAAAGCTTTGCTGCTGTGGTGACCAGCACCGCGCCGTTTTCTCAACAGCCGCTAAAAATCCGGTACACTTAGGGTAACAGAATTAGCCCGTCGGACGTCCACTGGACAGGAAAATATGATGACAGAAACAACGCAAAAATGGGATGTCGCTATCGTGGGCGGCGGGATGGTAGGCGCGGCGCTGGCCAGCGGACTGGCGGCGCAGGGCTTTCAGGTAACGGTATTGGAAAAGCAGGAGCCGGCTGAATTCGTGGCCGAGAGCGATCCGGATATCCGCATTTCCGCGCTGGGCGCCTCTTCGGTTGACCTGTTGAAGCAGCTGGAGGTCTGGCCTCGCGTTCAGGCAATGCGCAGCGCGCCTTACCGCAAGCTGGAGACATGGGAGTGGCAGACGGCGCAGGTTGGTTTTGATGCCGCTTCGCTGGGCCTGCCGGAGCTGGGTTTTATGGTGGAGAACAGCGTACTGCAACGGGCGCTCTGGCAGCGGCTCCAGCAGCAGGAAGTCGCGTTGAAAACGCCTGCGCGGCTGCAAACGCTGCAGGCCTGTAACGGCGGCTGGGCATTGACGCTGGCGGACGGCGAAAAGCTTCACGCCAGGCTGGTAGTGGGCGCCGACGGCGCCAGTTCACAGGTACGCCAGCTGGCAGGCATTGGCATTCGCGGCTGGAACTATGCGCAGGCCTGTATGCTGATCAGCGTGCGCTGCGAGCACGACGCCGGCGACTGTACCTGGCAACACTTTACGCCAACGGGGCCAAGAGCTTTCTTGCCGCTGTTTAACGGCTGGGCGTCGCTGGTGTGGTACGACAGCCCGGCGAGGATTCGTCAACTACAGGCTATGAGCATGGCGCAGCTGGCGGAGGAGATCAAAACGCATTTCCCGGCGCGGTTAGGCAAAGTGACGCCGGTAGCGGCAGGATCCTTTCCGCTGGTACGCCGACATGCTACCCGCTACGTGCTGCCGGGGCTGGCACTGGTAGGCGACGCTGCACACACCATTAATCCGCTGGCGGGGCAGGGCGTGAATTTAGGCTATCGCGACGTGGACGCGCTGATTGATACGCTGACCGCCTCACGTGAGCGGGCCGAAGACTGGGCGTCGGAAAGAGTACTGCTGCGCTACCAGCGCTCACGCCATACGGATAATCTGCTGATGCAGAGCGGCATGGATCTCTTCTATTTCGCCTTCAGTACGCAGGCGGCGCCTCTACGTATTTTGCGTAATCTGGGCCTGATGGCGGCGGAGAGGTCGGGCGTGCTGAAGCGGCAGGCGTTGCGCTACGCGTTGGGATTATAGGTTTTAAGACGCAGCGCACGGGTATGAAGCGCAAGAGGTTTCTTTAAGCTTAAGGTCCGACAGGACCTTATTATTTGCGGCGTTCGGCGGCTTTTTTAGCTGTTGCTGCGGATAAAGAGCGATTTACGCGTTGTATGCGCATCGCAAAGCGGTTGTGAGGAAAGATCGCAGACGTAAAAAAGCCCGCTTGCGCGGGCTTCTTTACTTATTGGCTGGGGTGCAGGGATTCGAACCCCGGAATGCTGGTATCAGAAACCAGTGCCTTACCGCTTGGCGACACCCCAATTTTTTGGGTGCGATCCGCTTGGGCAGATCGTCTTTTTTATGGCTGGGGTGCAGGGATTCGAACCCCGGAATGCTGGTATCAGAAACCAGTGCCTTACCGCTTGGCGACACCCCAATAAAATTGGTGGCTACTACGGGAATCGAACCTGTGACCCCAGCATTATGAGTGCTGTGCTCTAACCAGCTGAGCTAAGTAGCCTAATTTTACTGCGTTACAACTATACTACATTCTGACTGGCTGGGATACCTGGATTCGAACCAGGGAATGCCGGTATCAAAAACCGGTGCCTTACCGCTTGGCGATATCCCAATGTCCGTACACAAGTCACAAAACCATCAGAACAAACTGGCTGGGGTACCTGGATTCGAACCAGGGAATGCCGGTATCAAAAACCGGTGCCTTACCGCTTGGCGATACCCCATCCGTGCAATGCTTCGAAATGGTGCGGGAGGCGAGACTTGAACTCGCACACCTTGCGGCGCCAGAACCTAAATCTGGTGCGTCTACCAATTTCGCCACTCCCGCTAAAAAAAAGATGGTGGCTACTACGGGAATCGAACCTGTGACCCCAGCATTATGAGTGCTGTGCTCTAACCAGCTGAGCTAAGTAGCCATCTTTTTTCGCGTTACCTTCATCGGCGTTGCGGGGCGCATTATGCTAAGTTGGCCTGAAAGCGTCAACAAGTTTTTTCCCGTTTTTTCGCTGAAATGATTCGTTTGTCTGGCTTATAACCAGTATGGCGACTAATTCAGCAAAGCCAGCGTTTTTTTAAACAATTACGGGCCGCTGGCGGCCCGATTTGTGAATAAAAGCCGTAAGTTATTTATAGGCGGACTGATGAACGCCTACCGCACGACCGGAAGGATCGTCCATGGTTTTGAACGCTTCGTCCCATTCAATCGCTTTTGCCGAAGAACAGGCGACGGATGGACCGCCCGGCACGCATTCAGCCGCGCTGGGAACCGGAAACAGCTCTTCAAAAATTTCCCGATACAGATAGCCTTCTTTTGAGGTCGGCGTGTTGTACGGGAAGCGGAAATGCGCCGTTTGCAGCTGCTGGTCGCTGACCTGTTTCGCCGCGACTTCTTTCAGCGTATCAATCCAGCTGTAGCCTACGCCGTCGGAGAACTGCTCTTTTTGACGCCACGCCACGCTTTCCGGCAGATAAGAAGAGAAGCATTCACGCAGGATATGCTTTTCCATTTTGCCGTTGGTGCCGCACATTTTGTCCGCCGGGTTGATGCGCATCGCCACGTCGAGGAATTTTTTATCCAGGAAAGGCACGCGTGCCTCCACGCCCCATGCCGACATCGCCTTGTTGGCGCGAGCGCAGTCGAACATATGCAGCGCCAGCAGCTTACGCACGTTCTCTTCGTGAAACTCTTTAGCGTTGGGGGCCTTATGGAAATAAAGATAGCCGCCAAAGACTTCATCGGCGCCTTCGCCGGACAGCACCATCTTAATGCCCATCGCTTTAATTTTACGCGACATCAGATACATCGGCGTGGAGGCGCGAATAGTAGTCACATCATAAGTTTCGATGTGATAGATAACGTCGCGGATCGCATCCAGGCCTTCCTGCACGGTAAAGTGGATCTCGTGGTGCACCGTGCCCAGATGGTCGGCGACGGATTTCGCCGCTTTCAGATCCGGCGATCCTTCCAGACCTACCGCGAAGGAGTGCAGCTGTGGCCACCATGCTTCGCTCTTGTCCTGATCTTCGATACGCTTGGCCGCGAATTTTTTGGTCACGGCGGAAATAATAGAGGAGTCCAGGCCGCCGGAAAGCAGCACGCCATAAGGCACATCGGACATCAGATGGCTTTTCACGGCCTCTTCCAGCGCATCTTTCAGCGCCGTCGCGTCAGTTTTGTTGTGCTCTACCGCCTCATAGCTGAACCAGTCGCGCTGCCAGTAGCGGCGGATCTCGCCATCGGTGCTGGAAAGGTAGCTTCCCGGTGGGAATTCTTTAATTGATTTACAGACCGGCACCAGCGCCTTCATTTCTGAAGCAACAAACAGGTTGCCGTGTTCGTCGTTACCCATATACAGCGGAATGATGCCGATATGATCGCGGCCAACCAGGTAAGTGTTTTTTACGCTGTCATAGAGGATAAAGGCGAACATGCCCTGCAGGTCGTCCAGAAAATCGACGCCTTTTTCCTGATAAAGCGCAAGAATAACTTCACAATCTGATTCGGTCTGAAACTCGTAGCGGTCACTCAGCTCTGCACGCAGCGCCTGATGGTTATAGATCTCACCGTTTACCGCCAGCACGTGGGTGTGGGCTGCGTTGTAGAGAGGCTGCGCGCCGTTGTTGACGTCCACAATAGAGAGACGCTCGTGGGCCAGAATCGCGTTGTCACCTGCATAAACGCCTGACCAGTCCGGGCCGCGATGACGCATAAGACGAGAAAGCTCCAGCGCTTTCTTACGCAGTTCAACCGGATCGCTTTTGAGATCCAACACGCCAAAAATAGAACACATAGCTAACTCCCTAACGACAAACCGCAACGGTGATATTGATGAAAAAAGGCATAGTTAACGGCGACTTCTTCGCCCGATAGATAAGAAAATGCGCCAGATTGAGAGAGTGTGCAAGCCTTTTAGCTGTTTTCTGATAAATGGCCTGTTGCATCGCGCTTAAGTTTGATGATTATTCAATATATAGCGCTATTTTTTGTGGAATCGATAATAAACATCAAAAAACGGTCAAAAAACAGGCAGGCGAGGCGGATAAAAAAGCCCGGCGCGTTGGCCGGGCCGGGCTGGCGATTCAGAGAATGTCGATGTCCGCGACCGACGGGAATACCCAGCTGGGTCGGAAAGGCATGGCGTCAATATCGCTCAGGGTGGAAACGCCGGACAGCACCAGAATAGTTTCCAGACCGGCCTGGAAACCAGCCAGAATGTCGGTGCGCAGATTATCGCCGACGATCACCGTCTCTTCGGAGTGCGCCTGCATCTTGTTCAGCGCCGCGCGCATAATCCACGGGCTGGGTTTACCCACGTAAAAAGGCGTCCGGCCGGATATTTTCTCAATCCCCGCGCACAGCGCGCCACACGCCGGTACAAAGCCACGGGCGTGCGTATCGGGGTTAGTTGCGATAAAGCGCGCGCCGTTCGCCACGAAATAGGCGGCCTTATGCATCATATCCCAGTTAAACGAGCGCGTTTCGCCCACGATAACAAAATCGGGATTGATGTCGGTAATGGTAAAACCGGCTTTATAAAGCTCATGCACCAGCGCCCCTTCGCCAACCACATAGGCTTTCTTGCCTTCCTGACGGCGTAAAAAATCGGCGGTAGCCATCGCTGAGGTATAAAACACGCTTTCCGGCAGATCGATGCCCGCCGAAGAGAAGCGGTTAGCCAGATCCAGCGCGGTTTGCGAAGGGTAGTTGGTCAGCACCACCAGCGGCATCCCTTTAGCCAGGATGCGCTGCAGGAAATCGTTAGCGCCGGGTACGGCGGTATTATCGTGCATCAAAACGCCGTCGATATCGCAGATGACGTTTTTGATAGCTATTTTTTCGCTGTCGTTCAGGGTTAGAGCGCTCATCAACTTTCCATTAAATGTTGTAACAGGATGCCGTTAAGCATGGCACGCTTTGCCAGCGCGAAAGCGCCTATGGCAGAACGATGATCGAGCTCAGAACGCACCACCGGTAAATTCTGGCGGAAAGCTTTCAGCGCCTGAGTGTTGATACAGCCTTCAATAGCGGGCAGCAGGATTTTATCTGCTTCAGTGATCTCGCCCGCAATCACTACTTTTTGCGGGTTGAACAGATTAATGGCGATAGCGATCGCCTTGCCTAAGTGGCGTCCGACGGATTCTATCACTTCGGCTGCCAGCGCGTCGCCGCGGTTGGCGGCCTTGCAAATTTTCGGCATCACACAGTCATCCAGCGTCAGCGTGCTCGGATAACCCTGGGTAAGCAGATGACGGACGCGATTTTCTATCGCGCTGTTGGCCGCCAGGGTTTCCAGACAGCCGAAATTGCCACAGTGGCAGCGCTCGCCCAAAGGATCGACCTGGATATGGCCCAGTTCGCCCACGTTGCCGTTACTGCCTAAAAAGATATGACCATTGGTGATGATGCCTGCGCCCGTACCGCGATGGACTCGCACCAGAATCGAGTCAGCACAGTCGCGAGACGCACCAAAATAGTGCTCGGCAAGCGCCAGGCTACGGATATCGTGACCTACAAAGCTGGTGACGTTGAAACGTTTTTGCAGATTCGCGACCAGCGGCCAGTGATGAACCGCGATATGCGGCATATAGCGGATAACGCCGTTATTAGGATCGACCAGACCTGGGAGGATAACGGCGATGGCGATCAGCTCGCGCAGCTTGCGCTGATACTGCTCGCAGAAACTGGCGATAGCGTTGAACAGCGCATGTTCCAGCGTTTCCTGGGTGCGTTCCGGCAGCGCGTAGTCCTCCTGCGCCAGCACTTTTCCACTCAGATCGAACAGGGTAAGCGTGGCGTCATTGCGGCCCAGACGGATGCCGATAGTATTGAAGCCGCGGGTTTCGGTGACGATAGAGATAGCGCGGCGGCCGCCGGTAGAGGCCTGCTGATCCACTTCTTTGATCAGGCCGCGCTCTATCATCTGGCGAGTGATTTTGGTGACGCTGGCGGGCGCTAGCTGGCTATGTTCGGCAATCTGAATGCGCGATATAGGGCCTTGCCGATCGATAAGCCGGTAAACGGCCGCGCTATTGAGTTGCTTAACAAGATCGACATTTCCTATTTGAGCCTGGCCGCCAGTGGTCATTCAGTTTCTACTCGCTTAAGACTTCGTCACCATTAACGACAGTCTGGATTATTTGATAGTCACGGGTGAACACCGTCAGGTTCGCGACTTTTCCGGCTTCGACGGAACCTAACTTATCCTCCACACCCATAGCGCGGGCTGGGTACAGCGTTGCCATCCTGATCGCCTCATCCAGCGCAATACCGACATGTTCGACGCTGTTCGCGACAGCTTCAATCATGGTCAGCGCAGAGCCGCTGAGCGTGCCGTTTTCGTCAACGCAGAGTCCATCCCGATAGTATATTGTTTTTCCTGCAAAAATGAACTGGTCAATCTGCGCGCCCGCCGGCGCGGTGGCATCGGTGACCAGGATTAGCCTGTCGCCTTTGAGGCGTTTTGCATTACGAATATTAACGTAGTTGACGTGTAAACCGTCGGCGATGATGCCGCAGTAGACGTTGGGCGAGTCAAAAAGCGTACCGATTAAGCCTGGCTCACGGCCGGTCAACGGCGGCATAGCATTATACAGATGGGTGGCAAAACTGATGCCGGCGGCAATACCCTGGCGTGCCTCTTCGCTGGTGGCATAGGAATGGCCAGCGGAAACCACGATGCCCGCCTGATGCAGCTGGCGGATCACGGCAGAATCAACCTGTTCCGGTGCCAGGGTGATTTTGGCAATCACATCGCTGTTTTCACACAGATAATCGACCATCGCTTTTTCCGGGGGACGGATCAGCGCCGGATTATGCGTGCCTTTTTTGAGTGGATTCAGCCAGGGGCCTTCCAGATGCAGGCCGAGCGCCTGGTTAGCGTTTTGCGCCAGGTAAGCGCGCATCACTTCCACCGCGCGTTTCATCAGCTCGTCGCTGCTGGTGATTAGCGTCGGCAGGAAGCTGGTACAGCCCGACTTCTCGTTAGCTTTTTGCATAATCGCCAGCGTTTCAACGCTGATAGCGGCGATATCATCATTAAACTGCACGCCGCCGCAGCCGTTAAGCTGCAAATCGATAAAGCCGGGAGCAATCAGCGCGCCGTTTACATCACGCCGGGTGATATCCGCAGGCAGCTCTTCCAGCCTGCAGACACGGTCAATCAGGCCGTTGGCGATGACGACGGCGTGATTATCCAGTACTTCGTAGCCGGTAAAGATACGGCCATGGGTTAAAGCATACATAATTTTCTCCCGGCCAGCGCCGATAGCCTTGTGCAGATGAGTTACAGATTTTCCATATTTTCCGCTTCCATTTCGCGGAAATATTTAACCGTTTTCACTTTCAGTTCCATCGTCGCGGGCTCGTCGCAAACCACGATCGATTTGGCATGCAGCTGCAGGCAGCTGATGGTCCACATATGATTAACGTTGCCTTCGACGGCTGCCTGCAGCGCCTGCGCTTTCAGGTGTCCCGTCACCAGAATCATCACTTCCTCCGCGTCCAGCAGCGTGCCCACGCCAACGGTCAGCGCATATTTCGGTACCTGGCTGACATCGCCGTCAAAAAAGCGGGAATTCGCCAGGCGCGTATCGTGCGTCAGCGTCTTGATACGGGTACGGGAAGCCAGCGATGAAGCGGGTTCATTAAAAGCGATATGTCCGTCGTTACCTACGCCGCCCATAAACAGGTGAATTTTACCGTAAGCGCGGATTTTCTCTTCATACTGGCGACATTCTGCGTCAATATCAGGCGCGTTGCCATTAAGAAGATTGATATTTTCACTTTGAATATCAACGTGATTGAAAAAGTTGCGGTACATAAAGCTGTGATAGCTTTCCGGATGCTCTTTCGGCAGGCCGACATATTCGTCCATATTGAACGTAACGACGTGTTTAAAGCTGACCTGGCCCGCTTTATGCATTTCAATGAGATGACGATAGGCTTCCAGCGGCGTGCCGCCCGTGGGTAAACCCAGCACAAACGGACGCTCTGCGGTGGGTTGAAACGCGTTGATACGGTTTACAATATGGCGGGCGGCCCATTTACCGACCTGGTTTGGCGTCGCAAGAGGGATCAATCTCATTTTTTTACCTCGTTATAAGCAATTTAAGGAAATATTTTACACCGGTTTCACTGTAGTAAGCGTAATCTGCATAATCAGTAACGGGCGCGAAACAGCACCACGATCATTTTTTTCATCATAAAATAAGTAGGCGGGGTTCGCCAGCATCAACCGCGTTAAAATAGCTTCTTTGGTGATAAATATCACAAATGCTATGGTTTTAATTTGCGCAGCGAATTAATTTTTCCTTACACTGCGTCGAATAATGATTGGTGTCATTCAGAGCAGTCCGCTCAATAAAAACTGCACAACGGGCGCCTGGCGGCTCTCATAGGGGGAATAGTGAATATTTTAGGGTTCTTTCAAAGGCTGGGGCGCTCTTTACAGCTACCGATAGCCGTATTACCAGTGGCGGCGCTGATGTTGCGCTTTGGTCAGCCCGATCTGTTGAATATGCCGTTTATCGCGCAGGCTGGCGGGGCGATTTTTGACAATCTGGCATTAATCTTTGCTATCGGGGTGGCTTCTACATGGTCTAAAGATAACGCAGGCGCCGCTGCGCTGGCAGGCGCCGTGGGCTACTTTATTCTGACCAAAGCGATGATCACCATTAATCCGGCGATCAATATGGGCGTGCTGGCGGGGATCGTGACTGGCCTGGTAGCGGGCGCCACCTATAACCGCTGGGCGGATATCAAGCTGCCCGATTTTCTCAGCTTTTTCGGCGGCAAGCGTTTCGTTCCTATCGCAACCGGCTTCTTCTGTCTGATCCTGGCTGCTGTGTTTGGCTACGTCTGGCCGCCAGTGCAAAACGCCATTCATGCGGGCGGCGAGTGGATTGTCTCGGCTGGCGCGTTTGGCGCAGGCGTCTTCGGTTTCGTTAACCGCCTGCTGATCCCAACGGGTTTACATCAGGTACTGAATACCATCGCCTGGTTCCAGATCGGCGATTTCACCAACGCCGCTGGCGCCGTTTTCCATGGCGATATCAACCGTTTCTATGCGGGCGACGGCACGGCGGGCATGTTTATGTCCGGCTTCTTCCCAATCATGATGTTTGGCCTGCCCGGCGCTGCGCTGGCCATGTATATGGCCGCGCCGAAAGCGCGTCGTCCTATGGTTGGCGGTATGCTGCTTTCGGTGGCGGTTACCGCTTTCCTGACCGGCGTGACGGAGCCGCTGGAATTCCTGTTTATGTTCCTGGCGCCGATGCTTTATCTGATCCACGCCATCCTGACGGGCATTAGCCTTTATATAGCGACGGCGCTGGGTATCCATGCCGGTTTCTCTTTCTCTGCGGGCGCAATCGACTATGTGCTGATGTATAACCTGCCGGCGGCCAGCAGCAATGTCTGGGTGCTGCTGGTGATGGGCGCTATCGCATTTGTGGTTTACTTTGCGCTGTTCAGCGCGGTTATCCGCATGATGAATCTGAAAACGCCGGGCCGTGAGGATGCGACCGTGCAGCCGGAGGAAGAGGCTAACAGCAACACGGAAGAGGGGCTGGAACAGCTTTCCCGCCACTATATTGCCGCCGTCGGCGGGTCGGAAAACCTGAACGTTATTGATGCCTGTATCACCCGCCTGCGTCTTTCCGTAAAAGATGCCGCGCAGGTAAACGATGCGGCCTGTAAGCGTCTGGGCGCTTCGGGCGTGGTGAAGCTGAACAAGCAAACCATTCAGGTTATTATCGGTGCCAAAGCGGAATCCGTGGCGGAGACGATGAAAAAAATCATTGCCAAAGGGCCGGTTGCGCCAGTTGCGGTCAGCACCGTCGCCGCGACCGTCGCGCCAACCACGCCGCCTGCACCGGCTGCTGCTGCAAAGGGCGTGCTTGAAACGCTGCTGGCGCCGGTAAGCGGAGAAGTTGTGGCGTTGGAGCAGGTGCCGGATGAGGCTTTCGCCAGCAAGGCGGTCGGCGAGGGCGTAGCCATCAGGCCAACCGGCAGTACGGTGGTTTCGCCTGCCAGCGGCACCATCCTGAAAATCTTCAACACCAACCATGCTTTCTGTCTGGAAACGGAAAAAGGCCTGGAAGTGGTGGTGCATATGGGCATCGACACCGTCGCGCTGGAAGGAAAGGGCTTTACGCGGCTGGTAGAAGAGGGCGCGCAGGTTAAAGCGGGTGAACCAATTCTGGAGATGGATCTGGCCTGGCTTAACAGCCATGCGAAATCGATGATCAGTCCGGTCGTGGTCACCAATATTGAAGATTTTAGCGGTATCAGGCTGGTTGCGGGCGATACCGTCATTGCGGGCGAAAGTCCACTTTGCGAAATTACCGGCTGACGGCAGCGGTAAAAAAACGAGGGCGGGAAGCAATTCCCGCCCTTTTTTATGCGATACGCTAACAAACGGTTGTTTCCCTGAACGGCTTTGTGGATCATACTCCGTTATTTCACGCACTAAAGTATTCCAGAGGATATTAAGATGAGTGAGGCTGAAGCCCGCCCAACTAACTTTATTCGTCAGATCATCGACGAAGATCTGGCGAACGGTAAGCACACCAGCGTGCATACTCGCTTCCCGCCGGAGCCGAACGGCTATCTGCACATTGGTCACGCCAAATCAATCTGCCTGAACTTTGGCATCGCTCAGGATTACCAGGGCGAGTGTAATTTGCGTTTTGACGATACTAACCCGGTCAAAGAAGACCTGGAGTATGTCGAATCAATCAAGCGTGACGTACAGTGGCTGGGCTTCGAATGGAGCGGCAAGGTCCGTTATTCCTCTGACTATTTTGACCAGCTGCATCACTATGCCGTTGAGTTGATTAATAAAGGCCTGGCCTATGTAGACGAGCTGTCGCCGGAGCAGATCCGTGAGTATCGCGGCACCCTGACCTCGCCGGGTAAAAACAGCCCGTACCGCGATCGCAGCGTAGAAGAGAACCTGGCGCTGTTTGAGAAAATGCGCAACGGCGAATTCGCCGAGGGCAGCGCCTGCCTGCGTGCCAAAATCGATATGGCCTCTAACTTTATCGTCATGCGCGATCCGGTGCTTTATCGCATCAAGTTTGCCGAACATCATCAGACCGGCAACAAGTGGTGCATCTACCCGATGTATGACTTTACCCACTGCATTTCCGACGCGCTGGAAGGCATTACGCATTCGCTTTGTACGCTGGAATTCCAGGACAACCGTCGCCTGTACGATTGGGTGCTGGACAATATCACCATCCCGACGCATCCGCGCCAGTACGAGTTTTCGCGCCTGAATCTTGAATACGCCATCATGTCCAAGCGCAAGCTGAACCTGCTGGTAACCGAAAAAATCGTGGAAGGCTGGGACGATCCGCGCATGCTGACCGTTTCCGGTTTGCGTCGTCGCGGCTATTCGGCCGCCTCGATCCGCGAGTTCTGCCGTCGCATTGGTATCACCAAGCAGGACAACATTGTTGAGATGGCCTCGCTGGAATCCTGTATCCGCGACGATCTCAATGAAAACGCGCCGCGTGCTATGGCCGTTCTCGATCCGGTTAAGCTGGTGATCGAGAATCTGCCGGCCAACTATGAAGAAATCATCACCATGCCGAACCATCCGAACAAGCCGGAGATGGGAACGCGTGAAGTGCCGTTCAGCCGTGAGATTTATATCGATCGTGCGGATTTCCGTGAGGAAGCCAATAAGCACTACAAGCGTCTGGTGCTGGGTAAAGAAGTTCGTCTGCGTAACGCTTACGTTATCAAAGCCGAGCGCGTGGCTAAAGATGAAGCAGGCAACATCACCTGCCTGTTCTGCACCTGCGACGTCGATACGCTGAGTAAAGATCCGGCTGACGGCCGTAAGGTGAAAGGCGTTATCCATTGGGTATCCGCCGAGCATGCGCTGCCGGCCGAGTTTCGTCTTTACGATCGTCTGTTCAGCGTGCCGAATCCTGGCGGCGCCGAGGATTTCCTGACCACGATCAACCCGGACTCGCTGGTTATCCGTCAGGGCTTTGTCGAGCCTGGCCTGAAGGCTGCCGAAGCGTCCAGTCCGTTCCAGTTTGAGCGTGAAGGCTATTTCTGCGCGGACAGCGTTTACTCCAGCAGCAGCCATCTGGTGTTTAACCGCACGGTAGGCCTGCGCGATACCTGGGCTAAAAGCGGTGAATAAGTCATAATTTAATAAAAAAGCAGCCTTCAGGCTGCTTTTTTTTTGGATAATATATTAATCTGCTTAACGGCTAAAAAACAAATATAATACAACCTGTTTTGCATCATAGTTTACAACGACAATAATTGTTATTAATTGCCAGCTGCCTCACCAGTAAATATAATCAGCGCGCAGTCGGTTAATTGCTGTTTGTTATTTTTTATATTTTACGATTATTTATTTATTGTTTATATTTCTTTCGAGAAGGATTTCTCAATGCACTCTGTTAATTTAGCGCGAAAAGCGCTGGCGATGGCTGTCGCCTGCGGATCTGCTCTTGCCGGAAACTTTTATGTTCCTGCTGCTTCCGCCGCCGGGTTTATTGATGACTCGACGCTGACAGGCGGTATTTATTACTGGCAGCGGCAACGCGACAGAAAAGAGATGGATCCGGTTCATAATAAGTATGGCCAGTACACAGAAAATCTTCACCATTCAACTTTTAACGGCAGCCTCGATTTCTCTTCAGGCTATGCGGCCGATTTTATTGGTATAGAGCTGGGCGTGAATGGTTCGCTACAGCTGGCGGGAACCGGGCCTGCCGCGCCGAATGAAATTGCTTTCAGCAACGCAAAAAGCCGCTGGGACGAAAGATTTGATGGCGACGCCGACGGTGCTTCCTTTTATAAAGCCGCTATTAAGCTGAAGCATGATAATTATTGGTTAAGAGCCGGTTATATTCAGCCGCAGGGACAAACATTAATCGCGCCGCAATGGGGGTTTGTACCCGGCACCTATCGCGGATTTGAAGCCGGCTCGGTTTATGATTTTGACGATGCGGGCGCGCTTTCCCTCTCCTATATGTGGACGGATGAATATAAAGCGCCCTGGTATCGTAAAATGTATAATTTTCGTAAACCCGATTTAAAAACTGAAATAAAATATCTTCATTCCATCGGCATAAAGTACGATTTTAAAAGCAAACTGGTGCTGGAAGGGGCGCTGGGCCAGGCCGAAAATTATATGGAGCAGTATTTTAGCAAAGTGTCGTGGGCGTTTCCTGTTGCCGGCAACGATCTGCATACCAGCTGGCAATTTTACGGCGCGCGTAATAAGGAACAGGGCGGCGTAAACAATATCAATAATGTTTATGATGGCCTGGCCTGGCTACAGGCCGTGACGCTGAACTACAAAACCGGCCCGTTCGATTTTCGCGTTGAGGGCACCATGGTAAAAGCCCACGGCAACCAGGGCTTTTTTCTGGCGCGCATGACGCCGGTAGGGGCGACCTCCAACGGACGTAACGACGTCTGGTGGGATTCCCGCAGCGACTTTAACGCCAACGGGCAGAAGGCGCTGTATGGAGGAGTGATGTATGACCTGAAAGGCTGGCAAATGCCGGGCTGGGCGGTAGGTACTTCTTACGCTTACGGCTGGGATGCTCGTCCGTCCACGGATCCGATTTACGATCAAAGCATGCGCCGCCGCGAATCCGCCTGGAACATGGATCTGCGCTACACGGTACAGCATGGTCGCGCCAAAGATACGCAGGTCAACCTGCACTATACCCGTTACAAAAACCACTCTGATATCCCGAGCTTCAGCAACGGCTACGGCAATATGTTCCAGGATGAGAAGGACGTGAGGCTGACCGTGATCGCGCCTTTCACCGTGTTCTGATGCCCCATGCTGCCAGACCCGGCCGCGGCAAAAGCGCATCAGACGGGGAATAAGCGCTTTTCCGCTAACGGCAAAAAATTTAACTAGCGGATGAGGAAAGAGATGAAAAAAGTGAGATTAACACTGGTGGCGACAGCGCTGATGATGGCGATGGCCAGCGGCAGCGCCGTTGCGGATCAACGCGTCGTCGATCAAATCAGCCAGTTTGGCGTAAAGTATACCGTTAACGATAACCATGCCGCGCTGCACGGCGTTGATTGTGCCGCGCTGGGGGCCGACTGGGCCTCCTGCAATCGGGCAACGATTACCTTAACTAACCCCGGCGAAGCGCTAACCAGTAAAGACTGGGTTATCTGGCTGCCCAATATTCGTCAGACGCTGCGGGTGGACAACGACCAGTTCCGCATGGTGCACGTGGTAGGCGATCTGACGCGGCTGGAGCCAACCGAAAAATTCAAGGGTTTCGCCGCCGGTGAATCGGTGGATATTCCCATTGTTAACGAATACTGGCAGCTGTTTATCACGGACGTGATGCCGCGCTGGTACGTTACTTCTGAAAACGCCCAGCCTAAAATCATTGCCAGCACCGATACGGAAGATCTGACCTCGTTTGTCTCGCCAATGGATAACTACTGGAAGCGGACGGCCGACGATCGCAACGTGTTGATGACGCCTGTCAGCCGCTTTGAAAAAAACAGTGATACGGCGCAGCTCGCTGGCGAAGCGCTGCGCGGACAGATCCTGCCGACGCCGCTGCATACTACCCTTCATGCAGAAGATGCCGATTTAAGCCGGGGCGTGCAATTCGAGCTGACCGGGCTTAACGCCGATTCTGCAGAAGCGGTAAGGGATCGTTTTGCGCTGCTGGGTCTGGCAGAAAATGGGCAGGGCTACGTGATTAAAAGCAGGCTTGCACCCGCCGCTTTCACGGGCAACGAGGCGGTTTCCGGCGCCTACAGGCTGAGCGTCCGCGCGCAGGAAGCGCAGGTAGAAGGTTTTGACGAGGCGGGCATCTACTACGGCATGATGTCCATCCTGTCGCTGCTGCCGGCCAGCGGCGAACAAAAGATCGCTACCCTGGACGTCACCGATGCGCCCCGCATGGCCTATCGCGGTATTTTTCTCGATATCGGCCGTAACTTCCACAGCAAAGAGGCGGTGCTGCGCCTGCTGGATCAGATGGCGGCGGTTAAACTCAATAAATTCCATTTTCATCTGAGCGATGATGAAGGCTGGCGTATTGAGATCCCCGGCCTGCCGGAGCTGACTGATATTGGTGCCAGACGCTGCCACGATCTCACGGAGCAGCGCTGTCTGCTGCCGCAGCTGGGATCCGGGCCTTTCGCCGACGCGCAGGGCAATGGCTATCTGACCCGCGACGACTACATTGCTATCCTGCGCTATGCCAAAGCGCGCGGCATCGAAGTCATCCCGGAAATCGATATGCCTGCTCATGCCAGGGCGGCGGTGATTTCTATGGAAGCCCGCTACAACCGGCTGATGAAAGAGGGTAAGACCAAAGAGGCAAACGAGTATCGCCTGGTCGATCCAACCGATACTTCGAACACCACCTCCGTACAGTTTTACGATCGCACCAGCTATCTGAATCCCTGCCTGGATTCCTCCATGCGTTTTGTTGATAAGGTGATTAGTGAAATTCAGGCGATGCATCAGGCGGCCGGCGCGCCGTTGACCACCTGGCACTTTGGCGGCGACGAGGCGAAAAACATCCGCTTGGGCGTTGGCTATACCGATGCGGCCAGTCCCGAAGCAGGCAAGGGCAGGGTCGATTTGAGCAAGGAAGATAAACCCTGGGCGAAATCGCAGGTTTGTCAGGCACTGGTGAAATCGGGCAAGGTCGCGGATATGGATCATCTGCCCAGCTATTTTGGCAAAAAGGTCAGCGAGCGGGTAAACGCGCACGGTATTGAAAAGATGCAGGCGTGGCAGGATGGCCTGAAGGATGCGAAGGGCGCTAAAGACTTTGCGACCAGGCGCATCGGCGTTAATTTCTGGGACACGCTTTTCTGGGGCGGCTTTGACACCGTTAACGACTGGGCTAACAAAGGCTATGAAGTCACCGTCTCCAACCCGGACTATCTCTATATGGATTTCCCTTATGAGGTCAATCCGCTGGAAAGAGGCTATTACTGGGGCACCCGCTTCAACGACGAGCGCAAAATGTTCAGCTTCGCGCCGGACAATATGCCGCAGAATGCAGAGACATCGGTGGATCGCGACGGTAACTTCTTTGATGCTAAATCCGATAAGCCCTGGCCGGGCGTGTATGGGATTTCAGCCCAGCTCTGGAGCGAAACCGTACGTACCGACGAGCAGATGGAATGGATGATTTTCCCACGCGCGCTGGCCGTGGCGGAGCGCGGCTGGCATCGTGCTGCCTGGGAGCAGACTTACCAGGCCGGACGTGAGTATAAAGGCGGCGAAACGCGGCATGTCGATCGGGCGGCGTTGCATAAGGACTGGCAGCGTTATGCAAACCTGCTGGGCCAGCGCGAGCTGCCGAAAATGGATAAAGCCGGGATCCACTATCGTCTGCCGCAGCCGGGCGCACGTCTTGTCGCGGGCAAGCTGGCAGCCAATATCGCCCTGCCGGGCGTGGCTATTGACTACTCGCTGGACGGTGGCAACAGCTGGCAGCGCTATCATGACAGCGCCCGTCCGTCGGTTTCCGGCGAGGTGTTGATCCGCGCAGTCAGTAGCGACGGCAAGCGCTTCAGCCGCGTGGAAAGCCTGAAATAGGCGGGGCGCAGGCAAAAAAAAACCGGCGAGCGATCGCCGGTTTTTTTTTGAAATCGATTACTTATCGTGCAGCGTGTCGTCTTCACGGCAGTCGCCGGTGGCGCAGTGGCCGTAAAGATAGAGGCTGTGGTTGCTGAGTTTGATACCGTGCTTCGTCGCAATATCACGCTGGCGGGATTCAATAGACTCGTCGCTGAATTCGATTACTTTGCCGCAGTCCAGGCAGATCAGGTGATCGTGATGCTGCTGCTGGGTCAGTTCAAACACGGACTTGCCGCCTTCGAAGTTATGACGGGTCACGATCCCCGCATCGTCAAACTGGTTCAGAACGCGGTAAACCGTCGCCAGGCCAATCTCTTCGCCCATGTCGATCAGGCGTTTATACAAATCTTCCGCACTGACGTGATGGCACTCTGGTTCCTGAAGCACTTCCAGAATTTTCAGTCGAGGAAGCGTGACTTTCAGGCCGGCCTTCTTTAATGCGGTGTTATTGTCAGTCATGCGGATATTGTCCTGTTACTTTGCTGGTCACTAAGTGGCTGAGAAGCCGTGAGCATCGGTCGACGCAAAAGCTGAGCGTCTCATTATAGAACCGATGCCTTGAAGAAACCACAGCGGAGATGCAAAACCATCAGGGGATGTAAGGATAAGAAGTCGTTACGTCCGGAAAAGCAAGCACCCATTTACGCTGGGTTGTCAGTTCGCTCTGCCTGGTTTTCGGCGCCGCAGAAGCGGAGGCGGAGCAGTGCTATTCTACCGTTTTGACGGTAAAAGTTACAAATATGTATCTATCACTTCTATAGGAAAAACCATTGGCCTGCTGTGGATTCGTACAGCGGGCCAATGCTATCACGCTTCGAGAATATCCTGGAGCTGAAGCTCGTCAGAAATCTGTTTGACCCACTTTTCAACGCGTTCGTTGGTCAGCTCCGGCTGGCGATCTTCATCAATGGCCAGGCCAAGGAAATGGGTATCGTCCGCCAGGCCTTTAGAGGCCTCGAAATCATAGCCTTCTGTCGGCCAGTGGCCGACGATCACCGCGCCGTTAGGCTCGATAATGTCGCGAATGGTGCCCATCGCGTCGCAGAAATATTCCGCGTAATCTTCCTGATCGCCGCAGCCAAACAGCGCGACCAGCTTGCCGTTGAAGTCGATCTCTTCCAGCGTAGGGAAGAAATCATCCCAGTCGCACTGCGCTTCACCGTAGTACCAGGTCGGGATGCCCAGCAGCAAAATATCAAAGGCTTCAAGGTCTTCTTTGCTGCTTTTAGCGATATCATGAACTTCAGCCACCTCTTTACCGAGCTGCTTCTGGATCATTTTTGCAATGTTTTCCGTATTGCCCGTATCGCTGCCAAAGAAAATGCCTACGATTGCCATGAGTTTAATAACCTCTTGAAACTTAATGATATGCGGCGGCTAGCCTGAAAATGTTAAGGGCAATAATAGCAGACAGCAACAGGGGGATAAACGGCTAATCCGCCTGCATTTGTCGCTTTGTGCTTTACCGTAGCGCGTGCTTCAGCGCTCAGGCCTGGCTAACTGCGCCATGACCATCTCTTCTATCAGTTCGCTGCGGCTCATATTACGCTGCTCGGCGAGCTGGTTCAGGGCGTCAACTGCGTCACTGTTCATTTTCAGTTCTACGCGCTTCAGCCCGCGCACTTTATCACGCTTAAGCTGGTTGCGTTTGTTAATGCGCAACTGCTCATCACGTGCCAGTGGATTGGTTTTGGGTCGTCCCGGTCGACGCTCGTCTGCGAACAGATCGATCGTGGTGCGGTCCGTGTTTTCTTTTGCCATAGAATCGTGATACTGAAGGCTGGAGTTCTGATGGATTGAGCCGTTAGCGTTTGCGGCCGGTGCCGTCGACAAATTTTAGCGCGCCATCATACCCCAGCGAAAGTCGCGACGACAATTATTTAGCCTTTTACTGAAACATTTGTTTTCACAGGGCAAAAAAACGGCGGATGGCGCGCAAAACGGCATCAGGTTTCTCGGCATGCGCCCAGTGACCCGCGCCGGTAATCACGTGGGCGCGGGCGGCAGGGAACTGGGCCAGCAGCGCGTCACGATACGCTTCCTGTAGATAAGGCGAATGTTCGCCCCGAATAAACAGCGTGGGATGTGGCCAGGCGGGCAGCGTTTCCCAGCCGATAATCCGATCGTAGTGCTGCCAGAGCGCCGGCACGTTGAAACGCCATTCGCCGTCCTGAAACGATTTAAGCAGAAACTGAATGACGCCTTCTTCCTGTATGGTCTGACGCATCAGCGCGGCGGCTTCGCTCCGGCGGGTAATGCCCGCTTCGCTGACGGCGGCCAGCGCGGCGAAAATCGCGTCGTGATGGCGTTCCCGGTAGGCCACCGGCGCAATATCGATAACCACCAGCTGCCCGACGCGTTCCGGGGCAAGGGAAGCCAGCGTCATGGCGATTTTCCCGCCCATGGAATGGCCTATAATATCAAACCGGTCGGCATCAAGCTCATCCAGCGTTTCCAGCACGTCGCGCGCCATTGCGGCATAGCTTATTTCATCCGACCTCGGCGAAAGGCCATGATTTCGGACGTCCACCTGAATAATGCGGCGATCCGCTTTCAGGTCGCGCGCCAGCACCCCAAGGTTATCCAGGTTGCCGAAAAGGCCGTGAATAAGCACCACGGGCGCGTCAGAAACGGTCGTTTGTTCAGATTGCAGGCGGAAATTCAATTTCATGGCAAACTTCTTACGGAGGAAACGAGGGGTTAGGTTATCATAAAACAGCGATTTTCTGCCGCCGCGACAGACCCGATCTTTTTACGGCATATTCCGACTTTTGTCCGCAATTGGGGCTGGCGCTACAACCCGGCAGGATTTAACTTTATAATCCTCGTGTTAGAGCTGGTCCGTCCGCGCCTGGGTAAAACAGGTCGCTAACCGGCTCTTATCAGCAATAATCGTACTGGATCAAGATGAAAACTATTGAAGTCGACGAAGAGCTCTACCGTTATATCGCCAGCCACACTCAGCATATTGGTGAAAGCGCCTCCGACATTTTACGTCGTATGCTGAAATTTTCTGCTGGTCAGGCAGCGCCGAAGGCACCTGCTGTTACGGCTGCGCCCGCGCCTGTCGCCAGCGTACAGGAAACCGTGGTGAAAGAGACGTCTCGCCCGCAGGATCGCGTTCGCGCCGTGCGCGAGCTGCTGCTGTCGGACGAGTATGCGGAGCAGAAAAAAGCGGTAAACCGTTTTATGCTGATCCTGTCGACTTTATACAATCTGGATCCCAAAGCATTTGCCGCGGCGACCGAGTCACTGCATGGTCGTACGCGCGTCTACTTTGCAGGCAATCAGCAAACCCTGGTACAGAACGGCACCCATACCAAGCCGCAGCATATTCCCGGCACGCCGTATTGGGTGATCACCAACACCAACACAGGCCGTAAACGCAGCATGATTGAACATATCATGTCGTCCATGCAGTTCCCGACGGAACTGGCGGACAAGGTTTGCGGCACACTCTAAACACAGCGTCAGGGAGAAGCGCCAATGGCCAGTCACCCCCGTGCCGGGCAGCCAGCACAGCAGAGCGATTTGATTAACGTTGCACAATTGACCTCGCAGTATTACGTCCTGCAGCCGGAAACAGGCAACGCGGAACACGCGGTGAAATTCGGCACGTCCGGCCATCGCGGTAGCGCAGGCCGACAGAGCTTCAACGAGACGCACATTCTGGCTATCGCGCAGGCGATTGCGGAAGAGCGCAAAAAGAACGGCGTTACCGGCCCTTGCTACGTGGGTAAAGATACGCACGCGCTGTCCGAACCGGCGATTATTTCCGTACTGGAAGTGCTGGCGGCGAACGGCGTGGATGTGATTGTACAGCAGGACAACGGCTACACGCCGACGCCTGCCATCTCTAACGCTATCCTTGAGCATAACAAGGCGGGCGGCGCGCAGGCTGACGGCATCGTTATCACGCCTTCGCACAACCCGCCGGAAGATGGCGGCATCAAATACAATCCGCCAAACGGTGGCCCGGCCGATACTAACGTCACTAAAGTGGTGGAAGATCGCGCTAACCAGCTGATTAAAGACGGCCTGAAAGATGTTAAGCGCATGGCGCTGGACGAAGCCTGGGCAAGCGGCCATCTGCAGGAAAAAGATCTGATCCAGCCTTATATCGAAGGTCTGGCGCAGATCATCGATATTCCGGCTATTCAGAAAGCGGGCCTGAAAATCGGCGTCGATCCGCTTGGCGGCTCCGGCATCGCCTACTGGCAGCGTATCGCGGAATATTACAATCTGGATCTGACTATCGTTAACGATTCGGTCGACCAGACGTTCCGCTTTATGCACCTGGATAAAGACGGCGTGATCCGTATGGACTGCTCATCCGAAAGCGCGATGGCGGGCCTGCTGGCGCTGCGTGATAAGTTCGATCTGGCGTTTGCCAACGACCCGGACTATGACCGCCACGGCATCGTTACGCCTGCGGGCCTGATGAACCCTAACCATTACCTGGCCGTTGCTATTAACTATCTGTTCCAGCACCGTCCGCAGTGGGGCAAAGAGGTTGCCGTCGGCAAAACGCTGGTCTCCAGCGCGATGATCGACCGCGTGGTCAACGACATCGGCCGTAAGCTGGTGGAAGTGCCGGTAGGGTTTAAATGGTTCGTTGATGGCCTGTTCGACGGCAGTTTCGGCTTCGGCGGCGAAGAGAGCGCGGGCGCTTCCTTCCTGCGTTTTGACGGTACGCCTTGGTCAACGGACAAAGACGGTATCATCATGTGCCTGCTGGCCGCCGAGATCACCGCTGTGACCGGTAAAAATCCGCAGCAGCACTATAACGAGCTGGCGGAGCGCTTTGGCGCACCAAGCTATAACCGTCTGCAGGCTTCTGCGACCTCCGCGCAAAAAGCGGCGCTGTCGAAGCTGTCGCCGGAAATGGTCAGCGCCGATACGCTGGCGGGCGATCCTATCACCGCTCGCCTGACGGCGGCGCCAGGCAACGGCGCATCAATCGGTGGCCTGAAGGTGATGACCGAGAACGGCTGGTTCGCAGCGCGTCCGTCCGGTACGGAAGACGCCTACAAAATCTATTGCGAAAGCTTCCTGGGTGCCGAGCACCGCGAGAAGATTGAGAAAGAAGCGGTAGAAATTGTTAGCGAAGTACTGAAAAACGCCTGATATCAGGGCTGAAAATAAAAGGCGCTAATTTATTAGCGCCTTTTTTATATTCCAATTTTGCCTGTTTCGGGATGTCCCGAATAATTCAGCCGATTTTAAAGCTGTGAACTTCCCTTATTCGTATACCCAAGCCGTCTGTTCCGGGAGTGGCTGGAACAAACATGGCGCAGTGATAAAACAGCATCAAGCTTAAACAGTTGAACAATAATGCATTTACCCTGTACAAAACTGCTTAAACCCCTTCAGGCAGTGGCCATGCGGCTACAGGCTTGCTGCAACGGCGCGGGGCGGTGGTTATGGCCATATTTAAACAGATGCAATGTAACGTAGTTGTTATTTATTTAATTTAAATTAACTTTAATTTAACTTATTGCCTTTACCTGGATAATTTTTAATTTAATCTGGTCGGATGAGTGGTAAATATATCGCCAGATCGGTATTATTTTAGCCAGACTTTTACTTTTCCGGAGGGCGTATGAATCTCTATCATCAATACTCGCTGCCTCATCTTCTACTGCGTCGGCTGGCAACGCTTGCGGTCGGTGTTGTCGCGCTGCCTTTTATGCTTTTTTATCGCGACCGCTCGCGCTTTTACAGCTACCTGCATCGCTGCTGGTGCAAAACCAGTACGCAGCCCGTGTGGCTGGCGCAGGCGGAAAGGGCCGCTGCCGATTTTTATTAATCGCGCCCGCATGCTTTAACGCCGCCTTATCCTCATGCTTTAGATTTTTCTTAATGCTCCGGTTTCGGGGCATGCTTCTTATCTTTCCACCGCCTTCAGACCGCTGTTAATGCCCCGTTTTAGGGGCATTTTTCTTTTCTTCCTGCCGCTTTGCCTTGTTCCGTAAGGTTTTTCGTGGGCCGGCCTTTTTTCGATAAATCACCGGTAGCAATTCTTTCCATAAAGTTGTACAACTTATTTTGTCTTGTACAGATTTAACCGCTACACTTAATGATGAAAGTAGCGAAGGGGAGAAAGGTATGAGTGAGAAAATTCCGGTAGGCATCAGCGCCTGCCTGCTTGGCGACAGTGTCCGCTTTGATGGCGGCCACAAACGTTGCGCCTTTGCCGCCGAAGATCTGGCGCCTTTTATGCGTTATGAACCGGTTTGCCCGGAAATGGCGATTGGTCTGCCCACGCCGCGTCCGGCCCTGCGCCTGACCGAAACGGCCGAAAATAGCGTTGAGCTTTGCTTCAGCAACGGGAAAGGCGATCCGCTGACCCAGGAAATGCAAAGCTTTTCCGAGAAAAAAATCGCCAGCCTGCATCACCTTTGCGGCTACATCGTCTGCGCCAAATCGCCCAGCTGCGGCATGGAGCGGGTGCGCGTCTACCAGCCAGAAAATAACAACAACCGTAAAGAAGGCGTTGGCATCTTTACGCGTGAACTGATGAAGCAAATGCCGTGGCTGCCGGTCGAAGAAGACGGCAGGCTGCACGATCCCGTGCTGCGCGAGAACTTTGTTGAGCGCATTTACACGCTGCATGAATTTAACCAGCTGTGGCGCAGCGGCCTGACGCGCGGCAAGCTTATTGCCTTTCACAGCCGCTATAAGCTAACGCTGCTGGCGCATTCACAGCCGGAATATCGCGAGATTGGTCGCTTTGTGGCGGCTATTGAGCAGTGGCCTTCACTGGAAGCCTTTGCTTTTGAGTATCGTCAGCGCCTGATGGATCTGCTGAAGCATAAAGCCACGCGCGGCAACCACACTAATGTGATGATGCACGTACAGGGCTATTTCCGACCGCAGCTGAACGCCAAACAGCGCGAGGAGCTGACCTCGCTGATCGATCACTATCGTCAGGGCTTACAACCGCTGCTGGCACCGATGACGCTGCTCAAACACTATATGTCGGAATATCCCGATCCTTACCTTACCCAGCAACGCTATTTTGAGCCTTATCCGGAAGCGCTTCGCCTGCGTTACGGCCATTAATTACAGGGAAAGCTATGGCCACCCATCTGGTCTGGATGCGCAACGATCTGCGCATCCACGATAATTACGCGCTTTATGCAGCCTGCAGCGAGGTCAATGCAGAAGTGCTCGTCCTCTATATTGCCACGCCAAAACAGTGGCAATCGCATGATATGTCACCGAAGCAGGCCGCTTTTATTTATCAAAGCCTGCACGATGTTCAGGGCACTTTGGCAGAAAAAGGTATCCCGCTGCACTATTTACAGCGCGATGATTTTTCCGCCTCCGTTGAAGCGCTGAAAGATTTCTGCCGTGAGCATCATGTCGACAGCCTGTTTTATAACTATCAGCACGAAGTCAACGAGCGCCAGCGCGATGCGCAAGCGGAACGCGAACTGAGCGAGCTGGATATAGTTGTGCAGGGCTTCGATGACGGTCTGCTGCCGCCCGGCAGCGTGCTGACAGGCAATCGGGAAATGTTTAAAGTCTTTACGCCATTCAGCAAAGCTTTTGTTCGCCGACTGCATGAAGGGATGCCGGAATGCGCGCCCGCGCCCAAACCGCGCGCTCAGGCGCCGCTGGAAAAACTACCCGCTCTGGAACCATTTGATTATCCGCAGGAAGATTTTAATACCGACCTTTTTCCCGTAGGGGAGAAAACGGCTATCCAACGTCTGCGCGAGTTCTGTCAGCAGCCGGTCGCGGAGTATGCGGCCAGGCGAGACACGCCGGCCATTGACGGCACGAGCCGCCTGTCCGTTTATCTGGTTACCGGGGTGCTGTCGCCGCGCCAGTGCCTGCATCGCCTGCTGCGCGAGCATCCCGACGCGTTAGAAAACGACAAAATATTCAGCTGGTTTAACGAGCTTATCTGGCGCGAGTTCTACCGGCACCTGATTGTCGCCTGGCCCGCGCTCTGCAAACATCAGCCCTTTATCAGCTGGACAAAAAAGGTGCAATGGCAGCGCAATGATGACCAGCTGGCCGCCTGGCAGCAGGGCAAAACCGGTTATCCGATAGTGGATGCCGCTATGCGGCAGCTGAACAGTCTTGGCTGGATGCATAATCGCCTGCGGATGATTACCGCCAGCTTCCTGATTAAAGATCTGCTGATCGACTGGCGGATCGGCGAACGCTATTTTATGTCACAGCTGATCGACGGCGATCTGGCGGCGAACAATGGCGGCTGGCAGTGGGCCGCTTCCAGCGGCAACGACGCGGCGCCTTACTTTCGCATCTTCAATCCTACTACGCAGGGCGAACGTTTTGATAAAAAAGGCGAATTCATTCGGCAATGGCTACCGGAACTGAAGGCGGTGCCCGTTCAGCATATTCACCAGCCGCATGAATGGGCGCGGAAAAACGGCGTTCAGCTCGATTATCCTCACCCCATCGTTGACCACAAAGAGGCCCGCAAACGTGCGCTGGCGGCCTACGAGGCGGCAAGGAAATAGCCGCGCGTTTTGCCGCCCTCTGCTAAAGTAGCCGCATTGAGAACGGCAAAAGAGTGTACGCCCTATGCAAAACAGTGAATTAGAAAACATCGTTAACCAGCAGCTGAATACCGCGAGCTTCAGCGACTATGCGCCGAACGGTCTTCAGGTAGAAGGGCGCGAGCAGGTACAGAAAATCGTTACCGGCGTGACCGCCTGTCAGGCGCTACTGGATGAGGCCGTACGTTTACAGGCGGACGCGGTGCTGGTGCATCACGGCTATTTCTGGAAAAGCGAAGCGCCGGTGATTAAGGGCATGAAGCGCAACCGGCTGAAAACGCTGCTGGCGAACGATATCAACCTTTACGGCTGGCATCTGCCGCTGGACGCGCATCCCGAGCTGGGCAATAACGCGCAGCTGGCGAAACTGTTTGGGATTGAGGTCAAAGGCGAAGTGATGCCGCTGGTGTTCTGGGGCGAGCTGCAGGAGCCGTTGACGGGCGAGCAGCTTGCCGCACGCATTGGTCAGACCCTGCATCGCGACCCGCTGCACTGCGGCGATAACGCGCCAGCGCTGATCCGCAAAGTGGCGTGGTGCTCCGGCGGCGGCCAGGGTTTTATCGACGCGGCGGCGGCATTCGGCGTGGACGCGTTTATCTCCGGCGAGGTTTCCGAGCAAACCATTCACAGCGCGCGCGAGCAGGGCCTGCACTTTTTTGCGGCCGGACATCATGCTACCGAGCGCGGCGGTATCAAGGCGCTGGGTGAATGGCTGGCGGCACAGCATGGCCTGGACGTCACCTTTATCGATATCGACAACCCCGCCTGACAGCAGACAGGCGGCCCCGGTGGCCGCCTGTTAACCTCAACGCCCGCTTAAGGGTAGGGTGCGACTGAGATCACCGTAAACTCTGCCGCGCCGTGATGCTTCGCAATATCCTGGCGCACCGCGTCCTGTACGGCTTCCTCTGTCGGTTCGCCCTCGCTTTCCAACAGCACTTCTTCGGAATGCAGATGGCCTTCGGCCTGATGTTCGTAATGAATTTTGAATGTCGTGCTCATCGCTACCTCCTTTATGCAGAAACCGTAATAGTAGCCACTGTGTCGCGCCTGGCTAATCGATTATTGACACTTCTCTGACATTTCCGCATAACTATTTCTTCTTTCTGGAAAACGGTGGCCTTATCAACGGGCCGGGAGAGTGTTTTGCAACGAGCACGTTGTTACCTTTCAGGTGAGCGCGCGGTAGTGCTTGAGCTGGAACCCCCTGTCTCTCTCAGCAGCCAGCAGCGTATCTGGGGCCTGTCAGCGCGTCTGACCGGCCGGCCGGAAGTCACGGAAGTCATTCCCGGCATGAACAATATCACGGTGATTTTAAGCAACCCGCAACAGCACGCGCTGGACGCCATCGAGTGGCTCCAGGGCTGGTGGGAAACAAGCGAAGCGCTGGTGCTGGAAACGCGGGATATCGCCATTCCCGTTATCTACGGCGGCGCAGCAGGGCCGGATCTGGACGAGGTGGCGCGTCAAAGCGGACTGACGCCGCAGCAGGTGGTGGAAGCCCACGCGGCGGGGCGCTATACCGTTTATTTTATCGGCTTCCAGCCCGGTTTCCCTTACCTGGCGGGCCTGGACGAGCGGCTGCATACGCCCCGGCGGGCGGAGCCGCGCCTGAAGGTGCCGGCCGGATCCGTGGGCATCGGCGGTAGCCAGACCGGCGTTTATCCGCTTGCCGCGCCGGGCGGCTGGCAGCTAATTGGCCAGACGAGTATCGCTCTGTTTACGCCTGAACAGCAGCCGCCGACGCTTTTACGTCCCGGCGACCAGGTACGCTTTATTCCGCAAAAGGAGGGCCTGTGCTGAATATTATTCGGGCTGGCATGAGTACCACCTTACAGGACGCAGGCCGTATCGGCTGGCGTCAGTTCGGCGTCAGCAGCGGCGGCGCGCTGGACTATCCGGCAATGGCGACGGCCAACCTGCTGGTCGGCAATGAGCAAAACAGCCCGGTGCTGGAAATTACGCTCGGCCAGTTCTGCGCGGAGTTTACCCGGGACGGCTGGATGGCGCTGACGGGCGCGGGCTGTAGCGCCGAGCTGGACGGCAAACCGGTGTGGACGGGCTGGCGCCTCGCCGTACGCAAAGGATCGCGCCTGACGTTGAAAATGCCGCAGCGCGGGATGCGCAGCTACCTGGCGCTGGCTGGCGGTTTTGCCGCCGTGCCCGTGCTCGGTTCCTGCAGCACCGATTTGAAAACGGGCCTGGGCGGCTTTGCGGGACGGCAGATTGAAGACGGCGACAGGCTGCCGCTGGGCGAACCCGCGCGCACATTCAGCAAACCGGCGGGCGTGCGCCAGCTGCTGTTTGGCAACCGCGTTCGCGCGATGGCCGGCCCGGAATACCACGAATTCAGCCGCGAAAGCCGGGAGCTGTTCTGGCGGACGGGCTGGCAGCTCAGCCCGCAGAGCAACCGTATGGGCTATCGCTTACAGGGTCGCGCGCTGGTGCGCGAAGCCGGGCGCGATATGCTGTCGCACGGGCTGATCCCCGGCGTGGTGCAGGTGCCGCCTAACGGCCAGCCGATTGTGCTGATGGCGGATGCGCAAACCACCGGCGGCTACCCGCGTATCGCCTGCGTGATTGAAGCCGATCTCTATCATCTGGCGCAGATCCGTCTGGGCGAGCCGATCCATTTTGTGCACTGCACACTGGAAGAAGCGCTGCAGGCGAAGCGCGAGCGCGATCGGGTACTGGAACAAATGGCATGGGGATTAGCGCATGAAAATTGATTTAAACGCCGATTTGGGTGAGGGCTGCGGCAACGATCGCGCCTTATTACAGCTGGTTTCCTCGGCCAATATCGCCTGTGGTTTTCACGCGGGCGACGCGGAAACCATGCGGCAGTGCGTGCGCTGGGCGCTGGAGTATGGCGTGGCGATTGGGGCGCATCCCGGCTTTCCCGATCGCGAAAACTTTGGCCGCACGCGTATGGCACTGCCTGCTGAAACGATTTATACGCAGACGCTTTATCAGATTGGCGCGCTCCAGGCTATTGCCCGCAGCGAAGGCGGCAAGGTGACGCATGTGAAGCCGCACGGGATGCTTTACAACCAGGCCGCTGAGGACGCCTCGCTGGCGGAAGCTATCGCGCAGGCGGTCAGGGCTGCCGATCCGCACCTGATCCTGGTGGGGTTGGCGGGCAGCGAATCTGTTCGCGCCGCTAAATCAGCGGGCCTGACCACCAGAGAGGAGGTTTTTGCCGATCGCGGCTACCAGGCGGACGGTTCGCTGGTGCCTCGCTCGCAGCCCGGCGCGCTGATAGAGAGCGACGAGCAGGCTATTGCACAAACGCTCGCGATGGTGCAGCGGGCGAAAGTGCGGGCCGTCAGCGGCGAATGGGTCAGCGTCAATGCGGAAACCGTATGCCTGCACGGCGACGGTGCCCATGCGCTGGCCTTTGCCCGCCAGCTCCGTGAGGCGTTCGCCGCACGAGATATTGCAGTCAGCTACGGCTGACGTATCGCTACGGACGGCCCACTTGCCTGGCCGTCTCCCTTATTGCTCCTGCACGCAGCGGGAAGCTTCAGCCTTTATCAGGAGGATAAATGGATCCTGTCGTTAATCTCTGGCCGCTGGCCGGCATCGCTGCCATCGTGGTTGGTTTTCTACTGCGCTTTAACCCGGTGCTGGTGGTGCTGGTCGCCGGTTTAATCACCGGGCTGGCGGCAAAAATGCCGATCGGCGATATTCTGGAAAAACTGGGCTCTGGCTTTCTCAATACCCGCAACCTGCCGCTGATCCTGCTGTTGCCTTTAGTGGTGATAGGCCTGCTGGAGCGCCACGGGCTGAAAGAGCGCGCCCAGGCCTGGATTGCGCAGATCAAAAGCGCTACGGCGGGAAGATTGCTTATTGTCTACCTGCTGGTGCGTGAGCTGACGGCGGCGATGGGGCTGACCAGCCTGGGCGGCCATCCGCAAATGGTGCGTCCTCTGCTGGCGCCGATGGCGGAAGGCGCTACCGAAAATCGTTACGGCGAGCTGCCGCCGGAAGTGCGTCATCGCCTGCGCGCTATGGCGGCGGCGACCGATAACGTCGGGCTGTTTTTCGGCGAGGATATCTTTGTCGCTTTTGGCGCCATCATCTTTATGCATAATTTTATGCAGCAGTCGGCGGGCATCCAGACCGATCCGCTACAGATAGCGCTCTGGGGCATCCCGACCGCCGTTTGCGCTTTTCTGATCCACGCCTTTCGCCTGCGTCGCCTGGATAAAACCCTGGCGGCAGAGCTTGCCGCGCTGAATGCGCAGGCGCAGAAAGCCAAAGGAGGGCGCTGATGTTTCAGCAACAGTATCTTTACTGGCTGGCGGGTTTGATCCTGCTGGTGGTCGCCGTGATGTCCTGGCGAGACAAAGCTAATCCGCGTCGTCTGACTACCGGCCTGTTCTGGGCGCTCTACGGCCTGGTTTTTCTGGTCAGCGACGGGGCATCGGCATGGTTCGGAGCGCGTTCGCTCCATATTGCTATCGGCGTGGTGGTGGTGATTATGGCGCTGATTGCCGGTCTGGGCGGCGTAAAGCTGGGCTCCTACCATCAGCGCAGCCATCAGGAGCGCGAGGCGAGCGCCAAACGCCTGCGCAACCGGCTGTTTCTGCCTGCGCTGGCCATCCCGGTGGTTACGGTTGTCGGCGTGCTGCTGTTTAATAATTTGCCGGGCGCACGGGTGGCGCTGTTTGGGGAAGGCAATCAGGCCACGCTGGTCACGCTTTTCTCTATGATGGTTGGCTGCGTGGTGGGCTGGCTGATCGCGCTGAAAATGACGCATGAAGCGCCCGCGCAGTCCGTACAGGAAGCGCGCCGCCTGCTTGATGCTATCGGCTGGGCCTTTATTCTGCCGCAGATCCTCGCCACGCTGGGCCTGCTGTTTACTACCGCCGGGGTGGGCACGGCGATTGCGCATCTGACGGAAACTTACCTTGCCGTGGACAACCGTTTTATCGCCGTAGCGGCCTACGCTACAGGCATGGCGCTGCTGACCATGATTATGGGCAACGCCTTTGCGGCTTTCCCTATCGTCACCGCCGGTATCGGCATCCCGATCCTGGTCTTGCAGCACCACGGCAACCCGGCCGTGATGGCGGCGATCGGCATGTTCTCCGGCTATTGCGGCTCGCTGATGACGCCGATGGCCGCCAACTTCAATATCGTACCCGCCCGGCTGCTGGAGCTGCCCGATCGTAATGCGGTGATCAAGGCTCAGATACCGACCGGCGTGCTATTGTTAATAACCAATATTTTTCTTCTCTGGTTTCTGATGTTTCGGTGAGGCGGCAATGAAAACAGTATTAATGGCGGCGTTTGAGCCATTCGAGGGCGAGCTGGTCAACGCCTCCTGGGAAGCGGTCAGCCAGCTGCATGAAAGAATGATCTGCGGCGCGCACGTGGTGGCGAAACAGCTGCCTTGCGTATTTGGTGAATCGCTTCAGGTATTAAACGACGCGATGGATGAGCTGGAGCCGGAGCTGGTGATCGTGGTCGGCCAGGCGAACGGGCGGCCCAATATCACGGTCGAGCGCGTGGCAATTAATATTGACGACGCGCGTATTCCCGATAATGCGGGCAGACAGCCGATTGATGAACGCATCGTTGCGGACGGCCCGGCCGCTTATTTCGCCACGCTGCCGATTAAGGCGATCGTCGAAGGTATCCGCGAGGCGGATATCCCCGCGGCGGTATCCCAAACGGCCGGGACTTTCGTTTGCAATCATGTGCTTTACGGTTTGCTGCATCGCCAGGCGCAGCAGGGCGGTCGCGGTGGGTTTATCCACGTGCCGTATTTGCCGCAGCAGGCGGTAAGGCATCCGGGCGCGGCCAGTATGCCGCTTCAGACGGTGGTGCTGGCGCTGGAGATGGCGCTGAGTATCGCGCTGACCGTGGAAGAGGACAAAAAGCTGGAAGGCGGCGCCACACAATAACAAGGAGGCACCATGCCGGAAGGGCCTGAGATCCGCCGCGCGGCGGACAAGCTGGAAAAAGCCATCA
This sequence comes from Erwinia aeris, assembly GCF_041224955.1. Lineage (NCBI taxonomy): Bacteria > Pseudomonadati > Pseudomonadota > Gammaproteobacteria > Enterobacterales > Erwiniaceae > Erwinia > Erwinia aeris. Next base: position 398,025 of record NZ_JBGFFX010000002.1, on the reverse strand, counting down.
AGGGTAAAACGCTGACCGACGTCTGGTTTGCTTTTCCCCAACTGAAAACCTACGAATCCTCGCTGATTGGCGAAAGGGTAGAGGCGATCGAAACGCGCGGCAAAGCGATACTGACGCATTTCTCCAACGGATTGATCCTCTACAGCCATAACCAGCTTTACGGCGTCTGGCGCGTGATTAAAAGCGGCACCGAGCCGCAAAGCAATCGGGTGCTGCGCGTGAAGCTGGCGGCAGAAGATAAAACGCTGCTGCTGTATAGCGCCTCTGATATTGAACTGCTGACGCAGGATACGCTGGCCGCCCATCCTTTTTTGCTGCGCGTCGGCCCGGACGTGCTGGATATGACGCTGACGGTGGAAGAGGTCAAGGCGCGCCTGCTGTCACCGCGCTTCCGGCGGCGCCAGTTCAGCGGCCTGTTGCTGGATCAGGCTTTCCTGGCGGGTTTAGGCAACTATCTGCGGGTAGAGATCCTCTGGCACGCCGGTCTGGCGCCGCAGCATAAGGCACAGGATTTAGACGAGGCGCAGCTGGACAAGCTGGCGGAAGCGCTGCTGGCCATCCCCCGGCTTTCTTACCAGACGCGTGGCGTGGCAAAAGAAAACAAGCATCATGGCGCGCTGTTCAGCTTTAAAGTTTTTCATCGGGCGGGCAAACCGTGCGAGCGCTGCGGTGGCATCATTGAGAAAACCTCGCTCTCTTCACGGCCTTTTTACTGGTGTCCGGGCTGTCAGACATAAAAAAAGCGCCGCATTGCGGCGCTTCTCATAGCAACGTTAGCCTTATTTGGTCAACGAGTTAAAATCGCGCTGATCGTAGCCGGTGTAAAGCTGACGCGGACGGGCAATTTTAATGCCGTCGTCGTGCATCTCTTTCCAGTGGGCGATCCAGCCGACCGTACGCGCCATGGCGAAGATAACGGTAAACATAGAGGATGGGATACCCATCGCTTTCAGGATCAGGCCTGAATAGAAATCGACGTTCGGATAGAGTTTGCGCTCGATAAAGTACGGGTCGTTCAGCGCAATATGCTCCAGCTCCATGGCCACTTCCAGCAGGTCGTCCTTCATGCCCAGCTCTTTCAGCACTTCGTGACAGGTTTCACGCATCACCGTGGCGCGCGGATCGTAGTTCTTATACACGCGATGGCCGAAGCCCATCAGGCGGAAAGAGTCGTTCTTGTCTTTCGCACGACGCAGGAATTCCGGGATATGCTCAACCGTTTTGATCTCTTCCAGCATACGCAGGCAGGCTTCGTTGGCGCCGCCGTGCGCCGGTCCCCACAGGGAAGCGATGCCCGCAGCGATACAGGCGAACGGGTTAGCGCCGGAAGAACCAGCTGTACGCACGGTAGAAGTGGAGGCGTTCTGTTCGTGATCCGCGTGCAGGATCAGAATACGATCCATGGCGCGTTCCAGCACCGGGTTGACCACGTACTCTTCGCAAGGCGTAGAGAACATCATGTTCAGGAAGTTACCGGCATAGGAAAGGTCGTTGCGCGGATAGACGAACGGCTGGCCGATGGAATACTTGTAGCACATGGCGGCCACGGTCGGCATTTTCGACAGCAGACGGAAAGCGGCGATTTCGCGGTGACGCTCGATATTCACGTCCATCGCATCGTGATAGAAAGCCGCCAGCGCGCCGGTTACGCCGCACATGACCGCCATCGGATGGGAATCACGACGGAAGCCGCGGAACAGATGGTGGATCTGCTCGTGGATCATGGTGTGGCGGGTAACGATAGTGCTGAACTCTTCAAACTGCTCTTTGGTTGGCGCTTCGCCATTCAGCAGGATATAGCACACTTCCAGGTAGTTAGAGTGCAGCGCCAGCTGGTCGATAGGGTATCCACGGTGCAGCAGAACGCCTTCGTCGCCGTCGATATAGGTAATTTTGGATTCGCAAGAGGCGGTGGAGGTAAAGCCCGGGTCAAAAGTGAAATAACCTTTAGAACCGAGGCTACGGACATCGATCTCTTCCTGGCCTAGCGTGCCGCTCAGTACGTCGAGTTCGATAGCGTCTTCGCCGGGCAGGTTAAGCGTTGCTTTTTTATCAGCCATTTAAGTCTCCTTAGCGCCTTGTCGATGAATCTATGACATCTGAAACGCCGTTATGTCCACCGCTGCGGGTAAGCAGTATCAACTCTGTGGCATCTTATTACGTGCAGGGTACAGAGTGACGGCGCCTATGGGCCGGAAGGGCACAATCAGGCTTTGTTTAGCAGTTGTTAAAGATTCGGTATGGTCGTAACTTGTTAACCTGATGCTTAATAAGTTTAGCTCACCAATGTTACATAACTTGTGCTTAGGGGAAAGTGTATCCCCATAACTTTTGTGCATCATAGAACTTTTCGCGCTCAGTTTGTAACAAAAATGTTGAAGTTTTGTCAAATCAGATAATTAAATTTGTACAATTTGTGAAAAACGTGAGTGAGATCACTGTTCCATCTATTTTTCACCAAGATGTTTGTAGGGGAATTGTAATGAGATTGTGATCGACCTATACTGCCGCCAGGTCTCCGGAATACCCTGACACCAGGAGCCACCCAGCGTTTTAGCGCCACAATTAACACTGGATGTTGCTGTTTTGGTGCCGGTTCACAGTCCGAATGCTTATGTATTTGGCTGTCACCTTCAGGACCGGAGGAAGCAAAATAAGAAAGGCTCTGTGGGCAAAACCGTGAAAAAACAAAGACCTGTCAACCTGGATCTCTCAACGATCCGGTTTCCCGTTACCGCAATCGCGTCCATTCTCCACCGCGTGTCCGGCGTCATTACGTTTGTTGCCTTGGGCATACTGCTTTGGTTATTGGGCCTGTCGCTGTCGTCGCCCGAAGGCTTTTTGCAGGCGTCTGCCGTTATGCAAAGCTTCTTCGTTAAATTCATCATGTGGGGCATTCTCACCGCGCTGGCGTACCATACCGTCGGTGGGATACGTCATATGTTAATGGATTTTGGCTACCTGGCAGAGACGCAGGTGGTGGGAACGCGTTCGGCGCAAATCTGCTTTGGTATCACCGTCGTGCTTTCAATTCTGGCTGGAGTCCTCGTATGTTAAGCAACGCTTCCGCATTAGGACGCAATGGCGTTCACGACTGGCTGCTGGTGCGCGCCACATCTATTGTGATGACGCTCTACATCCTTTACATCCTCGGCTTTATCGTAATGACGGACACGCTGACTTACGACATCTGGCGCGGTTTTTTTGCCTCCTCCGTAACGAAAGTGTTCACGCTGCTGACGCTGTTCTCCATTCTGATGCATGGCTGGATAGGGATGTGGCAGGTGCTGACAGACTACATCAAACATCTGGCGACGCGTCTGCTGTTGCAGATGGCGATTGTGGTAGTGCTGTTTGTCTATGCGATTTATGGAACCGTCGTTGTGTGGGGTGTGTAAAAAATGAAGTTGCCAGTCAGAGAATTTGATGCCGTCGTAGTCGGCGCAGGTGGTGCAGGTATGCGTGCCGCACTGCAAATTTCCCAATCGGGCCAGACCTGTGCCCTGTTATCTAAAGTATTCCCGACCCGTTCCCACACCGTGTCCGCGCAGGGCGGTATTACCGTCGCGCTGGGCAACAGTCATGAAGACAACTGGGAATGGCATATGTACGACACGGTGAAAGGTTCCGACTATATCGGTGACCAGGACGCCATTGAATATATGTGCAAAACCGGCCCGGAAGCGATTCTGGAGCTGGAGCATATGGGCCTGCCGTTCTCCCGTCTGGACGATGGCCGTATCTATCAGCGTCCGTTCGGCGGCCAGTCGAAAAATTTCGGCGGCGAGCAGGCGGCACGTACCGCGGCAGCGGCTGACCGTACCGGCCACGCGCTGCTGCATACGCTCTATCAGCAGAACCTGAAAAACAAGACCACCATCTTCTCCGAGTGGTATGCGCTGGATCTGGTGAAAAACGCCGACGGCGCGGTGGTCGGCTGTACCGCACTGAATATCGAAGATGGCGAAGTCGTCTACTTTAAAGCAAAAGCCACCGTGCTGGCGACCGGCGGCGCAGGCCGTATCTATCAGTCCACCACCAACGCACACATCAATACCGGTGACGGCGTGGGCATGGCGCTGCGCGCCGGCGTGCCGGTGCAGGATATGGAAATGTGGCAGTTCCACCCGACCGGCATTGCTGGCGCGGGCGTGCTGGTGACGGAAGGCTGTCGCGGCGAAGGCGGCTACCTGCTGAACAAGCACGGCGAGCGCTTTATGGAACGCTACGCGCCTAACGCCAAAGATCTGGCCGGACGCGACGTGGTTGCCCGCTCGATGATGATCGAAATCCGCGAAGGCCGCGGCTGCGAAGGCCCGTGGGGCCCGCATATCAAGCTGAAGCTCGATCATCTGGGTAAAGATGTGCTGGAAGCGCGTCTGCCGGGTATCCTGGAGCTTTCCCGCACCTTTGCCCACGTCGATCCGGTCAAAGAGCCTATCCCGGTTATCCCGACCTGCCACTATATGATGGGCGGCATTCCGACCAAAGTGACCGGCCAGGCGATAACGCTGAACGAGCAGGGCGAAGACGTCGTGGTGCCGGGTCTGTTTGCCGTAGGCGAAATCGCCTGCGTATCCGTACACGGCTCTAACCGTCTCGGCGGCAACTCGCTGCTGGATCTGGTGGTATTTGGCCGCGCGGCTGGCCTGCATTTACAGCAGTCGATGCTGGAGCAGGGCGAGCTGCTGGACGCTACCGATGAAGAGATCGACGCCTCGCTGGCGCGCCTGAACCGCTGGAACAATAACGAAACCGGCGAAGATCCTGCCGAGCTGCGTAAAGCGCTGCAAACCTGCATGCAGAACAACTTCTCGGTATTCCGCGAAGGCGACGCGATGGCAAAAGGTCTGGAAGAGCTGAAAGTCCTGCGCGAGCGGCTGAAAAGCGCCCGTCTGGACGACCGTTCGCCTGACTTCAATACCCAGCGTATTGAGTGTCTGGAGCTGGATAACCTGATGGAAACGGCTTACGCCACCGCGGTTGCCGCCAACTACCGTACGGAAAGCCGTGGCGCGCACAGCCGCTTCGATTACCCGGAACGTGACGACGCAAACTGGCTGTGCCACAGCGTCTATCTGCCGCAGAGCGAAAGCATGACTCGCCGTGAGGTGAACATGGAGCCGAAACTGCGCGCGGCTTTCCCGCCGAAAGCCCGTACCTACTAGTTCGCGGAGCATATGATGAGAATCGAATTTTCAGTTTATCGTTATAACCCGGACGTCGATGACGCGCCGCGGATGCAGGACTATAGCCTGGAGTCGGAAGAAGGGCGCGATATGATGCTGCTGGATGCGCTAATCCGTCTGAAAGAGAAAGATCCGACGCTGGCTTTCCGTCGCTCCTGCCGCGAAGGCGTCTGCGGCTCCGACGGCATCAATATGAACGGTAAGAACGGCCTGGCCTGCATTACGCCGGTTTCCGCGCTCGGCGCGGGAAAACGTAAAATTGTGATCCGTCCCCTGCCTGGATTGCCGGTCATCCGCGATTTGGTAGTAGACATGGGCCAGTTCTACACTCAATATGAAAAAATTAAGCCTTACCTGTTGAATAATGGGCAAAATCCACCGGCTCGCGAGCACCTGCAGCAGCCGGAACAGCGGGAAAAACTGGACGGCCTGTACGAGTGTATTCTTTGTGCGTGCTGTTCCACTTCCTGCCCGTCGTTCTGGTGGAACCCGGACAAGTTTATCGGGCCGGCGGGGCTGCTGGCGGCCTACCGTTTCCTGATCGACAGTCGCGATACGGAAACCGGTGCACGCCTGGATGACCTTAACGATGCGTTCAGCGTATTCCGCTGCCACAGCATTATGAACTGCGTCAGCGTTTGTCCGAAAGGGCTGAACCCGACGCGCGCCATCGGCCATATCAAGTCGATGCTGCTGGCGCGAAGCGCTTAAGCGCAGACCGTCCGGGAGCCTGGCTCCCGGTCGTTTTATCAGGCCGGGTTTTGCTTAAGCGGAACACGGCCGAGGGCAAGCCGCTGACGCGGCGCGGGGCTTAGCTGTTCCGTTACATAATCACGGCAACAAAAAAGCGTAATGCTTTAAGGGATCACAATGCAGAACAGCGCGATGAAACCCTGGCTGGACTCCTCCTGGCTGGCCGGCGCGAATCAGACCTATATAGAGCAGCTCTATGAGGACTATCTGACCGATCCTGACTCTGTCGATGCGGCCTGGAAAACGCTGTTTCAGCAGCTTCCGGGTCACGGAGTCAGGCCAGAGCAATTCCACTCCACCACTCGCGAATATTTCAAGCGTCTGGCGAAAGATGCCTCTCGCTATACCTCTTCCGTCAGCGATCCCGACACCAACGCCAAGCAGGTGAAGGTGCTCCAGCTGATTAACGCCTTCCGCTTCCGTGGCCATCAGCAGGCCAATCTCGATCCGCTGGGCCTGTGGAAACAGGAGCCGGTGCCGGATCTGGATCCCGCGTTTCACGATCTGACCGAGGCCGATTTCCAGGAAACCTTTAACGTAGGTTCCTTCGCCTTCGGCAAAGATACGATGAAGCTGGCCGATCTGTTCAGCCTGCTGCAGCAAACCTACTGCGGCTCGATCGGCGCGGAATATATGCATATCACCAACACCGAAGAGAAACGCTGGATCCAGCAGCGCATTGAATCGGTGGCGGGCCAGGCCTCTTTCTCTACGGATGAGAAAAAAGGCTTTCTGAAACAGCTGACCGCTGCGGAAGGGCTGGAGCGCTATCTGGGCGCGAAATTCCCCGGCGCGAAACGCTTCTCGCTGGAAGGCGGCGATGCGCTGGTGCCGATGCTGAACGAGATGATCCGTCACGCGGGCAAAAGCGGCACGCGCGAAGTGGTGCTGGGTATGGCGCACCGTGGTCGTCTGAACGTGCTGATCAACGTGCTGGGCAAAAAGCCGCAGGACCTGTTCGACGAGTTCTCCGGCAAGCATAAAGAGCATCTCGGCACCGGCGACGTGAAATACCATATGGGCTTCTCGTCCGACGTGGAAACCGAAGGCGGCATGGTGCATCTGGCGCTGGCGTTTAACCCGTCGCACCTGGAAATCGTCAGCCCGGTAGTCATGGGATCGGTTCGCGCCCGTCTGGATCGTCTGGACGAGCCGCGCAGCAGCAAAGTGCTGCCGATCACCATCCACGGCGACGCGGCCGTTACCGGCCAGGGCGTGGTGCAGGAAACCCTGAACATGTCGCAGGCACGCGGCTATGAAGTTGGCGGCACCGTGCGCATCGTGATCAACAACCAGATTGGTTTCACCACGTCTAATCCGCAGGATGCGCGCTCCACGCAGTACTGTACCGACATCGGTAAAATGGTGCTGGCGCCGATCTTCCACGTCAACGCTGACGATCCGGAAGCGGTGGCGTTTGTTACCCGCCTGGCGCTTGATTTCCGTAACACCTTCAAGCGCGACGTCTTTATCGATCTGGTTTGCTACCGCCGCCACGGCCACAACGAAGCCGACGAGCCAAGCGCAACGCAGCCGGTGATGTACCAGAAAATCAAAAAGCATCCGACGCCGCGTAAGCTTTACGCCGACCGTCTGGAAGCGGAACAGGTCGCCAGCCTGGAAGACGCGACGGAGATGGTCAATCTCTATCGCGACGCGCTGGATGCCGGTGAATGCGTGGTGCCGGAATGGCGTCCGATGAGCCTGCACTCCTTTACCTGGTCGCCTTACCTGAACCACGAGTGGGACGAAAGCTATCCGGCGACGCTGGATCTGAAACGCCTGCAGGCGCTGGCCAAACGCATCAGCACCGTGCCGGAAGCGATTGAAATGCAGTCGCGCGTGGCCAAGATCTACAACGACCGCGCCGCGATGGCCGCAGGCGAGAAGCCATTTGACTGGGGCGCAGCGGAAAACCTGGCCTACGCCACGCTGGTAGACGAAGGCATTCCGTGCCGTCTGTCCGGCGAAGATATGGGCCGCGGCACCTTCTTCCATCGTCACGCGGTGATCCATAACCAGGCCAACGGCTCTACCTATACGCCGTTACAGCATATCCATAACGGTCAGGGCACGTTCCGCGTCTGGGATTCCGTGCTCTCTGAAGAAGCGGTGCTGGCGTTTGAATATGGTTACGCCACGGCGGAACCGCGCACGCTGACTATCTGGGAAGCGCAGTTCGGCGACTTCGCCAACGGCGCGCAGGTGGTTATCGACCAGTTCATCAGCTCCGGCGAGCAGAAATGGGGCCGCATGTGCGGTCTGGTGATGCTGCTGCCGCACGGCTATGAAGGGCAGGGGCCGGAGCACTCCTCCGCGCGTCTGGAACGCTATCTGCAACTCTGCGCCGAGCAGAACATGCAGGTTTGCGTGCCTTCCACGCCGGCGCAGGTTTACCACATGCTGCGTCGTCAGGCGCTGCGCGGGATGCGTCGTCCGCTGGTGGTGATGTCGCCGAAATCGCTGCTGCGTCATCCGCTGGCGGTCTCTTCGCTGGAAGAGCTGGCTAACGGCAGCTTCCAGCCGGCGATTGGCGAAGTCGACGATCTCGATCCAAAAGGCGTTAAGCGCGTGGTGCTCTGCTCCGGCAAAGTCTATTACGATCTGCTGGAAAAGCGGCGTAAAAACGAGCAGACCGACGTGGCTATCGTCCGCATTGAACAGCTCTATCCGTTCCCGCACAAAGCGGTGCAGGAAAAACTCCAGCAGTACGCGCACGTGCATGATTTTGTCTGGTGTCAGGAAGAGCCGCTGAATCAGGGTGCCTGGTACTGTAGCCAGCATCATTTCCGTGAGGTAGTGCCGTTTGGTGCTTCATTACGTTACGCCGGTCGTCCCGCTTCGGCCTCGCCGGCAGTTGGCTATATGTCCGTTCACCAGCAGCAGCAGCAAGATCTGGTTAATGACGCGCTGAACGTTAATTAATTAAAGGAAAAATAATGAGTAGCGTAGATATTCTCGTTCCCGACCTGCCTGAATCCGTCGCCGACGCCACCGTAGCGACCTGGCACAAAAAACCTGGCGACGCGGTCAGCCGTGACGAAGTGCTGGTAGAAATCGAAACCGACAAAGTGGTGCTGGAAGTGCCTGCTTCCGCCGACGGCGTGCTGGAAGCGATTCTGGAAGACGAAGGCGCCACCGTAACTTCTCGTCAGGCGCTGGGTCGCCTGAAAGAAGGCAACAGCGGCGGCAAAGAAAGCTCCGCCAAAACGGAAGAGAAAGAGTCTACTCCGGCGCAGCGCCAGAGCGCCTCGCTGGAAGAAGAGAGCAACGACGCGCTCAGCCCGGCTATCCGTCGCCTGATTGCCGAACACGGTCTGGAGCCGTCGGCGATCAAAGGCACCGGCGTGGGCGGACGTCTGACCCGTGAAGACGTAGAGAAACACCTGGCGAAAGCGCCAGCTGCCAAAGCCGCCGAGCCGAAAGCGGCTGAAGCCGCGCCTTCGCTGGCTGGCCGCAGCGAAAAACGCGTGCCGATGACTCGTCTGCGTAAGCGTATCGCCGAGCGTCTGCTGGAAGCGAAAAACAGCACCGCGATGCTGACCACGTTTAACGAAGTCAACATGCAGCCGATCATGAACCTGCGCAAGCAGTACGGCGAAGCCTTCGAAAAACGTCACGGCATCCGTCTGGGCTTTATGTCCTTCTACCTGAAAGCGGTAGTGGAAGCCCTGAAGCGCTTCCCGGAAGTTAACGCCTCTATCGACGGCGAAGATGTGGTTTACCACAACTACTTCGACGTCAGCATCGCGGTATCCACGCCGCGCGGCCTGGTTACGCCGGTGCTGAAAGATATCGATGCGCTGGGCATGGCGGATATCGAGAAAAAAATCAAAGAGCTGGCGATCAAAGGCCGTGACGGCAAGCTGACCGTAGACGAACTGACCGGCGGTAACTTCACCATTACCAACGGCGGCGTCTTCGGCTCGCTGATGTCCACGCCGATCATCAACCCACCGCAGAGTGCCATTCTGGGGATGCACGCGATCAAAGATCGTCCGATGGCGGTCAATGGTCAGGTGGTGATCCTGCCAATGATGTATCTGGCGCTCTCTTACGATCATCGCCTGATCGACGGCAAAGAGTCCGTGAGCTTCCTGGTCGCGATCAAAGAGCTGCTGGAAGATCCGTCTCGTCTGCTGCTGGACGTTTAATTCCTGTCGGGCGCGGTGAAAGCCGCGCTCAACCCTATGTGTGGCCAAAGCGCTGGCATACTGCCGGATTTGGCCAAGTCTTTTCCGAACTGGATGGATTAACAACATGAACTTACATGAATATCAGGCAAAACAGCTGTTTGGCCGGTATGGTTTACCGGCACCTGTCGGCTATGCCTGCACCACTCCACGCGAAGCAGAAGAAGCCGCTTCTAAAATTGGCGCTGGCCCGTGGGTCGTGAAATGTCAGGTTCATGCCGGAGGCCGTGGTAAAGCGGGCGGCGTGAAGGTAGTAAAAAGCAAAGAAGAGATCCGCGCATTTGCCGAGCACTGGCTGGGCAAGCGTCTGACCACTTACCAGACCGACGCTAACGGTCAGCCGGTCAACCAGATCCTGGTGGAAGCGGCAACCGACATCGATCAGGAACTTTACCTGGGCGCGGTCGTGGATCGCGGCACCCGTCGCGTAGTCTTTATGGCCTCGACCGAAGGCGGCGTGGAAATTGAAAAAGTGGCGGAAGAGACGCCGCATCTGATCCACAAAATGGCGCTGGATCCGTTAACCGGCCCGCAGCCTTATCAGGGCCGCGAGCTGGCGTTCAAACTGGGCCTGACCGGCAAACAGGTTGGTCAGTTCACCAAAATCTTTATGGGTCTGGCGACCATGTTCCTGGAGCGCGATCTGGCGCTGGTCGAAATCAACCCGCTGGTGATCACCAGGCAGGGCGATCTGATCTGCCTGGACGGCAAGCTGGGCGCAGACGGCAACGCGCTGTTCCGCCAGCCGGAGCTGCGTGAAATGCGCGATCCAAGCCAGGAAGACTCCCGCGAAGCGCACGCTGCGCAGTGGGAACTGAACTACGTGGCGCTGGAAGGTAATATCGGCTGTATGGTTAACGGCGCAGGCCTGGCGATGGGCACCATGGACATCGTGAAGCTGAGCGGCGGCCAGCCGGCTAACTTCCTGGACGTTGGCGGCGGCGCCACCAAAGAGCGCGTGACCGAAGCGTTCAAAATCATCCTTTCTGACGACGCGGTGAAGGCCGTCTTCGTCAACATCTTCGGCGGCATCGTCCGCTGCGACCTGATTGCTGACGGCATCATCGGCGCGGTAGCGGAAGTGGGTGTTAACGTGCCGGTCGTGGTGCGTCTGGAAGGAAACAATGCCGAGCTGGGCGCGCAGAAACTGGCGGACAGCGGCCTGAATATTATTGCAGCAACCAGCCTGAGCGACGCGGCGCAGCGCGTTGTTGCCGCAGCGGAGGGTAAATAATGTCCATTCTGATCGATAAAAACACCAAGGTAATCTGCCAGGGCTTCACCGGCGGACAGGGCACTTTCCACTCCGAGCAGGCGCTGGCTTACGGCACCCAGCTGGTTGGCGGCGTAACGCCAGGCAAAGGCGGCACCGAGCATCTGGGCCTGCCGGTTTTTAATACCGTGCGTGAAGCGGTAGAAGCCACTGGCGCCACCGCCTCCGTAATTTACGTTCCGGCGCCGTTCTGCAAAGACGGCATCCTGGAAGCGATCGACGCGGGCATCAAACTGATTATCACCATCACCGAAGGTATCCCGACGCTGGATATGCTGACCGTGAAGGTGAAGCTGGATGAAGCGGGCGTGCGTATGATTGGCCCGAACTGCCCTGGCGTTATCACCCCAGGCGAATGCAAAATCGGCATCATGCCGGGCCACATTCATAAGCCAGGCCGTATCGGCATCGTGTCCCGTTCCGGCACGCTGACCTATGAAGCCGTGAAGCAGACTACCGATATCGGTTACGGCCAGTCCACCTGCGTGGGCATCGGCGGCGACCCGATCCCTGGCTCTAACTTTATCGATATCCTGAAACTGTTCCAGGACGATCCGCAGACTGAAGCGATCGTCATGATCGGCGAGATCGGCGGCAGTGCGGAAGAAGAAGCCGCCGCCTTTATCAAAGAGCACGTGACCAAGCCGGTTGTCGGCTATATCGCAGGCGTTACCGCGCCGAAAGGCAAGCGTATGGGCCACGCGGGCGCGATTATCGCAGGCGGTAAAGGCACGGCGGACGAGAAGTTCGCGGCGCTGGAAGCGGCCGGCGTGAAAACCGTGCGCAGCCTGGCCGATATCGGCGATGCGGTGAAAGCGGTTCTGCCGCAGTAAGCCGGATCCATCTTCTCATCAGGGCTGCCTCAGGGCAGCCTTTTTTATTTTTGCATTCATGCCGGAATATTGGTTAAGCTTTCTTATTAATAAGCTAATATAATGCAAAGCTTTCTGTAAAATAACGCGATAAAATTAACCCCGCCGGTAAATATTACAAAATTGTTTTCTGTATTGAATATTAATTAAATTAAATAATCCTCTTTGTTAAAATAATCCCTTTCATATTTACTTTATCGCAATTAATTAATCGCGATCAAAGAAACGCAAGTTATTTACGCTTCGGAGGCTGGCTAAAAATCAGCTTTGGGATTAAATTGCTCTGCGTCAAAAAATCAGCTTTACGCTTTTAATTATAAAAAGGGACTTCCTGTGTCGATCGCAAATTTTCCCGATCTCTATCCTGCAAAAACAGCAACGGCGCGGGCCCGCTGATTTTTTCTCATTAACATTATTCACTTACCTACAGGGTTACGTCACCCCGATGAGGAGCGATCCTGTTGCGCCATACGCTGGCCGCCCGGCGCATGGACAAAACTGAGCACGGAGCAAGGAGTCAACATGTTAGATGTGGTCGAACTGTCGCGTTTACAGTTTGCGCTAACGGCGATGTACCATTTTCTGTTTGTCCCTTTAACGCTGGGAATGGCGTTTTTGCTGGCAATAATGGAAACGGTTTATGTGCTGTCAGGCAAACAAATCTATAAAGATATGACGAAATTCTGGGGGAAACTCTTCGGTATTAACTTTGCGCTTGGCGTGGCCACCGGCCTGACGATGGAATTCCAGTTCGGCACCAACTGGTCTTATTATTCCCATTACGTCGGCGATATATTCGGGGCGCCGCTGGCTATTGAAGGCCTGATGGCTTTTTTCCTTGAATCCACCTTTGTCGGCATGTTCTTTTTCGGCTGGGATCGGCTGAGTAAAGTGCAGCACCTGACGTGCACCTGGCTGCTGGCGTTAGGCTCTAACCTGTCGGCGCTGTGGATCCTGGTGGCGAACGGCTGGATGCAGAATCCCGTCGGCTCAGAATTCAATTTTGAAACCATGCGCATGGAGATGGTTAGCTTTTCCGAACTGATCCTCAATCCGGTGGCGCAGGTCAAATTTGTGCATACCGTTGCGGCAGGCTACACCTGCGGCGCCATGTTCATTATGGGCATCAGCGCCTTCTATCTGCTGCGCGGTCGCGATATCGCTTTTGCTAAGCGCTCTTTCGCTATTGCCGCCAGCTTCGGCATGGCAGCCGTTCTGGCCGTGATCCTGCTGGGCGACGAGTCGGGCTATGTGGTCGGCGACGTGCAGAAAACCAAGCTTGCCGCTATCGAAGCGGAATGGGAAACGCAGCCCGCGCCGGCGGCCTTTACGCTGTTCGGCCTGCCCGATCAGCAGGCGCAGCAAAACCGCTACGCCATTCAGATCCCCTGGGCGCTGGGCCTGATCGCTACCCGCTCTGTGGATCAACAGGTTACCGGCATCAAAGATCTGATGGCGCAGCATGAGATCCGCATCCGCAACGGGATGCGCGCTTACCAGCTGCTGGAACAGCTACGGGAAGGCAACAGCGATCCGGCAGTACGCGCCGCCTTTAACCAGGCGAAGCAGGATTTGGGTTACGGGCTGCTGCTGAAACGCTATACGCCAAACGTAGCCGATGCCAGCGAGGCGCAGATCCGTCAGGCCACGCAGGATTCCATCCCACGCGTCGCGCCGCTCTATTTCGCTTTCCGCATCATGGTGGCGTGCGGCGTGCTGATGCTGCTGGTTACCCTCTGCTGTTTCTGGAGCGTTATTCGCAACCGCATCGGTCATAGCCGCTTCCTGCTGAAATGCGCGCTGTACGGCATCCCACTGCCGTGGATTGCGGCGGAAGCCGGCTGGTTTGTCGCCGAATATGGCCGCCAGCCGTGGGCGATTGGCGAAGTGCTGCCGACGGCCGTAGCCAACTCATCGCTGACCACGGGGCAAATCCTGTTTTCGCTGCTGCTTATCTGCGGGCTTTACACGCTGTTTTTGCTTGCCGAGATGTACCTGATGTTTAAGTTCGGCAGGCGCGGGCCAAGCAGCCTGAAAACAGGGCGTTATCACTTTGAACAGGCCACCGGAACAGGAGTTTAACCATGATCACCTATGAACTGTTGCGTTTCGTCTGGTGGGTACTGATTGGCGTGCTGCTGATCGGCTTCGCGGTTACCGACGGGTTTGATATGGGCGTTGGGATGCTTGGCCGTCTGATTGGCCGCAACGACGTTGAGCGCCGTATTATGATCAACACCATCGCGCCGCACTGGGACGGCAATCAGGTATGGCTTATCACCGCAGGCGGCGCGCTGTTTGCCGCCTGGCCGATGGTCTACGCCGCCGCCTTTTCCGGCTTTTATGTGGCGATGATGCTGGTGCTGGCCTCGCTGTTTTTCCGGCCGGTAGGATTCGACTACCGCTCCAAAATAGAAAATCCGCGCTGGCGCGGCATGTGGGACTGGGGCATTTTTATCGGCAGCTTTGTGCCGCCGCTGGTTATTGGCGTGGCGTTTGGCAATCTGTTACAGGGCGTGCCTTTCTATGCCGATGAATATCTGCGTCTGTTCTACACCGGCAGCTTCTTCCAGCTGCTGAACCCGTTTGCGCTGCTGGCAGGCGTGGTCAGCGTCACCATGATCCTGACTCAGGGCGCCACTTACCTGCAAATGCGCACCACGGGTGAGCTGCATCTCAGATCCAAAACGATCGCGCAGATCGCCACGCTGGTGATGATGGCGGGCTTCGTGCTGGCCGGTATTTGGGTGAAGTACGGCATTGAAGGCTATCAGCTGGTGTCCACGCTGGATCACAATGCGGCTTCCAATCCGCTGGCGAAAGAAGTGACCCGCGTAGCGGGCGGCTGGCTGGTAAACTTTACCCATCAGCCGCTGCTGTGGATTATCCCGGCGCTGGGCGTGCTGCTGCCGCTGTTTACCGTTATCTGTTCACGGATGAATAAAGGCGGCTGGGCGTTTCTTTGCTCTTCGCTGACGGTAGCCTGCGTGATCCTGACGGCGGGCGTGGCGATGTTCCCGTTTGTGATGCCTTCCAGCAGCATGATGAACCATAGCCTGACCATGTGGGACGCCACTTCCAGCCTGCTGACGCTGAAAATCATGACCGTTACGGCCGCGATCTTTGTGCCGCTTATTCTGATTTACACCAGCTGGTGCTACTACAAAATGTTTGGCCGCATCACGCGCGCGCAGATAGAAGCCAACACGCATTCCCTTTACTGATTAAGGAGCAGAACGATGTGGTATTTTGCCTGGATCCTCGGCACGCTGCTGGCCTGCGCCATCGGGGTGATTACCGCGCTGGCTATCGAACATCTCGATAAGCGCGCATAAAAGAATTTTACTGCCTGCCGTAATAAAAGCGGGATAATAACGGATCGGTTCGCCGGTCCGTTTTTCCTGCTCGTCGCCGCTGCTCTCCTTCGTTAACCCGGCTTTTTTCAGCCCTGGGTTATGTCAGTAAACGTTTAAGATTTCTCCCTAAATCCACATAATTGTTTCCGGAAGATAATTATTTTGTTTAGCCTCTGGCAATCCATTCCAAAGGCGTATGCTCTTGCGTATAGTAGCAACGTTTAAAAAGTTATACCGGGATGTAGAGTGAGTACAATGCTTTTTCGATGGCCGGTGCGTGTCTACTATGAAGACACCGACGCCGGTGGCGTGGTTTACCATGCCAGCTATGTCGCTTTTTATGAACGGGCACGAACCGAGATGCTGCGCCAGCACCATTTCAGTCAACAGACGCTGCTGGAACAGCAGGTCGGTTTTGTCGTGCGTCGTCTCACGGTTGATTACCTGGCCGCCGCGCGTCTTGATGAACTTCTTGAGGTGCAGAGCGAGGTCGTCAACATGACCAGAACGACCATGACATTCGCACAACGTATTGTTAATGCAGAAGGCCGGACGCTGAATGAAGCCGAAGTCCTGATCGCCTGCATCAATCCACATCTGATGAAGCCCATTGCGCTTCCCAAGTCTATTGTCGCGGAGTTCAAGCAGTGACTGACATGAACGTTCTTGATTTGTTCCTGAAGGCGAGCCTTCTGGTCAAACTTATCATGTTGATTTTGATTGGCTTTTCTGTTGCCTCCTGGGCAATCATTATTCAGCGCACCCGTATTCTGAATGCGGCGGGCCGTGAAGCCGACGCGTTTGAAGACAAATTCTGGTCGGGCATTGAGCTGTCGCGCCTGTATCAGGAAAGCCAGGCGCGCCGTGATGAGCTGGCCGGATCTGAACAAATTTTCTATGCCGGCTTTAAAGAGTTCGCCCGGTTGCATCGTGCCAACAACCACGCGCCGGAAGCGGTGGTGGAAGGCGCAACGCGCGCCATGCGCATCTCGCTGAACCGTGAGCTGGAAGCGCTGGAAAACCATATTCCTTTCCTGGGCACGGTTGGCTCGATCAGTCCTTACATCGGCCTGTTCGGTACGGTCTGGGGCATCATGCACGCCTTTATCGCGCTGGGCGCGGTAAAACAGGCCACGCTGCAGATGGTGGCGCCGGGGATTGCCGAAGCGCTGATCGCGACCGCTATCGGTCTGTTTGCCGCTATTCCGGCAGTTATGGCGTATAACCGCCTCAACCAGCGCGTGAACAAGCTGGAGCAGAATTACGATAACTTTATGGAAGAGTTCACCGCTATTCTGCACCGTCAGGCTTTCTCCAGCGAGAACAGCAGGTAGGAGTGACCTATGGCCAGAACGCGCGGTCGCCGTAAACGCGACCTGAAGTCCGAAATCAATATTGTTCCGCTGCTCGACGTTCTGCTGGTACTGCTGCTGATCTTTATGGCGACGGCGCCGATTATCACCCAGAGCGTAGAGGTGGATCTGCCGGACGCCACGGATTCCAAAACGGTGTCCAGCGACGATAATCCGCCGGTGATTGTTGAAGTGGCGGGCGTGGGACAATACACCCTGGTGGTCGATCACGATCGCATGGAACAGCTGCCGCCGGAGCAGGTCGTCGCTGAAGCGCAGCGCCGTATCGAAGCGAATCCGAAGACGGTGTTTCTGATCGGCGGCGCGAAAGAGGTGCCTTACGATGAGATCATCAAGGCGCTGAACCTGCTGCATCAGGCGGGCGTGAAGTCGGTTGGATTAATGACGCAGCCGATTTAATTTCGGACCGTTTTTGGGAATCGAAAGTGTCGAAGGTAACCGAACAGAACGATAAGTTAAAACGCGCCATCATCATTTCAGTGATCCTGCATATCTTTCTGATTGCGTTACTGATCTGGAGCTCGTTTGACGAACATATCGACGCCAGCAGCGGCGGCGGCGGGGGTAGCGACATTGATGCCGTCATGGTCGATCCTGGCGCTATCGTCGAGCAGTACAACCGCCAGCAGAATCAGCAGAGCGACAGCCAGCGCGCCGAGCAGCAGCGTCAAAAGCAGGCGAAGCAGCAGGCGGAAGAGCTACAGCAGAAGCAGGCTGCGGAACAGCAGCGTCTGAAAGCGCTGGAAAAAGAGCGGCTGGAGGCGAAGCAGGAAGCGGCGCAGGCTGCGGAACAGAAGAAAGCGGAAGAGGCCGCGAAGCAGGCCGCAGAACAGCAAAAAGCTGAGGAAGCGGCGAAGCAGGCGGCCGAGCAGCAGGCCGCGGCGCAGGCAGAGGCGAAAGCCAAAGCCCAGGCGGATGCCAAAGCGGCCGCGGCGGCAGAAGCGAAAGCCAAAGCCCAGGCGGATGCCAAAGCGCAGGCCGATACGCAGGCGAAAGCCGCGGCGGACGCGCAGAAGAAAGCGGAAGCCGAAGCGAAAAAAGCCGCGGCGGATGCTAAAAAAGAAGCGGAAGAAAAAGCGGCCGCGGCGGCGCAGGCGGCTAAAGTGAAAGCGGCGCAGGAGGCAAAAGCCAAAGCGCAGGCCGATGCGAAAGCCCAGGCTGCTGCCGAAGCGAAGGCGGCGAAAGAGAAAGCCGCCGAAGAAGCCAAAGAGAAAGCGGCGCAGCAGGCGAAAGAAGCCAAAGAAAAAGCGGCCGAGGCGGCGAAGGCAAAAGCGGCTGAGGAAGCAAAAGAGAAAGCCGAAGCGGCGGCGAAAGCGAAGGCCGAAGCGGCGGCAAAAGCCAAAGCGGACGCAGCCGCAAAAGCGAAAGCGGCGGCCGATGCGAAGAAGAAAGCCGCGGCGGAAGCGGCTAAAGAGAGCAGCGACGTCGACGACCTGCTGGGCGGCCTGACCTCCGGCAAGAACGCGCCAAAAGAGGGTAAAACCGGCGGCGCGGGCGCGGCGGGGCAGGGCAACCAGAAGAAATCGGGTGCCTCCGGCGCCGCTATCGACAGCTACCTTGGCCAGGTACAGAGCGCTATCCAGAGCAAGTTTTATGACGCGGATACGTTTAAAGGACGCACCTGTAACGTGCATATCAAGCTGGCGCCGGACGGGCTGTTGATTTCGGCCACCCCGGCAGGCGGCGATCCGGCGCTGTGTCAGGCGGCTATTAACGCTGCCCGCATGGCGAGGATCCCAAAACCGCCAAGCACGGATGTGTATCAGGCGGTGAAAGAGGCTACGTTAATCTTCAAACCGTAAGATTAGCTGTAAGAAGATGCCAGGACGCGGCAGGTTGAACTATGGTCAACTTGCCGTACTCTATAAATGCACCATTGGTTTGTTGAAACACTGCTAATTATCGTGGACGTAGCGTTCAGGTAAGGGAGAGAAGATGAAGCAGGCATTACGAGTAGCACTAAGTTTCCTGATGCTGTTTGTCGCTATGGCGCATGCAGAAGTTCGCATCGAGATTACCCAGGGCGTTAACACCGCACGTCCTATCGGCGTAGTCCCGTTTAAATGGGCTGGCCCGGGCGCAGCCCCGGAAGATATTGGCGGCATTGTGGCGGCGGATTTACGCAACAGCGGCAAATTCAATCCGCTGGATCGCGCTCGTCTGCCACAGCAGCCAGGCACCGCAGCGGAAGTGCAGCCTGCTGCATGGACCGCGCTGGGTATTGATGCGGTGGTGGTCGGGCAGATCCAGCCTGGCGCCGACGGCAGCTATACCGTTTCTTATCAGCTGGTGGATACCTCCGGTAATCCGGGCACCGTGCTGGCGCAGAATCAGTACAAGGTGACTAAACAATGGTTGCGCTACGCGGCGCATACGGCCAGCGATGAAAGCTTTGAAAAGCTGACCGGCATCAAAGGCGCGTTCCGTACCCGTATCGCCTATGTGGTGCAGACCAACGGCGGCCAGTTCCCGTATGAGCTGCGCGTATCCGACTATGACGGCTATAACCAGTTTGTGGTGCACCGTTCGCCTGAGCCGCTGATGTCTCCGGCCTGGTCGAAAGATGGCAGCAAGCTGGCCTATGTGACCTTTGAAAGCGGCAAATCGGCGCTGGTGATCCAGACGCTGGCCAACGGCGCTATCCGCCAGGTTGCTTCTTTCCCTCGTCATAACGGCGCGCCTGCGTTCTCGCCTGACGGCAGCAAGCTGGCGTTCACCCTGTCGAAATCCGGCAGCATGAATCTTTACGTGATGGACTTAGGTTCAGGCCAGATGCGTCAGATCACCGACGGCCGCTATAACAGCACTGAACCTACCTGGTTCCCGGACAGCCAGACGCTGGCCTATACCTCGGATCAGGCCGGTCGTCCACAAATCTATAAAATTGGTGTAAACGGCGGCGCGCCGCAGCGTCTGACCTGGGAAGGCTCTCAGAATCAGAACGCCGATGTCAGCACCGATGGAAAATCTCTGGTGATGGTAAGCACCAACGGCGGTGCGCAACATATCGCCAGACAAGATCTGGAAACGGGAGCCGTTCAACAATTAACGGACACGTTCCTGGATGAAACGCCGAGCCTCGCGCCAAACGGCACTATGGTTATCTACAGCGCTACTCAAGGCATGGGATCCGTACTGCAGCTGGTGTCGACCGACGGTCGTTTCAAAGCGCGTCTTCCGGCTACTGATGGACAGGTAAAATCACCTGCCTGGTCGCCGTATCTGTGATGCATATAAATATGTATGGCAAACAATAATAGGATTGTAGAAATGCAACTGAATAAAGTGCTGAAAGGCTTAATGCTGGCACTGCCAGTTATCGCAGTGGCTGCATGTAGCTCACACAAAAACAACAACAACGACCAGACCAGCGGTATGGGTATGGGCGATGACGCAAACGGCGGCATGAACAGCGGCATGAACGGCGGCAATATGTCCTCCGACGAGCAGGCGCGCCTGCAGATGCAGCAGCTGCAACGCAACAACATCGTGTACTTCGGTCTGGACAAGTATGACATCCAGTCTGAGTTCGCTCAGATGCTGGACGCGCACGCTACTTTCCTGCGTAACAACCCGTCTTACAAAGTGACTGTAGAAGGTCATGCGGATGAGCGTGGTACGCCAGAGTACAACATCGCCCTGGGCGAGCGTCGTGCTACTGCCGTTAAAATGTACCTGCAGGGCAAAGGCGTTTCTGCTGACCAGATCTCTATCGTTTCTTACGGTAAAGAGAAGCCAGCCGTACTGGGCCACGACGAATCGGCTTACGCCAAAAACCGTCGTGCCGTACTGGTATACTAAGAGAATCATATGATTAGTAACTTCAGACTTCACTTGCTGGGTCTGTCGTTACTGGTTGGCGTAGCGGCCCCCTGGGCCGCTAATGCCCAGGCGTCAATCAGTAACGTAGGTTCAGGCTCGGTCGAAGACCGCGTCACCTCGCTTGAGCGTATCTCTAACGCGCAGGCACAGCTTCTTCAGCAATTTCAGCAGCAGCTTGCCGACAACCAGCGTGACATTGATTCGCTGCGTGGTCAGATTCAGGAAAACCAGTATCAGCTTAACCAGATCACCGAACGCCAGAAGAATCTCTATCAGCAGATAGATACGCTGAGCAGCGGCGCGTCTGCGCAGCCTCAGGCGGCTTCAGGCGCTACGGCTCCGGCAGCGGCCGCAGAAGGCGCTACAGCCAGCGACAGCGCTTCTGCTGCGCCGACGCAGGGTGGCGACGCCAACAGCGACTACAACGCGGCTGTGGCGCTGGTATTGGAGAAAAAGCAGAACGAGCAGGCTATCGCTGCGTTCCAGGCTTTTATCAAGAAGTATCCGGATTCAACCTACCAGCCGAATGCTAACTACTGGCTGGGACAGCTGAATTACAACAAGGGTAAAAAAGACGACGCGGCCTACTATTTCGCCACCGTAGTGAAAAATTACCCTAAATCGCCGAAAAGCGCGGATGCGCTGTATAAAGTGGGTGTGATCATGCAGGAGAAGGGCGACAGCGCGAAAGCGAAAGCCGTCTACCAGCAGGTGATCAAACAGTATCCAAACACCGACGTGGCGAAACAAGCGCAAAAACGTGCGGCTGCGCTGTAATTAACCGCTTACGAACGGGTTTAGCCTAATTTATGGCCCGGTCGGGTGAAACTCAGGCAGTTGAACAAGTTATCTGAAAATAGTGGTTGCGCTGAAACGGTAAATCAGTAATATATGCCGCCGTTGCCGGGACATATGTTAAAACGTTCTGACAGCGTAAAAGTGGGTCGTTAGCTCAGTTGGTAGAGCAGTTGACTTTTAATCAATTGGTCGCAGGTTCGAATCCTGCACGACCCACCACTAATTAAGTAGTGACAAAAGGTAAGCGTGAAGGATTTGAACCTGCAGCAGGTTCGGTTAAGCGAAGCGAAACAACGTTGCGTTAAGCAACGGGCCGACAGGCCGAGGGACGCCGAGTCATCCTGCACGACCCACCACTAATTAAGTAGTAAGCAGTACCGCATGATGCGGGTCGTTAGCTCAGTTGGTAGAGCAGTTGACTTTTAATCAATTGGTCGCAGGTTCGAATCCTGCACGACCCACCACTTTTAAAATGGTATCTGATGCAAGACGTGAAGGATTTGAACCTTCCGGTCTTCAGGCATTAAGCGGCAGGCAGTACACAGCGGGTCGTTAGCTCAGTTGGTAGAGCAGTTGACTTTTAATCAATTGGTCGCAGGTTCGAATCCTGCACGACCCACCATTACTAAATGGTAACCGCTGTAAAACGTGAAGGATGTGAACCTGCAGCAGGTTCGGTTGAGCAAAGCGAAACAACGTTGCCATAAGCAACGGGCCGTCAGGCCGAGGGACGCCGAGTCATCCTGCACGACCCACCACTTTTAAGTGGTATCTGATGTAAAACGTGAAGGATTATCTTTCACGAAAAGAAGTACCGAAGTGGGTGATTAGCTCAGTTGGTAGAGCATCTCCTTTACACGGAGGGGGTCGGCGGTTCGAGCCCGTCATCACCCACCACTTCGGGTCGTTAGCTCAGTTGGTAGAGCAGTTGACTTTTAATCAATTGGTCGCAGGTTCGAATCCTGCACGACCCACCAATGTAGAAAGGCGCCCTAAAGGCGCCTTTTTGCCGTTTGTAATTCGGGCGGGGTTCGAACCTGCCGCAGGTCGAGTCGACCAAAGGGAGACAGCGTTGCCGCAGGCAACGACCCGAAGGGCGAGGCTTTAGCCGGGTTAACCTGCATCCTCCTCTGACTGCCGTGCTACTTCAGCGGCGTCAGGTTTTTCCAGATATGCATCACCGCGTAGCTGCGCCACGGCCGCCAGGCTTCTGCCAGCCGTTCCGCTTCTTTTGCCGTCACGCTACCCAAATTTTTTCGCACCACGATATCCGCCGCCGGAAACGCATCGGGCCAGCGTAAGGCGCGCATAGCTATGTAATGTGCCGTCCACTCGCCGATGCCCGGCAAGGCGGTCAGCCTGGCTATCATCAGCTCCGGCTGCGCGGCTGTTTCTGGCATGCCCTGCGCGCAGGCATCTGCCAGCGCCAGCAGCGTTCTGGCTCGCGTACGTACGATGCCAAGGCTGGCTATTGCTTCAGGCGTGCTGCACGCAACTGTAGACGCCTCAGGCGACAGATGCGTCAGACCGGGAACAGGCGTGGTAATAACCTCGCCAAAAGCGTCAGCAAAGCGCCCGCCAAGCGTTGTGGCTGCCTTTACCGTAATCTGCTGGCCCAGTACGGCCCGCACCATCATTTCAAAGCTATCGAAAGCGCCAGGCACGCGCAGGCCGGGGTTTTTCAGCAGGCTTTCGCTCAATAAAGGATCCTGACCAAGATGCTCCGCAACGATCTGCGGATGCGCATCCAAATCGAATAAATTTCGCAGCCGCAAAAGCAAAGCAGACAAAACCGGCACGAGTGAATGCGTAAAGGTTACCTGAAGCGAGTTTCCTGTGTGGATGACGCGGATCCAGCCCCGATGCGCGCCCAGACGCACCGTACGGGCATAGCTGACGTCATCGACCGCTTCCACGCCTTTTAGCGCGCGCAGGCGAAGAAAATCCAGCAGGGCCACCCAGTCAAAAGGGGGGCGGTAATGCAGTAACAGCGTCGAGGTATCGCTATCCGCAGGTATCTGTTTGCGCAGGCGGCCGGGCGGCATCCGGTAGCGCTTGCTAAAGGCATCGTTGAAGCGGCGCAGGCTGGCAAAACCGCTGGCCAGCGCAATTTCCGTCACCGGCAGCGCGGTTTCAGTCAGCAGCTGTTTTGCCAGCAGCAGCCGGCGAGTCTGCTTTAGCTCCAGCGGCGATACGCCCAGTTCTTTATGCACAATGCGCCGCAGCTGCCGCAGGCTGACAGAATAACGGGCCGCCAGCGTTTCCAGACTGGCGTCTTCTTCCAGCACGCCCTCGGCAATATGCTGGATAAGGCTGTCCGCAATACGTCTGCCGTTATCAATAGGCGCATTGCCGGGTGCCAGTTCAGGCCGACAGCGCAGGCAAGGGCGGAAATGCGCTTTTTCGGCGGCGGCAGCGCTGTCAAAGAACAGACAATTTTTCGCCAGCGGCGCCTTTACGGGACAGACCGGGCGACAGTAAATCCCCGTCGAGATCACGCCTACATAGAACACGCCATCGAAACGGCTGTCGCGCGAGGTAAGCGCAAGGTACGCGATTTTTGCATCAATCATCATCTTTTCCCGTCAGGCAACCTGTCTGGCAGAGTAGGCCGCTTTTCGATGCCGTGCCAGCCATTTTCGGACAGCTAACTATTTCAGATCGATGACCGAAAACGGCTGGCAACTCGGGCCGTTACGCGGATAATTACTGTCCGTAGCACGGAGGAGGAGGAAATAAGATGAGTCATTTTTACACGCTTATGCCGTCGCCGGTCGGCACGTTAAAACTGATTGCCAGCGATAAAGGGCTTGCAGCCGTACTGTGGGAAAACGAAGATCCCAGGCGTTACCGACTTCCCGAGCTGTTGCGGGAAGGATCGCATCCGATTTTGCTGGAAACGGCGCGCCAGCTTTCGGAATATTTTGCTGGCAAACGCAGGCAGTTCGCGCTGCCGCTTGATTTTGTCGGCACGGAATTTCAGAAAAAAGTCTGGGCCGCGCTGGTGGCGATCCCCTTTGGCGAAACCCGCAGCTATCGGGAGATTGCCTGCGAGATTGGGCATCCAGCCGCAGTACGCGCGGTAGGCGCGGCTAACGGCAAAAATCCCGTATCGATTATTGCGCCCTGCCATCGGGTGATCGGCGCCAACGGCAAGCTGACCGGTTTTGCCGGTGGGCTTGAGGTTAAGGCTTATTTACTGAAGCTGGAGGCGACGGATAACTTCCAGCTTCGTTAAGGGCAGCAAATAATCCGCGACAGCGGTGAAAGTTTCGGCTATCTTGTTTAGCATATAAAACAAGCCGGGCGGATAAGCGCGTAACGAACGTTATGGCCGCCACTCTGGTTAAGTGCACAAAACGAGAGCCGTGTGATGAGCCTGATGTTCGATCCCGAAACCGCTGTCTATCCTTTTCCGCCTAAGCCTGCCCGCTTAACGCCTGATGAAAAGCAATTTTATCGCAGCAAAATCAAAAGGCTGCTGAAAGAACGCGATGCAGTGATGGTCGCGCATTACTATACCGATCCGGAAATCCAGGCGCTGGCGGAAGAGACCGGCGGCTGCGTGGCGGATTCGCTGGAGATGGCGCGCTTTGGCAGCCAGCATCCTGCCTCCACGCTGCTGGTGGCGGGCGTACGTTTTATGGGCGAAACCGCAAAAATACTCAGCCCGGAAAAAACCATTCTGATGCCGACGCTTCAGGCGGAATGCTCGCTGGATTTGGGCTGTCCGATTGACGAATTCACCCGGTTTTGCGATGCGCATCCCGATCGTACCGTTGTCGTGTATGCCAACACTTCCGCAGCGGTAAAAGCGCGCGCGGACTGGGTAGTGACCTCCAGCATCGCCGTTGAACTGATTGAACACCTTGACGGTCTGGGGGAAAAAATTATTTGGGCGCCGGATCGCCATCTTGGCCGCTACGTTACCCGCCAGACCGGCGCGGATATTCTGTGCTGGCAAGGGGCCTGTATCGTCCATGACGAATTCAAAACCCAGGCGCTGGCGCGGATGAAAGCGCTCTATCCCGATGCGGCGGTACTGGTGCACCCTGAGTCGCCGCAGGCCATTGTCGAGCTGGCCGATGCAGTAGGCTCAACCAGCCAGCTGATTCAGGCGGCGAAAACGCTGCCGCAGCGGCAAATGATTGTGGCAACCGATCGCGGTATCTTTTACAAAATGCAGCAGGCCTGCCCGGACAAAGAGCTGCTGGAAGCGCCAACGGCGGGCGAGGGCGCAACCTGCCGCACCTGCGCGCACTGTCCGTGGATGGCGATGAACGGGCTACAGGCTATTGCAGAAGGGCTGGAGCACGGCGGCAGCGAACATGAAATTAACGTTGATGCGGCGCTGCGCGAAGGCGCGTTACGGCCGCTGGATCGTATGCTAACCTTTGCTGCATCATTAAAATAACGCCCGTTTTCAGCTACAAGGTGCCAATATGGATTTTTTCAGCACGCAAAATATTCTGGTTCACATCCCTGTAGGGGCGGGCGGCTACGACCTCTCCTGGATTGAAGCGATCGGCACGCTGGCGGGTTTGCTCTGTATCTGGCTCGCCAGCCTTGAAAAAAACATCAACTACGTTTTTGGTTTGATCAACGTCACGCTCTTCGCGGCGATCTTTTTCCAGATCCAGCTTTATGCCAGCCTGCTGCTGCAGCTCTTTTTCTTCGGCGCTAACGTTTACGGCTGGTATGCATGGACGCGGCAGACCACCGACAACCAGCAGGCGCTGCAAATTCGCTGGCTGGGCCTGCCAAAAGCCCTTGGCTGGGCGCTGTTCAGCGTGGTGGCGATTGCCCTGATGACCCTGTATATCAACCCGGTTTTTGGCTGGCTGACGGAAGTCGCCGTTAAGCTGATGCAGACGCTGGGACTGGCGGTGGCGATGCCGCAGCTTCAGCCGGACGCTTTCCCGTTCTGGGATTCCTGTCTGCTGGTGCTGTCGGTGGTGGCGATGATTTTAATGACGCGGAAATATGTCGAAAACTGGCTGCTGTGGGTGGTGATTGATGTGATTAGCGTGATGATCTTCGCTCGTCAGGGGGTTTATGCAATGTCGCTGGAATATGCCATTCTGACGTTAATTGCGCTGAACGGCTCGTGGCTCTGGATTAAAAGCGCCCGCAGGCAGGCGCTGGCTTAATCAGTGATGATGGTGGGCATGGTCGTGCCCGCTTTTTCCCCATGACAGCTCGCAGTCGCCATCGTCACAGCTCTGGTATTCCATCTGCACCGTGGCGTGCTCGATCTGATAGTGCTCGTGCAGGTAGTCATGAATACGGTGCAGCAGGGCGTCGTGATCGTAAGGCGGGATCACCTGCGTATGCAGCGTGATCACCGGCTTTTCGCCCACCAGCCACAGGTGAACGTGGTGCACGTTGCGTACCTCAGGAATATCACGCGTTAACGCCCGCTTCAGCTTCTCCACGTCCAGCTGCGGCGGCGTCCCTTCCAGCAGTTCATGAAAACTCTCTTTCAGCAGCGCCCAGGCGCTGCGCAGCACCAGCACCGCCACCAGCAGCGACAGGATCGGGTCGATGGGCGTCCAGCCGGTAAACATAATAATCAGCGCGGCAGCAATGGCGCCGACGGAACCCAGCAGATCGCCCAGCACGTGCAGCGCGGCGGCGCGAACGTTAATGTTCTTCTCTTCACTACCGTGATGCAGTAGCCAGAAAGAGAGCAGGTTCGCCAGCAGGCCCGCTACGGCAATGCCCAGCATAAAGCCACCGGCCACGGGTTCGGGATGCATAAAGCGCTGGACGGCTTCCCAGACGATCAGCGCGGTAATCACGATCAAAGCGATAGCATTGATAAACGCGGCCAGCGTAGTCAGCCGCAGCAGACCGAAAGTGTGGCGTGCGTTTGGCTTGCGGCTGGCGAACTGCACGGCCAGCAGCGCCATCAGCAGCGCGGCGGCGTCCGTGAGCATGTGTCCGGCATCGGCCAGCAGCGCCAGCGAGCCGGAAAGCAGGCCGCCAACAACTTCCGCGACCATAAAAACAGCCGTGACCAGAAAGGCGGCCAGTAAACGATTGCGGTTTCCGCCGCTATGAGAATGCGAATGCGCCATAAGTATCCATCTTTTCAATAAACCTGCTTTATCATAACAAGGAATGGAGCATGCCCGTGACGGGCTTTTTTATTGTGAATGCGCTGGGACGGCCAATAAAAAAAGGAGAGCCTCAGCTCTCCTTTTGTCATCCGCGGCTAACTTACTGCGAGGTGCCGTCGGTTTTTCTGTCAGTGCCCGGGCCTACTTTCTGGTTAATGTCAGGACATTTACCGTCTTTGCACTGGGTATTTTTATCGATCTCATCCGCGGTCATTTTCTTTTTAGCGTGATGGGTCGTTTTGTGCGTGGTATCGGCAGTGGCGTCGCCGGTATTATTGATATGACTGTTATCAACGTTGTTCGGCGCAATATTCTGTTTTGCGCTGCCCGCTGCGGCCCCGGCGTCTGCCGCCTGGTTAGCGGTACCGTTGTTGCTGCCCGCCGCCATGGCGGAAGCGCTACCCAGAGTCATTGCTGCTGTCAGGAAAACGATTGCAAACTTTTTCATCATCTTACTCCGTTAATTTTTTTTGCGTCTTGGCGAACCAAACCCTGCTAAAAAAGCGGTTTGCATAAAGTGGAAGAGGCAACCTCTCCTTACGCAAGCGATACGCGGCGATAAAGCAGGCGATCCCTGTGCGTTTTTTTTAAGTATTAACAAGTTAAAGTGTAGTAAAAAGCGCGAAAACGGCAACTCCTACTGATAATAATTTGTGCAAAGTCGATTTACAGGCTGGGGTTCACGCGATAAATTGGTCTGGATGCGCCTGGTGTGCAGTACGGCTCAGTAACTATCTGGAAATATTATGAATTATCAGAATGATGACTTAAGAATTAAAGAAATAAAAGAACTTTTACCTCCCGTTGCGCTGCTTGAAAAATTTCCTGCCACGGAGACGGCGGTTAAAACTGTCGCTGATACCCGCCAGGCCATTCACCGTATCCTGCAAAAAAATGACGATCGCCTGCTGGTGGTGATCGGCCCTTGCTCAATTCACGATACCGAGGCCGCAAAGGAGTATGCTGCCCGTCTGCTGAAGCTGCGCGCAGAGCTGAGCGACTCGCTGGAAGTGGTCATGCGCGTTTACTTTGAAAAACCGCGCACCACGGTTGGCTGGAAAGGGCTGATCAACGATCCGCATATGGATAACAGCTATCAGATCAACGACGGTCTGCGCATTGCGCGCAAGCTGCTGGTGGACATCAACGATACCGGCCTGCCGGCGGCGGGCGAATTTCTGGATATGATCACGCCGCAGTACGTGGCCGATCTGATGAGCTGGGGCGCGATTGGCGCGCGCACTACCGAATCTCAGGTGCACCGCGAGCTTTCCTCCGGGCTTTCCTGTCCGGTCGGCTTCAAAAACGGCACCGACGGCACCATTAAAGTGGCTATTGATGCGATCAATGCCGCCAGCGCGCCGCACTGCTTCCTGTCGGTGACCAAATATGGACACTCCGCCATTGTGGAAACCAGCGGCAACGGCGACTGCCATATCATTCTGCGCGGCGGCAAAGAGCCGAACTACAGCGCGCAGCATGTGGAAGAAGTGAAGACAGGCCTGGCGAAAGCGGGCCTGGAGCCGCAAATTATGATCGACTTCAGCCATGCCAACAGCAGCAAGCAGTTTAAAAAGCAGCTGACCGTGGCGGACGACGTGGCGCAGCAGATTGCGGGCGGCGAAAAAGCGATTATTGGCGTAATGATCGAGAGCCATCTGGTTGAAGGCAATCAGAGCCTGGAAAGCGGCGAGCCGCTGGTCTACGGCAAGAGCGTGACCGATGGCTGCATCGGCTGGGAAGATACTGAAACCGTGCTGCGCCAGCTGGCAGAGGCGGTGAAAGCGCGTCGCGGATAAGTTTCCCGTACGCGACATAAAAAAATCCGCCTTTCGGCGGATTTTTTTATTGGCTCTTACTTCGCTTTACCCTGATTCGCTACGGCGGCGGCTTTAGCCGCGATCTCGTCCGCATCGCCCAGATAGTAGTGCTTGATTGGCTTGAAGTTTTCGTCGAACTCATACACCAGCGGCACGCCGGTTGGGATGTTCAGCTCAAGGATCTCTTCTTCGCTCATGTCGTCCAGGTATTTCACCAGCGCGCGCAGCGAGTTGCCGTGTGCAGCAATGATCACTTTCTCGCCTTTCTTCATGCGCGGCAGAATAGACTCGTTCCAGTAAGGCAGCACGCGATCGATGGTCAGCGCCAGGCTTTCGGTAGTCGGCAGCTGCTCGGCAGTCAGCGCGGCGTAGCGCGGGTCGTGGCCAGGGAAACGTTCGTCAGCGCGATCCAGCTCCGGCGGCGTGACGGCAAAGCCGCGACGCCACTGTTTAACCTGCTCGTCGCCATATTTCTGCGCGGTTTCCGCTTTATCCAGACCCTGCAGCGCACCGTAGTGACGCTCGTTCAGACGCCAGGATTTTTCAACCGGCAGCCAGGCCTGATCCACTTCGTCAAGAATGTTCCACAGCGTGTGGATGGCACGTTTCAGCACGGAGGTATAAGCGAAATCGAAGGTAAAGCCTTCTTTTTTCAGCAGCTGACCCGCCGCTTTCGCTTCGGTACGCCCTTTATCGGACAGATCGACATCGTACCATCCGGTAAAGCGGTTTTCGTTGTTCCACTGGCTTTCGCCGTGACGTACCAGAACCAGCTTAGTTACAGCCATAGCTTAACTCCTTAATAATCTGACGTTTCTAAGATAACGGAAAGCGAAAATTGCCGACGCAATTTTAACTGGTCATTACCATAGCGGAAATCTGCGCGCCACGTAAGCCTGCCGCAGGCGCGATGCACGTTTTTCATGCGCTTAATCAAAGCGGCGTCAGGCGATAACGCGTTTCTGACTGATACGATTCACCTGGCTGCAGCCAGCAGTCGGGCTGCGGCCATTCCGGATGATTAGGCGAGTCGGGTAAAAACTCGCTCTCCAGCGCAATGCCCTGAAAGGCAGTATAGACGTCCTGCTCGCGAGCCGGAGTGCCTTCCAGATAATTTCCCGAATAGAACTGTAGCGCAGGCGCGGTGGTAAACACGCTGAGCTTCAGCCTGCCGTCGGCCGACCACAGCTCCGCGTCCGGCTGCGTATCGTCGCCGCCGTTCAGCAGAAACGCGTGATCGTAGCCTTTGACCGCGCGCTGATCGTCATCCAGCAGGAAGTCCTGCGCCACCGTTTTGATCTCTCTGAAATCAAAGCCGGTATCGGTGACGTCGGTCAGCAGGCGGTTGGGAATGCCTTCGCTGTCGACCGGCAAATAATGGTCGGCACGCAGGCGCAGGCGATGATGGCGCGCGTCGCCGTGCTGCGC
The DNA here is from genome assembly GCF_041224955.1 of Erwinia aeris. Taxonomy (NCBI): domain Bacteria; kingdom Pseudomonadati; phylum Pseudomonadota; class Gammaproteobacteria; order Enterobacterales; family Erwiniaceae; genus Erwinia; species Erwinia aeris. The sequence goes on along the minus strand of NZ_JBGFFX010000002.1, from coordinate 367,026 downwards.
ATCCAGATTGAAATAGGCGTGGTTGGTCAGATTAACCGGACAGGCCTGGTCCACCGTGGCGTGATAGCGGATCGTGAGCGTATTGTCCTCTTCCAGCCGATAGCGCAGGGTAACCTGGAGATGGCCGGGATAGCCCTGATCGCCGTCAGGGGAATCCAGCTGATATTCGACTTCCTGGCCGGTCTGGCTGACGATGTGCCAGCGACGGGCGTGAAAGCCCTGTGGCCCGCCGTGCAGCTGATGTTTCCCCTGATTGGCCGCCAGCTGCCAGCGCTGCTCGCCTGCACTGATAGCGGCGTTAGCGATACGGTTGGCGTAGCGGCCAACCGTTGCGCCCAGATAGGCGGTCTGATTAAGGTAGTCGGCCGGCGTGGCACAGCCCAGCAGCGCTTCGCGCACGCTGCCGTCTTTCATCGGCACGCGCGCGGAAAGCCAGGTGGCGCCCCAGTCCATAAAGGTCGCTACCATGCCGCCCGCGTTGCGCAGCGTTGTGATGCGCCACGGCTGGCCGTCTGGCGCATGCGAGTGACTCAGCATGGGCCCGCTCCTTCAGAGGCTTTGCAGACGTAGAAAGTTTCTTTAATGCCGGACTGCGCCTCGTACTGCTCCGCCACGGCCGCTTTCACGCTGTCGACCAGATCCAACGGCATCAGCGCCACCACGCAGCCGCCAAAGCCGCCGCCGGTCATGCGCACGCCGCCGCGATCGCCCAGGCTGTTTTTCACAATGGTTACCAGGGTATCGATTGGCGGCACGGTGATTTCAAAATCGTCGCGCATGGAAGCGTGAGATTCCGCCATCAGCACGGCGATGCGCGCCAGATCGCCCTTCGCCAGCGCATCCGCCGCTTCCAGCGTGCGGGCGTTTTCGGTCAGCACGTGGCGCACGCGTTTGGCGACCAGCGGGTCAAGCTCATGCTCCATCGCTGCAAACTGCGCCAGATCGACATCGCGCAGCGAACTTTTGTTAAAGAATTTTGCGCCCGCTTCGCACTGCTGACGGCGAGTGTTGTACTCACTGCCCACCAGGTTACGGCGGAAGTTAGAGTTGATGATCACTACTGCGATATCTTCCGGCATCGGCACCGGACGCGTGCCCAGCGTGCGGCAGTCGAGCAGCATCGCATGATCTTTCTCGCCCAGCGCCGAGATCAGCTGATCCATGATGCCGCAGTTACAGCCGACAAACTGGTTTTCCGCTTCCTGGCCGTTTACGGCAATCTGCGCGCCGTCCAGCGGCAGCGCATACAGATGACGGAACACGGTGCCGACCGCCACTTCCAGCGAGGCAGAAGAGCTGAGGCCCGCGCCCTGCGGCACGTTGCCTGCAATCACCATATCCACGCCGTTGAAGTCAGGAATGCGTTTTTGCAGGTGCTTGACCACGCCGCGCACGTAGTTTGACCACATCTGCGTGTCATGCGGAGTAATCGCCTCGTCCAGCGAAAAAATATCTTCCTGATTTTCATAGTCGGCGGCGATGACGCGTACCTGGCGATCGTCGCGTTTGGCGCAGGCGATCACGGTCTGATAATCAATAGCGCAGGGCAGCACAAAACCATCGTTATAGTCGGTGTGCTCGCCAATCAGGTTAACGCGGCCCGGCGCCTGGATAGTTTGCGGCGCGGCATAGCCAAATTTTTCGCTGAAAATCTGTTGGGTCAGGGTTTTTAAACTCATGGTTATGCTCCGGTCTCGCGGAAATGAATATCGCTGACGGCACGCAGCCGTTCAGCCGCCTGTTCCGCCGTTAAATCACGTTGGGTTTCGGCCAGCATTTCATAGCCAACCATAAACTTGCGCACCGTGGCGGAACGCAGCAGCGGCGGGTAAAAATGCGCGTGAAGCTGCCAGTGGTCGTTGGCGTCGTCGTTGAACGGCGCGCCGTGCCAGCCCATAGAGTAGGGGAAGGAGCACTGGAACAGGTTGTCATAGCGGCTGGTCAGCTTTTTCAGCGCCACGGCCAGATCGGCCCGCTGCGCGTCCGTTAAGTCGGTCAGGCGCTTGACGTGCGCTTTCGGCAGCAGCAGCGTCTCGAACGGCCAGGCGGCCCACCAGGGCACCACGGCCAGCCAGTAGTCGGTTTCCACCACCGTGCGGCTGCCGTCATTCAGCTCGCGACTGGCGTAATCCACCAGCATCGGCGACTGCTTTTTCGCAAAATAAGCGCGCTGGAGATCGTCCTCGCGTTTGGCTTCGTTAGGCAGGAAGCTGTTGGCCCACACCTGGCCGTGAGGATGCGGATTGGAGCAGCCCATCGCTGCGCCTTTGTTCTCAAACACCTGTACCCATGGGTAGTGCTGACCCAGATCGGCAGTCTGCTCTTGCCAGGTGCGAACCACGTCTTCCAGCGCGGAAACCGACAGCTCCGGCAGCGTTTTGCTGTGATCCGGTGAAAAGCAGATCACCCGGCTGGTGCCGCGCGCGCTTTCACAGCGCATCAGCAGGTCGTCGCTCTCCGGCGCGTCCGGCGTATCGGTCATCAGCGCGGCAAAGTCGTTGGTAAACACATAGGTGCTGGTGTAATCGGGATTTTTATCGCCGGTTACGCGCGTGTTGCCGGGGCAAAGAAAGCAGTCCGGATCGTGCGCAGGCAGCTTCTCCTGAGAAGGCGTCTCCTGTGCGCCCTGCCAGGGGCGTTTGGCACGATGCGGAGAAACCAGAATCCACTGATCGGACAGTGGGTTATAGCGGCGATGCGGATGATCGACCGGATTAAATTTCTGCATATTGAGTCCTGATTACTTTGTAATGCCTGCAAGCCTGAAAGAAAAATAGCACAGCGCGAAACGATAAAGCGTGATCGAGTGTGAATAAATGGAATCGTTTACACAAGATGAAAATTCCTAAGAGGCAGGTTTCAAGGCTGTTTAATCCATAAATTCCTTTCCCGCTACGGTTGAAAGTGGTAGCGGTTACACAGGGCGTGCCGCCTGTCGACAGGGCAGGGGAAATCTATGGCGGGTAAATATCAGATTAATCGGATGACGCTCTGACACACCGGCATCTTAAAACCATCGTTGGTGTTTAGTGCCAACATACTAAGGCTGCGCGAACTATTAGTGCCAACATACTAAAAGAACGAAAAGAGTAGCGCTAACATCCAGGCAGGCGAACGTTCGCCGCTTGTCAGGACGTATAGACGAGGCCCGACCGTCGAACACAGGGATACGCGTGCCGAGGCTCCAGGAACGGACTTACGCCATGTCTACGTCATGCATGGCGCAGTTGGTATATACCAAAAAGTGTAGCGGTACTATACGCGGTTATTCAGGCCGTACAGGGGCAGATAATCATGGCTTTACTCGGTAGAATAATGTCGAAATCTACGAACCAGATATGAGCGACTGTGTTACTGGCCATTATGGGAGTGCGCCTTTTTTTAAAGGCACTAAGTGTTGGGGATGAAATAAACGGTCTGTTCTTAATTCAGGCTACAATCACAAGAAAACAATCATTATAAAAATACAGTATATTTTGGGTGGTCGAAGGTACTCATATGTCGTATAAAACATGCGTAAGGACTGATTTGTCAGATAAGTAAAGCATAGTGGAACGCACGTTTTAAAATTTCTTTGGTACTCAACAAGGCGAGGGTTTCTGATATTAACGCTCAGTTTTATTGAGCAGCATAGAGAAATAAATGGAGATTTTTTATATGGATATGCGTAACTTTGAACAATGCAGGAAGATGACAAAATCCCCTTCATGGACTTTCCTTGATGTATTCCGTTGGAAAATACTTCCTGAAAGATTCGGCGGTGGCAGATCTTATGCCAGAGGTTTTAAAGATACCTGGGTCAAAAAACAGAGTTTGCTTATCAGATCGGCTGCTCTTCGCTATAAACTGCCCCCAGAATTACTTGCTGGTGTCTGCTGGATTGAGGTAGGCGGTGATCCAGATATTATAGATCGTTTTGCTTTTGAAGTTCGCTTCATAGACTGGAGCGGCCCAGTCTGTATCGATCGTAATCTTACTGTAACCTCTCCGCCGGCTAAAACCTCGTTTGGCTTTGTCAGCATGCAACTGCGTACAGCAGCTAAAACTATGGGCCTTAATGCAGACAAGATGAGTACATCAGAACTCCGCTCGCTATCACGGTGTCTTGAAAAAGATGCCTATAACATTACCCTCGCGGCTATGCACTTACGCCAGCTTGCTGACTATGACAAGTTACCCTCTCGGCTCAGTATGAATGATGTGAGAATTATTGGAGCCAGATATAACCGGGGCACCAATCCGAGTCTGGAAAGCATCAAAAAAGATACGCGATATGGTGATTTTATTGTCAAAAACTGGCAGCATTTTACCAGACTGGTCTCGTAACAGGGTCATGATTTTATGAATAAGTTTTTTAGAATTGCATTTATTCTTTTTTATCTGGTTTGCATGGTGCTGATTTATTTATCTATGGTTGATAAATACGATGTTATCTACGATATGGATTCGACTATCCCGCAAGGTTCATTAAATAATAACAGGGGTAATGGAAACGTTTTTGGTGGGCTGGCACTATCATTTATATTCATACTTTACATGGTCTTTTTTTACGTTGAAAAATCCAAAAAATGGAAATGTTTAACAGGCATCATGACGGCACTGATATGTCTGTTTTTCTTCATCAGATAAGCCTTATATAGATTTTTGCAAAATTTTAGCAGGCTTCAGATTTACATATTCATCCCGCGCCCACGCCAGCCAGACTGGCCCTACATACTATGCAAGAGTTGCCCACGTACATCACGCCATGCCGTTACTTCGATGCGCTATCCTTTCTTTGAACAGGCAGCCTGAGCCAGCCTGACGGCTGGCCCTGAGCTCGCCTCAGAGCCTGTCCTGCTGATAGCGATAGCCGTCACCGTCCGGCACGAACGTCAGGCGATGGGTGATGCACTGTGGCGCATCTTCAGCATGGTGCGAAACGAAAAGAAGCTGCGTGGCGCCTTCGCCAATCAGCACGTCAACAAAGCGGCGCACGAGCTGGCGGTTGATCGAATCCAGCCCCTGTAGCGGCTCGTCCAGGATCAGCAGAGCCGGATGCTTGACCAGCGCGCGGGCTATCAGCACCAGCCGCTGCTGCCCCCATGACAGACTCTGAAAAGGCGCGTCCGCCACGGCACGCATCCCCAGCAGCTGTAGCCACTGCTCCGCCAGCTTTTGCTGCCGATCGGAAACGGCCTGATAAATACCGATAGAGTCAAAATAGCCGGAAAGGATCACGTTGCGCACGCTGCTGCTGACGCGGTAATCCAGATGCAGGCTGCTGCTGACGTAGCCAATATGCTGTTTGATATCCCAGATGGTTTCGCCGCTGCCGCGACGGCGGCCAAACAGCGTTAAGTCATTGCTGTAGCCCTGGGGATGATCGCCCGTTACCAGGCTCAGCAACGTTGATTTTCCCGCGCCGTTCGGGCCGACGATCTGCCAGTGCTCGCCCGCCTGCACCGTCCAGTCAAGATGGTTAAGAACAGGGCGATCGTTATAAGAGACTACGCCGTCCCGCAGCACCACTAGCGGCGTCTGCGATGACAGCGCCGTTTTTGCCGATGCGTCGTCCGCTTCCGGTAGCGCCATCCCCTGCAGGTTTTCACTGTGTGCCAGCTGGGCGACCAGCGCCTCGGCCAGGATTGCTTCGCGTGCGCCTACATGCGTCAGCTCACATTCGGCCAGCACGCCAACCCGTTCGACAAAGTCGGGAATATCGTCAAAACGGTTCAGCACCAGCACCAGCGTGTGCCCCTGCTGGTGGAGCTGCGCCAGAACCTGGGCCAGATTGGCGCGCGACGCAACGTCCAGCCCGTCAAAAGGCTCGTCGAGGATCAGCAGGTCCGGCTCGGCCATCAGCGCCTGGCAGAGCAGCGTCTTGCGGGTTTCCCCGGTCGAGAGATATTTAAAACGACGATCGAGCAACGAAGCGATGCCAAAGGTTCCCGCCAGCTGACGACAGCGTGCCTCATCGCGCACCTCCTGCTGAATAATGTCGGCAGCGGTGCGGCCGGTATCTTCTTCATCCGGGCTGAGCATATCGGTGTTGTTACGCTGCCATTCCTCGGAAACCAACTTTTGTAACTGCTCAAGCGAAAGACGAGTGGGGCGGAAAGTGTTGACGACTTCGCCTCGTGCGGCGGCAAGCTCGCCCGCAAGGGCGCGCGCGAGGGAAGATTTGCCGCTGGCGTTAGCGCCCACAAAAGCCCAGCTTTCGCCAGCCCGGATCGTCAGCGACGGCAGCATCAGGTTACGGGTCGCGCTAAGATGAAACGTGCCTTGCGAAATTTGCAACGTAGACATTGTTTATTCCATTTTATGCATTATTCCCTTCACTATCGACGCTGAGCGGCGGCGCTGTCAAATGGTGCCGCCGTTTTCAGAGCAGCGTGGCGATAATCACGCGATCGGCATTAAAATGTGCTGTTACCGCCGCGCCAGGCTGAAGATTTTGCTCCTGCGCGCGCTGGTTGGTTAAGGTAGCGCACAGCGTTTCGCCGCCCGGCAGCGCGATCAGCGCTTCACTGTGGGTCTCGCCCTTAATCAACTCGCTCAGTACGCCGTCGAGCTGGTTATCGGCCTTGCTCGCGGATTGGGTCACGTCTATCCACGGCGCTTTTATCAGCACCAGCACCTCTTTGCCCGGCGTGAGTTCAAGGCGATTGGCGCTCTGTTCAGTCAGCGCGGCTTTGATGCGCGTCTCGCCGTTGGCCAGCAGGATCTCAACATGCTGCTGCACCGTCTGCGCGTCGCGCTGCACCAGCGTGCCGAAAAGCTGGTTGCGGGCGCTGGTTTGCAGCGAAAACCGGGCGATGGCGCCCAGCAGGCTGCCCAGCGGCACGTCATCCTGCAATACATCGAAGGCTTTCTGCTGAATCTGCTCCAGCAGCGCGAAAAGCTGAATCAGTCTGTCACCGTAGGCGGTGACCTGCGCGCCGCCGCCGCCTTTGCCGCCCGTGGCGCGCTCTACCAGCGTGCGGTCGGCCAGCGTGTTCATCTCGTTAATTGCATCCCAGGCGCTTTTATAGCTGATCCCGGCCATTTTCGCGCCCTGGCTGATGGAGCCGGTCGCGGCGATCTGTTTAAGCAGTTCGATACGGCGGGGATCGGCGAAAAGCCGCTGCTGTAATTTCAGGATCAGGGAAAGCTCAGCCTGCATGGTCGCTCCTGGCAAAAAAGGGTTTCCGGAATTGTACACTGTTGCGCAGGCGGGGCGTAAAAACAGGTAAAACGCACAAAAGGTCAGTGCACTTTTATCCGCTACGGATACAATAACTTCTTTTATTCAGTGAGGAAAAATACCATGCTGGAATTACTCATCGGTCTTGCAGAAGCGATCCTCATGGTTCCCGTGGTGATGGCGATAATCCTTGGCCTGATCTATGGCCTTGGCGAAGTCTTTAACGTCATTTCAAAGTTTGGTCATCGCAACGAGCAGCCTGCGAAAGAACGCCGCTAGATCCCTGCCCGATACGCCCGGCGACACCGGGCGCTATTTTTTGCGAGCCGCCTCAACTTCTCTCCGTTTATGCCGATAATCTTTATGACACCGGTTGTTAAATCGTTATAGTGAAGGCTACATAACGAGACCTTCGGAGAAGACCATGTCTGTGAAATTACGCCATTTCTTGATCGGTGCCGTGGTAACGGCAAGCCTGACCGGCCAGGCCGTAGCGGCTGAAAAAATTACCGTTTTTGCCGCCGCCTCCTTAACCAACGCGTTGCAGGATATCGCTAATCGCTACCAGCAGGGAAAAGAGGTAAAAATTGTCTCCTCTTTTGCCTCTTCTTCTACGCTGGCGCGGCAGATAGAGCAGGGCGCGCCCGCCGATCTTTTTATCTCTGCCGATCAGCAGTGGATGGATTACGCGGCGCAGAAAAAAAGCATTGAAGAAGCCAGCCGCTATACGCTGTTAGGCAACGAGCTGGTGCTGGTAGCGCCGAAAGAAGCGAAATCGCCGCGAGTCACGCTGTCGAAAAACACCGACTGGAAAAGCCTGTTGCAGGGCCAGCGTCTGTCCGTAGGCGATCCCGATCATGTTCCGGCAGGGCTCTACGCCAAGGAAGCATTGCAGTCGCTGGGCGCCTGGTCAACGCTGGAGCCGATGCTGGCGAGAGGCAACAGCGTGCGCGCCGCGCTGGCACTGGTGGAGCGCAATGAAACGCCTTACGGCATCGTGTATGGCTCCGATGCGGTAGCCAGCAGCAAAGTGGCCGTGGTTGGCGTTTTCCCGGCAGACAGCCACAAGCCGGTGGAATATCCAATGGCGAAAGTGAAAGGGCATGATACCGCCGGCGTCGCCGCGTTTTATCATTATCTGAAAGGGCCGGAAGCTGCGGCCGTGTTTAAACACTACGGATTTACGCCTCTGTGATATTAAGCGATCCCGAATGGCAGGCGGTTCTGCTCAGCCTGAAAGTCTCCAGCGTGGCGGTGCTGTTCAGCCTGCCGTTGGGCATAGCAGCGGCCTGGGTGCTGGTACGCTGCCGGTTTCCCGGCAAGACGCTGCTCGACAGCCTGATCCACCTGCCGCTGGTGCTGCCGCCGGTGGTGGTCGGCTATCTGCTGCTGATTGGATTCGGCAGACGCGGCTTTATCGGCCAGTATCTCTACGACTGGTTCGGCTTTACCTTCGCCTTTAGCTGGCGCGGCGCGGCGCTGGCCTCTGCCGTGGTCGCTTTTCCGCTGATGGTACGGGCAATTCGCCTGGCGCTGGAAGGCGTTGACGGTCGGCTGGAGCTGGCGGCGCGCACGCTGGGCGCAGGCCGCTGGCGGGTGTTTTTCACCATCACCTTGCCGCTGACGCTGCCCGGCATTATCGCCGGCACGGTGCTCGCCTTCGCCCGTTCGCTGGGCGAATTCGGCGCGACCATCACCTTTGTGTCCAATATTCCTGGCGAAACCCGCACGCTTCCTTCCGCCATGTATACGCTGATTGAAACGCCGGGCGCGGAAAACGCGGCGGCCAGGCTTTGCCTGATCGCTATTGCGCTGGCGCTTTGTTCGCTGTGGCTGGCGGAATGGCTGGCGCGTCGGGGACGCAAAAAGTTGGGGATGCCATGTTAGAGCTTGATATTGTCCAGCGCCTTGGCGACCACACTTTGCAGGTAAACGCAAACATACCGGCGCAAGGCATCACGGCTGTTTTCGGCGTCTCTGGCGCCGGCAAGACGTCACTTATTAACGCTATCGGCGGCCTGACCACGCCGCAGGAAGGACATATTTCCCTGAACGACAGGGTGCTGTTCGATGCTCAGACCAGCGTGAACCTGCCGCCGGAAAAGCGCCGTATCGGCTATGTTTTTCAGGATGCGCGCCTCTTTCCGCACTACAAGGTGAAAGGCAACCTGGAATACGGCATGGCGAAAACGATGCGCTCGCAGTTCGATGAACTGGTAGCGCTGCTAGGCATCGGCGAGCTGCTGTCGCGTTTTCCTTTTTCGCTGTCCGGCGGAGAAAAACAGCGGGTGGCGATAGGCCGCGCTCTGCTCAGCGCGCCGGAAATTTTGCTGATGGATGAGCCGCTGGCCTCGTTGGATCTGCCGCGCAAGCGTGAGCTGCTGCCCTATTTGCAGGCGCTGGCGAAACAGGTGGCCATTCCGGTGCTGTACGTCAGCCACAGCCTTGAAGAGATTATCCAGCTGGCGGATAACGTGCTGGTGCTGGATAAAGGCGAAGTGAAAGCGCTGGGCGCGCTGGAAAAAGTCTGGGCCAGCAGCGCCATGCGGCCGTGGCTGCCGCGCGCGGAGCAAAGCAGCGTGCTGCGCGTTCAGGTGCTGGAGCAGCATCCGCACTATGCGATGACGGCCCTTTCGCTGGGCGATCAGCATATCTGGGTTAACCGCATCGACGCGCCGCTGAAAACGCCGCTGCGCATTCGCATTCAGGCCGCCGACGTCTCGCTGGTGCTGCAGCCGCCGCTGAACAGCACTATCCGCAACGTCATTCCGGCGCAGGTCGGCGAGCTGCTGGATATCGATAATCAGGTCGAGGTGAAGCTGCTGATAGGGCAAAGCGAACTCTGGGCGCGCATTACGCCCTGGGCGCGGGATGAGCTGATGATTAAACCGGGCATGTGGCTCTACGCCCAGATCAAAAGCGTGGCGATCGCCGCCTGACGCGCCGCTTATACATTTTGCCGTCGCGTTGACGCAGATATCGCTTTCAGGGCGATGCCCGCGTCAACAGGCGGACATCGTCAGCCAGGCTGGCAGCACTTCCTGACAGATAGTCTGTGCAATCCCCAGCGCCAGACTGCTGCCGATCGCCTGCCATCGGCAAGGCCGCTACAGCACTTCCTGATAAATAGTCTGTGCGATACCCGGTTCCAGACTGCTGCCGATCGCCTGCCACCGGCAAAGCCGCTACAGCACTTCCTGATAAATAGTCTGTGCGATACCCAGCGCCAGACTGCTGCCGATCGCCTGCCATCGGTAAAGCCGCTACAGCACTTCCTGATAAATAGTCTGTGCGATACCCGGCTCCAGATTGGTGCCGATCGTCCGATGCGCGCGCGCCTTGATGGCATCGTCGGCGTTGCCCATCGCCACGCCCAGCCCGACGTTTTCCAGCATGCTCAGGTCATTATAGTTATCGCCAAAGGCCAGCACATCGCTCATCCGATAGCCTTCAGATTCAACCCACTCCGCCAGCCGTTTGCCTTTGCTGTTGCCCGCTTTGGCAATATCGACCTGATCGTGCCAGGACCATTCGCAGGCCAGGCCCATTTCCTGCTCCACGCTGTCGGCAAACTGTTGCAGCGCGCGGGTATCGGGATGGGATATGGCAAATTTCCAGATCGATTCCGCTTCTTCTGCCGCCTTGCTCAGGCTCGGCACCTTAATAAACACCGGACGCTGATGTTCCGGCAGCGACAGCCCCCAGTTAATGGTGCGGGTTACATGGCCGGTTTCGGCCTGGTAAAGCATCGCGTTATCAACATACAGCAGGCCATGAATGGCGGCCTCGTCCAGCATCTCAATCACCCGCAGCGCCTGATCCTGCGGCAGCGGATCGGCAGATATCACCTTTTTTGCTTGATAATCATACAAATAGGTGCCATTACAGCAGATTGCAGGTGTGTCGAGCGCCAGCGCCTGATAAAAAGGGTGGATAGCGACGTGATGGCGGCCGGTCACTATCACAATTTTTACGCCAGCCTGCCGGGCCTTTTGCAGCGCTTCCAGCGATTCAGGAAGAATGGTCTTACGCGGCGTCAGCAGCGTACCGTCCAGATCTAAAGCAATAACGCGATAACTCATAAATCGTTCCGAATGTGGTTTGAAAACGAATTTTTGAGTCTACACCCTGTGGCGGCGCTGACAAAATCGTCCGGCACAAATCCGCCTGCGTGGCCTGCGAAAACGCGCTACGCTGAAGCAGACCCGATTGACCTGAAAAAGGAGCATTTATGAAACAAGTCGTTTATACCGCCAGCCCGGAAAGCGGGCAGATCCATGCCTGGCAGCTTGACCCGCAGGGCGCGCTGACGCTGCTGCAGGTGGTCGATCTGCCAGGCCAGGTTCAGCCAATGGTGGTCAGCCCGAATAAAGCTTTTCTGTATGTCGGTATCCGTCCTGATTTCCGCGTTATCGCTTTTCATATCGACAGCGAAGGCAAGCTGACCAAAGCGGCAGAAGCGCCGCTGCCGGGCAGCCCGACCCATATTTCTACCGATCGTCAGGGACGCTTTATTTTTACCGGTTCCTATAACGACGCCTGCGTCAGCGTCACGCCGATCGATGCGCAAGGCCTGCCGGGCGAACCGTTGCAGGTGATTAAAGGGCTGGATGGCTGCCACTCGGCTAACATCGATCTTAAAAACGAAACGCTGTTCGTCCCGGCGCTAAAACAGGATCGCATCTGTCTGTTTGATTTACAGGAAGACGGTCAGCTGCTGCCGCACGCGCAGCCTCAGGTCAATACGGTTGAGGGCGCTGGCCCGCGCCATATGGTGTTTCATCCGAACCAGCAGTACGCCTACTGCGTAAACGAACTGGACAGTACGGTTGACGTCTGGCAGCTGAATAACGCGCATGGCGAAGTCGAACGCGTGCAGAGCCTGGATATGATGCCCGCAGGCTTCAGCGACACGCGCTGGGCGGCGGATATTCGCCTGACCCCGAACGGTCGTCACCTTTACGCCTGCGACCGTACCGCCAGCGTACTGACCACGTTCAGCGTCAGCGAGGACGGCGGACTGTTGACGATTGAGGGCCATCAGCCAACGGAAACGCAGCCGCGCGGCTTTAACATCGACGCCAGCGGTCGCTACCTGATTGCGGCGGGACAGAAGTCGCACCATATTGCAGTCTATAGCATTGCGGAAGAGAGAGGGCTGCTGACGCCGCTGGGACGTTATGCGGTAGGGCAGGGGCCGATGTGGGTGACCATCACGGAAATTTAAAGGACAGGCGGCGATAAGGCCGCCTGTTTTTTATCAGCTGTAGATAGCGGTAAGCGAAGCGCTCGCCAGCTGATGGAAATGCACGTTAAAGCCCAGCATCGCGCCGCTCGCCTGCTCGTCCACGTCCAGCTTTTCCACGTCCAGCGCATAGACGGTGAAAATGTAGCGATGGCTTTCGCCTTTTGGCGGTGCCGCGCCGCCATAGCCCGCTTTGCCGAAATCCGTGCGGGTCTGCACCGCACCGGAAGGCAGTTCGGCCACGCCGGAGCCTGCGCCCTGCGGCAGCACGCGCGTGTCGGCAGGCAGGTTGGCCACGCCCCAGTGCCACCAGCCGGAGCCAGTTGGCGCATCGGGATCAAAACAGGTGACGACAAAACTTTTGGTGCCGGCGGGCACGTCATCCCAGGTCAGATGCGGCGACAGGTTATCGCCTTCGTAGCCCATCCCGTTAAAAACCTGGCGCGCCGGTAGCTTGTCGCCGTCGTTAAAATCCTGACTAAAGAGTTTCATTTCCCCTCCTGGCATTATTGATGAAGCAGTTTCAGCAGCTCCTCGGCTGCGGCGACGGAGGATGCGGGATTCTGGCCGGTCACCAGGTGACCGTCCGTAATGGCGAAACTGCCCCAGTCATGGGTTTTTTCATAGTTGCCGCCCAGCCCTCTCAGCGCATCCTCAACCAGGAAAGGTACCACATTCGTCAGCCCGACGGCGCTTTCTTCACTGTTGCTGAAGCCCGTCACGCGTTTTCCGGCCACCAGTGGCGAACCGTCCGGCTTTTTCGCCCGCTTCAGCACGCCCGGCGCGTGGCAGACCGCGCCGACCGGTTTGCCGTTAGCGTAAAAACTCTCAATCAGTTCAATGCTCTGCCGATCCTCCGCCAGATCCCAGAGCGGGCCGTGGCCGCCGGCATAAAACACCGCGTCGAATTTGCTGCTGTCGATGTTGCCCAGCTGCTGGGTATTGGCCAGCGCCTGCTGAGCGGCAATATCTTTACGGAAGCGTTCGGTATCGGCGCTTTGCGCATCCGGCTCGTCGCTTTTGGGATCCAGCGGCGGGTGTCCGCCAGCGGGCGACGCCAGCACCACGTTGATGCCCGCATCGCGGAAAATGTAATAAGGCGCTGCGAACTCCTCCAGCCAGAAACCGGTTTTTTTGCCGGTTTCGCCAAGTCGGTCATGCGAAGTCAGCACCATTAAAATTTTCATTTCAGGCTCCTGTTGGCGTGTCGCCAGCCACTTTAATCAGCACTTTACCGAAGTTTTTACCTTCGAGCATGCCGATAAAGGTTTCCGGCGCGTTGTCCAGACCCTCTACTATGTCTTCGCGGAAAACAAAACGATCCTCCGCGACCCACTGACTCATTTGCTGGAAAAATTCGTTAAAGCGATGACCGTAATCCTGATTGATAATAAAGCCCTGAACGTGCAGGCGCTTACGCAGGATGGCGCTCTGGAAAAGCGGCAGGCGATTTGGCCCTTCCGGCGCATCCTTGCTGTTGTAGTCGGCGATCAGGCCGCAGACCGGGATACGGCCTTTGGTATTCATCAGCGGCAGGACGGCGTCAAATACCGGGCCGCCGACGCTTTCAAAATAGACGTCGATACCGTCGCGGCAGTAGCGTTTAAGCGATTCTGATAAGTCGCCTGACCGATGGTTGAGGCAGCGGTCAAAGCCCAGCACATCTTCGGCGTAGCGGCATTTTTCTTCGCCACCGGCAATACCCACCACGTAACAGCCTTTCAGCTTCGCTATCTGGCCTACCATAGAGCCGACCGCGCCGGTTGCCGCCGCCACGACCACGGTTTCGCCCGGCTGCGGATTACCAATATCCAACAGGCCCATATAGGCGGTAAAACCGGTCATCCCCAGCATGCCGAGCGCCCACGAAGGGTGTTTCAGCACGGGGCCGCTGAGCTTAAACAGATCTTTGCCGTCCGACAGGGCAAAATCCTGCCAGCCGCTCTGGCTGACTACCCAGTCGCCAGGCTGGTAATCTTCATGATTTGATTGTTCAACGATGGCGACGGTGCCCGCGCCCATGACGTCGTTAACGGCGATCGGCGGCACATAGGAAGGCGCGTCGCTCATCCGGCCACGCATATAAGGATCCAGCGAGAGCCAGATCGTCCGAAGTAGAATCTGGCCTTTCCCTGGCGTTGGTACGTGCTGTGACTCCAGACGAAAGTTAGCTTCAGTCGGTGCGCCATGCGGGCGCGAGGCGAGCACGATACGGCGATTTGTCTGTTTGTCTTGCGGCATAGTTTTTCTCCTTTACAAAATACAACCCGTAAAAAGCGTAGTGCATATGTCTCGTGCTCGCTTTGCTCTGGGCCGTAAAACAGGTAAAACAGCGCCACTGAAATTTAGTGAGGCTTTTTAATCTTTTTCTGCTTGCCTGTGGGTTAAAACCGGGGCGGCAACGCAATTATTATTAACAATTTTTAAAAGCTTTATCGCGCAATCAATGTAAAAGCGTTCATATAATTAACGCAAAAATAGAGCTTGTATTGGGATATAAATAGGTTAGTTATTGCGTATTTCCTGATGAAGATGTGCGTTTCATTAACAATGTTTTAATTATTGTCCGGGCGAGAAATTCAGAATTTTAGGTATAAATTATGAATCTTCTGACAAAACTTAGTTTAACTTAAGAGTATTGTTAGTTAATTAATGTATTTATATTTATTTTTATCGTTACCCTTAACATAATTTACTATTTATCTAAACAATAGCTAAGCTTTTTGATGGGACTGTTTAATTAGATTTGTCCTAAAAACTATTTACAAGAAATTAGAAATAGGGCGATAATAAGGCTCGGGGCCTTCTTAAGGAATGCTATATTCCTGAGCTGGAATGTTCCTGATGAATTTATATCTAAAAAGTCAGCCACATAAACATGTGAAGTAGAGGGAATTTATGGAAGAATTTAAAAAATTATTATTAGCTACCGCTATGGCGGGTACCCTTTTTACTGGCAGCGTATATGCAGCAACCGGCACCTCTGTCGCCGGGGGCACTATTACCTTTAACGGCGCGGTCAGCGACACAACCTGTAATGTCACCACGAATAGCGGGTCGGACTTTACCGTTAACGTGTCGCCTGTCACTAAAGAAGACATGGGCACCACGCCAGGCGTGATCGGCAGCAGCGCCACGCCTTTTACGATTACCGTTTCGGGCTGTAGCGGTTTTGATAACGCCAGCACGGCTGCACAGTCGTTGAATATTGTCTTCACCGGCGCCAATGTTTCGGATGATATGAATTACCTGAAAAACGAATCGGGTTCAGCCGAAGGTGTCGGTATCGCCATCACTAAAAACGGTAGCGATCTGGTAAAAATGAACGAGGCTCTGGCAACAGGACTGGCTACAAGCCAATCCGCTGCCAGTGGGAATTACGATACGGCTGCGGCAGGCGACATTAATCTTTACGCGCATTATTACAACTACGGCGGCAGCAACGTTTCTACTGGTTCAGTAGTGACTACCGCAACTTATACGTTCAGCTACGAATAATCTACCTTGCACCCGGACAGGAGAGCGTCGGCTTTCCTGTCTCTTCCGGACGGCATTTCAGGAGTGTTTGTGAAAAAGTTTTTGCTTATTATCGTCTGTTATGTCTTCAGCTGCGCCGCCAGCGCCAATGTTATTATTAATTCAACCCGCGTGATCTTTCCTGCCGACGCTAAAAGTGTTTCAGTGCAGCTAATCAATAAAAGTAAAGAACAGCATCTGGTGCAGGCATGGATAGATGACGGCAGACAAAACGAAAAGCCTGAAAACATCTCAACGCCCTTTATGGTGGTTCCCCCGGTGGTAAAAATTCAGGGTAACGATGGCCAGGTTTTAAGGATTAATCACAACGATCAGGTCAGAACCCTGGCCAAAGATCGCGAGTCGCTGTACTGGCTGAACGTGCTGGATATTCCTCCTGTACCGAAAAAGCTGGATGCGGCGGCTAACTATATGCAGGTCGCTATACGCAGCCGGATAAAAATTTTTTGGCGTCCGACAGGACTAAAGATCTCGCCTGAAAATATTGGTCGGTACCTGAGCCTGAAAAGGAAAAACCAGAATGTCTGCATCAATAATGCATCGCCTTTTTATCTGACTGCCATACAGCTGATGAGATGGGACGGAAAAAGCACGCGCGTTCAGCAAGGAAAAAAACAGGATAATCTGATTAGTAAAACCGTTTCGGTACCGCCTTTTACCTGTCAGCCTCTTGATGCAGGAAAAGTATCCGCTTCAGGCGGCAAGTATCAGCTGACTTATATTGACGACTATGGCAGCAGAGTCCCTGTTACAATTGATTTAGTAAAATAAAAGGAATTATTCAGGAGCAAATAATGAAGGCGACAGTAAATTTGCTTGCCCCAACAGGCTATGGAAAGCTATTTTATCTCACATGTATTATTCTGAACTGCTCTGTAGTCAACGCGGCTGAAACATTCAATACCAGTTTGATGGTAGGGGATTCTTCTCAGGCTGACTGGAATAATCAGGGGCAGACCATTTTATCCGGAGTTTACGATCTGGATATTTATATTAACGGCAGCTGGAGCGGTAATTTTCCGGTGAAAGTGGATTCAGGGGAAGCTTTCTGGCTGTCAGGCGCAACGCTTAAAGCTCTGCCAATTAAATATATTGATAAAAAAGCGATAACTAAAAAAGAGTGGGTGCCGGTAGCCGAAATACTTTACGGCGGACAGGCCACGCTTAACAGAGGAATGCTGCGCCTGAATCTGACTATTCCTCAGGCCAGGATAGATAAAAAAGATCGCCGCTGGATCGCGCCGGAACTGTGGGATGCAGGGATTAATGGCGCTTTTACCAATTACAGCCTCAGCTATAATAACCTCCAACAGCATAACAACGATGGCAATGCGGATAACGTTTTTCTTTCGCTCAGCAGCGGCATTAATTTAGCCCACTGGCAGTTGGTCGATAACAGCCAGTTTCAACGTACGCGTAGTCGCCAGGGAGAATGGAATACGCAATCCCGCTATGTCGAACGCGCGCTGCCAGCTATTAATTCGTTATTCAGGATAGGGGACAGCTATACCAATTCGCCCTGGTTCGATAACGTACGTTTTCGCGGCATCACCTTAAAACAAGACCAGCGCATGTATCCCGATTCTTATCGTACCTATATGCCGGTTATTCGCGGTAACGCCACGGCGAACGCCGTAGTCAGCGTTTATCAAAACGGCAGCGCCATTTATCAAACAAACGTGCCGCCGGGCCCTTTTGTTATTGACGATCTTATGCCTGGCGGATCGCGCAGCGATCTCACGGTAGAAGTTGCCAACGCTGGCGGCATCACCGAGCGTTTTACCGTCCCTTACTCTACCGTTTCCGATATGTTGAGAAGCGGCTCGTCAGAGTGGCTGTTAACGGCGGGTAACGTTCAGCTGCATGACGTGGATTTACACCCGGCCTTTGTTCAGGGCAATGGCTCACACGGCATTAATAACTATCTGACGCTCTATAGCGGCGCCACGCTAAGCCAGGATTATGCTTCTTTTCTGCTGGGCGGCGCGTTCAGTTTGCCACGGGTCGGATCATTTTCAACCAATGTGGACATGGCCCGCGCGCATCTGAACAGTGGGGAATCGATGCAGGGAGAGCGCTGGAAATTAGCTTACAGCCGCTTCTTTATGACCAAAACCAACCTGACGCTGGCGACTTACTATTACAACACGGCGCGCTATCTTTCCCTGTATGACACGGTACAAACCAATGCGCTAGCGCGTGAGGAGAACGGTAAGCAATACCTGCGAAGCAAACAGAGCTTCAGCGTTAACCTCGATCAGACCCTGCCGCCGGGCTGGGGACGGATTGCGATTGACGGCTTGTGGCGTCAGTACTGGAACAGCGATCGCATGCTAAAGCAATACAGCCTGACCTACAGCAACCTGTACAAAAAAGCGACGTGGAGCCTGGCCTTTCGCCGCAATCATTATGAATATGACGGCAGCGAAGAAGAGCGGCGTTACAGCAGCAAAAGCTACGATGAGCAGCGGATCGACCTGGCCGTTACTATTCCACTCTCTCTGTCCGGCAACCGCCACAGCGTCACGCTGCGTACCTCGTCGCAGGACGGTAAATATAGCGGTATGGAAGCCGGGGTCAACAGCTCGCTGGAAAGCCTGGACTACAGCCTTAACTTCAGCCATGACCGTACCGGACACAGCGCAAAGTTTGGTGCCTACAGCGCCTGGCGCACGCCTTATGCAAAGTTAACGGGTCAGTACAGCGAGGCGAGCGATTTCCGTCAGCTTGGCATAGGCGCCAGCGGCAGCGCCGTACTCTGGCGCGATGGCGTGCTGGCTTCAGGCAACACGGGCAATACTTTTGTGATCCTGGACGCGCCGGGTATTGCTCAGGCCACGGTCAACGGCAATCCCAATATGAGAACCAACCGCGCAGGCCGGGTTCTGGTTCCTTCCGTCACGCCTTACCGTATGAACACTTATCTGTTGGATAACCCTCGCGGTGAAAGCGAGGGCGAACTGCTGGGCAATATCGGACGCGTGACGCCCTGGGCAGGCAGCATTAACTATGTGCAATATAAAACCGACACGCGTGCCGTGTTTACCTTCAAAGCGCTGTTTGATAACGGGCAGCCTTTGCCTTTTGGGGCCGGCGTCACCGATGCAGAAGGCAACTCGCTGGGCTACGTAGCGCAGGGCAGCCTGATTTATCTCAAAGCGAAGCAGCTCCCCGAATGGCTGCACGTGCAGCTGACGGAAGGGCAGGAAAGTAAAACGTGCCGGATCCATTTAGCCAACGCGGCGCAGACCTCTTTTTGCGTGCGCTAAGCCGAAAAGGCGCCGCATTCATTTTCAGGGAGTCATCATGAAAAAATACTGGATAGCGTTACTGCTCGGGTTGTGCGCTGTTTCCGCAGGCGTGCAGGCGGGCTGTACCCTTATAAGCGGTTCGACGGTAAAGGCCAACGACAGCCTGAACCTTTCAGGTTTGCTGACCGCGCAGGATAGCCACAGCGAAACCCGAACGGCAACCTGGTCAGTGCCGGTAACATGCTATCTTATTTTCAATAGCAACGCGGTGCACTTTGTCAGCCCGATACAAAATGGCTTTTGGGTGAAGTTTGTTAACGCAGCGGGCACGGCACGCTGGATAAAACTTCAGACCAGTGGATTTATCGAAAAGATAGATTATGAAAACGGCGACAGAACGCTGCAAGGCTCGGATTTTAGCTATCAGCTTACCGCCACCTTACTGGACAGCGATCCGGGCGTAACCGACAGCAAATTTTACAAGGTGACCGACGCCGGGAGCGCGGAGATCGTGACCATGGTGATGCATAACGCCAACTTTATTGGCTCCACGCCTACGGTGGAGCAGGCGGCTGAAGTGGCGGCTTCGGGCAACTGGAACAATGATTACCTGGGCTATCAGTCCCTGACGGTGACCTTTAACCCGGCGGAAACCACCTGTGAAATGCCGGATCAGCAGGTGACGCTACCCAGGGTGTCGTTGAATATGCTGCGTAACGGCATTGCCACCGACAGTACCTCTTTTACGCTGCCGATCAGCTGCTCTGCAACCCTGGCGGGTGGCGCTACGCGTTCGGTTAATGCCTGGCTCTATAGCGCCGACCTGGTGGAGAACAGCCAGCAGATTATGCGTAACAGCCGCTCCAGCTCGCAGGGCGTCGGCATCGTCTTGAGCGACAGCGCCGGTAAGGCCGTTTCTCTGTCAGGCGGGACGGCGGCAGGTGAAGCCACTTCGCTGCTGTCGATTACCAAAGGCGCCGACATTCATGCCAGCGCCATTAACCTGAACGCTGCCTATAAGGTGTTCGATCCGGCTAATCTCAGTCCAGGGTCGGTCGTTGCCACCGCGACTATTTATTTTGACTATGACTGATCGCCGTCGTCAGGATAAAAACAGCGTGGGGCAGGCAACCGCCGCCGCTATCGCTGTCGTCAGCTTTTGCAGCGCTTCCGGCTCGATAACGTAAGGCGGCATTAAATAGATAAGCCTGCCGAAAGGACGGATCCAGACGCCGCGCTCAACGAAAAAGCGCTGCAGCGCCGCCATATTCACCGGTCGACGAGTTTCGATAACGCCAATCGCACCCAGTACCCTGGCATCCGCCACTTCCGGCTGCGCTTTTAGCGGCAGCAGCGCGGCTTTCAGCTGCGCTTCAATCGCGCTTACCTGCCGCTGCCAGCGATTTTCCTGCAGCATCGCCAGGCTTTCGCTGGCCACCGCGCAGGCCAGCGGATTGCCCATAAACGTCGGGCCGTGCATAAAACAGCCCGCCTCGCCGTTGCTGATGGTATTGGCAACCTCGCGCGTGGTCAGCGTGGCGGAAAGCGTCATGGTGCCGCCGGTCAGCGCTTTGCCAACGCACAGAATATCAGGCGATATGCCGGCGTGATCGCAGGCGAAAAGCTTGCCGGTACGGCCAAAGCCTGTTGCGATTTCATCGGCTATCAGCAGCACGTTGTGGCGATCGCACAGCTCGCGCACGCCTTGCAGATAGCGCGGATGATAGAAGCGCATTCCGCCCGCGCCCTGCACGATGGGTTCCAGGATCACCGCGGCCAGCTCGTGCGCCTGTTCGCCAATCAGACGGGCAAAATCGGCGATATCGCTTTCCTGCCACTCATCGTCGAACCCGCAGCCCGGCGCGGCGGCGAACAGGTGGTTCGGCAGATAGCCCTGATAGAGCGAATGCATGGAGTTCTGCGGATCGCATACCGACATCGCGGCAAAGGTATCGCCGTGATAGCCGTTGCGCAGCGTCAGAAAGCGCTGACGCCTTTCGCCGCGCGCCTGACAATATTGCAGCGCCATTTTCATGGCAACCTCAACGGCTACCGAGCCCGAATCCGCCAGAAAAACGCACTCCAGCCCCTGCGGCGTCATCTCTACCAGACGACGACAGAGCGCCACGGCCGCAGGATGGGTGATCCCGCCAAACATCACGTGCGACATCTGCTCGATCTGCGCGTGCATCGCCTGGTTCAGGCGCGGATGGTTATAGCCGTGGATAGCTGCCCACCAGGAAGACATGCCGTCCACCAGCTCGCGGCCGTCAGCCAGCTGCAGCGAGGTGCCAGAGGCCGCGACCACCGGATACACCGGCAGCGGTTTGCTCATTGACGTGTAGGGATGCCAGATATGGTCGCGGTCAAAAGCGAGGTCGAGAGGGGTCATAAAATACTTGTAAACCAAAATTAAAAAATTTAGTTTACAAGTATAACCGTAAAATGAACATGAGATCTTTTCTTTTGGAGCAAGCAATGGCAAATCGCTGGACAGTCGCCCAGGCCCAGGCCCTTTTCGACAAGCCTTTTCTGGAGCTGATGTTTGAAGCGCAGCAGGTGCATCGTCAACATTTCGATCCGCGTCAGGTGCAGGTCAGCACGCTGCTGTCGATCAAAACCGGCGCCTGTCCGGAAGACTGTAAATATTGTCCGCAGAGCGCCCGCTACAAAACCGGCCTGGAAGCGGAGCGCCTGATGGAAGTGGAAGAGGTGCTGACCTCTGCCCGCAAAGCCAAAGCCGCAGGATCCGACCGCTTCTGCATGGGCGCGGCGTGGAAAAACCCGCACGAACGCGATATGCCTTATCTGGAGCAGATGGTCAAAGGCGTTAAAGCAATGGGGCTGGAAACCTGTATGACGCTGGGCACGCTGAGCGATGAGCAGGCGCAGCGGCTGGCGCACGCCGGGCTGGATTTCTACAACCATAACCTGGATACCTCGCCGGAATTCTACGGCAGCATTATCACCACCCGCAGCTATCAGGAGCGCCTGGACACGCTGGGCAAGGTACGCGACGCGGGCATTAAAGTCTGCTCCGGCGGCATCGTCGGCCTGGGCGAAACCGTTAACGATCGGGCCGGTCTGCTGGTGCAGCTGGCTAACCTGCCGGTGCCGCCGGAAAGCGTGCCGATCAACATGCTGGTCAAGGTCAAAGGCACGCCGCTGGCCGACAACGACGATGTCGATCCTTTCGATTTTATCCGCACCATCGCCGTGGCGCGCATTATGATGCCGACCTCCCACGTGCGTCTTTCCGCCGGCCGCGAGCAGATGAGCGAGCAGACGCAGGCGATGTGCTTTATGGCTGGCGCTAACTCGATTTTCTACGGCTGCAAGCTGCTGACCACGCCGAACCCGGAAGAGGACAAGGATCTGATCCTGTTCCGCAAGCTGGGCCTGAATCCGGCGCACACCACCACGGAAGCGGGCGACAACGAGCAGCAGCAGGCGCTGGCGGGCCAGCTGCTGAATGCCGATACCGACCAGTTCTATAACGCGGCCGTGTAAATGGGCTGGCAACAACGCATCAGCCTGGCGCTTGCGGAGCGCCGGGAGAAGCAGCAGTTTCGCCAGCGCCGCGTCAGCCAGCACGACGACGTGCGCACCCTGTGCGTGAACGACCGTCGCTACCTGAACTTCTCCGCTAATGACTATCTGGGGCTGAGCCGGGATCGGAACGTTATCGCCGCCTGGCAGCAGGGGGCCGAACGCTACGGCGTCGGCGCAGGCGGATCGGGTCACGTTACCGGCTATGGCGCGCCTCATCAGGCGTTTGAGCAGCAGCTGGCCGACTGGCTGGGCTATCCGCGCGCGCTGCTGTTTATTTCAGGCTTTGCGGCGAATCAGGCAATCATTGCCGCAATGCTGCAGAAAAACGATCGCATCTTCGCCGATCGCCTGGCGCACGCTTCGCTGCTGGAAGCGGCCTCGCTCAGTCCGGCTACGCTGCGCCGCTTTGCGCACAATCAGCCGGAAGCGCTGGCGAAACTCTTCAGCCCTGCCGACGGCGGCGAAACGCTGGTGGTGACGGAAGGCGTTTTCAGCATGGATGGCGACAGCGCGCCGCTGCAAGAGCTGCATCAGCTTACCGCTCTGCACAACGGCTGGCTGCTGGTGGATGATGCGCACGGCATCGGCGTAACGGGCGAGCAGGGGCGCGGCAGCTGCTGGCAGCAGAACGTGCGTCCGGAACTGCTGATCGTGACTTTCGGCAAGGCATTTGGGCTGAGCGGCGCCGCAGTGCTCTGTAGCGAAGAGACGGCGGACTACCTGTTGCAGTTCGCGCGTCATCTGATCTACAGCACGGCGATGCCGCCCGCGCAGGCTTTCGCGCTCCAGACGGCTTTACGCGCCGTACAGCAGGGCGACGACCTGCGCGCGCGGCTGCAAAAGAATATCCGCCTGTTTCGCGAAGGCGCAGCGGCTGGCGGGCTGGCGATCCTGCCTTCTTCAACGGCTATTCAGCCGCTGCTGGTAGGTGAAGAGCAGGCGGCGCTGCGGCTGGCGGAACGGCTGCGGGAAAGGGGATGCTGGGTAACGGCTATCCGCCCGCCCACCGTGCCGCCGGGAACGGCGAGGCTGCGCATCACGCTGAGCGCGGCGCATCAGGAAGAAGATATTCAACGACTGCTGGAGGCGCTGCATGACGCAAACGGTCAATAAAGCGGCGATCGCCAGAGCCTTCGGCCGGGCGGCGCAGAGCTACAACCGGCACGCGGAGCTGCAGCGTCTGAGCGGCGAAGCACTCTTTTCGCTGGCGCGCGGCCGTGAGCAAAAGCAGGTGCTGGATGCGGGCTGCGGGCCGGGCTGGTTCAGCAAGCGCTGGCGCAGTGCGGGCAACAGGGTCACCGCGCTGGATCTTTCTCCGGCCATGCTGAACGAGGCGCGGCTTGGCGACACCGCCGACGCCTATCAGCTGGGCGATATCGAAGCGCTGCCTTTTACCGATGCCGCCTTCGACGTGTGCTGGAGCAACCTTGCCGTGCAATGGTGCAGCGACTTACGGCTGGCGCTGGCCGAAATGCGCCGCGTGACCCGGCCTGGCGGCCAGGTGCTGTTTTCAACGCTGGCCGCCGGCTCGCTGAACGAGCTTAACCAGGCCTGGCAGGCGCTGGATCTGCCCGCGCCCGTTAACCGTTTTCTGAGCGAGGCGCAAATAGCGGAAGCGGGAAGCTCGCTCGGGCTTCGGCTAATCACGCAGACGCAGACGCTGGCTTTCCCGGACGTGCTCGGCGCGCTGCGCTCGCTGAAGGGCATCGGCGCCACGCATCTGCATCAGGGCCGCCGTGACGGCCTGCTGAGCCGTCATCATCTGAGTCAGCTGGCGCAGAGCTGGCCGCGCGACGAGCGCGGTTTCCTGCTCAGCTATCATCTGCTGTATGGAGTGATTGATTGTGAGTAGCTGGTTTATTACCGGAACGGATACGGAAGTAGGGAAAACGGTCGCCAGTACCGCGCTGTTGCAGGCTGCCCGCGCCGCCGGATTGCGCAGCGTAGGCTATAAGCCCGTTGCTTCCGGCTGTGAAATGACGGCGGAAGGTATCCGCAACAGCGACGCGCTGGCTTTACAGCGCAACAGCGTGCTGACGCTGCCTTATGAGCAGATCAATCCGCTGGCCTTTCTGGAGCCGACGTCTCCGCATATCGTCAGCGCGGAAGAGGGCAGGCCCATTGAGTTTACTCAGCTTTCGGCTGGCCTGGCGGCATTGCGCGAGCAGGCGGAGTGGGTGCTGACCGAAGGCGCGGGCGGCTGGTTTACGCCACTTTCAGCCACGACGACCTTCGCGGAGTGGGTGACGCTGGAACAGCTGCCCGTGGTGCTGGTGGTCGGCGTCAAGCTGGGCTGCATCAATCACGCCATGCTGACGGCGCAGGCCGTCACGGCCAGCGGTCTGCGTCTGGCTGGCTGGATAGCCAATACGGTGCAGCCGCCGGGCAGGCGTCATGCGGAATACATGGCGACGCTGCAACAGCGGCTGCCCGCGCCGCTGCTGGGTGAAATCCCTTATCTCACCGACAGCGCCGATTTTGACCGGCTTGGTCACTACGTGCGCCTGCCGGAATAAGGCGATGCCCTCTGGCAGCGCGCCGGAGGGCATGACTAAACGGTAAGCCAGGTGTTGACTATTCTCTCATCCAGCTGCGCCACGCTGCCGTGGGCCACGTTGCGCCCACGATGCAGCAGCAGGAAATAGTCCGCCACCTTACGGATAAAAGAGATCCGCTGCTCCAGCAGCAGAATGGTCAAACCGAAATCGTGATTCAACCGATGGATCAAATTCCCCATCTCCTCTTCCAGCCACGGCGACATGCCCTCCGTCGGCTCGTCCAGGATCAGCAGCTTCGGCTGGAGCACCAGCGCTCTGGCCAGCGCCAGCTGCTGCTGCTGGTCGAGCGGCAGTTCGCCGCTGCGCCGGTGACGAAGCGAATAAAGCGCGGGAAAAAGATCGAAAACCATCGGCGGAATGGCCGGATGGCGCTGTTGTCCTGCGCCCGCCAGCAGCGCTATCTGCAAGTTCTCCTCGACGCTGAGCTGTGAGAAAATATGCCGCCCCTGAGGCACATAGCCGATGCCGAGCGCCGCGCGTTTTTCTACCGGCTGCTGCAGCAGATTTTGCGGCGGCAGATTGCCTTCCTGCCACATAATGGTGCCGCTGTTAATTGGCAGATGGCCCATAATGCAGTTGACCAGCGTGGTTTTCCCCATTCCCGGCCTTCCCAGCACGCCCGTACAGGTGCCCGGCGGCAGTTCCAGATCCACATCCCATAAAATATGATCCTGCCCGTAAAACTGATTTATCGCATGTAAGCTCAGCATCTGACACTCTCCTCCAGACAGTTTTCGAGCGCGCCTTCGTAGCGTGACGAAGGATTGACCATGGACGCAGCGTCCATGGCTTGGGCTTCTCGCTCTGGTATGTTGAAAGCGTGAGGCGGTCAACAGGAACTGCAATTCGCAGGCCAGGTTTTAAAATGCAGAAAAAAACGACCGGCAAATCAGGAAAGCAGGGCGGGTAATTGGTCAGAAAAGGTTAACAATTGCCGACGGAAATTTCCGACTGCACTTTGATGGTGCCGTAAACCCAACATTTATGGTGCAGGCGCCTGCCTGTAAGGCAGATCGGCCGCCCGACCCGCTGAAAAAAAAGCCTTAATGGGGATAGCCCTGAAGGCAGAAGTATGCTTCAGGTCGGACAAGACCGCGCAGGACAGGTAAAAAATTTAAGGAAAAAATTTTTTTTGCGTACGCGCTCACAGGACGCTGCGTTTTATACACAGCAGACGGGTTGGGCGTTGAAATCAGTTATCCACCATTCCTGTGGATAACCATGTGTATGAATGACTGAAAACCTGTAAAAGGCGAGAGCCGGCGCGGCTTAAGCTTGAGTTGGTGCTAAACTCGGCTGAAATAACATTGCATTAAATTTCAAAGCGTTAGTGAAAATCAAGCGGGGAAGGATCGCAGCATATTTTGCCCGCGCCATTTTGTCAGGATGTCTTGACAAATGTTAAAGTTTCAGTCCGGCTGGGGATAACCCCTTCACTTTCTTGCCGCTTAAGCATCCGTTCAACGCTGTTGGCCCACACGCGCGCTGCCTTCCCTTTGTTCTAATCGATAACTGGAGATATATCCAGTATTTTTTGCTGGCAAAATCGTCATAGCAGAGTAAAATTACCACCCTGTCCGCGCTTTTCATCATCAGGTAGCCATGCAATGAGCAAAGTCTTTAAACTTAATTCCGCCTTTCAACCTTCCGGCGATCAGCCTGAAGCCATTCGCCGCCTTGAAGAAGGGCTGCAGGATGGACTGGCGCATCAGACGCTGCTCGGCGTAACGGGGTCGGGCAAAACGTTTACCGTTGCCAACGTCATCGCCGATCTCAATCGGCCTACGATGGTGCTGGCGCCGAATAAAACCTTAGCGGCGCAACTTTACGGGGAGATGAAGGAATTCTTTCCGGAAAACGCCGTGGAGTATTTCGTCTCCTACTACGACTACTATCAGCCGGAAGCCTACGTGCCCAGTTCGGATACCTTTATCGAAAAGGACGCCTCCGTTAACGAGCATATTGAACAGATGCGTCTGTCGGCGACCAAAGCGCTGCTGGAGCGTCGGGATGTCATCGTGGTGGCGTCGGTGTCGGCGATTTACGGCCTGGGCGATCCGGATTCCTATCTGAAAATGATGCTGCATTTGACGCGCGGTATGGTTATCGATCAGCGCGCCATTCTGCGGCGTCTGGCGGAGCTGCAATACAGCCGCAACGACCAGGCTTTTCAGCGCGGGACTTTCCGCGTACGCGGCGAAGTGATCGATATCTTCCCGGCGGAATCGGACGACTATGCGCTGCGCGTCGAGCTGTTTGACGAAGAGGTCGAACGGCTGTCGATTTTCGACCCGCTGACGGGCCAGATCACCTCGGTGATCCCGCGCTATACCATCTATCCAAAGACGCACTACGTGACGCCGCGCGAGCGCATCATACAGGCGATGGAAGACATTAAAGTCGAGCTGGCCGATCGCCGCAAAACGCTGCTGGCGAACAATAAACTGCTGGAAGAGCAGCGTATTTCCCAGCGCACGCAGTTCGATTTAGAAATGATGAACGAGCTGGGCTACTGCTCGGGCATTGAGAACTACTCGCGCTACCTTTCCGGCCGTGGGCCTGGCGAGGCGCCGCCGACACTGTTTGACTATCTGCCGGCGGATGGCCTGTTGGTGATTGACGAATCGCACGTCACCATCCCGCAGATCGGCGGCATGTATCGCGGCGACCGGGCGCGTAAAGAAACGCTGGTGGAGTACGGCTTCCGCCTGCCGTCGGCGCTGGATAACCGTCCGATGAAGTTTGAAGAGTTCGAGGCGCTGGCGCCGCAGACCATCTATGTTTCCGCCACGCCAGGCAAGTACGAGCTGGAAAAATCGGGCGGCGAAGTGGTGGATCAGGTGGTGCGTCCGACCGGCCTGTTGGATCCGCTGATCGAAGTGCGGCCGGTCGCTACTCAGGTTGACGATCTGCTGTCGGAAATCCGCAAGCGCGTGGCAATCGACGAGCGCGTGCTGGTGACGGTGCTGACCAAGCGTATGGCGGAAGATTTAACGGAATATCTGACCGAGCACGGCGAGCGGGTGCGCTATCTGCACTCGGATATCGACACCGTAGAGCGTGTGGAGATTATCCGCGACCTCCGCCTCGGCAAGTTTGACGTGCTGGTCGGCATCAACCTGCTGCGTGAGGGTCTGGATATGCCGGAAGTTTCGCTGGTGGCGATCCTGGATGCCGACAAAGAGGGCTTCCTGCGTTCCGAACGCTCGCTGATCCAGACTATCGGCCGCGCCGCGCGTAACGTTAACGGCAAGGCTATTCTCTACGGCGATAAAATTACGCCGTCGATGGAAAGGGCGATTGGCGAAACTGAACGTCGCCGCGAGAAGCAGGAGATCTACAACAAGGAAAAAGGCATTGTGCCGCAGGCGCTCAACAAGAAGATCGCCGACATTCTGGAGCTGGGCCAGGGCATCAACAAAAATAAACCGAAACGCCTTAAATCGCCTCGCGATGTGGTGGAGGACGATGCGGCGGTGGTCGATTTATCGCCAAAAGGGCTGCAGAAGCGTATCCGCGAGCTGGAAACGAGAATGCAGGAGCACGCCAAAAACCTGGAGTTTGAAGAGGCCGCCAACGTACGCGATCAGCTGCATCAGGTACGCGAGCTGTTTATTGCCGCTTCCTGAGACGCGGCACCAGGCCGTCGCCGTCTCGTCCTGGGAGCAAGGGTTTCGGCGCGCTAGCCCAGTCGCTGGATCGCGTGCTCCAGCGCGCTGTGCAGCAGCTGGCGGTCGTGGCGGTATTTGATATCCGCCGCCTCCAGCGGCTCCTGCACGATCAGGCGTTCGCTGACGCCCGTAGTATCCACATGCGGGCCGACCACGACGGCATCAATCACCTTCCTGCCGATATATTTTTCCATGACGGTCAGCTTATCCGCCAGCGTCAGCTGTGCCGCCGCCGGGCTAAGCTCTTTGCCCAGATTACCGATAAACACCATCGGCGCGGGCGTGCGTCTGAGCGCCTGCGCCATATCCGGCAGCAGCAGCACCGGCATCAGGCTGGTATAGAAACTGCCTGGCCCAATCAGGATCAGGTCGGCCTCGTGGATTGCCTCAACCGCTTCTTTGGTCGCGTTGGCTCTGGCCGAAAGCAGCAGCTCGCGCGGCGGCATGGCAAGCTTGTCGATCGCCGTTTCGCCGTAAACCTGCTGACCCCGATCGTCAAGGGCTATCAGGTCGACCGGCTGTTCGGACATGGGGATCAGAAAAGCATCCACCTTCAGCAAACTGCGGATCAGATTGATCGCCTCGATCGGCCGCACGCTCAGGTGATCCAGCGCTTTCAGCATCAGATTACCCAGGTTATGTCCGGCCAGCTCGCCCTGGCCACCGAAGCGATACTCGAACATGGCGGAGGCCACGCTGGGTTCGGTAATCAGCTGGTTCAGGCAGTTGCGCATATCACCCCAGGCGATGCCGCCTTCCGCATGACGAATACGTCCCGTGGAGCCGCCGTTATCGGTGGTCGTGACAATGCCGGTCAGGCGTGAGCCGAGCGACGACAGCGCGGATAAAACACGGCCCAGGCCATGCCCGCCGCCAAGCGCCACGACGCGATCGAGATCGGCCAGAGTACGGTTACGCATAAAATTCCTTCAATATGTTAACAGTGCAGCCAGCCTGTCAGTGGTTTTTGCCTTATTTTACGCTAAGGTGCCGTAAAACGGCGGTAAAAAAACGTTATATATCAAAATACATAGCGAAATTCCTTACTGGCAACCGCGCTTCGTTAGCAGTAGACTTTTACTACCATGGCTTACCATACCGGTAAGTCACACTTAGCCCTGGCGCCTAAGTCTTCGGATAGGGTGCTTTGGCCGCAACTTTACGTTGCCAGGGTGCAGAAAGAAATGCCTGCATCTCCCGATATTTGGAAAGGTGTTCTGGTGTCACAATTTACTGATAATTTCGACCGCAGCTTTTACTATCTGCGCCTGTCGATCACGGACGTTTGTAATTTCCGCTGTACCTATTGCCTGCCGGATGGCTACAAGCCGCAGGGCGTCACCAACAAAAGCTTCCTCTCGCTGGATGAAATCCGGCGCGTCACCCGTGCCTTTGCGGCGGCGGGCACGGAAAAGGTGCGCCTGACGGGCGGTGAACCTTCGCTGCGTCGCGATTTTACCGACATTATCGCCGCGGTGCGCGAAAACAGCGCTATTCGTCAGCTGGCGGTCACCACTAACGGCTACCGGCTGGCGCGTGACGTGGCGTCCTGGCGTGAAGCGGGGCTGACGGCGCTGAACGTCAGCATCGACAGCCTTGATGCCCGTCAGTTTCACGCTATCACCGGTCAGGACAAATTCCATCAGGTCATGGCGGGTATTGACGCGGCCTTTGACGCAGGCTTCAGCAAGGTCAAAGTCAACACCGTGCTGATGCGCGACGTTAACCATCACAGCCTGCAAACCTTCCTTGACTGGATCCGCGACCGGCCAATCCAGCTACGCTTTATTGAGCTGATGGAAACCGGCGAAGGCGGCGATCTGTTCCGTAATCACCACGTATCAGGCGAGGTGATCCGCGACCAGCTGCTCCAGCAGGGCTGGGTTCGCCAGCTACGCGGGCGCAGCGACGGCCCGGCGCAGGTGTTCTGCCATCCGGACTATGCCGGTGAAATCGGCCTGATCATGCCCTACGAGAAAAATTTCTGCGCCAGCTGTAACCGCCTGCGCGTGTCGGCCGTCGGCAAGCTGCACCTCTGTCTGTTTGGCGATGGTGGCGTGTCGCTGCGCGATCTGCTGCAAAGCGACGATCAGCAGGCAGAGTTGCAGGCGCGCATTGCCGCCAGCCTGAAAACCAAAAAGCAGACGCATTTTCTGCATCAGGGCAACACCGGCATCACGCAGAATCTCTCTTTTATCGGCGGCTAACGCATGGAGTCTACAATGGCAAAATCGACGGCGGAATTTATCCCGCTTAACGTGGCGGTGTTGACCGTCTCCGACAGCCGCGACGCGGCGGAAGATACCTCGGGCGACTATCTGCGTGAAGCGCTGGCGGAAGCCGGGCATCAGGTGCTGGATCACGCGCTGGTGAAAGACAACCGCTACCGCATTCGCGCCGTGGTCTCCAGCTGGATCGCCAGCGCGGATGTCCAGGTGGTGATCGTGAACGGCGGGACGGGCTTTAACAGCAAAAACAGCACGCCGGAAGCGCTGCTGCCGCTGTTCGATCGTGAAATCGACGGCTTTGGCGAGCTGTTCCGCATGGTTTCCTGGGAAGATGTCGGCAGCGCGACCATTCAGTCGCGCGCCGTCGCGGGCATGGCCAACCAGACGGTGATTTTTGCCGTTCCCGGCTCCACCCGCGCCTGTCAAAGCGCCTGGGAAAGCATTATCCGCGAGCAGCTCGACGCCCGCACTCGTCCCTGTAATTTTGTCTCGCACCTGAAGAAGCCCTGAACTATGTCCCAACTGACCCATATTAACGCCTCCGGCGAGGCGCACATGGTGGATGTCTCCGCCAAAAACGACACCGTACGTGAAGCGCGTGCGGAAGCCTTTGTGGTGATGCATCCCGATACGCTCCAGATGATCCTGGACGGCAGCCATCACAAGGGCGATGTCTTCGCCACGGCGCGCATTGCGGGTATTCAGGCCGCCAAGCGTACCTGGGAGCTGATCCCGCTGTGCCATCCGCTGCTGCTAAGCAAGGTCGAAGTGACGCTGAGCGCCGATACCGCCAACAGCCGCGTGCGTATCGAATCGCTGTGCCGTCTGACCGGCAAAACCGGCGTAGAGATGGAGGCGCTGACGGCGGCCTCGGTGGCCGCGCTGACCATTTACGACATGTGCAAAGCGGTGCAGAAAGATATCAGCATTGAACAGTGCCGACTGCTGAGTAAAAGCGGCGGCAAATCCGGCGATTTTAAGGCGGATAAGCATGATTAACGTCCTTTTTTTTGCGCAGGTGCGCGAGCTGGTCGGCACCGACAGCATCAGCGTTACCGAAGACTACGCCACCGTGGAAGCGCTGCGTGCGGCACTGGCGCAGCGAGGCGATCGCTGGTCGCTGGCGCTCTCGTCAGACAAGCTGCTGGCGGCGGTCAATCAGACTTTGGTTTCCGCCCAGCATCCGCTGAAAGCGGGCGACGAGGTCGCGTTTTTCCCACCGGTAACCGGAGGCTAAAATGGAAACCCGGATCAGAGTAGGGCAGGCGCCGTTTGAGATGGCCGAAGAGTACCGCTGGCTGGCCGCCTGTGATGAAGATGGCGCGGTGGTGACCTTTACCGGCAAAGTGCGCAATCACAACCTGGGCGATAACGTTTCTGCGCTGACGCTGGAGCATTATCCGGGGATGACCGAAAAGGCGCTGGCGGAGATTGTGGCCGAAGCGCGCGAACGCTGGCCGATGCAGCGCGTGACGGTGATCCATCGTATCGGCGAGCTGTTTCCCGGCGATGAAATCGTGCTGGTTGGCGTCAGCGGCGCACATCGAGGCGCGGCTTTTGCGGCGGCGGAATTTATTATGGATTATCTGAAAACCCGCGCGCCGTTCTGGAAAAGAGAAGCCACGCCGGAAGGCGAGCGCTGGGTTGATGCCCGCGACAGCGATAAAGAAGCCGCCTCGCGCTGGGCATAGCGGTTCTTTGCCGCCGGTCGGCAAGGGCGGGCCGTTCCGGGGCTGTTTTAGCCCGCTCTGATGGATTAATCATGTTTCGCTGTGTAACCTTGAGGTAAATTTTTTTTACACAGGGAAAGTCATGGTTTACTCCGCCGTTAAACGTCTGTCGCTGCTGGCCTTGCTGGTGCTGGCAGGCTGTAGCATTCAACCTGAAAAGAAGCTGCCCGAGCGGCGCCCGGCCGATGTAAAAGCGCAGATCACCCGGCTGCTGCCGTCCAAAGTCAGCGATCGTCAGGGCTGGACTGACGACATCTTCGCCGCGTTCACCAGCCAGAAGCTCGATCCTTCCGTCAGCAACGTCTGCGCCGTTATTGCCGTCGCCGATCAGGAAACCACCTTTAATGCTAACGCCAGCGTGCCGGGCCTGCCGAAAATCGCCTGGGGCGAAATCGACCGCCGCGCGGGCAAGCTGCATATTCCCTCCTTCGTGGTGCGTACCGCGCTGCGGATCAAATCGCCGAACGGCGAGAGCTATACCGACAGGCTGGACAAGGTGCGCAGCGAAAAAGAGCTGAGCGCCATTTTTGATGATTTTATCAATATGGTGCCGATGGGGCAGACGCTGTTTGGCAACCTCAACCCTATCCACACCGGCGGCCCGATGCAGGTCAGCATTGCCTTTGCCGAGGCCCATGCCGATGGCTACCCTTACCCAATCGATGGCACTATTCGTCGGGAAGTGTTCAGCCGTCGCGGCGGCGTCTGGTTCGGCACCCGCCATCTGCTTGGCTATCCGGCTAACTACAGCAAAACGCTTTACCGCTTCGCGGATTTTAACGCGGGCTGGTATGCCAGCCGCAACGCGGCGTTTCAGGCTGCCGTGGCGCGGCTTAGCGGCATTAAACTGGCGCTGGACGGCGATTTGATCCAGTACGGTTCGGATGCGGCCGGCTCCACCGAGCTGGCGGTACGGGCGTTGCACTTAGGGTTAAGCGACGGCGCCATCCGCAGCGCGCTGGAGAAAGGCGAAACGCTGGCGTTTGAAAAAACCGACTTATGGCAGCAGGTGTTTGCCCGGGCGGATAAAAATGCCGGCAGGCGTCAGCCGCGCGAGATGCTGCCCGGTATTAAGCTGGAAAGCCCGAAAATTACCCGCAGTCTGACTACCGCCTGGTTCGCGCAGCGCGTGGACGGACGTTATCAAAGCTGTCTGGGACGGGCAAACTAAGTCGATATGGTTAAATATTGCGCTTTGCTACTGTCCTTAGTACTATAGTAAAGTGAGGTCTGTCAGGGCGCAGGAAGCGCCGGGTAATTGATAGCAAGGATAGCGATAATGGCGATTTTTGTATTAAAGCCGTTCGACAGAAATCTCAAGGGGACGGGTATTGATAACGATAAGATTCGGCAGGCCGCCAGAGAAGTAATAGCCGGTTATTATGAAGCCAGTCTGGGCGGCCATGTCTATAAAAAGCGCATTCCGCTGGAGGCTGGAAAAAGCGGAGGCGCGCGTGCTGTGGTGGTGTTTAAATTGCAACAGCATCTTTTCTTTGTTAACGGTTACCCTAAATCCGCTGCAAAAAAAGCGGGTAAGGAAATTTCAGCCAGCGAGCTTGAAGCATACAGAAAAATTGCGGCGGAGCTGTTCACTATGTCGCCTGAAATAGTGGAAAAAGCGCTGGCCGCAGGAAAAATGCGAGAGGTTAAATTTGATGGTTGACCATTTAAAGGACTTACAGGAAATCGCCCACGACTTTCATGAAGTCGGCGGCGTTTCTGCTGAAACCGTGCACTACATTGATGCCCGTGTTCGATTGCAGGAGCTACGCCAGCGTCTTCCGGCGGTGCAGGATATGCCCGGCCAGGCGATACGGCAGCTGCGCGAGCGTTTCGATCTCAGCCAGGCGATGCTGGCCGAATACGTCAATATGTCGGTGGTAACCATTTCCAAATGGGAGCGGGGCGAAAAGAAACCTAACGGCGCGGCGTTAAGGGTACTGAATACGCTGGCGCGCAAAGGCCCGGATGCTTTTGCCTGACGTTATCCTGAGCGATTAAGGCAGCCTCACTAAGAGGCTGCCATCTTCCGTTATGCCGATTCCAGCCTGAAAATTTGTACCGTTTGCGCCAGCTGTTTCGCCTGATCTTCCAGCGAAGCGGCGGCGGCGGACATTTGCTGAACCAGCGCGGAGTTCTGCTGCGTCGCGCCGTCCATCTGGTTGACGGCCACCGTCACCTGGCCAATGCCCTGCGACTGCTCGTCGGAAGCGTGCACGATCTCGCCGATAATCGTCTTCACGGAATTCACGGCGGTATTCATCTCCTGCATGGTTCTGCCCGCGTCCTGCACCAGCGAAACCCCGGTATTCACGCGCTGCGTTGATTCGCCAATCAGCGCCGAGATGTCTTTTACCGCGTTGGCGCTGCGCTGCGCCAGACTGCGTACTTCCGACGCCACCACGGCGAAACCACGGCCCTGTTCGCCAGCCCGAGCGGCTTCCACCGCGGCGTTAAGCGCCAGAATATTGGTCTGGAAAGCAATGCCGTTAATGATGCTGGTGATCGCACCGATTTTCTGCGAGCTTTCGTCAATCTGCTGCATGATTTCCACCACCTGCTGCACCAGCTGCTCGCCTCGCTGTGCGATAGCGGTGGCGTTATCGGTCAGCTCGGTGGCGCTGTGCGCGTTATCGGCATTGTGCTTCACCGTGGCGGTAAGCTGTTCCATGCTGGCGGCGGTCTCTTCCAGCGCGGCGGCCTGCTGTTCGGTACGTGATGCCAGATCGAGGTTGCCGGAAGCGATCTCTTCTGCGCCCTGGCGGACGGAATCGCTGGCGGAAATGATCTCGCCAACCATCGTGCGCAGCTGCTGCTGCATGGTCTGCATGGCGAAGAAAATGCTTTGCCTGTCCTGCGCACCAACCGGAATATCCGCGCTGAGGTTGCCTTCCGCCACGCCAAGCGCGATTTCTGCGGCCTGAGAGGGTTCGCCGCCCACCGGCCGGGAGATTTTTCGGCTGAACAGCACACCCAGCACGGCGCAGACAATCACAATGCTCAGCACCATCATAATCAGCGCATGGATCAGCTGACGGTTGGCCTCAGCCATTACCGCACTGACCGGCGCCACCACGCCCAGATACCAGGGCTGCTGGCTGTTGCCGATGGTCACAGGGCGCCAGGTTTCCAGCACATCCTCGCCCAGCACGCGGTCAAAATGCTGCACCACATCCTGGGTAAAGCCGTTGGTTTCGCCTTTATACGCCTTGCCCGCTTCCGCTTTGTCAGGGCTGGACACCACCAGGCCTTTGTTGGAAAGCAGCAGCGCATAGCCGGTGCCGCTCCAGGGCTTCACCGCGCCCACGCTTTTTTGCAGCGAGGCGAGCGAGATATCGGACGTGGCGACCGCTTTCAGCTGGCCGTTATCCATAATCACCGCCGCCACCGAGGTCAGCAGCGTCGGCACGCCGTTATAGGCGTAGCTGTAAGGTTCAATCAATACATCCTTTTGCAGCTTTTGCGGGATCAGATAGTAGTCGCCCTGGCCGGGCGTGAAGATGGATTCCAGATTATGCATGGCGAAATTGCCCGCGCTGTCGCGATCGACAAAGCGCGCGAAACGTCCCTGCGGCGGCGTACCGGGCTGGGCGGCGAATTCCGCATCTTTGCCGTCAAAGGCATTGGCTTCAAAGGTGATCGACAGCGACAGATAGTCCGGATTCTGCTTCATGGCTGCCTTCATTAACTCTTCCGCGACTTTGCGGTCGGGCACGCCAGCGGCGGGCAGGGCGAGAATGCTCTGGCCCATATCTCTGGCTACCGTGCGGGCGTAATCAAGGCTTTGCTGCACGCTGAGCGCGTTGCTTTGGGCAATTTGTCCCAGATACTGCTCGGCGATTTTGCGCTGCTGCTGGCTGGACTGCCAGCTGAGCAGACCAATAGTGATGGTAAAACCGAGCGTGATAGTTAATGCGCCGGTCAGGAGCATCATGGTGCGCGTGCTCATTTTTCGCTTCTGGTGTGGCTTGTTCATCAGGAACCCCTGGAGTGAATTAAATTGTTCTCAGACTTCCCGGTAAGCGTTCTCCCTGTGTTCACTCTATCGGCAAAAAATGGTTGACCTTTATACAGTCGCGGGGCGTCAGGCCAGGTTTGTGGTGCAAGGGGAATTTTTGTCACGAAAAAGCTACAGGCGCTGCTGGCCCAACCCGGCCGGACTGTGCCAGACTTAGCAGTAAATTCACCTTAAAGGAGAGCATCATGGAAAGATATCCTCGTTCCAACGGTTCTATTGTTTCCGGCGCCACCACGGGCCTGCAAACCTACATGGCGCAGGTCTACGGCTGGATGACCTGCGGTCTGCTGCTGACCGCTTTCGTGTCCTGGTTTGCCGCCAACACCCCTGCGGTCATGCAGCTGGTTTTTGCCAATAAAATTACCTTTTACGGGCTGATTATCGCCCAGCTGGCCGTGGTCTTTGTGCTGTCCGGCATGGTGCACAAGCTGAGCGGCGCGGTCGCGACCGGTCTGTTTATGCTCTATTCGGCGCTGACCGGGCTGACGCTGGCCAGCATCTTTTTGCTATATACCTATTCGTCTATCGCCAGCACTTTTGTGGTCACCGGCGGGATGTTCGGCGTAATGAGCTTCTGGGGCTATACCACTAAGCGCGATCTGAGCCGGATGGGCAGTATCCTGTTTATGGCGCTGATCGGTATTCTGCTGGCGTCGCTGGTTAACTTCTGGCTGAAAAGCACCGCGCTGATGTGGGCCGTTACCTATATCGGCGTGCTGGTGTTCGTCGGGCTGACCGCGTATGACACGCAGAAGCTGAAAAATATCGGTGAGAATATTGATGTGCGGGATAAAGAGAATCTGCGCCGCCACTCGATTATGGGCGCGCTGACGCTGTATCTGGACTTTATTAACCTGTTCCTGATGCTGCTGCGGATTTTCGGCAACCGCCGTTAATGAACAAGGGGCGTTTACCGCCCCTTTTTTTACGCCTGCTTTTGCATATCCTGCTGGTTTTTATGCCTCAGGCTTTTCGCCCGGCTCTCCAGCCACAGATAAAGCACCAGCGCCAACAGCAGCGGCGCGATAAAGTAGATGACGCGATAGGCCAATAGCCCGGCGATAATGGCGCCGTGCGACAGATGCTCGCCGCTCAACAGCGCCAGGAATACCGCTTCCAGCACGCCAATCCCGGCAGGGATAT
Organism: Erwinia aeris; assembly: GCF_041224955.1. NCBI lineage: Bacteria > Pseudomonadati > Pseudomonadota > Gammaproteobacteria > Enterobacterales > Erwiniaceae > Erwinia > Erwinia aeris. Next base: position 328,928 of record NZ_JBGFFX010000002.1, on the reverse strand, counting down.
GAATAATCACGCCCGCAATACTGCTGATCAGCAGCACGCCCAGCACCTGAGGATAATCAACCTGCTGCGCAAACAGCAGCCAGATAATCATCCCCATCACCAGCCAGTTAGCGCTGGACACCGCAAACTGCAGCATCGCCATGCGGAAAGAGGGCAAAGCCAGCTTGTGGCCTTTTACCGTCCAGCGGCGACGTTTGGAGAAGGCGCAGAGCGCAAGATAAAACACCACAAAGGCCAGCAGCCCCACGCCGATCGCGCGCAGCGTGCCTTCGCCGATAAACCAGCCTTTGGGGATCGGCACCGCGCCGCTGCTGAAGACGATACCGGCCACCAGCACGTAGCCCAGCCAGTTGGTAGCGATACTGAGCGAAAAAATACGCGTAATGGTGCTGCCGCTCAGGCCGAGCCGCGAATAGAGCCGGTAGCGCATCGCCACGCCGCCTACCCAGGTACTGAGCGTCAGGTTAAAGGCGTAGCAGATAAACGACACCAGCATCACCTGCCGCTTTTGCAGCTTGTGGCCGCAGTAGGCCTGGCCGATTAAATCGTAGAGGCCATAGGTCAGATAGCTGACCATCACCAGAGCTACGGAGGCGAGAATAGCCGTGCGGTTATAGTTGGTAATAACGTTAAGCACGTCATGCCAGTTAACCTTGCGGGCGTAAATCACCAGCAGCACGATTACCGCGATAAAAAACAGGCCGGTCAGCCCTTTTTTTATCCATTTCCAGCGAGCATGTGACTGAGACATCAGGATTTAGCCCTCTCTTTTTCACTGTCAGATTCGACGCGATCCTGGGTTTCCATTTCAGGCTGCACCGGCGGCGCGATCTGCGCCAGCTTAGGCGTATGCGCGGGCAGCCAGCCGGCAATCGCCGGGAAATGCCGCAGGAAGTGGAAGACCACAATGCTTTTCCCCAGCTGCCACCAGTTTTGAGGAGGGAGCTTATCTTCATCCACCCGTACGCAATCCTCGGCCAGCAGACGCGTCAGTTCGGTGCGCAGGGTCTGGTTGAATGCGCGATCGTGAATGATCAGATTCGCCTCCAGGTTCAGCGACAGGCTAAGCGGATCGAGATTGCTGGAGCCAACCGTTGACCAGAAGTTATCCTGGATGGCAATTTTGGCATGGAGCGGACGCCGGATATATTCGTACACCTCCACGCCGCCGCCGACCAGGTAGTTATACAGCAGCTCTGCGCCGACCTTGACGATCGGCATATCGGGCTTGCCCTGCACGATCAATTTCACCGATACGCCGCGCTGGGCCGCCGAGCGCATTTCGCGCAGCAGACGATAGCCGGGGAAGAAATAGGCGTTGGCGATAATCACCTCTTCTTTGGCCTCGCGCAGCATATCGATATAGTGTTGCTCGATATCGTCGCGGTGCTCGTCGTTATCGCGCCAGACAAACAGCACCTGCGCATCGCCCGGCGCACGGTTGCGCACGGCGCGGTGCGACCGTCCGTTCCACCAGCGCCTGACCGGCTGTTCGCTGTTGATCGCCTCCTTGACGTAGCGGGCAATATCTTCCACCACCGGGCCTTTGACCTCGACGGTGTAGTCCTGCTTCGCTTCCTCGCCGTAGCTGGAATTATGCTCGGCGGAATAGTTAATGCCGCCGACAAAAGCGATTTCACCGTCGCAAACCACGGTTTTACGGTGCATGCGGCGGAAAACGTTGGTTCTCATGCCAAACACCAGCGGGCGCGGATCGTAAAAGATAAAGCGCACGCCAGCGGAGGTGAGACTGCGGATAAATTCCGGCGAAAGGTCGTTAGAGCCATAGCCGTCCAGCAGCATTTCAACCTTCACGCCGCGCGTGGCGGCATCCAGAATAACTTCCTGCAGAGCTTTTCCGACTTCATCCTCAAAAAGAATAAAAGTTTCCAGCAGCACGCTCTCTTTTGCGCGGCGGATCGCCTCGAAGACGCGGGGAAAATATTGTTCGCCATTGGCCAACAGGCGCAGGTGATTACCGTCACGCCATTCCGTTTTCATAAGTGTATCTCCACAGCCAGAGGCGCGTGATCGGACAGGTGCGACCAGGGTCGCAGCGGTATTTTGTGCGGATGACTGACGGCGGCATTACGGACGTAAATTCGATCCAGTCGTAACAGAGGAAAGCGGGCAGGGAAGGTACGTGCCGGGCGGCCGTTTTTCTGGCTGAATACCTCTTCCATCCCCGCTCCTCGTTGTAATATTTTATTGGCTTTTTGCTGCCAGTCGTTGAAGTCGCCCGCCACCACCACGGGTTCATCCGGCGGCAGACTATTAAGCAGCTCGCAGAGCATGGTTAGCTGAGCGGCGCGATGCGCGTCCCGCAGGCCCAGATGCACGCAGACGGTATGCAAAATCTTGTCGCTGTCGGGGAGCGTTATTTTACAGTACAGGAGGCCCCGCTTTTCCGTGCCCTCTACGGAGATATCCCGGTTTTCATAGGACAAAATGGGAAAGCGGGACAGCAGCGCGTTGCCATGATGGCCTTCAGGATAGACGGCGTTGCGCCCATAGGCGAAATCTTGCCACATCATCTCGGCAAGAAATTCGTAATGGGGCGTGTCGGGCCAGTTCTGCACCTTAATAGAGTGCAGATCGTGAGAGCCCATGACCTCCTGCAAAAAGACAATATCGGCCGAGGTATCTCTGACCGCATCCCTTAATTCCGGCAAAATAAAACGCTTATTGGTCGCGCTGAAACCCATGTGCGTATTGATCGTCAGGACTTTTAATGAAAATCCTTGCGGTTTTTGTGACATACTGTGCGCGCTCTCCTCTTCGGATCAGGAAGAGTAAAGTGTAGTCCTTGTCACAAAAGTGTGCCGCTAAGTGCAGAAATTTACGGCATTAATTAAGAACTACGGTAGTCTGATGAAATGCGTTGTCACTTACTGTGACAGCCAGGCTTGGGCAGACCTCAGTCAGGTCTGTCGGGAGATAAAATAATGAAATGGTCCAATCGTGTTCAGATTGTTACCGGACAAACCTGTGTCCATATCACGCTGCACCTGCTGCTGATTGCCGCCCTTGTCTGGGGCTGGCAGCATCATGCGCTGTTCCAGGTCAGCTCGGTGTTACTGGCGATGTACGCCAGCGTCTTTATCGTCATGCTGCCGGCCCAGCGCCTGCCGCGTTTACGTCGCCTGGGCGACTTCCTGGAAGACGTCACCACCACTTACTATTTTGGCGCCGCGATGCTGGTGCTGTATCTGCTGTCCCGCGTAGTGCATAACAACCTGCTGCTGGGCTGCGTTGGCGTGGTCATGCTGACCGGGCCCGCCGTGGTTTCGCTGCTGGCTAAAGAGCCGGTGCGCGTTCGCCGTTAACGCCGGGCGGGCCGCGACGGCCCGCCATCCTGCCGCTTCCCGCCATCCTGCCGCTTCCCGCCATCCTGCCGCTTCCCGCTATCCTGCCGCTTCCCGCTATCCTGCCGCTTCCCGGCCCCCGTTCCCGTGATAAACCCGCCGCTTTTTTGGCCGTGAAAGAATATTTCGCGCCGGGCGTGGAACATCTGTTATAATCCGGCCCTTACGCACCGTGGTTTGTGCCCCCTTTCAAGCGTCAGGCTGAGCCTGGCGTCATATTCTCCCCCTGGAAACTACACCGCTTGTCGCGGTCAGGGCGGAACCGGAGTCAGTCAACTTTATGTCATTTGATTCTCTCGGCCTTAATGCCGATATTTTGCGTGCAGTTAACGAACAGGGCTATAACGAGCCAACCCCTATTCAGCGTCAGGCGATCCCTGTCGTACTGGGCGGGCGCGACCTGATGGCCAGCGCCCAGACCGGTACCGGTAAAACCGCTGGTTTTACGCTGCCGCTGCTGCAGCTGCTGAGCAGCTCAAGCCCGCATCCAAAAGGTCGCCGCCCCGTTCGCGCGCTGATCTTAACCCCAACCCGCGAGCTGGCCGCGCAGGTTGGCGAAAACGTGCGCGATTACAGTAAATATCTGGATCTGCGCTCGCTGGTCGTCTTTGGCGGCGTCAGCATTAACCCGCAGATGATGAAGCTGCGCGGCGGCGTTGACGTGCTGGTGGCAACTCCGGGCCGTCTGCTGGATCTGGAGCATCAGAACGCGCTGGATCTGTCACAGGTTGAAATCTTGGTGCTGGACGAAGCGGACCGTATGCTGGATATGGGCTTTATCCACGATATCCGTCGCGTGCTGTCCAAGCTGCCGGCTAAGCGTCAGAACCTGCTGTTTTCCGCTACCTTCTCCGACGAGATCAAAACCCTGGCGGAAAAACTGCTGCATAACCCGGAGCAGGTGGAAGTGGCTCGCCGCAACACCGCTTCCGAGCAGATTACCCAGCACGTGCACTTTGTGGACAAAAAGCGCAAGCGGGAACTGCTTTCTTTCCTGATTGGTCGCGACAACTGGCAGCAGGTGCTGGTGTTTACCCGCACCAAGCACGGCGCTAACCATCTGGCTGAACAGCTGAATAAAGATGGCATCACCGCCGCCGCCATCCACGGCAACAAGAGCCAGGGCGCGCGTACCCGTGCGCTGAGCGACTTTAAAGACGGCAACATTCGCGTACTGGTGGCGACCGACATCGCCGCGCGCGGTATCGATATTTCCGAACTGCCGCACGTAGTTAACTACGAGCTGCCGAACGTGCCGGAAGATTATGTGCACCGTATCGGCCGTACGGGCCGTGCTGCCGCCACCGGCGAAGCGCTGTCGCTGGTCTGCGTGGACGAGCACAAGCTGCTGCGCGATATCGAGCGCGTGCTGAAGCGTGAGATCCCGCGTATCGCTATTGAAGGCTACGAGCCGGATCCGAGCATCAAAGCGGAGCCGATTCAGAACGGTCGTCAGCAGCGTGGCGGCGGTGGCGGCGGTGCAGGCCGTGGTCGCGGCGCGCCGCAGGGCAATCGCGGCGGCGAACGCGGTCAGAGCGGCAACCGTAGCGGTAACGGCGGTGGCCGTGGCCAGGCAGCCAGCGGCGAGCGTAGCCAGTCGGAGCGTCAGGGCAGCGGCCCACGTCGTCAGGGCGAAAGCGCTGGCGCACCGCGCACCAACAAAACCCGTCAGCGTCGCTCTAACCCGGCGTAACGGTAAATAAGGGGGATCGCCCGATCCCCTTGTTTTCGCTGGCGGTTAAGCCAGCCTCCTCTTTCCTTTATCAGCAACGGTTTGTGACATGCGCGTTTTACTTGCCCCGATGGAGGGCGTGCTTGATTCACTGGTGCGCGAACTGCTCACCGACGTCAACGATTACGATCTCTGTATCACCGAGTTTCTGCGGGTGGTCGATCAGCTTTTGCCTGCCAAATCCTTTTACCGGCTCTGTCCGGAGCTGCTTCACGCCAGCCGTACGCCTTCCGGCACGCTGGTGCGTATTCAGCTGCTGGGTCAGTATCCTGAATGGCTGGCGGAAAACGCGGCGCGCGCGGCGGAGCTGGGCTCCTGGGGCGTCGATCTGAACTGCGGCTGTCCTTCCAAAACCGTTAACGGCAGCGGCGGCGGCGCCACCCTGCTGAAAGATCCCGAGCTGATTTATCGCGGCGCGAAAGCGATGCGCGCAGCCGTTCCTGCGCATTTGCCGGTGACGGTGAAGGTGCGGCTGGGATGGGAGTCAGGCGCGCGACAGTTTGAAATCGCGGATGCGGTAGAGCAGGCCGGCGCCAGCGAACTGGTGGTGCACGGGCGCACCAAAGAAGATGGTTACAAGCCGGAGCGGATTAACTGGCAGGCGATTGGCGAGATCCGCCAGCGTCTGACTATCCCGGTTATCGCCAACGGTGAAATCTGGGACTGGCAAAGCGCGCAGGATTGTCTGCGGGTAACGGGCTGCGACGCCGTGATGATCGGGCGCGGCGCGCTTAATGTCCCCAATCTGAGCCGGGTGATTAAATACAACGAACCGCCTTTGCCCTGGCCGCAGGTAGTGACGCTGCTACAGCGCTACGTGCAGCTGGAAAAACAGGGTGATACCGGGCTTTATCATGTTGCCAGGATCAAACAGTGGCTGGGCTATCTGCGCAAAGCCTATCAGGAAGCCAGCGATCTGTTTAGCCAGGTACGCGCGTTGAAAACCTCAGGCGAGATCGCGCTGGCGGTGGATCGCTATGCGTTAACGGTGAGATAACTCGCCGTTCCTATTACAAATTTGTAACATTTAGCCGCAGGATCTCACCTTGTGCTAAGGGTATGATGTGAGGCTTATCACACTTATTTTCCGGCTCTGACATGTCTGCGATCCCAGCCTTATCCAGCGCTCAGCTCAACAAGCGCATTATTTCCGTGGTGATTTTCACCTTCTTTTGCTACCTCTCTATCGGTCTGCCGCTGGCGGTTCTGCCTGGCTACGTGCATAACCAGTTGGGCTACAGCACCTTTATCGCTGGCTTAATTATCAGCCTGCAATACTTCGCTACCCTGATCAGCCGTCCACAGGCCGGGCGCTATGCCGATCTGCTCGGCCCGAAAAAAGTGGTGCTGATGGGCCTGGTGCTGTGCGGCGCCAGCGGTTTGTTCAGCATCCTGGCGGTGATGTTTAGCACGCCGCTAACCAGCCTGATTTTATTGGCTATCGGGCGCGTTATGTTAGGGCTGGGCGAAAGCCTGACCGCCACCGGCTCCATTCTCTGGGGCATTAATATTGTCGGCACCACGCAAAGCGCGCGGGTAATCTCCTGGAACGGCGTGGCGACCTATCTGGCGATGGCGATGGGCGCGCCGCTGGGCGTGATGCTTAACGCCGCCTTCGGCATCCCTGGTTTTGCCGGATTGATTGTGCTGATGGCGGTTTTTGGTTTCTGGCTGGCGTCTCGCCGTGCGGCGGTGGTGGTCACTACAGGCCAGCGCATTCCGTTTAACCAGGTGTTTTCCCGTATCTGGCCGTACGGACTCTGTCTGGGGTTGGGCACTATCGGCTTCGGCGTTATCGCCACCTTTATCACGCTCTATTTTGCCAGCCACGGCTGGCGCGGCGCGGCCTTTTCGCTGACGCTGTTCAGCGCGGGTTTTGTGGCGATGCGTCTGGTGTTCAGCAACTTTATCAGCCGGTTTGGCGGCCTGCGCGTTTCCGCCTGCTCTTTCGCTATCGAGTGCGTTGGCCTGCTGATTATCTGGCAGGCGCACTCGTCGCTGGTGGTGGATATCGGCGCGTTTCTGACCGGCTCCGGCTTTTCGCTGATCTTTCCGGCGCTGGGCGTGGAGGCTATCAGGCAGGTGGCGCCGCAAAACCAGGGATCGGCGCTCGGCCTCTATTCTGCCTTTCTGGATTTTGGCCTGGGCATCACTGGGCCGGTGGCGGGACTGCTGATAGGGCGCTGGGGTATTGATACCGTTTATCTGGCAGCGGCTGTGGTGGTGGCTTTTGCGCTGGTGGTGATTATGCGGTTACGCCTGCGGGCGGGCGCAGCGTTAGAAAACTAAGGCTGCATCAAGGTGATGCAGCCTGAAGCGGCGGTTAAAAGCGGGTAAAAAGCCAGTAAAGCGAGGCGGAAAGCAGGATCGACACCGGCAGCGTTAATATCCAGGCCATGGCCAGGTTGCGCAGCGTGGCAAGCTGTAGCCCGGAACGGTTAGCGGCCATGGTGCCCGCCACGCCGGAAGAGAGCACGTGCGTGGTGGAAACCGGCAGGCCAAAACCATCTGCGGCGCCGATAGTCGCCATTGCCACCAGCTCCGCGCTGGCGCCCTGGGCGTAACTCAGGTGCGTTTTGCCGATTTTTTCACCCACCGTTACCACGATCCTGCGCCAGCCCACCATCGTCCCCAGACCCAGCGCGATAGCGACCACCACCTTCACCCACCAGGGAATAAAGCGCGTGGCGTTATCCAGCTCTGCCTTCAGCGCATCCAGATCCCGCTGCGTCTGCGCGGGCAGCCTGAACTGCGGTTCGCTCTTCAGATGCTTGATGGTTTCCGAAGCCAGATACATAGTATTGCGGGTATTAGAAACGGCCTGCGCCGGGATCTTATCCACGGTGCCGTATTGTCGGATCTGATCGCCAATAGCGCCGGTTAGCTGCGCCAGCGCGGGAAGAACCTGCGGCGTCAGCGTGGTGGTGCGCACGTAGGCCGTCAGCACGTCGTAGGGCGAAGCGGGCATCGGCACGCCGGACGACTGGCGCAGCAGCTCCTGTTGCGTCACGGTAGCCAGCGCCGCCACGCGCGGGCTTTGTTCAGCAGGGATAGAACGGTTCAGCGCGTAGGCCATCGGCATGGTGCCGACCAGGATCAGCATTATCAGCCCCATGCCTTTCTGACCGTCGTTGGAACCGTGCGCGAAAGAGACGCCGGTACAGGTTAAAATCAGCAGCCCGCGTATCCACACCGGCGGCTTGCGGTTGCCCTGCGGCGCGCTATACAGGCGACGATTTTTCACCACGCGCTTCATCACCAGCAGCAGCAGGCCCGCGCAGACAAAGCCCACTACCGGCGACAGCAGCAGCGCATAGCCCACTTTCAGCGCCTGATCCCAGTCCACGCCGCTGGTGCCGGTACGGCCGTGGATCAGCGCGTTCGCCACGCCGACGCCGATAATAGAGCCGATAAGCGTATGGGAAGAGGAGGCGGGCAGGCCAAACCACCAGGTGCCCAGGTTCCAGAGAATAGCGGAAAACAGCAGCGCATAAACCATCGCGAAGCCGCCGCCGCTGCTCGCCTGTAAAATCAGCTCCACGGGCAGCAGCGAAATAATGCCGAAGGCGACCACGCCGCTGGAAAGCAGCACGCCCAGGAAGTTAAAAAATCCCGACCAAATCACCGCCACGGTTGGCGTCAGCGAGTGGGTATAGATCACCGTCGCCACGGCGTTGGCCGTATCGTGAAAGCCGTTGACGAACTCAAAGCCCAGCGCAATCAGCAGCGCCATGCCGAGCAGCAGATAGGGAACGTAGCTGGTGCTGGCGCCGCCCGCGTCGCTGACGTCACGAAAGAGGTTCACGCCGGCGAAGGCGATGCCCAGCACGAGCAGCAGAATAAACAGCAGCACGGAGAGCCGACTGTTCTTTTGGAAAACGGGGCGACTGCTGGCCGCCGGATAGTGCGGTACTGCGCTATTGTCGCTCATAAATCCTCTCAGCCGTCAGCGAAAAAGAGACACCTGTCTGAAGATGTACGCAGGCTTGATGACAGTAAGATGACCGAAATAGCATCTGATAACGTCTACTAACGCAGCATATAACGTTAATCACCTTATTTATCAGATATATTCCCGTGCTTAGCGCCCGCGTTATCAATTAGGGTATAAAGACATTCGCCCGCCGTTTCAGAGGATTCTGTTCACGCCTATGTCTTTTTCTTTATTTCGCTCGCCGCTTACCGGCCTGCTATTACTGCCCGTGCTGGCGACGGGGGCTGCCCGCGCCGATACGGTCTGGATGAAAAATGGCGATCGCCTCAGCGGTACCATCCGTTCGTTAAGCGACGGCAAACTGGTGATGGACAGCAGCTACGGCGGTACGCTTTCGCTGGACTGGGGGGCGGTCAGCACGCTTTCCAGTGAAAAGGCGATAGATCTGCGCAGCGGCGATACGGTGTTTAAAGCGCAGCTGGAAGCCGCCGATCGGGGCTATATTGTGGTGCGGCGCGGCGATGACGAGCAGCGCGTTCAGGTTGCGAAGTTCGACGAATTTATGAAGCCTAAGCCTAAAACCGACGCGCTGACCTGGACCGGCAATATCGATGTGGGCGTCAGCCTGAAAAAAGCCTCTACCCATACTCAGGACTCGCATTTCGCTTACAACAACAAGGTCAACGTGGGCAAATGGCGTAACGATTTCGGCGGCACCTATACGCGCGAAAAAGAAGACGACAGCATGAACACCGAAAACTACAGCCTGCGCTACGCGCTGGACTATAAGTTTCAGGATCGGCTGTTCTGGCAGGGCAGGGCCAGCTACAAGCGCGACTGGGTGGAGGATCTTTCCGAACAGGCGCTGCTGGGCACCGGTCCTGGCTATCAGTTCTGGGATGACGAGCTGGGTTCTTTCTCGCTGGCCCTGCTGGGCGGCGCGTTTACCTATGGCTATAGCGACGGCAGTTATGACAGCCATTTAGGCGCGTCGCTGCGCTGGGACTATCAGCGCTTTCTTGAGGGCAGAAAGATTGCGCTGTTCAGCCACGGCGACGCGGGGCATTCGCTGGATGGCAACATCTTTACGCTGGATGCGGAAGTCGGCCTGCGTTACCAGCTGACCAGCTGGTCTTCGCTGAACGTCAGCTACGGCCATAACCTGGTCAGCGGCACGCGCGATACGCTCAACGAGCGTAACTTTACCACCGGCCTGGGCCTGAAATGGTAGCGCCCGGAGGTCTTCGCCGCAGACGGACTAACGCTCCGTCATTTTTAGCGGCCTTTTCTCAGACTACCAGCAGCTTGCCGGCGGCCTGTTTGCGTTTGTAAATCGCCATCGTAAGCAGCAGCGGAATAACAATAGCGACGACCATCGCCATGCCAAACACGGCCCAATATTGCGTTTTAACCGACAAAATAGCCGGCAGCCCGCCAACGCCAATCCCGTTCGCCATCACGCCGGAAAGCCCGCAGATAAGACCGGCGCAGGCCGATCCCACCATGCCGCACAGCATGGGAAAACGGTATTTCATGTTGATCCCGTACATGGCCGGTTCGGTTACGCCCAGATAAGCGGAGATAGCCGCTGGTACGGAGATTTCACGCTCGTTCACTTTTTTGCTCATAAAGATGATGCCGAGCACCGCTGACCCCTGCGCCATGTTCGACAGGGCGATAATGGGCCAGACCGGTGTGCCGCCAAGATTCTGGATCAGCTGTAAATCTACCGCCAGCGTGGTCTGATGCACGCCGGTGATAACCAGCGGGGCATACAAAAAGCCAAACAGCGCGGAGCCGACGGGGGCAAAAGGCCCGGTCATCAGGTGGCTTACGCCCCAGGCGATACCGTTACCGACAATGCGGCCAAAAGGCCCAATAAGGGTATGCGCCAGAAACACCGCGATCAGCAGCGATACCACCGGCACCACCACCAGCGTTAAATAATCCGGCACGATACGCTTCAGCTTAAGCTCAATCCATGCCAGCGTCAGGCCAGCCAGAATTGAAGGGATAACCTGAGACTGATAGCCGACCTTATCGATAGTAAACCAGCCAAAATTCCACGACTCAGGCACCTGCTGGCCTAACAGGTAAGCATTCATCAGCTGCGGCGAAACCAGGGTGATCCCCAGCACGATCCCTAAAATCGGGGTACCGCCCATTTTTTTAACCACAGACCAGCACAGGCCTACCGGAATATAAAAGAAGATCGCCTCGCCAATTAACCACAAGAAATCGTAAACGCTTTTCCATACTACCGATGCGGCGGTAAGCGGAGCATCGTTATAAAGCGGTAAATCCCCAATCAGATTACGGAAGCCTAATATTAACCCTCCGCTGATAAGCGCCGGCAGCAGCGGGAAAAAGATTTCGGCAAAGTGCGAGATCAGGCTTTCGTGCCATTTCATATTCTGCCTGGCGACCCGCTTGGCGCTTTCTTTATCGGTGCCGCTAAGCTGTGTTTGTTTGAGCAATACCTGATACCAGTCATCGACATCCGTGCCGATAACCACCTGAAACTGACCGGCATTGGTAAAACAGCCTTTCACCATCGGCAGCGTTTCAATCTCTTTGGGCCTGGCTTTCGCCGGATCGTTAAGCACAAATCTGAGCCTCGTAATACAATGGCTCACCGTTGCTATATTTTCTTTTCCGCCCACCAGTTCGATCAGTTTATCAATATCCTGAGCATTACTTTTTTTTGCCATTTTTGCCTTCCAGAGGTGAAAGATAAGTCTTGCTGGCCATTATTGTTTTAATGGGATGTCGTTGCGTTTTTAAAACGTAGCCGTTTAAAAAATAATCTCTGGCAGGAATGTAGTAATTATTGAAAACGATCACAGAACAGGTTGAGAAAAAAATGAAAGTTGCGGGAGAGAACGGTCAGAAAGCCCACGGCGTGCAATAAAAAACGGGCCATAAGGCCCGTTTTTGCTGGTGAGTGAGCGAGTTCGGTTACGACTGCGCTGGCACCGCGACTTTCGCTGCCGGTTTGGTGGTCTTATCGTAAACCGGGCCAGGCTGCGCCGGCACGACAAAGCCGTTGTCGCCTGCCGCCGGTGCCTGCGGCGCGTCGGTTGCGCCTTCGCCGGTGGCCTGACCGTCTACGGTCGCGGGCTGGCCGTCTACCGTAGCCGCCGGAGCCGCCTCGCCGCCCACGTTAGCGCCCTGCGGCGTAACTGGCGTGGTTGGCTGCTCTGTTGGCTGCGCGCTGTTGTTCTCCTGAACAGGGATCGGGGCCGCATAGCCGTTGCCGGACGCGCCGTTGACCTTGGTCGGCATGCCGGTACGGGCTTTCAGCGCGGCTTCGAGGCTTGCGCTGTCCACGCTGGCGTCGCCAACCACTTTATTCACGGCGGCGGTCAGCGTCAGCGGCACCGGCTCGCGAGAGTTGAACTGCTCTTCGGTCTGCGACAGCGGGTTGTGCACCTCGATATAGCGGGTGCCGTCCGGCTCCACGCTCGCCTTCAACGGCTGGTCGATAAACTGTACGCGCGTACCCACAGGCACGTTGTCGAACAGCCATTTGATATCGTCGGCGCGCAGGCGCACGCAGCCGTGGCTGACGCGCAGGCCGATGCCAAAGTTAGCGTTGGTGCCGTGGATAGCGTACAGGCGGCCGATATAGAGCGCGTAAAGGCCCATCGGGTTGTCCGGGCCGGCCGGGAAGATCGGCGGCAGCGGCGAACCGGCCGCCGCGGCGTCTTCATGCATCTTTTTCGTCGGCGTCCAGGTTGGGCCGTCTTTCTTGCTTTGTACCGTTGTCGTCCAGTTTACCGGCGTATCTTTACCCAGTTCGCCCACGCCGACCGGCAGCACGACCACGGTCTTACCGCCTTTCGGATAGTAATAAAGACGCATTTCAGCGCTGTTGATCACCACCCCTTCGCGCGGCGCGTCGGGCAGGATCAGCTGCTGAGGCACGATCAGTTTTGAGCCTGCTTTCGGCAGATAGACATCCACGCCGGGATTGGCTTCGAGCATATTGCTCAGGCCCATCTGATACTGTGCGGCAAACGCCTCCAGCGGCAGTTTGCTGTCCTGAGGCACGGTAATTTCAATGTTTTCGCCAATAAGACGGCTGTTGGCGGCGGGCAGATTATAAACCACGGCAAAAGCAGACTGGCTGTAAGCGGTGGCGGCCAGCAGTAAAGTGGCTAACGCGCGGATGCTTTTTTTCATATTCTTCAAGGTATTGCGCCATGTAAACTGTGGATAAAGGAGCCTGTGCAGGTCGGCTGTGACCGGCTGCACATTATATGGTCATAACTCAGCAGGAATAAACCTGCATTTGCGGCCAAAGGCCAGCTTTACGTAAATTTAGCCGCAGAGCGTTCTCTGCGGCACGCCGCGTCAGGGCTGCCATAGCGGATCGTCGCCGTTCAGCTTGCGGTTCAGGAAAAAGGCCGCGCTGATCAGCGCCAGATGGCTGAGCGCCTGCGGCGTATTGCCCAACGCATAGCCCTGGTGATCGAACTCCTCGGCATAAAGCCCGAGCGGATTGGCATAGCTTAGCAGTTTTTCAAATTCAAAATGGGCTTCGTAAACCCGCCCGGCGCGCGCAAGGCACTCTACGTACCAGAACGAACAGGCGGTAAAGGAGCCTTCCGTGCCTTCCAGCCCGTCAGCCGGCGTTTCGGTTCGGTTATAGCGTTTAACCAGGCCGTCACTGACCAGCTTATCTTTAATGACGTCGAGCGTCGCCAGCCAGTCAGGATCGGTCGCGCCGACGAACCTTACCAGCGGCATCAGCAGCATTGAGGCGTCAACAAAGTCGCCGTGGCGTGTGGCAACGAAATGGCCCTGTTCTTCATTCCAGAAGTTTGTCCAGATATCTTCGCGGATCTCGTCGCGGATGCGTAGCCAGCGCTCATAGGGAAACGACAGCGAGCGCTTCTGGCCCAGCCGTATCGCCCGATCCAGCGCCACCCAGCACATCAGGCGCGAATGCAGAAAATGCTCCGGTTCACCGCGCATTTCCCAAATCCCCGCATCGGGCTTGTTCCAGTTTTCGCCGACGTGATCGATCATTTTACTGACGTGTAGCCAGCCGCGATGGGAGATGGCCTCGCCATATTTATTAGCCAGGTAAACAGCGTCCATCAGCTCGCCATAGATATCCAGCTGCGTCTGATTCCAGGCGTCGTTGCCGATGCGTACCGGCGTGGAGTTCGCGTAGCCGGAAAGATTAAGCAGCTCGCTTTCGTGCAGCTCGGTACCGCTGTCGATGCGATACATTACCTGAAGTTTTTCCACGTCGTGATGGCTGTTTTCGACGCAGCGCCCAACCCAATGCGTAAAGTGGCGGGCTTCATCGACGTAGCCCAGCCGCATCAGCGCGTACATGCTGAAAGAGGCGTCGCGCAGCCACGAGGCACGATAGTCCCAGTTGCGTTCACCGCCCAGCTCCTCCGGCAGGCCGAAGGTGGCGGCGGCGGCGATCGAGCCGTGCTTCCACGAGGTCAGCAGCTTCAGGGTCAGCGCCGAACGGGTCACCATTTCCTGCCAGCGGCCGCGATAGGTGCTTTTCGCGCTCCAGTCCCGCCAGAAACGCAGCGTATCCTGGAAACACAGGGCGGTCTTTTCCTCATCCACCTTCTCGTCGTCCGCGCAGCCCAGCACGAACTCGCGGTGTTCGCCAGCCTGTAAGGTAAAAGTAGAAGTTGCCGCGTTGTGCGCCAGCTGGAAGTCAGCTTTACCGCTCAGCCGCAGCGTGGGCTGGTTCTCTGCACTGAACAGCACGTCGCCCTCGCTCAGGCTGGCCGTGGTCTCCGCGCGGGCATAGTCATGAACCGGCGCGCAGCGCAGCGTAAACGTTGCTTCGCCATGAATGACCTTAACCCGTCGGATCAGGCGTGGCTGCCGGTCTTCCGGCTGGCAGAGCGGCATATAGTCGGTAATTTCCGCCACGCCTTTGCGATCCAGCCAGCGGGTTTGCAGAATATTGGTATCAGGCAGATAAAGCTGCTGGCGGCGCGCCTCCGGCCAGTCAGGCTCAATGCTGAACAGGCCCGCTTCGTCGCCGTCCAGCAGCGCGGTAAACACGGACGGGCTGTCCAGATCCGGCCAGCAAAAGTAGTCGATTGCGCCATCGTTGGCGACTAAAGCACAGGTGCGTAAATCCCCGATAACGCCATGATCCTCGATCTTTCTTTTTATCTTGCTCATGCCCCTTCCTCGGGTAGCCGGTTGTTTTTTAACTATAGCCAGCGTCCGGCGGGACGGGCGTCAGGAAGCGCAAGCAAGTGTAAATGCCGCTGAATCTCCCTCATCTATACTTAGCTTTTTTACAGCGACCGAGGAGAAACCCATGAGTAAAGCAGAGCAGAAAGTTGCCGTTGTTACCGCTTCCGATTCCGGGATAGGCAAGGCCAGCGCGATTATGTTAGCGGAGCAGGGGTACGATATCGGCATTACCTGGCGCTCGGATGAAAAGGGCGCGCAGGATACGGCGGAACGGGTGCGTGCACTGGGCAGGAGAGCGGAAATTCAGCATCTTGACCTGGCGGATCCGCAGGAGGGCGGCAAGGCGCTGGAGGCGTTAATCAGTAAACTCGGCCGCATTGACGCCCTGGTCAATAACGCCGGCACCAACGATAAATCTCCTTTTCTGGAAACCTCGTTTGATTCGTGGCGGAAAGTCTTTACCGTGGACGTGGACGGCGCTTTTATCTGTGGGCAAATTGCCGCGCGCCATATGGTTGAACAGGGCGAGGGCGGCAGGATTGTCAATATTACCTCTGTACACGAGCACACGCCGCTGCCGGATTCGACGGCCTACACCGCTGCCAAACATGCGCTGGGCGGCCTGACCAAATCGATGGCGCTGAGCCTGATGCCGCATAACATTCTGGTAAATTCGGTAGCGCCCGGCGCGATCGCCACGCCGATGAACGACATGAGCGATGATGATGCCCGTAACGTTTCTATTCCGGAGATCCCGGCAGGCCGACCGGGCGATCCGCGTGAAATAGCCAGCATGGTCGCCTGGCTCTGTTCCGAATGGGCCAGCTACACTACCGGGCAGTCTTTTGTGATAGACGGCGGCTTTACGCTGGCGAACCCGCAGTTCTATATTCAGAAGTAGCCGATGACAAAGGGCGACCTCGCCCTTTATCTGTCAGCGTTACTCTTCATCCGTCTGGTGCGCCGCGCGGCGCTTAAACCAAATCCTTACTCCCCAGACCAGCGCCACAATCAGCACCACCCAGAAAATCTGCTTGAGGTGGCGATCCAGCGTATGCAGCCACGGCGCGATAACCTGGCCGCCGATATAGCCCAGCGAAACGAAAATCAGCGCCCACAGCACCGCGCCAATCACGTTCAGCAGCATAAATTTTTGCGGCTTCAGGCGGCTGGAACCGATGATAATCGGGCCGACAATTCTCAGGCCGTACATAAAGCGTACGCCGATCACAAACAGCACCGGCCGCTTACGGATTAACGAGTTGGCTTTTTTGATCTGCTTCTGGTGTTTTGTAAATTTTTTAAGGATATTTGCGCCGTAGTAACGGCCGAGGAAAAAGAGCGCGGTATCGCCCAGAATGCCGCCCGCCATCGCCACCAGCACCACCAGACCGTAATGCAGCAGGCCTTCATGCGCCGCCACGCCGCCCAGCAGCGTGAAGGTTTCCCCTTCGGCAATACAGCCTAAAAACAGCGCCACGTAACCGTACTGCGTGATCAGTTGATTGATATCCATTTGGCTTTGCTCCTGCGGTTAATGCGCTAAAAGCTCTTAGTCTAAACGTTGATGGCCAAAGCGGGACAAAAGTTGCCGTAAAGCGCACTTTTTTTCGTAACAAACAGAACCGCTTAGCCTGAGGATGCAGTGTTTAAAAAATAAACAGTTTACGATCGTTTATACTTTATCCTGACCCGCCAGTCCGCTGCGGCCTCTCAAAGCTAAAGGAGTGAAGATATGAACCATGTCTGGGGACTTCTTGCGCATCCTGACCGTGAAATGCGCGATATCCGGCAAGAAAACGAAACCGTTTCGCACCACTATACCCATCACGTTTTATTGATGGCGCTGATCCCGGTGATTTGTGCGTTTATCGGAACCACCCGATTAGGTTGGGACTTTGGCGCGCAGCGTACCGTTCAGCTGTCACTGATGACTGCTTTTGCCCTCGCCATTCTGTTTTATGGCCTGATTTTAGGCGGCGTTGCGGTGATGGGCCGGGTGATCCACTGGATGGCGCGGAACTATCCGCAACGTCCCAGTCTGCAACGCTGTACCGTTTTTGCGGGCTATGTCGCTACGCCGCTGTTTATCAGCGGGCTGGTCGCGCTTTATCCGCTGGTCTGGCTTTGCGTTTTTGTCGGCGCGCTGGCGCTGGCCTATACCGGCTATCTGCTGTACCTCGGCATCCCTATGTTTCTGAATATCGACCGGGAAGAAAGCCTGCGCTTTTCCGGCTCGACGCTGGCGATTGGCGTGCTGGTCTTTGAAGTGCTGCTGGCCATGACCGTGGTTCTTTGGGGCTACGGCTATCGCCTGTTCTGACTGTCGCCGCCGTCGGGTCGCCGACGGCGGATTCGTTACGCCCGGATACGAATATCCCTTAGGAAAAAGATGAGTCACCATCGTATGATGACGCCGCCAGCCCCCGCGTGGCGTGCATTGTGCGGCGGCGGCGTATGGCCTGGCCATACCTGAATCACTACCCGATTAAGTTTTCAATAATGCCTGCAAAAATTCGCTTGTCTCTTTTAAGTTTGGCCCTGCTTTTTTCCGGACAGGTTGCTGTGCATCAGGCCGCTGCCAGCCCGCACGAGGTCTCGCTGGCGCAACCGCAGATTGCCTCCGGCAGCGCGATGATTGTCGATCTCAATACGAATAAAGTGATCTACGAAAGCCATCCAGATCTGGTACGGCCGATGGCCTCTATCACCAAGCTGATGACGGTGATGGTGGCGCTCGATGCGCATCTGCCGATGAACGAGATGCTGAAAGTGGATATCAGTCATACGCCGGAAATGCGCGGCGTATTTTCCCGCGTGCGTTTAAACAGCGAAATCAGCCGCAAAGATATGATGCTGCTGGCGCTGATGTCCTCGGAAAACCGGGCGGCCGCCAGCCTGGCGCATCACTATCCCGGCGGCTACGACGCCTTTATCCGGGCGATGAACGCGAAAGCGCGCGAGCTGGGCATGACCCATACCCGTTACGTAGAGCCTACCGGGCTGTCGATTCAGAACGTGTCGACCGCGCGCGATCTCACTAAGCTGCTGATCGCCAGCAAGCGCTATCCGCTGCTTGGGCAGCTGAGCACCACCCATGAAGAGATGGCGACCTTCGCCAATCCACCCTATACGCTGCCGTTCCGCAACACTAACCATCTGGTTTACCGGCCGGACTGGAATATCCAGCTGACCAAAACCGGCTTCACCAATCAGGCGGGCCACTGCCTGGTAATGCGCACCGTCATCAAACAGCGTCCGGTGGCGCTGGTGGTACTGGACGCTTTTGGAAAATATACCCACTTTGCCGACGCTAATCGTCTGCGCAGCTGGCTGGAAACGGGGAAAGTTTCGCCGGTTCCCGCCGCCGCCCTGAGCTATAAAAAGCAGCGCGCGGCGGAAATGGTCAGCAATGGCGGTAACGGCGACGTTACTGAATAGTTAAGCATCTGCTGGTTTTCAGGCGGGCAAACCCCTAAAATAGCGCGCGTTTGCCCGTCCGATTGTCTGATATCTGGAACTTTTCATGTCTACCATAGTGACTTTTTTACGCGCCTGTCTGTTTGCGCTGATCGCGTTTTCGCCCGCGCTGAGCTGGGCCGCTGACGATGATGCCAGCCAGCAAACCGCCGAGGCACCGGCCAAACTCAACGCCGCCGTTGAGCTGCCTAAAATGCAGAAGGTGCTGGATAAAATCAAACAGCAGGTTTCCGGCGAAACCAACGACAGCAAGCTTAGCGCGCTGAACGAGATGGCGCAGGAGCTGTCCGGCGACGCCGACACGCTGGTGCAGGCCATTACGCCGCAGCGTGCTCAGCTTCAGGCCCAGCTTGACGTGCTCGGCCCGCCGCCGAAGCCGGAAAGCGGTGTCAAAGAGACTTCGGAAGTCACCAGCAAGCGTAAAAATCTGCAAAACCAGAAGGCAAAAATCGACGATCAGATTAGCCAGGCGGAAGCGATTAAAAGCGGCGCGACCAACCTGTCTACGCAGATCGTCAGCCTGCGCCGCGATGCGTTAAAGACCCAGCTGGCCCTGAACGCGGGCAGTATTTTCGGGCCACGCTTCTGGTCGCCGCTGTACAACAGCCAGAGCAACGACAATGAGAAAGTGAAAGGCTTTCTTGACGAGCTGGCCGATACGGCGGTGCTGGCCTGGCAGCCGGACTGGCGCATGGGCACGGTGGTGTGGATAGTGTTAGCGGGCCTGGTGGCGACGTTCGGACGCCGCTATATGGAAGAGTTTCTGGCGTGGGTGGGTATTCATCGTCTGCCGGAAGGACGTTTGCGCCGCAGTTTTCTTGCCGCCGCGATTGCGCTGACCACGCTGGCCGCCGTGGTGCTGGCCTTTAACTTCCTCAACCTGGCCTTTACCCGTCATCCTGACGTGACGGACGACGTGCGCGCCTTTGCCGATAAGCTGGTCGGCCTGAGCATCTTCTGCGGTCTGATTGCGGGCCTGGGCCGGGCGTTTCTCTCCACGCGTCGGCCTTCCTGGCGTCTGCCGACGATTTCCAACGAAGTAGCGCTGGCGTTAAAACCCTTCCCGCCGCTGATGGCGGGACTGGTGTTTGTGTTTCAGGCGCTGGAAAACCTTAACAGCAGCGCCAATACCAGCGTCGCCACCACGGTGATGGCAAACGGCATCACCGCGCTGCTGATCGGCGCGGCGGCGCTCTCTATCAGTTTCCGCACCAATCGCGTGCGCCGCAAACTGGCGCTGGAAGGCGCGCAGCCGGAAGCCAAATCGACGCTGGTTGGCCTGATCCAGATGGCGATCACGCTGACCGGCGTGGCGATTATGGTGGCGCTGGTGATCGGCTACGTCACGCTGGCGCGCTTTCTGAGCTACGAGCTGGTTTGGGCGGGGATCGTCTGCGGCTCGTTTTATATTCTCAGCCACCTGGTGGCCGACGCCAGCGAATCGCTGTTTTCTACCAGCAACGCCACCGGCAAAGGCATTCAGCGCTCGCTGAATATCGACGAGCGCCACCTTTCCCAGGTCGCTGCGCTGCTGGGCGCGCTGGGTAAAACCGTGCTGGTGCTGATCGCCGCGATAGCCTTGCTGAACGGCACCTTCAGCAGCGCCACGCCGATTGAGCTGGTGCAAAAAGCCATTGAGTTCTGGGGCGGCAAAGGGCTGGAGTCGCTGAACATCGTGCCGGCGCACGTGCTGAACGCGCTGCTGTGCCTGATTGTCGGCATCTACGTGCTGCGTTCGGCTCGCCGCTGGCTGGATCAGGATTTCCTGCCGAAAACCACTATGGACACCGGGATGCGGGTGTCGCTGATTACGCTGTTCAGTAACCTGGGCTATGTGTTGGTGATCCTGCTGGCGCTGTCGGTGATGGGGCTGCAATGGAACAAGCTGGCCTGGATCGTCAGCGCCTTATCGGTCGGTATCGGTTTCGGCCTGCAGGAAATCGTTAAAAACTTTATCTCTGGTCTGATCCTGCTGACCGAACGGCCGGTAAAAGTGGGCGATCTGGTCAGTATCAGCGGCATTGAAGGGGATATCCGTCGTATTAACGTGCGCGCCACCGAGATCCAGCTGGGCGATAAATCCACGGTGATCGTGCCGAACTCGCAGTTTATCTCGCAGAACGTGCGTAACGCGACAATGGGTAACGCGCAGGGCGTGGCGACCATTACGCTGACGTTCCCGCTGGATATCGATCCGGTCAAGGTGCGCCAGCTGCTGCTGGACGTTTATGTCGATAACGAGCGCATTCTGGATACGCCGGAGCCTTCCGTCACCTTTAAGGATCTTACCCCGGCCGGCATTGTGCTGTCGGTGACCGGCAACGTCACCAGTCCGCGCCAGGTTTCCGGCGCGAAGAGCGATCTGCTGTTTGATATTCTGACGCGGCTGCGCAAAGAAGGCATCGTGCTTTCCACGCCGCAGACGATGATCGTCGAGCAGCGTAACGGTCAGAAAGTGGTGGTGCAGGACGGCGAGGCGTAAACGCCAGGCGGCATATGCCGCAGGAGATTACTGACAAACTCATATGCTGTCACCAGGTCGCGTTCGGGCCGGTGAAAAGCAGCAGAGGCAGATCGGAACACGGACGCGCACGTCCCTCCAGGCTCGTTTGGCGCGTCCATGCGCCAAAACGGTCCGCTTATCCGCTCAGCCTCTGCTGCTGCGGGGCTGCGGTTTCGCTGCAAAAAGTCCGGTTCGCACGTATTCTTTATCTTTGTCAGCAGTCTGAGGCGGCATGCCTATCGGTCATGCCGCTATCTGGCTTAGCGTTCCGCTTTCCCTGTACAGCCACACTCCGCCCAGTTTTTCGCCCGGGTGGTTTTGCCGATGCCGGGGTTAAAACTGTTGGTGGGATCGAGCTGCTGATAAAAAGCTTTCAGCTGCGGTTTGGCCTGGTAAAGATGGCCTACGTTATGTTCGGCAGGATATTCCGCGCCGCGCTCGCTGAGGATCTGCAACATCTTCTCCTTCAGGGCATGCGCGTCAACGCCCTTTTTCACGATGTAATCCTGATGGAAGACGTGGCAGAAAAAGTGGCCGTAATAGAGACGATGCACCAGCGCGTCGTCAAATTCCGGCGGCAGCTTTTCAAACCAGTCTCGATCGTTGCGGCGCAGGGCGATATCCAGCGCCAGAATATCCTCCACTTCCTGCTGATGCACCGCATGATAGCGAACGGCCGCGCCCGCTGCGGCAAAGCGATGCAAAAAGGCCTTGCCGCCTTCTTCCGGCGTGCACTCAAAATAGTCGCCGTCCGCCTGCTGAAAGTAATCTTTCAGGTACTGGCGCGCTTCCTCCACGCCCGGCCCGGCCATTTTTAACATCAGATGATGCTCGAAACGATCGCGGTAAGCTTTCAGCCTGGCGGGAAGGTGTGAAGGTAGCAGGCCGCTGATTTTTTGCATCACGCGGTCGGTAAGGTTGGGCTTAATAAACGAGAAGCGCTTCAGCAGCGCGTCGATATGGCCTTTCAGCGCGAAAAACAGCGGCATTTTATCGGTGCCGAGTTTATCGATCATCACAAAGGTGTCTTTACCGTAAGTTTCGGCAATATCAAACATATCGCGGTGCAGATATTCGCCTGCCACCGGCAGTTCGTTAAAGTGTTGCAGGATATGGCGGCGCAGCTCGTCCAGCACGGCAGGCTGAT
Source organism: Erwinia aeris (assembly GCF_041224955.1). NCBI lineage: Bacteria > Pseudomonadati > Pseudomonadota > Gammaproteobacteria > Enterobacterales > Erwiniaceae > Erwinia > Erwinia aeris. The sequence continues at coordinate 306,578 of NZ_JBGFFX010000002.1, read as the reverse complement.
TGGTGCCGATATAAAAAACCTGCTGGGCTTTTTCGCTGGTGAAGGTATCCAGCCGCACGGCGAAAACGGCCAGCTTGCCCGCACAGCCGGAAGCCTCAAACAGCCGCCGCGCATCGGCGTTAAAGCGGGAAGGCGTATCCGCCTCGACTTCGCGCACGCGTTCCGCGTAGTCGTGATCCGACGCGTGCCGCCTGTCGTAGCGCACATCTTCAGGCCGCCAGGTTTCATCATCAAGCCGACTGAGAATTTGCTCCGGCGTGCTGCCCAGCTCAATACCGAGATGGTTTACCAGCACCAGCCTGCCGCTGGCATCTTTTTGCGCATAGAGCGCCATTTCGCTGTAGGCCGGGCCGCGCTTAATCAGCGAACCGCCGGAGTTGTTGCAGATGCCGCCCAGCACCGACGCGCCAATGCAGGAGGAGCCAATCACCGAATGCGGTTCGCGCCCCAGCGGCTTAAGGATTTTTTCCAGCTGATAAAGCGTGCTGCCGGGAAACGCCAGCACCTGTTTGCCGTCATCCAGCAGCTGAATTTTATCCATCCGGCGGGTGCTGACAATCACGATGTCGCGATCGTAATCGTTGCCGTTTGGCGTCGAGCCTTCGGTAAGGCCGGTATTGGCCGCCTGCATCAGCACGATGACGTCTGCCGCCACGCAGGCCTGTAAAATGCGCCACTGTTCCAGCAGCGTGCCGGGAAACACCACGGCCAGCGCTTCGCCTTCGCCAGAGCGGAAGCCTTTGCGGTAGCGTTCGGTTTTTTGCGGATCGGTCAGCAAGTGGGCGCGGCCGACGATGCGGCCCAGTTCCGAAACCAGCCTGCTGCCGGTTGATGAGGGTCTGTTCATATCCTTGTGTCCTTTTTTATCGCACGCCCTAACTTTAGCACCGCTGAACTAAAGCAGGCTCAACCGGCTTGAAAACTACCTGCTATCCTCAACTTATGGCACACTCGCCGCACGATTTTCTGTCGTTTACCTGAGAGAAACTACCCTGATGAAATGGATTTGTTCTGTTAGCTTCGCCGTTGCGCTGGCGCTACAGCCTGCCTTTGCCGACGATAACCACGGGCAGCACCCGCTGACGCCCGAAGCTCGCGATGCCTTTGTGAGCAACCTCCTGCAGAAAATGACGCTGGATGAAAAAATCGGCCAGCTCCGGTTAATCAGCGTCGGCCCGGATAACCCGAAAGAGGCTATCCGGGAAATGATCAAGCAAGAGCAGGTCGGCGCGATCTTTAATACCGTCACGCGCCACGATATCCGCGCGATGCAGGATCAGGCGATGCAGCTCAGCCGCCTGAAAATTCCGCTGTTCTTTGCCTATGACGTGGTGCACGGTCAGCGTACCGTTTTCCCTATTCCGCTGGCGCTGGCGGCAAGCTGGGATCTGGATGCTATCGCAACCGTGGGGCGCGTGTCGGCTTATGAAGCGGCGGACGACGGCCTGAACATGACCTGGGCGCCGATGGTGGACGTCACGCGCGAACCGCGCTGGGGCAGGGTATCGGAAGGGTTCGGCGAGGATACCTGGCTGACCTCGGAGATGGGCCGCATGCTGGTGGAATCCATGCAGGGCAAAAGCCCGGCGGATCGCTATTCGGTGATGACCAGCGTGAAGCACTTCGCCGCCTATGGTGCGGTAGAGGGCGGTCGCGATTACAACACGGTGGATATGAGCCCGCAGCGGCTGGCGCAGGACTATCTGCCGCCTTACAAAGCGGCGCTGGACGCGGGCAGCGGCGGCGTGATGGTCTCACTGAATTCAATCAACGGCGTGCCTGCCACTTCCAATAGCTGGCTGCTGAAAGATTTGCTGCGGGATGACTGGAAGTTCAAAGGTATCACCATCAGCGATCACGGCGCGATCAAAGAGCTGATGAAGCACGGCGTGGCCAGCGATCCGCAGGATGCCGTACGTGTCGCCATCCAGTCCGGCGTGAATATGAGCATGAGCGACGAATACTACAGTAAGTATCTGCCGAACCTGGTAAAAAGCGGCGCGGTCAGCATGGCGGATATCGACGATGCCACGCGCCATGTGCTTAACGTCAAATATGATATGGGACTGTTTAACGATCCCTACAGTCATCTTGGCCCGGCGGAGAGCGATCCCAAAGACACCAATGCCGAAAGCCGCTTACACCGGCCGGAAGCGCGTGATGTCGCTCGCAAAAGCATCGTGCTGCTGAAAAACCGCAATGACACGCTGCCGCTGAAAAAAGCGGGCACTATCGCGCTGATCGGCCCGCTGGCCGACAGCCAGCGCGATATTATGGGCAGCTGGTCGGCGGCAGGCGTCGCCTCGCAGTCCGTTACCGTCATGCAAGGCATTAAAAACGCTACCGCAGGCAAAGCCACGCTGCTTTACGCCAAAGGCGCTAACGTCAGCGACAACAAGGGCATTCAGGACTTTCTGAACCTCTATGAAAAAGCGGTCACGGTAGATGCGCGCACCCCGCAGCAGCTGTTGGACGAAGCGGTAGAGACGGCGAAAAAAGCGGATGTGGTGGTTGCCGTCGTGGGCGAAGCGCAGGGCATGGCGCATGAAGCGTCCAGCCGCAGCGATATCACCATTCCGCCTTCGCAGCAGGCGCTGATTAGCGCGCTGAAGGCGACCGGCAAGCCGCTGGTGCTGGTGCTGATGAACGGGCGCCCGCTGGCTATCGTTAAAGAGAGCCGCGAAGCGGATGCGCTGCTGGAAACCTGGTTCAGCGGCACCGAAGGCGGCAACGCCATCGCGGACGTGCTGTTCGGCGATTACAATCCGTCCGGCAAGCTGCCGATGTCTTTCCCTCGTTCGGTAGGGCAGATCCCAATCTACTACAACCACCTGAACACGGGGCGGCCTTACGATCCGGCAAGGCCGAACAAATATACCTCGCATTACTATGATGCAGAGAATGGCCCGCTTTATCCGTTTGGCTACGGGCTGAGCTATACCAGCTTTACGGTATCGCCGGTCACGCTTTCGGCTAAAACCATGCCGCGTAACGGTCAGGTTTCGGCTTCGGTCACGGTGACCAACACCGGCAAGCTTGACGGCGCGACCGTGGTGCAGCTTTACCTGCGTGACCAGGTCGCCAGCGTTAGCCGCCCGGTGAAGGAGCTGAAGGGCTTTAAGCGCATTATGCTGAAAGCGGGCGAGTCGCAGACCGTGACCTTCCCTGTTGACGTGAAGGCGCTTAAATTCTGGAACGCCAAAATGCAGCAGGTGGCGGAACCGGGTAAATTCAGCGTGATGATCGGGCTGGATTCTGTTCACACCAGCGATGCGGAATTTAATTACCTGTAAAAACCGGGCGTGAAGGCCCGGCTGTAGACATCAGGAGGCGAATATTCGCCTCCTTTTCACTTTCCTGCTTCGGCAAATTTCAGCAGCGCGTCGCCGTCCAGGCGATAACGCACCCATTCGCTTTGCGCCACGGCGCCAATGCTTAAATAGAAGTCGATAGCGGGCTGATTCCAGTCCAGCACGCTCCACTCCAGACGACCGCAGCGGCGCTGCACGGCCAGCTGCGCAATATGCTTAATCAGCGCTTTGCCCGCGCCGTTGCCGCGCGCATCGGGCGAAATATAGAGATCTTCCAGATAAATGCCGTTGCGGCCAAGCCAGGTTGAGTAGCTGGTAAAAAACACCGCATAGCCGACGGCGGTGCCGTCCACTTCGCAAATCAGCGCTTCGGTTTTGCTTTCTGCGCCAAACAGCGTCTCGCGAATTTCCTCCGGCGTGGTCACAACTTCTTCCGGCGCTTTTTCATAAACGGCCAGTTCATAAATCATCGCGTAAATGGTTTGCGCGTCTGCCGGACGGGCCTGGCGGATAGTGATACTCATGGCTTTTCCTTTTCCCTGCGGGTTAAAGCGGATAAGCATAAAGGTTATTGCGTGCGGAATTAAGCGCAATCAAACTTTTTACCTGCGCCCGACTCTCCCTGTGATGCGAAGTTTCCGCACCGATATGGTGGATTTTTCAGTCAGGAACCACGCGTGACCTTTTTACATAATCTGGATAACAGCTGGAAAGCTTTCGCCGCCGCTACGATCGCCAGCTTGCCGCTGCAGAGGGCATTTGTGCATTTCGTCGTGGTATGGCCGCCGATTTGCTACCGTAGACGGCGTTTGTACATTCCTGCCCCCTGGCGGCAAGAAAATCCGGGCAACTAACGGTGAGCATACCGGCTGGCGTGGCTTGTACTGGTTAAATATTGGCTATCATTTCTGCCAGCTCCGGACTCTTTTTTCCGACATATCAGTAACTCCGGGCAACTAACGGTGAGCATACCGGCTGGCGTGGCTTGTACTGGTTAAATATTGGCTATCATTTCTGCCAGCTCCGGACTCTTTTTTCCGACATATCAGTAACACATTGATTAATTGCCGCGGTATGACGCTGGTTATTTTCGTCGATCTGAAAGGCATAAATATCACAAGTAGCGTGCATATAATTAAGCCATGCTACCTGAGATTTTTTAATTTTAGCCAGAAGATCCTCACCAATATTTTTATGCTCAGTGTAGCTATGAGTAACTTCAGTTAAATACTTACTGTAAACAGCATCCAGCCTTTTGGTAGCGGCCTCCTTTTTGATATATGAGCAGTTATAGTACTGCTCGCTATTGGTGATCGTCGCGCAATTCTCCTGAGCAAAGCTCGCCTGGCAGATAAGTAATACGAACGCGAGAGATTTTTTCATCGCGACTCCAGTAAATAGTTTTCTCTTTGTCTGGCAGGCTCATCATCACGAAGGGCCGGCGTATTTCTTATATAATTAATAAGTTCCTGTGGATTATTATGTGCACCAGCCAGCATAGGGCGCGCGCTTTTGTTATATTTACTATTGCTGCCTTCAGCTCTGAAGGTTAATAATCCTTTTTCTGGTTTAAGCATATTCCCTTATCCTTTTGATATCTGATTTAAAGGCTGAGTAAGCTACTCGAGAAATATAACGAAGTATCATCTTGCTTGCAAAGTCTAAAAAAGAACAAAGGAATATTATATAATTTATTACATCGGCAAGGCCGGATGTCACGTTGGCACGAAGATGAACTGCCCGAAAACGCAGCCTGGGCTGTATCAGACGTCATTAACGCCCCAAAATCAGGAAAATAATGCTTTCACTCAGAGACAGGATCCAGCAGCAGGTCTTTCGCCTGAACGGGCTGGCGATGAACGACTTCGACCTCAGCCAGCCGCCTGGCGATCCCGGTCTTTACGGGCCGGACAGCGTTATCTGGCAGGTGCACGGCGATTTCTCGTCGATGCTGTGCGGCGGTATCTCCGCGCTGCTGATGCAGATGCTGCATCCGCAGGCGCTGGCAGGCGTCTGGGATCACTCAACCTTTCGCGAGGATATGTCAGGCAGGCTGCGGCGCACCAGCCAGTTTATCGCCGTGACCACCTTTGGCAACACGGCGGACGCCCATACGTTAATTGAGCGCGTAAAACGGATCCATCTGCGGGTAACGGGCGTTGATGGCCAGGGCAACCCCTATGCCGCCAGCGATCCGGCGCTGCTGACCTGGGTGCACGTCGCAGAGACCAGCCGCTTTCTGGCTGCCCATCTGCGCTATAAAAATCCGCTGCTCAGCAGAGAAGATCAGGATCGCTATTATGCGGAAGCCGCCGTGGTGGCCGAAGCGCTGGGTGCGAAGCAGGTGCCGAAAACGGTACAGGAAGTCGAGGCTTATCTGACGGCGATGCGGCCGCAGCTGCGCTGTGACGAGCGCACCAGAGCGGTGCTCGCCGTGCTGCTGACCATGCCCGCGCCGAGCTGGCAGGCGCGTCCGGCCATGCGCACTATGATGATGGCGGGCATTGAGCTTTTGCCCGAATGGACGCAGCAGCAGTTTGGCTTTCGCTTTTCCGGCTGGCGGCGGGCGCTAATCCGCCAGCGGATGAAATGGCTGGCGTCCGGGCTGCGCTGGTGCGTGCGTCGCGGCGGCTATTATCGTGCCATGCAGCGCATGGGGCGCGAAATTTGAGATTATTACCCTTGTTGTGACATGGCGCGCACGGGCATCCTGCTCTATTCTCCGGGAAATTCCGGGAAAAGGGATGACCCTGAACCCTTGTCGAGGCGCTATGACACAGACGTACCGGCTGGCTGAAGTCTTTAATCAGCAACAAACCCTTATTGCCACGGTTGAGCAGGATGAGCGCACCGCCTATTTTTACATTCGTCCGGCCGAGCCGTTTCGCGGCCAGTTTGCCGTGCGCGGCTGTTGGCTGAGAAACCTGCTGCCTGCGCCCGCGCAGGAAGACAGCGAGGCGATGGCGCAGGGCATTCCGCCGCTGCTCAGCGCCGAATACTGCCGCACGCTGGAAGCGGAGCCGATATTGCATCCGGCAGGCCTGCAGGTTATCTGGACGCCCGGCGATGACGGTGCGGCGCTCTGGTATCAGGGGCAGCTGCTGGCGGTTATTCCCGGCTGGAGCCTGTATCAGGATAAACAGGTCAGCTTTTCCGCTGGCTGCATCAAAGAGAACCGGCTGACCGCGCCGCTGGGTTCCGCCTCTACCAACAGCTGGTACGCGCGGGCGGAGAAAGATCGTCTTTTCTGGCGCGACTGGCAGGATGCCCAGCCGTGGGAAGGCATTCAGCGAGAAATGCTGCGCTGCTACGAGGCGCAATATGGTGAGTCGCTAAAGTACTACGCTATCGACCAGGGCAGCTGGCCGCCAATGGCCATCTCGCAGCACTATCATCAGGGCAACTGGTATTTTCTGACGCTGGGTATGAGCATCCGGCCCATGCCGTGGATCGATTTCCTCTATAAGGATAAAGACGCTGCCGATCATCGCCGTATCGAGCTGGCGATGGCGATCGACGGCGAGGTGATGAGCGAAGAGAACGCGGTGCAGATGGCCAGCGCGCTGGCAAGCTTTGCGCATTTTCCCTGGGCGCGCCTCAGTTGGCTGGGCGAAGGGCACACGCTCTCTTCCGCCGTCGCGCCGATAGGTTTTGAAGGCTTTTTGCTTTCGGCCACGCTGGGCGACAGTTTCACACTGCCGCCGCGCGAAGGAGAAAAAGTGACGCTGTTATGGGCCACGCCGGTGACGGCCGCCGAGCAGGAATTCGTCGAACAGGAACCACAAGGCGGCCTGCAATTAGTGGAACGCTTAACCGAGGCGGGGTGTAATCCTGTCTTCCGGGCGCGGCCCGAGCTGGTGGATCCGCCGGCTGGCTAAGCCGTCATACTTTCGCACGATTTTACCCAGCCACGACCGCCAAAGATATGCCACAATTATCTGAGATAATTCTTAAGAGGTGTGCATGTCTGCAATCGAAGTTATCCTGGTCGATGACCAGGATCGCGCCATCGGTCGAATGGAAAAGCTTGAGGTTCATCAGAAAGGATTGCTGCATCGCGCGGTCACCGTTTACGTGTTTAACTCCCACCATCAGCTGCTGCTGCAACAGCGCGCCAGCGGTAAATACCACTGCGGCGGGCTGTGGAGCAACACCACCTGCGGCCATCCTTACCCGGAAGAGTCGACGCGACACGCGGCCGAGCGACGCCTCAATGAAGAAATGGGGTTATCGCTGAGGCTACAGCCCATGTTTGAGCTGAGCTATTACCTGCCGCTGGCAAATGGCCTGATCGAACATGAATATGGTCACGTCCTGTTTACCCTGAGCGATGAGCTGCCGCAGCCTAATCCGGAAGAAGCAGACGACTGGCGCTACGCTTCGCTGCCGGAAATTCAGCAGGAAATGGCGGCGCACCCCGAGCGTTTTACGCCGTGGTTTCTGCATACCTTTGCCCGCATCCCCGCCGAATTTGCCCGCTTTACTGCGGCCGCGCTGGCGGTTCAGCCGTAAAATCCTCGGCGTCCACGTCGTAGCCTGACGGCTCCCAGCGTACCAGCAGCAGCGCCAGCAGGCCCGCCAGCGGCGCAAAGCCGATAACCCAGAATACGTTAGTACCCAGCGCCGCCGACAGCAGCGGAAACAGAAACAGCGACAGGGTAGAGCTGCCGCGCATCAGCGTCTGGTTCATACCCACGCCCACGCCGCGTAGCGAGGTTGGATAGCTAAGCGAGGCAAAAGTCATGGTATGCGAGCCTGGCCCAAAGCCCTGGCCCAGCAGAAACAGCGCCAGCATGGCGACAGACACCGCCGCCTGCGTGCCGTCGTCCGGCCTGCCTACCAGCGCCAGGCCGAGCAGCGCCACAAACTGGCAGCCGTAGCCAGCTACCGTCATCCGCCAGGCGCCCAGACGCGGCACTAAACGTACCGCCAGCAGCCCGCCAACAAAGGCGAACAGCAGATTCAGCGCCAGCGAGACCAGGATGGTGGTCAGCATCGACTGCGCCAGAAAGCTGGAGAGGATCACCGGCAATCCAAACGCAACGGCGTTATAGGCGAAAGCCGAAGCGACGGCGGTAACGGTAGCGAGCAGCGTACGACGCAGGTAAATGCCCTTAAACAGTTCGCCATAGTTGCGCCAGCTGGCGCGACGAACCGGCACGGCGGGCGTCAGATCGGCTTCTTTCGCCACCTGTGCATTGATGCCGTAAGAGCGCCGTAAAATAGCGGCCGCACCATGCAAATCGCCCTGGTTAGCGGCCCAGACGGGCGATTCGCTCATATAGCGGCTGCGAACGGCGATAATCAGCAGCGCGGGTACCGCGCCAAAGCCCAGGATAATCCGCCACAGCCAGCCCGCCTGTGCTTCCGGTAGCACCGAGTAAAAAAACAGCACCAGCAGATAAGAGACAGAAATAGCGGCATACCAGGTAGGGCACCACATGGCAATGCTGGCCGCCTTGTTGCCTCGTCCTTTCAGCTTTGAGAACTCCGCTAAAAAAGCCATCGCTACCGGCAGATCGATGCCCACGCCCAGCCCCATCACAAAACGCGCGCCCGCCAGTACGTATTCGTTTGGCGCAAAAGCGCAGGCCAGCGCGGCCACCACAAAGAAAAACATATCGGCCATAAACACGCGGTAGCGGCCAATTTTATCGGTGAGATAGCCGCCAATCAGCGCGCCGACGATAGCGCCAAAGGCAATAGCGGAAGCCACCATGCCTGCGCCCGCAGGCGTCAGGCCAAACTCTTTGGTTACGTCCTTCATGCCAAACGCCAGCGCGCCCAGATCGTAGGCGTCCAGAAACACGCCACCCAGCGCAATCGCGATCACGATATGCGCATTGCTACGCGCCTGGGTACTGTTGTTGACCAGCGTTGCAACGTCCGCAGCCTGACGGATAAACAACGTTTCGCCCGTTGGCTCGCTCCCTGCCGTGGCGACATGCGATTCAGCCGTTAAGTCAGTCATGAGGTTATATTCAGTTTTAGTGGTGTGGTTTGTGAGCATACTCCCGGCGCTGGCAGAGTTAAATTCCCGCTCGTTATAAGTTACAACCAAACGGCGCAATGTAATTTAGTTGTAAGGCGGCGGTTTTAAGTGGTTAATTCTTCAGCTACTCTTGAAGCTGAGTCGATAACAGGGAAACGCGAAATGGCTAAAAGCATAAGATTGGGCGGCGCGCTGGCGCTGGCGGTTTGGCTGGCGATGGCGGGCGGCGCGCAGGCGGCGGAGGCGGTAAAGGTCGGGTCGAAAATTGATACGGAAGGTTCGCTGCTGGGCAACCTGATTTTACAGGTGCTGGATAAACACGGCGTAAAAACCGTGAACAAAATTCAGCTGGGAAATACGCAGGTCGTCAGGGGCGCCATCACGGCGGGCGAACTGGATATCTATCCGGAATATACCGGCAACGGCGCTTTCTTCTTCCACGACGAGAAAAACCCCGCCTGGAAAAATGCCCAGGCAGGCTATCAGCTGGTTAAGAAGCTCGACGGCGAGAAAAATCATCTGATCTGGCTGACGCCGTCGCCCGCTAACAATACATGGACCATCGCGGTACGCGGCGATGTGGCGCAGAAAAACAAGCTCGCCACGCTGGCCGATCTCAGTGCCTGGCTGAAAAGCGGCGGCGAATTTAAGCTGGCGGCCTCGGCGGAGTTTATCGAAAGGCCCGACGCGCTGCCCGCTTTTGAGCGTGCCTATCAGTTTAAGCTGGATCAGGATCAGCTGCTGTCGCTGGCGGGCGGCGATACGGCCGTTACGCTGAAAGCGGCAGCGCAGCAAACCTCCGGCGTTAACGCGGCGATGGCTTACGGCACCGACGGCCCGGTAGCGGCGCTTGGCCTGCAAACGCTGAGCGATCCCAAGGGCGTGCAGCCCGTATACGCGCCGACGCCGGTTATCCGCGAAGCGGTGCTGAAAGCGTATCCGCAAATCGGCGACTGGCTGAAGCCGGTTTTCGCCTCGCTGGATGAAAAAACGCTGCAGCAGCTTAATGCCAAAATTGCGGTAGAAGGGATGGACGCGAAAAAAGTGGCCGCCGACTATCTGCAACAGAAAAATCTGTAGCCACGCGCGGCAAAATGACTATTCGGGTACATAACCGCGTCACATTGACGCTGGCGCTGCTGCTGATGGCAGCGCTGACGGCGCTGCCGTTTCTCAACTGGGCGCCGAACCGGCTTGTTTCCGGTCAGCCGCTTGGGCTGCAACAGGTAGCCAACGGCCTGGGCTGGTGGCTGTTGCTGCCCGCATTGTTACTGATGCTGCTCGCTTTTTGGCCGCAGAAGCGCACCAGCCTGGCCTTAACGCTGCTCTGTAGCGAAACGCTGTTTATCGCGCTGATCGCCGCTGGCGGTTATGCGGCCGCCTCGCTGGCGCAGCAGGGCCATCCGCTGGCAAGAACCTCTCTGGGCAGCGGCTTCTGGCTGGCAGCCGCGCTGGCGCTGCTGATGGCGACAGATGCCATCAGCCGTTTGACCCGACAGGCGCTATGGCGTTTGCTGCTGAACGCGCAGATCTGGCTGCCGGCGGTCTTTTTGCTGCTGAGCGGCCAGCTCGACGCGCTTTCCCTGCTGAAAGAGTATGCCAACCGGCGCGATGTCTTCGACCAGGCGCTGTCACGACACCTGCTGATTTTGGGCGGCACGCTTTTGCCGGCGCTGCTGATCGGCGTGCCGCTGGGCTGGTACTGCTGTCGTCGTCCGGCCATACAGTCATCGGTTTTCGCCACGCTGAATATCATTCAGACCGTGCCTTCCGTCGCGCTATTTGGCCTGCTTATCGCCCCGCTCAGCGGGCTGGCGCGCGAGTTTCCGGCACTGACCACGTTCGGCATCAGCGGCATCGGTATGGCGCCCGCGCTAATCGCGCTGGTGCTCTATGCGCTGCTGCCGCTGGTGCGTAGCGTTGTGAGCGGGTTGCAGAACGTGCCGCAAGCGGTGATTGAAACCGCGCGGGGCATGGGCATGAGCGGCGGCCAGATATTCCGCCAGGTCGAGGTGCCGCTGGCGCTGCCGGTACTGCTTGCCGGTCTGCGCGTCACGGCGGTGCAAACCATCGGCATGGCGGTTATCGCCGCGCTGATCGGGGCGGGCGGCTTCGGGGCCGTCATTTTTCAGGGGCTGCTCAGCAGCGCGCTGGATCTGGTCATGTTGGGGGTGATCCCTGTTATCGCCCTGGCGGTGGCGGTGGATACGTTATTTAAGCTGTTGCTCTCCGGGATACAACGCCAGTGATTGAATTCAAAGAGGTGAGTAAATATTTTGCGGGCAAGGCGGCGGTCAGCGATTTGACGCTGCATATCGCCAAAGGCGAATTTACCGTGCTGATCGGCACGTCCGGCTGCGGTAAATCGACCACGCTGAAGATGATTAATCGTTTGATCGAACACGATAAGGGCGCGATACGTTTTGGCGGCGAAGAGATCCGTCGCTTCGACCCGCAGGCGCTGCGGCGGCGAATGGGCTACGTTATCCAGTCCACCGGGCTTTTCCCGCACTGGACGGTAGAAAAAAATATCGCCACCGTGCCGAAACTGCTGGGCTGGAGCAAGCCGCAAATCGACGCGCGCGTCAGTGAACTACTGGCCTTGCTGAATATGGAAGAGACGTTTCGCCATCGCTATCCGCATCAGCTTTCCGGCGGGCAGCAGCAGCGTATTGGCGTGGCCAGAGCGCTGGCAGCCGATCCGGAAGTGCTGCTGATGGATGAGCCTTTCGGCGCGCTCGATCCGGTGACTCGCGCCACGCTTCAGCAGGAAATTGCCCGTATTCATCGCCTTTCCGGCAAGACGATAGTGCTGGTAACGCACGATATCGACGAGGCGCTGGCGCTGGCAGACCGGCTGGTCTTAATGGACGGCGGCAAAGTGGTGCAGCAGGGCACGCCGACGGCGCTGCTGACAAAACCCGTTAATGACTTTGTGCGTCGCTTTTTCGGCCAGAGCGAATGGGGTATTCGCCTGCTTTCGCTGGGGCTGGCAGGCGAGGCGGCGCGGCGAGACGAATGGCTGGAGGAGGAAGGCATTGCGGAAACGCTGACGCTGCGCGAAGCCCTGTCGCTGTTTATCGCGCGTGGAACCGACCGGCTGGCGGTACGGGACAGCAATCAGCAGCCGCTCGGCGTGCTGCATTTTGCCGATTTACTGCGGCAAAAGAAGCCATAATATGCGCCTGCTTCGCGATCCGCTCCTCTGGCTGATTTTACTGTTTGTAGCGCTGCTGCTGCTGATGCCCTATAGCGGCCCGCTGTTCGCGCGCGCTTTTCCCCAGCTCGACAGGCCGCTTTACCAGCAGGAAAGCTTTATCCGGCTGGCGCTGGCGCATATCCGGCTGGTGGCGTTCTCCAGCTTCGCTGCGGTGATAGTGGGTTTGGGCGCCGGTATTGCGGTAACGCGCCGGGCGGGAAAGGCGTTTCGCTCGGTAGTAGAAACGCTGGTGGCCGCAGGTCAGACCTTCCCGCCGGTGGCCGTGCTGGCGCTGGCGGTGCCGGTTATCGGCTTTGGCGAACAGCCTGCGATGGTCGCGCTGCTGTTGTATGGGCTGCTGCCGATCTTACAGGGCACGCTGGCCGGTATTGACGCGGTGCCGCCGACTTTGCGCGAGGTGGCGGCGGGCGTCGGTATGAGTCCGCGTCAAATACTGTTTAAGGTAGAGCTGCCGCTGGCCGCGCCGGTGATCCTGGCCGGGATCCGCACTTCGGTGATTATTAATATCGGCACGGCCACCATCGCTTCAACGGTGGGCGCTAACACGCTGGGATCGCCGGTGATTATCGGTCTGAGCGGCTTTAATACCGCCTATATCTTACAGGGAGCCTGCCTGGTAGCGCTGCTGGCGATCGTGACGGACCGCCTTTTCGAGCGCCTGCTACGGCGGTTTAAGCGCGAATAAGAATGGTGTAGCCGGTCAGCATGACGCCGCCGATACCGCCCAGCGCCATCATTAAGAAGATAAAAATTACGCCGATTTTTTGCCAGTTCATACCGTTATCCGCCTGCCGTAAAAAAGAGAGCAAAGTATATCGCTTTTACTGAGCGGACGTTAAGCCTTTGCTGGTTTTTAGCAGGAGAAAACAGGCAAGGCCAGCAGGGCGCTGGCGACGATGACCCTCAAGCTAAGCGGCCTGATGCGCCACGGCATAGCCCTGTTCCTGCCAGTGGGCGATCTGCTCCTGCTGGCGGCGCGTCAGAGGCTTACCGGTGAAAATAAACAGCTGCTGGCCGGGAAAGAGTTCGGGACGCGGCATCTCCAGCGGTTCGGCCAGCACTTCCATACGCCAGCCCTGCTGCGACAGACGCCAGGCCTCCAGCCAGATGCGCGTACGATCTTCCGTGCCCCAGCCAATAATCAGCGCATCCTTGCCGGGCTTCTTGCGGCTGCCTGCAAGGCAGAAGGTCACGTAATCGATCAGGATGCCGTCAAGCAGGCTGCACATTGTTCTGGCCGTGTTTTGATCCAGGTTCAGTCGCTGACGGATAGGAATAAAAACATGGTCAATCAGCGCCGCCGCCGGATGTTCCCGACCTGCCGTTGCCACTTTTGCTCTGAGCTTAGCGGGCCTGACGTGACGCAATACCGTCATCATCTCTTCCTGTAGCGTCATCCAGCCGTCGTGCGCGTTAACGCTTTCGCCTTCCAGCAGCGCTTTAACTTTGCCTACCGGTACGCCGCTCTCTATCCAGCGTTTAATCTCTTCAATACGCTGTATATCTTCATCATCAAACTGACGATGGCCGCCTTCGGTGCGCTGCGGTTTCAGCAAACCGTAGCGGCGCTGCCACGCACGAAGCGTAACAGGATTTATCCGACAGCGTTCGGCGACGTCACCAATACTGTATAAAGCCATGCCTTTCCTTAAACCTGTTTGACTCCCCTGAGCCTAACCAACTCTCTATTGTTGTACAACTATTATTTAATTGTACAACTTGCCGGGCGAGGCGCCACGTCGTATATCTTGTTGAAACGTGGCGGGAAACCCTCAGTCTCCGTCACGCACGATAACGGTAGTCTACCCGTTAATCCACGTGTCGCCAAAGCACGATTTACAGGACGATCTGCTACTTATGACCACTATCACTTATTCGCTTCTTACCGCAGAAGAGGCCGCTAAAGGCCAGGATGAATTATACAATGTATTGAGCGCTTGTGTTGCGCTGGGCGCCAGTATCGGCTTTGTCAGTAACGAACCTGCACCTATGAAACAGTTCTGGACAGGGGTAATCGCCAGCCTCGCCAGCGGCGAAAAGCGGCTGCTGGTTGCACGTCGACAGCAGAAAATTGTCGGCACGGTCATCGTAGAATTTTGTGGCAAGCCAAACGGCTCTCATCGCGCAGAAATTGCCAAATTGCTGGTACATCCTGATGCCAGACGGCAGGGCATCGCTCGTGAGCTGTTAGGCCGCGCTGAACGGCTGGCGGAGCAGGAGGGCAAAACGCTGCTGGTGCTTGATACGCGCTCCGGCGATGCGGCCGAGCAGCTTTACCTGGCGCAGGGCTGGCAGGTTTGCGGGCAGATCCCGTATTTTGCTCTCTCGACCCGTGGCGAACCGGAAGCGACTACCGTTATGTACAAACAGGTCACGGCGGGTGTATAGCTACAGCCCTCGCAGTCCCGGATACAATAGCCGTCGCCAGTTTTTATAGATAAAAACACGACGTAGTTCTATTTTTATGTTGTTCTCATAGAATATAATATCTATATTTATCGAGTTTGATAAGGATGTATCCTTTAAAAGGTGGGCAAGGAATGCCGGAACTGAAATGGCGCAAAGCAGCGCGGAAACAACTTCTTGCTATCAAAAGCAAAAGCGACAGAGAAGCGATTAACGCAGCGGTGAATGAGTTAAAAAATTTTCCGCTGCACACGCCAAATCTGGACGTAAAGCCCTTGACGGCAGGTGAAGCCGATTACCGGCTAAGATGGGGTAACTATCGGGTATTATTCGACTATGTAAAAGACGGGGAACCCAAAATCATTGCCATCCAGCAAATTGCGAGGCGTACCAGCAAAACTTATTGAATAAAATTCGATTTGCCGAATTTGTCTTAAATAACTTCATTATTGCCGGTCTACTACAATGAGAAACGATATGATTGAATTCATCACTGACAGCGCCGGAAATCGCAAGGCGGCAATAGTGCCAATAGCGCTATTTGAAAAACTAACGCAAAGCGCCGATCTGGCTGAATTATGGGAATCAGTACCCTATGTTGCGGGAAAAAATGATGATGCTTTTATCCCCGGCGAGGTAGTCGATATTTCTGTGCAAAAAGGCGTAACGCTTCATGCGGCGTGGCGTCTTTATCGTGGCCTGACCCAAAAGCAGGTCGCTGAGGCGCTGAACATTACTCAGGCTTCTGTATCAGCCATGGAAAAAAGCGAGAGACCACGCAATTTTAATTTGCACAAGCTGGCGGAGCTGTACGGTTGCCAGCCAGAGCAATTAACTGACGAATAACTAAAAGGCCGGGCAACCGGCCGGTTTTTGTGAATTTTACTCACGACGGCATGCGGTGGACAAAGATTGAATGCCGCGCCGGTTTTCAGTAATGTGATTCTGCTCACACCTTAAGCGACAGCATGCTGCTCGCTGATGTTATCCCACTCTCTGATCCGACCCGCAGCTGCGGGCAGCCAAAGGTATTATGTTCCTTGTAAAAGTGATAGGTATCAGTTTTATCTGTATGCTGCTGCTCTCTTTCGCGCAGAGCTACGTTAAGGCGACCCACAGCGGCGTCGCCATCAATGGCCAACATTGGTCCACAGCCAGACGTGATTCGGCAGAGATGGCGCCCGATCCGCAGAAGTTTATCGATACGGCCATCGTGCAGGTTTATACCGCGCCGACCTTTGGCTGGCGTGGACTGTTCGCCGTCCATCCGTGGATCATTTTTAAAAAGGCCGGCGAGAGCCAGTATCACCGCTACGAGGTGGTCAGCTGGGGCAGCAGCAACGTTATTCGCCATAATTACGCTTTGCCCGACGGCTACTGGTTTGGCGCTAAGCCCAGACTGCTGGTCGATCATCGCGGCGAACGCGCGGCGGCGATGATCCCGTCGATCGAAGCCGCTATCGGCAGCTATCCCTGGCCGCACAGCTATCGGGTCTGGCCCGGCCCCAACAGCAATACTTTTCTGGCCCATATCGGCAGAGAAGTGCCGAAGCTGAAGCTCGATCTGCCTGCGAACGCCATCGGTAAAGATTTCCGCCCGCTGAGCCGTCCGGTGGGGCTGCCCGCCTCAGGCAAAGGCTTGCAGGTTTCACTGCTGGGCGTGCTTGGGCTGACGCTGGGTGCGGAGGAAGGCGTAGAGTTTAACGTGCTGGCCTTTAATTTCGGCATCGATTTTAAGCATCCGGCGCTGCGGCTGCCTTTTACCGGCAGGCTGGGCACCAATAAAATCGAAACGGACAGCGGCGAGTAAATTCGGCCCGTCAGCAGGCGCGGACAGCACCAGGTTGCGAGCCGTGCCGCAGGATTAACCTTCAGGGACTATTGCTGAACGAAATACTGTGTAAAAATACAGGCCGTTTCAATAAAAAGTGATTGATATGGCGCTAACTGCCGCGTTAAAAGCGCAAATTGCCGGCTGGTATAAGGCTCTCCAGCAGCAAATCCCCGATTTTATTTCCCGAGCGCCGCAGCGGCAGATGATTGCCGAAGTGGCGAAAACGCTGGCGGGCGACGAAGGGCGCCATCTGGCGATTGAAGCCCCGACCGGCGTCGGCAAAACGCTCTCCTATCTGATCCCCGGTATCGCCGTCAGCCGTGCGGAAGATAAGCCGCTGGTGGTCAGCACCGCCAACGTGGCGCTGCAGGATCAGATCTTCACGAAAGATCTGCCGCTGTTGCAGAAGATCATCCCCG
The DNA here is from genome assembly GCF_041224955.1 of Erwinia aeris. Classification (NCBI taxonomy): domain Bacteria; kingdom Pseudomonadati; phylum Pseudomonadota; class Gammaproteobacteria; order Enterobacterales; family Erwiniaceae; genus Erwinia; species Erwinia aeris. The sequence goes on along the minus strand of NZ_JBGFFX010000002.1, from coordinate 289,396 downwards.
ATCTGCGTTTTACCGCCGCGTTTGGCCGGGGTCGCTACGTCTGCCCGCGCAACCTGTCCGCGCTGGGCGGCGATGAAGAAAAGCAGGGCGATTTGCTGCTGTTTCTTGATGATGAAATGACCGCCAGCAAGGATGAGCGGGCGCTCTGTACTACGCTGGCGAAAAACCTCGATCGCCATCAGTGGGACGGCCTGCGCGACCACTGCGAAGAGACGATTGAAGATTCGCTCTGGCAGCGCATCAGTACCGATAAAGCCAACTGTCTGGGCAGCAACTGTCACTGGTTCCGTGAATGCCCGTTCTACCTGGCCCGGCGGGAAATCGAAAACGCCGACGTGGTGGTGGCTAACCATGCGCTGGTCATGGCGGCCCTGGAAACGGAATCGGTGCTGCCGCCGCCGAAAAATCTGCTGCTGGTACTTGATGAAGGACACCACCTGCCGGACGTGGCGCGCGACGCGCTGGAAATGAGCGGGGATATCACGCCCGCCTGGAGCACGTTACAGCTCGACCTTTTCTGTCGTCTGGTTGAACAGTGTATGGCGCAGTTCCGGCCGAAAAAGCCGCCGCATCTTGGCAATCCGGAGCGGCTTAAAGCCCACTGTGAAGAGGTGCGCGAGCAGCTGCAACAGCTGTCGCAAATCCTGGTGCAGCTGTTGCCGCCCGGCAATCAGGAAGGCGAATACCGTTTCGAGATGGGCCAGCTGCCGGAAGAGGTGATGACGCTGTGCGCGCGCCTGTTCAAACTCAGCGACGGGCTGCGCGGGCTGGCAGAGGCGCTGCTGAACGATCTCAGTGAAAAAACGGGGCAGTTCGACGTAGTGCGCCTGCACCGTACGCTGATCCAGATGAACCGCGCGCTGGGCTGGTTCGAGGCCAGCAGCAAGCTGTGGCGGCTCGCCTCAATGGCGCAGGCCTCCGGCGCGCCGGTGTCCAAATGGGTGACGCGCGAGCTGCGTGAAGGTAACCCGCACCTGCTGTTTCACTGCGCCGGTATCCGCGTCAGCGAGCAGCTGGAAAAACTGCTGTGGCGTAAAATCCCGCACGTGGTGCTGACCTCGGCCACGCTACGCTCGCTGAACAGCTTTCAGCGCCTGCAGGAAATGGCGGGCCTGAGCGAAAAGCCGGGCGATCGCTTTGTCGCGCTGGATTCGCCTTTTAACCACGTTGAGCAGGGCAAGCTGATTATCCCGCAGATGCGCTACGAGCCGATGCTGGCTAACGAAGTGGAACACCTGGCGGAAATGGCGCACTTTTTCCGCCAGCAGATTAAAGAAGGCAAACACAAAGGGCTGCTGGTGCTGTTTGCCAGCGGGCGGGCGATGCAGCAGTTTATCTCTTACCTGCCGGAGCTGCGGCTGATGCTGCTGGTGCAGGGCGACAGGCCGCGTCCGGCGCTGGTGGCGCTACATCGTAAAAAGGTGGAGCAGGGCGAAACCAGCGTGCTGGTGGGCCTGCAATCCTTTGCCGAAGGGCTGGATCTGAAGGGTGACCTGCTGTCGCAGGTGCATATCCATAAAATTGCCTTTCCGCCGGTGGACAGTCCGGTTATTTTGACGGAGGGCGAATGGCTGAAAAGCCTGAAGCGCTATCCTTTTGAAGTACAAAGCCTGCCGAGCGCCTCCTTTAACCTGATCCAGCAGGTGGGCAGGCTGATCCGCAGCCACGACTGTTTCGGCGAGATAGTGATTTACGATCGTCGTTTGCTGACCAAAAGCTATGGCGCGCGCCTGCTGGGCGCGCTACCGGTTTTCCCCATTGAGCAGCCGCCTATGCCGCCGGGGGAGCCGCCAAAAGCCGTTGCGGCCGTACCGGGTAAGAAAACCGTACGTCGCCGCCGTCGCTAACAACCCAACAGAGCAGAAGCATGGACTATACAAAAATTATTAAAGAGATCGGCCGAGGGAAAAATCATGCCCGCGACCTCGATTTCGCTACCGCCAGCGAGCTTTACAGCCGGATGCTGGCGGACGAGGTGTCGCCGCTTGAGATGGGCGCTATCCTGATTGCGCTGCGAATCAAAGGCGAGGGCGAGGAGGAGATGCTCGGCTTTTATCAGGCCGTACAGGCGCGCGTGCTGAAACTACAGCCGCCTGCCAGCCTGCCTATGCCGGTGGTGATCCCAAGCTATAACGGCGCGCGTAAACAGGCGAACCTGACGCCGCTGCTGGCGCTACTGCTCTCCCTGCTCGGTTTTCCTGTGGTGGTGCACGGCGTTAGCGATGACCCGACTCGCGTTACCAGTGAGGCGGTGTTTGCCGCGCTGGGCGTTAAGGCGGTATCGGACATGCAGGAAGCGCAGCAGCGGCTGGAAGAGGGCAAACTGGTCTTCGTGTCGGTTGAAACGCTTTGCGCGCCGCTGGCGCGGCAGCTCTCGCTGCGCTGGCTGCTGGGCGTACGCAACAGCGCGCATACGCTGGCGAAGCTGCTGACGCCGTTTGGCGAAGATGCGGCGCTGCGGCTTTCCAGCGTGTCGCACCCGGAATATATCCCGCGCGTGGGCAAATTCTTCCAGGCCATCGGCGGCCGCGCGCTGCTGCTTAACGGTACGGAAGGCGAGGTTTATGCCAATCCGCAGCGCTGCCCGGCGCTGAACCTGATTGCCGGAGAGGAGCCAGAGGTGCTGTTACCACGCCAGCCGGAAAGCCATATCGCCCGCGACGCGCTGCCTGCGGGTAAAGAGGCTGAAACAACGGCTGAATGGATCAGGCGTTGCCTCAATCGCGAAGTAGCGGTACCGCAGTCGCTGCGTCAGCAGATCGCCTGCTGTTACGTCGCTACGGGCCGCGCGGTGGACGTAGAGAGCGCGCTGGAGCAAATCGCGAAGGCCGGATACTGAGGCGGACCGAGCGTTTTAGCCAGGGCGGCGATAAGCTGTTTATCGGGGAAACGATTTTGCCGGGCTGAGGCTGAACGTTTCGCCTGACTGAGATTGAACGCTTCGCCGGGCTGAGGTTGAAAGTTTTGCCGGGTGAATGGCTTCGCCGGGCAGGTAAGCGTTCGAAAGGTAAGGCTTTGCAAGCCTTACCTGGCGGTTACGCATCCGGCCTGAAAAAAATAACGGATGCGCTGCGCTTTTTGTCCTGCTTCTGAAAGTGCTCATAAACAGCTTTCATCCGCCGGGCTTTAAGCGCGATGGCCTCTTCCAGCGTCAGCGGCCTGGTGGGTTTATCTGAGTTTAACGGCATAACCCCTCCTGTGAGGATCAAGGTTTGGGTAAACGGCGGCTATCCGCTGCGGCTGGCTTCTGCTGAGCTGTAGTATTCGCAAGCGATAAGCTCGTGAAAGCAGTTCGTCAAAAGCCAAAAACGTATAGCAATAAGGCCGGTACGCAGTGTAGTGCTTGTCGATTATATAATCAATAATGCAGTTCAGAGCCTGCGCGCGCTGACCCCTAAATCGCCTTTTAAAAAAGGGCGTGTCGGCTTCGATATTATCCAGGCTGTCAAAAGCGATATCATAACAGCCGCCCTTCAACGTTAGCCTGTGCGGTCGTTTACCTGTCAGTAGCCCCTGCGGCAAATTAATAAGTGAATCCTCAACCGTAACAATTTCCGTTAACTGCACCAGGTAAACGCCCGCTTCGCCTGCCTCAACCCGATATAACATGGCGTGTCTGCCATCCGGCAGTACGCTTCGCGTTCTGTGCATAAATCCCGCCTTCCCTGAAAAATCTGCCGTCAGGATAAAGCGGTTTGGCCGTGAAGTCAGCGACGTTTTCATGAAGCGGAACAGGTCACGCAAAGTTTTTTACGTGCCTGCCTGCTTCTTGCATTCTTTTTTGAAGTGGATCTAAAAAGCGAGGCAGCCTTCCCGTCGGGCCGGAAAGCGCATGGCGCTTATCCGAGCGGCAGAAGCTTTTCCGCCAGCGCCGTCCAGAACGTAACGCCTTCCGGGATAACATCATCGTTAAAATCGTAGCGGGCGTTATGCAGCGGAGCAGAAGGCACCTCGCCGTCTGCACCTATCCAGAAATAGGCACCGGGGCAGGCTTCCAGCATGCAGGCAAAATCTTCCGACGCCATTGATGGGCTGGTTTCCCAGTGCACCTGTTCTGTCGGCAGTAATGCCAGCGCGCAGTCGCGAACCTGCTGTGCGGCGGCGGCGTGATTGCAGGTCACCGGGTAATCGGTCAGGTAGTCAATGCTGCCGTCAATGCCCAGCGGCGCGGTAAAAGTAGTGACAAAGTCGTCAATCATGCCGCGCACCCGGCTACGCACATCGGCCTGCAGGCATCTTAGCGTGCCGCGAAGCACCACGCTTTCCGGGATAACGTTAATGGCTTCGCCGCCATTAATTTGCGTGATGCTGACTACCGCAGAGGAGAGCGGCGACAGGCGTCGGGCCGGGATAGTTTGCAGCGCAAGAATGAGCTGCGCGGCGGCTACGATCGGATCTGCGCCGTTTTCCGGCATCGCCGCGTGGCAGCTTTTCCCGCGCAGCGTAATTTCGAAAGCGTCCAGCGAAGCCATCATGGGGCCGCTGTTCACCGCCACATGACCGACCGGCAGGCCTGGCCAGTTATGCAGGCCGTAGATAGCGTCCATGGGAAACAGCGTAAACAGGCCGTCGGCGACCATTTTTCTGGCACCGCCCAGGTTTTCTTCCGCCGGCTGGAAAACAAAATGCAGCGTGCCGCTGAACCGCCGCGTGGCGCTGAGATGTTTCGCCGCCGCCAGCAGCATGGCCGTGTGGCCATCGTGTCCGCAGGCGTGCATCACGCCAGGCTGCGAGGAGCGCCACGGCGCATCGCCCAGCTCGGTGATGGGCAGGGCGTCCATATCCGCACGAAAACCGATAGCGGGACCGGGACCGTTCTCCAGCGTGCCCACCACGCCGGTGCCTGCCAGGCCCGTATGCACCTGCAAACCAAACTCGCGCAGCAGCGCCGCTACGCGCTGTGAAGTCTCATCTTCGTGATAGCCCAGCTCCGGCCTTGAGTGAAACTGTCTGCGCCATTCAATGGCTTCCTGAATCAGCGAAACGGGGATCATATCTTCTCCTTTGCGGACGATAAGCCGGAAGGCGAGCGCGGCACTGCTGCCTGACAGGTATTTTTCAAAAGTGAGGGAGCTCAGAGCAACAGGTTCTCTATTTCCTGCCAGTTTTTAACCCGCCTGTAGCCGGTTACCTGCAGGTTGTGCGGAGCGCTATAAAGGATGCCTTCTCCGCAAAACCCTGTGAAATTATGAGCGTTATCATCAATCATATAATCCGCATTGATAATGCTTTTGTTGCCGCAGAACACAATATTACTGGGTTTGATGGCCGGGAAATGGGTATTTAACCAGCGGAATTTTGCATTAAACGAAGAGGGCATCTGCATGGCGGCCGTGGTGATAAAAATCTCGTAACGATGGCTTAGCGCCTCAATCACGCGCTGGCTGTCGGCAATGACGCCCAGATCGCCAAAAAATTCCGCGTCTTCGCTGACCCGGCTAAAAATCTCCTGCAGCATCTCGGGCTTTTCCTCTGCCAGGCTGAACAGATTGAATTCGCTGTGCGCCAGTTCCAGCGAGAAATGGCGGTTAAACGTGGCGACCATTTTAGGATGGAAATCGGCAATGACCTCATCCATATCAATAGCAATTCTCTTCATTATCACTCCATGATGGCTTTCGGGATGCATAACATCATACCAAAAAAAGGTGCGCAGCAGGGTTTCCTGCTCGCGTTGAAAAGCAGAGCTGCGCGTCTAAAAACAGCGCGGGGCGTGGCCGTTCACTCAGGCTTTTCGTGGCTGCGGCCGCTTACGGCGCGGCCGCCAGCATATCTGCGCCAGGCTGCCCGGCGAGCTTGCCTGATAGCAATGCTGTATAAGCTAAAAGAAAGCGATCTAAGCCGCCCTGTACAAGGCGGCACAGAACGGCTCAGGACTGGCGCGCGTCCGGCCGTACCAAATCAAAACGTAAATCGTCGCTAATGGCGTAATAGGCGCTGGGGCCGCCCGCCCGCAATATAGGGTTGGCTTTCGCCGTCTGATAGATGCCGTTTTCCAGCAGCTTGTGATCGATATGTATCGCCACCGCTTCGCCCAGCACCAGCCACTGCTCCAGCTTGCCGCCGTCGGCGTCTTGCAGCTGGATAACCTGCGTCAGCTTGCATTCAAAATTCACCGGGCTTTCGGCTACCATGCTGACCGCTACCTGCGTGCCGGGAATGGGCGTCACGCCGGAAAAAGCGAATTCATCCTCGCCGCGCGGCAGCGAAGCCGAACTTTCATTCATCGCCACGGCCAGCTCGCGGGTAGCCAGGTTCCAGACAAACTCGCCTGTTTCCACGATGTTCGCCACGCTGTCTTTCCAGCCCTGGCTGGAGAAACCAATAATAGGCGGCTTATAGTTAAAGCAGTTAAAAAAGCTGTAGGGCGCCAGATTGCGCTCGCCGCTGGCGCTTTGGGAACTGATCCAGCCGATGGGACGCGGGCCAATAATGGCGTTCAAAGGATCATGAGGCAGACCGTGGCCAAGACGCGGTTGATAAGTATGGCGGGAAGAGGACATCTGAACTCCTGATAAAGGGATAGTTATTACATAGTAGCCGCTTCGCCGTGGGAAAAAAGGCGGGAATTGTTTACGATCTTTACCGCAGCAGGTATCTTACGCGCCTGCAGATAAGAGAGCCGTTCATGAAAAAGATTGTCGAAAAAACCCAGCTTCATCCCCGTAACCGCCATCGTGGCCGCTATGATTTTCCTGCCCTGATTGCCAGTCATCCGCCGCTGGCGGAGTTTGTGGCGGTTAATCAGTACGGTGATGAATCGGTGAATTTCGCCGATCCGGCCGCGGTAAAAATGTTAAATCAGGCATTGCTGAAGCATTTCTATCAGGTTGAACAGTGGGCGATCCCGGATGGTTTTCTTTGTCCGCCGGTGCCGGGCCGGGCTGACTATATTCATCATCTGGCCGACCTGCTGGCGGAAGATAACCGCGCCGTCGCGCCGCGCAATATTAACGTGCTCGATATCGGCTGCGGTGCCAACTGCATTTATCCGCTGATTGGCTATCGGGAATATGAGTGGCGCTTTACCGGCAGCGAAATCAATGAAGAGGCGATGCGCGCCGCTAACGCCATTATCGCCGCCAATCCGGGCCTGAATCGCGGTATTCGCCTGCGTCGTCAGAAAAATACGCAGGCGATTTTTCACGGCGTTATTCATAAAAACGAGCAGTATCATGCCGTGCTGTGCAACCCGCCGTTTCACGCGTCCGCCAGCGAAGCGCAGCAGGGCACCCAGCGCAAGGTGCGTAATCTCGGTCTGGATAAAAACGCGCCGTTAAATTTCGGCGGCCAGCAGGAGGAGCTGTGGTGTGAAGGCGGCGAAAAAGCCTTTATCAGCCGCATGATTAATGAAAGTGTGGATTTTGCGAAACAGTGCGTGTGGTTTACTTCGCTGGTGTCCCGCCGCGAAAACCTGCCCGAGCTGTGGCGTGCACTGGAGCAGGTCGATGCGGTGGCCGTACGCACCGTGGAAATGGCTCAGGGCCAAAAGCAGAGCCGTTTTATCGCCTGGACCTTTATGGAAAAGACGGCTCGCGAACGCCAGATGAGCCGTCTTTAATACCGCCAGTACGGCCGTCCGTTACTCCGGCGCAGGCAACGCAGGCACAGCGGCGGCGGCGTCCAGCCCGCTGCCGTTTTGCATGACCTGCACCGTTGGATGCGGCGCTTTGATCCCCGCCGCATCAAAATGCTTCTTCACCCTATTGTCGAGCGCGAAACGCACCGTCCACTGCTTCAGCGGTTGGGTAGTAAAGGAGACGCGCACGGTAAAGGCCTGGTTGGTCAGCCCGACCAGTCCGGCGAAATTAGGCTCGCCAATAACCATGCCGCGAATGGTTTCGTCCTGCATCAGTTCGTCCACCGCCTCGTGCAGCGCGGCATTCACCTTATCGCTGTCCTCACTGCGATCCACATCGTAATTCGCCACGAAAGAGCCAATGCCGCGCACGAAATTGGCGAAGGTGGTGATCGAAGACCAGGGGATAATATGGTAAGCGCCGGTATCCTGGCGGACGCCCACCGAGCGGATTGACATGCGCTCCACCGTGCCGGTAATGGCGCCGATAGTGACCAAATCGCCCGTGTTCATTCCGTTCTCAAACTGAATAAAAATACCGGTAATAATATCCTTAACCAGGGTTTGCGAACCAAAGGATACCGCCAGGCCCAGCGCGCCTGCGCCCGCCAGCAGCGGCGCGATATTCACGCCGATTTCCGACAACAGGATCATGATAGTGATGGTACTGATGACCACGGCCAGCGCGTTGCGAAACAGCGTCAGCAGTGTGCGAGTTCTGGCGCTGGGCATCGGCCTGCCGTGAGAATCGGAAGCGAGACGGCTCTCGATCAGACTGGCAAGCAGTGTCCAGCCCACCGCCGAGAAAAACAGGATCATGACAATACGGATGATCACATCTACCAGCTTCACGCCTGCGCCGACCGTCAGCCAATGCCAGAGGTCGAAAAGATTCCAGGCGTTCAGCAGCAGTAGGCAGACGGCAAACACCGTCAGCGTACGCGCCAGCTTCAGCATCATGGAAACCCAGCCGTTCACTCTTTTTTGTAGCTCGGGATAGTTGCGACGCAGCTCTGGCGAGAGAATAATGGTTTTTGAGATCCAGCGGCTGAGAACGCCGGAAATCAGCGCGCCCAGCCCTATTATTGCCAGCGAACGCACGGTAGCGGACATCATAAATCTGAGGCTGTCGCCGGGGTTAAAGATCGAGAGCAGAAACAGCGCGATAAAATAGGCGCTGGCAAGCCAGTGCCAGATGACGGCGAAAGCGCGGATAAACAGTGAAAAAAAGCTCATCGAGCGGTCGGCCAGCTGAACCAGCGCCAGCTGCACGGGGCGGCGGTTGCGGAAAATCAGATAAAGCGCCCACCCGGTGATCAGACACATCAAAACCAGGTTAACCAGCGCCGCCGCCTGCACGTTAACCTGATTAGAAACAATAGGCACGATAACCAGCAGTCCGTAGCCGATAACGCTGCTCAGCCAGCTTAGCCGCGTATTCCAGTAGTTAGCGCGCTCGTCAGAAAGATGGAAAAAACGCAGCTGCGGATAGCGCGGGCAGAAAATCAGCCGCAGGATCGCCTTGAAGAATTCAATCAGTGCAAAAGCGCTTAAGAACAGGCCCTGCTGGCGGGCAATCGTCCTGCTACCGGCATTGAGCGTATCGCTGAGCATCTGGCCGACAAACAGCGCGATGCCCAGCAGCAGCAAATCAATGATAAACGCGCCCAGGATCATCGCCGGGAGGTGCAGCCAGCTGGTGCGCTCGCTATTTTTACGGCGGCCCCATGACCCCATGCGGCGATAAAGCGGCGTCGCCGCCCGGCAGAGCAGCCAGTAGAAAGCGAACAGGGCGATGGCCAGCATCGCAAAGTGGCTCAGCGCGTTATAAAAAGTTTTTGGGTTAAAGGTTTTATGAGGAGCGTTAACGATATTGCGGTGGAGTTTTTCTACTTTACCCAGCACCTCGCTGCCAAACTGACGGCTGACGTCGGTGACGCTTTCCAGCACCGTTTTATCTTCTTCTTCATCCGGCGGCGTCAGCACGGGATCTTCAGTTTTAGCAGTGCTTTCGGAAGCGCTCCGTAGCTGGTTAATCAGCTCGGTTCGCGATTGATCATTTTGCAAAATGTTGGCCAGCGCGGCGTAGGCGGCTTTTTTCTCTTCCAGGCTCGGTTCGCCGGAAGCATCGGCCGCGGGTTGCGACCGGGACGCCGCAACGGCGGCGACAGGCAGGCTGACGGCCTCAGCCTGACAGCAAAAAACAGCAGCGACTAACGGTAGCCATCTGAACATACAGCGCCAGAAGGGCGGGGTTCCCGACATCATATTCTCCTTTAACGGCGCAAAGAAACGTCGAGCAGCAAGTATAGCCGGACAAAGAAAAGGAGAGAGGTGGGGGAGGGTTTTTTAAGAGCGGGCCGGGAAAGCGGGGCGGCCTGACCGCCCCAAGAGATCAGGAGACGTGCTGTAAGAATTCCTGCAGGCGTGCGCCCGGCGGGTTATCAATCAGCTCTGCCGGATCGCCGTCTTCCGCAATGCGGCCTTTATCGATAAAGATCAGGCGTGAAGCGACTTTCTTCGCAAAGCCCACTTCGTGCGTCACAATAACCATGGTCATGCCTTCTTCCGCCAGGTCCTGCATTACCTTCAGCACTTCATGACGCAGCTCCGGATCCAGCGCGGAGGTTGGCTCATCGAACAGCATCATCTTCGGCTTGACCGCCAGCGCGCGGGCAATGGCCACACGCTGCTGTTGGCCGCCGGAAAGCTCCGACGGGAAATGGTGCGCGCGTTCGGCCAGGCCGACCTTGCCCAGCAGCTCTTTTGCCAGACGCTGCGCATCGGCTTTGCTGGCGCCGCGTACGCGGATTGGGCCAAAAGCGACGTTATCCAGCGCGCTCATCTGCGGGAACAGATGGAACTGCTGGAACACCATGCCCGCTTCCTGGCGGATCAGGCGATCGTCTACTTTAGGATCGTTGACCTTCAGCCCGTCCACAATCAGCTCGCCGGTGGTGATCTCTTCCAGCTTGTTAATGCAGCGCAGCAGCGTGGATTTGCCGGAGCCGGACGGCCCGATAATCACCACGACCTCGCCCTGTTTAATAGTCAGATCGATATTATGCAGAACCTGCGTTTCGCCAAAATGTTTGGAGACGTTTTTAAATTCAATCACAGGATCTTCATCCTTTTTTCAATGCGACGCAGAACAAAGCTCAGCACCAGCGTAATAAACAGATAGATAACGGCTACGGCGCTCCAGATTTCCAGCGCGCGGAAGTTACCGGCAATGATTTCCTGGCCCTGGCGAGTCAGCTCCGCCACGCCGATAACGATAAACAGGGAGGTATCCTTGATGCTGACGATCCACTGGTTACCCAGCGGCGGCAGCATACGGCGCAGCGCCAGCGGCATGATAACGTAGCGCAGCGTTTCGCGACTGGAAAGACCCAGCGCCAGACCGGCTTCACGAAAGCCCTTATTGATTGACAGCACGGCGCCACGGGTAATTTCAGCGATGTAAGCGCCGGAGTTAATCATGATGGTGACCACTGCCGCGCTAAAAGGGTCGATGCGCAAATCGTTAAAGGCCATCGGCAGCGCAAAATAGATAAACATCACCTGCACGACAATCGGCGTGCCGCGGATCAGTTCAATAAAGACCAGGGCGATATTACGCGACAGCCAGCCGCCGTAAGCGCGGGCAAAACCCGCTATAAGGCCGATAATCAGGCCGCCAATCAGGCCGAGGACGGATATCCACAGCGTCAGGCGGGCGCCCTCGAGCAGGGCCGGAATAGATGGCCAGATGGCGCTCCAGTCAAACTGCATTCTTATTTCTCCGGATCAAAACCATATTTCGTTGGTGTGGAAAACGCAGGCGCACAGCGCGCCTGCGAAAAGTAAAAGCGATTATTTAGGCTCGGAACCGAACCATTTTTTATAAATTGTGTTGTAGGTACCGTTTGCACGCAGCGTTTTCAGCGCGCCGTTTACTTTTTCACGCAGCTCGTCGCTGCCTTTCGGGAAGGCGATACCGTAATCCTGCGCTTCGATCGATTCGCCTACGGCTTTGAACTGGCCTTTGCCTGCGGTGTTAATGAAGTAAAGGATGTTTGGCGTATCGTGCAGCACGGCGTCCGCACGGCCCGTGCCCAGCTCCATATAGGCATTATCGATATTAGGGAACTGGCGCAGATCTTTGGTTTTGATGTGCTGCTTAGCGTAATCCACGGAGCCGGTGCCGCTTTTCACCGCAACGACTTTGCCATCAAGATCTTTCAGACCCTGAATTTTGTCGTTATTGGCTTTGACCATCACCAGCAGACCGCTTTTGTAGTAGCTGTCGGAGAAATCAATCGCCTGCTTGCGGGCGTCAGTGATAGTGATACCGGCCAGCGCCAGATCGACGTTACGCGTCTGCAGACCCGGAATGATACCGCTAAAATCCATTGGTTTAAGGGTATAGTCCAGCTTCAGTTCCTTCGCGATAGCCGCCCACAGCTCCACATCGAAGCCCACATATTGGTTACCCTGTTTGAACTCAAAAGGAACAAAGGCGGTATCGGTGGCGACAACCAGCTTTTTTTCTGCGGCGGTAGAAGAGACGGCAAACGCCAGCGTCAGCGCAGCCAGGGAAAACTTAACAAGTGACTTCATCTTTTTATCCTTATTGCAGTCGGACAAGCGCCTTGTCCGATTGAATGCCAGCAGCCATATGAAAAAACTATGCCAGGTTTTCAAAATATATTGAAAACAGCACGTTGAGTCAATTTAACAGGGATAATTACGCCTTAAGTAGCGCGATGCACCATAATGAGGCACCAAAACAGTGCGCTGGTTTCATTATGGTGCAATCCAGTTTTAACCTGGCGGAGGATAAAAAACAAAGTAAAAAAGGAAAGGGTGCGAGAGCGCTCGCGTGATTAACGCAGCTGGCTGTCTTTACTGCCGCGGCGATTAAAAAGCGTCGACTGCTGCTGTTTGTCTCGCTGTGCCTGGCATTGAATACAATATTGCACGCCGGGCAGGGCCAGACGGCGAGCTTCAGGAATGGCATCCCCGCACTCTTCGCAATATTTTGCGCTGGCGCCATGATGAATGGCGCGCCGGGCGCGATTAACGGCATCTTCTACCGTTGAGTCGATCTGTTCCTGTACGGCATCATCACGTGCCCAACCACTGGCCATCGCTTTCCTCCATATAAGAAGAGCAGATGAAAGGCCTCATCTGCTCGCAAACCACGCTATGAAAAGTGGGGCTACTGAGCGCAGCCCGCATCGACTTACTCGATGTTAGATTCGATAAACCACAGGAATTTATCCAGGTCGCGGGAAGCGGCGGTAAAGATATCTGCGGTGTCTTCGTCTTCAACTTCACTAATCGCTTTACGAGTATCGTTAGCGACAACGGCATAGCGTTCTGCCAGCGCTTTAAGGTGATCCTGAACGGTATGAATGTTCAGCGGATAGCTTTTCAGCGGAGTGCGATCGTTCACTACCTGAGTGGTGCCCAACGCCACGCCGCCCAGCTGGACTACGCGCTCTGCAATGGTGTCCTGATGATCGGTAATCGTAGTGCGGAAACCGTCCAGCATTTCGTGTACGCCAATAAAGTTAGCGCCGCGCATATTCCAGTGCGCCTGTTTGGTAATCAGGGACAAATCAATGAATTCCGTTACCAGACGATTCAACACCTCAATGGTGGCTTTCTTTTCCTCATCGGCCACGTTGTTGCGGGTGTAATGCAGATCGGTCGCAGTCGTTTTTACCAGTTTAGCGGTACTCATCATTAATATCCTCTTAATGGTCAGTTGTCCTGAATGTACCGAATAAGTATAGCAGCGCTTTTCAACATTGCCATCACGATACTGCCTATCGCACAAATAGTAGCGGCCTTAGGGTTTAACTGACTGGTATTAAAGAGGAATAATTTATCGAATGCGATTAATAAATATTCTCATTTAGATTGATAAAGATAAATGACTGATAAAAAATAGATTTTTAATTTATCGTTTCGTTACAAATTGCGTAAAAAACCCTGTTAAAAAGCCACGATTTATTAAATTGGCTCAGAATTATCCGAGCCATATATGACATATTCCTTTTTTAACAGACGCCTCTTTAAATTTGTCTGCCGGGATAAACTTTTCTGAATATAGCTATTCACGCAGCTCGCTAATCGGAACGACTTTTTGCTTAGCGGGACGCAGACTCAGCGTAGCGCCTGCCGAGGCGATAATAATCGACAGCAGGCCCAGCCATTGCGGCAGCGTCAGCAGCTCGCCCAGGAAAATCATGCCGGAAAGCGCGCCCATGGCCGGCTCCAGGCTCATCAGTGTGCCAAACGTCCTGGCCGGCAGCCGGGTCAGCGCGACCATCTCCAGCGTATAGGGGAACGCGCTGGAAAGAATGGCGACAATAAGCGCAACCGGTAAAACTGCCAGGTTCCAGACGCCGCTTTCGGCAAACGTAAAGCCAACAGGGACAAAGACCAGCGAAGCGATCAGCGATCCCATGGCGACGGTAGCAGGGCCGTGCTCCGCTCCTGCGCGTTGGCCGCTCAGAATATAGATGGCCCAGCAGGCACCAGCCAGCAGCGCAAAAAATGCGCCTTTGGGATCGATGCCCGACATGCTCTTGCCAAGAGGCAGCAAAAGCCACAGCCCAAGCAACGCCAGCGCCACCCAGAGAAAATCGCGAGGCTTTCTCGACCCCACCAGCGCCAGCGTCAGCGGACCGACAAATTCCAACGCAACGGCAATGCCCAGCGGGACGGTACGCAGCGCCAGATAAAACGTATAGTTCATGCCGCCCAGCGCCAGGCCATACAAAACCAGAGGTACTACGCGATCGCGGCTGAACCGCAGCCGCCAGGGTTTGAAGATAAGGCAAAGAATAAGCGTGCCCAGCCCAAGACGCAGGGCGGTGATCCCCGGTGCGCCGACTACCGGAAACAGGGTTTTTGCCAGCGCGGCCCCGCCCTGAATTGAGGTCATGGCGAGCAAGAGCAGTAAGACAGGAAACCAGATTGAAGAACCGCGTGAAGAGGGAGACATCCTTTTGACCAACCTTATTTGTCCATCGAACGGGAGAAAAGTTCCCCGAAGTGTACCAACAGATTGTGCAAACCAGGCAAAAATGGCCTGGGAAAACGTTAAAGAAATTCGAAAAATTCGTCGCCAGGCGCACGCAGACGGGTAAAGAAGTGTCAGTTTAATTAAGATTTATCTCAATGAACAAATTTTTACATTGCTGGTCAGGCGAAGCGGCAAAGAGAGAAACATAAGTAAAAAGAATGAGATAGAAAGAATCATTAACGTCCTGTTACACCAAACATTGTCTTGGACAACAAAAACGGGGCAGAGTTTCTGGCTGAGGTTTGTTATATTTTCAGCGTTGTCAGGAGATAAGTACTTTCACATTTGAGGTGGTTATGAAAAAAATTGCATGTCTTTCAGCACTGGCTTGTGTACTGGCAGTTTCTGCTGGTTCAGCGATGGCACAGAGCACAGTTTCCGGTGGTTACGCACAAAGCGATATGCAGGG
Source organism: Erwinia aeris (assembly GCF_041224955.1). NCBI lineage: Bacteria > Pseudomonadati > Pseudomonadota > Gammaproteobacteria > Enterobacterales > Erwiniaceae > Erwinia > Erwinia aeris. Next base: position 274,327 of record NZ_JBGFFX010000002.1, on the reverse strand, counting down.
CGTGGCTAACAAAGCTAACGGTTTCAACCTGAAATACCGCTACGAAAACGGCAGCGATCCACTGGGCTGGATCGGTTCTTTCACCTACACCGAGAAAGATCGTACCGACGCTGGCGTCTATAACAAAGGCCAGTACTACGGCATCACCGGTGGTCCTGCTTACCGTCTGAACGACTGGGCCAGCATCTATGGCGTGGTTGGTATCGGTTACGGTAAATTCCAGCAGAACGCACCAGCGCGTGACAAGTCTGACTCAAGCGACGTAGGTGTTTCCTACGGTGCGGGCCTGCAGTTCAACCCAGGCATCGAAAACGTTGCTCTGGACGTTGGTTACGAGCAGAGCCGCATCCGCAGCGTAGACGTTGGCACCTGGATTGCTGGTGTTGGCTACAGCTTCTAAGATTGCCTGAAACCAGCTTCGGTTGGTTGATAAAAAATCCGCCCACGTGGCGGATTTTTTTTATGGCTGAATCAGCCGCCGGGATTTTTTTCTGCTGTCAGCATCTCCAGCAGCATCAGCCGTAGCGTAAAAGGCGAACGACAGAGCAGCTGTAGTAAAAGTGGTTTTTTCATGGTCTCCTCCGTTCGCTTTATGTACAGGTATAGCACAGGCTATAATTCGTAGCCAGCGCTATTGCGCGAGATTTTGTGCTTCCGTGCGCTTCGTTTACAATGTGGCACCATCAGGCTGATGCGAGCGCCCGCACGCGCCAGAAATAATAATGAGGAAGCTGAATGAGTCGTCGCGCTAAAACCGCAGTGCCTGCGCCACTGAAAGAGATAGAAGAGCATGTCGAAGGCTTCCGTCAGGTCCGTGAAGCCCATCGGCGTGAATTAATTGATGACTATGTTGAGCTGATTTCCGATCTGATCCGTGAATTTGGCGAAGCCCGCCAGGTTGATATGGCGGCGCGGCTCGGCGTTTCCCAGCCTACCGTTGCCAAAATGTTGAAACGCCTGGCTACGGTTGGACTGGTCGAGCAGGTTCCCTATCGCGGCGTGTTCCTGACTGCTGAAGGAGAGGCGCTGGCGGAAGAAAGCCGCAAACGCCACCATATTGTGGAAACGTTTTTGCTGGCGCTGGGCATCAGCCCTGATACCGCCCGCCGCGATGCGGAAGGGCTGGAACATCACGTTAGTGACGAAACCCTGGCTATTTTTCAGCAATTCTACGAAAGCCGTCAGTAATTTCCTCTCAGGTGAGTCCGTATGGCAACGCTGCTCAGGCCTTTTTTGCACGATCGCTTTCTGCATCTGTTAATTTTACTGGGCCTGCTGCTGGCCTGCTTTGCGCCTTTCTCGCTGCGGCAGCTGCCTGCGGCGGTGGACTGGTCGACCATACTGACGCTGGGCGGGCTGTTGATGCTGACCAAAGGCATCGAAGCCAGCGGTTATTTCGACGTGTTGGGACGTCGCCTGGTGCAGCGCTTTCAGTCAGAGCGTTCGCTGGCGCTGTTTCTGACCGCTGCCGCCGCGCTGCTGTCCACTTTCCTGACCAACGATGTCGCACTCTTTATCCTGGTGCCGCTGACGCTGACGCTGCGTCGCTACTCCTCGCTGCCGATCGCCCGGCTGGTCATCTTTGAGGCGCTGGCGGTTAACGCCGGATCGCTGCTCACGCCCATAGGCAATCCGCAAAATATCCTGCTGTGGCAACACGGCCACGTCGGCTTCGCCGGTTTTATCGGCCAGATGCTGCCGCTGGGCGGGGCGCTGCTGGCCAGCCTGCTGCTGCTTACCGCCGTCAGTTTTTCGGCGAAACGGATCGAGCGCTCGTCACATTCGCCGGAAACGCAATGGCAGCGCTCGTTGCTGATTGCCAGCGTCGTGCTCTATTTGCTGTTTATTATCGCGCTGGAGATGGGCTATGCGGGCTGGGGCGTTCTGCTGGTATTTGGCGTTTTCCTGCTGATGGCACGCCGCACGCTGCTGGCGATCGACTGGAGCCTGCTGGCGGTATTTATCGCCATGTTCGTGGATGTTTTTCTGTTAACCCGACTTCCCGCTTTACAGCATCTGCTCCAGCAAATTCCGCAGCTGCCGGAGGGCGGGAAATATCTGCTGGCGATCGGCCTGTCGCAGATTATCAGCAACGTGCCGGCTACTATTTTACTGCTGGCGAATCTGCCAGCCAGCACGCTGCTGGCCTGGGCGGTGAATATCGGCGGTTTCGGGCTGCTGCCCGGTTCGCTGGCAAACCTTATCGCGCTGCGGATGGCGAAAGATCGCTCTGTCTGGCTGCGTTTCCACTTCTACTCGCTGCCCATGCTGCTGTGGGCGATGGCGCTGGGCTGGGTGCTGCTTTTAGGCATTGATGCGCTGTAGCCTGAATCTTTTCTGACTTTGTAAAGAAACACTGGCATTTGTCAATTTAGGCCCTATGTTTATAACAGCGTGAATCTTGCGGGCTCGGCTTGAGCCCGCCGTAACCTGATGAGAACTATGGCTAATCAATCAAATTCTTCCTCAGATGATGACCAGCGTCATCCGCAGAATAATTCGCAGTCTGACGACCAAAACGACAAACCGCAGCAGGACGACCAGCAGCAGGACGAGGGCCAGGCGGAACGTAAACGCCCCGGCAAAAAGCCGCTGATTATTCTGGCGATTGTGGTGATCGTCATGATTATTGTCGGCTTTTACTTCTGGTTTACCGGCCGCAATATAGAAACGACGGACGACGCCTTTACGGAATCGGACGCCGTGACTATTGCGCCTAAAGCCTCCGGCTATGTCACTAAGCTGCTGGTTACCGATAACCAGCGGGTGAAAAAGGGCGATCTGCTGGTAGTTATCGATCCGCAGGATACCCAGGCGCAGCGCGATCAGGCTCAGGCCCAGCTTGGCCTGGCCGTGGCGCAGCTGCATCAGGCGCAGGCTTCTCTGGCGCTGTCTAAAGTGCAGTATCCGGCGCAGAAAGATCAGGCGCTGGCGCAGCAGGCCAAGGCGGAAGCTAACTTCCTTAACGCTCAGGAAGATTACAAACGCCAGCGCGGCGTCGATCCGCGTGCAACCTCGCAGCGTAATATTGATGCGGCCAGCGCGCAGTTAAGAAGCGCGAAGGCCGAGCTGGAAAGCGCGAAAGCGCAGGTAGAAGTCGCTTCGCAAATCCAGCTGCAAATTCGCCAGCAGGAAACCAACGTGGAAGCTCGTCAGCAGCAGGTCGAACAGGCCAAAGCGCAGCTGAACACGGCTAACCTCAACCTTTCCTATACAGAAGTGCGCGCGCCTTACGATGGCTTCGTCACTAAACGTAACGTGCAGGTCGGCACGCTGGTTCAGGCTGGCACCTCGCTGTTTTCGCTGGTTTCGCCAGATGTCTGGATCACCGCCAACTTTAAAGAGTCGCAGCTGGAAAGAATGAACCCTGGCGATAAAGTGCATATTTCCGTGGATGCCTGGCCGGATATGAAGCTGGAAGGGCACGTGGAAAGCATTCAGATGGGTTCAGGCTCCCGTTTCTCTACCTTCCCGTCGGAAAACGCGACCGGCAACTATGTGAAAATTGTCCAGCGCGTGCCGGTCAAGATCGTTATCGATAAGGGACTGGATCCGAACAAGCCGCTGCCGCTGGGGCTGTCGGTGGAGCCTGAGGTAACAGTGGAATGAGTCAAAGCCAGAGCTGGCAGCCGGCCAGTAACCCCTGGCTGGTCGCGATGACGGTGACGCTGGCGGTGTTTATGGAGATCCTGGACACCACCATTGTCAACGTGGCGCTGCCGCACGTCGCCGGTTCGCTCTCATCCAGCTATGACGAGTCAACCTGGGTGCTGACCTCCTATCTGGTGGCGAACGGCATCGTGCTGCCGATCTCCGCCTTCCTCAGCCGCGTATTTGGCCGCAAGCAGTTCTTTCTGATCTGTATTGTGATGTTTACCGTCTGCTCTTTCCTGTGCGGCATCGCTACCGAGCTGTGGCAGATCATTCTGTTCAGGATCCTGCAGGGCTTTTTCGGCGGCGGCCTGCAGCCGGTACAGCAATCGGTACTGTTGGACTACTTTAAGCCGGAAGATCGCGGCAAGGCATTTGGTCTTTCCTCTATCGCCATTATCGTCGCACCGGTGCTTGGCCCGACGCTGGGCGGCTGGATCACCGATAACTACAGCTGGCGCTGGGTATTCTTTATTAATATCCCGGTCGGCATTCTGAGCGTGCTGGCTATCTATCAGCTGCTGGAAGATCCGCCCTGGGAGCGTAAATGGGCCAAAGGGAAACTGAATATCGACTATATCGGTATCGGTTTAATTACCCTGGGGCTGGGCTGTTTGCAGGTCTTTCTCGATCGCGGCGAAGATGACGACTGGTTCAGCTCTAATTTCATTATGACCTTCGCCATACTGAGCGCTATCGGGCTGGTCGGCGCGGTTTACTGGCTGCTCTATGCCAAAAAGCCGGTGGTGGATCTGCACGTGCTGAAAGACCGCAACTTTGCCGTCGCCAGTATTCTGATGTCCGGCATGGCGGCTATTCTCTACGGTAGCTCGGTGGTGATCCCCCAGCTGGCGCAGCAGGATCTGGGCTATACCGCCACCTGGTCAGGGCTGGTGCTTTCGCCCGGTGCGGTGCTGATTGTGCTGACCATTCCGCTGGTGCTGAAGCTGATGCCGATCGTCCAGACGCGCTGGATTATCGCCTTCGGTTTTACCTGCCTGTTTTTCTCTTTTCTCTATTCCGCGAAGCTGACGCCCAATATCGATTTCACCACGCTGGTGATGATGCGCAGCGCGCAGACCATCGGGCTGGGTTTCCTGTTTGTGCCGTTAACGACCATTGCGTTCGTGACTATTCCACAAAAGCTAAATGCGGATGCGTCAGCGCTGTTCACCATGTGTCGTAACGTGGCGGGTTCGATAGGCATTTCGCTTTCTACGGCGATGATTACCGAGCGGGAACAGGCGCGTAGCGCGCACATGGTGCATAACATGACGCCGCTTAACGAGCCGTTCAATCTGACGGTAGAACGCTGGGCGCAGGGGGTCAGAGACTTTACCTCAGCGGTGGGCGATCCGATTACGATAGCGACAGGGCAGGTCTATAAAGAGATGATCGTCCAGGCGCGTATTCTGGCCTATATCGACGTTTTTATGGGCCTGAGCATTGTCGCTCTGGTTCTTATTCCATTTTGTTTACTGCTGGCGCCGATTAAGAGCGAGGGCAGTGCAGGAGCACACTGACATGAACGTTTCTCCTTTATTTACGCGTTCGCGGCTCGGCGTGCTGCTGGTTGCGGCTATTACGCTGTCGGCCTGTAGCGTCGGGCCGGACTACCGGGCGCCGAAACCGACCACGCCCGCTGCTTTCAACTCGCTGGCATCGGATCGCGCGTCTCGTCCCCAGGCCACCGTCACCAATCCGGGCTGGTGGAAATCGTTTAACGATCCGCAGCTAAACAGCCTGATCGATCGCGCCATCGTCGGCAATCTGAGCCTGCAGCAGGCTGTTTTGCGCATCGCCGGTTCTCGTCAGCAGCTTAATCAGGCTCGTGGCGCATGGTTCCCCTCGATCAACGGCGCCGCCTCGGCACAGCGCCAGCAGCTGGGCCTGAAAGGCGAGCTGGAATCGAAAGGCGTTTACAGCCAGCTGGATGAGGTCAGCGGCGATACCGACGTTCGCTCGGCGCTGAACGGGCTGACCAAGCCGGTCGGGCTTTACCAGGGTAGCTTCGACGCCTCCTGGGAGCTGGATCTGTGGGGCAAAGTCCGTCGGCAGGTTGAGGCAGCAGGCGCGCAGCAGCAGGAGTCACTGGAAAGCCGTAACGACGCGCTGGTTTCGCTTGAGGCTGAGGTGGCCCGCACCTATTTACAGCTGCGCGGCGCGCAGCTGATTAGCCAGACGCTGCAAACGCAGATTGAAGTGGCGCAGCAAACGCTGGAGCTGACGCAAAGCCAGCAGCGCAACGGCCTCGCGCCTCAGATGGACGTGGAAAACGCTCGCGCCCAGCTGCATTCTCTGCGCGCGCAGCTGCCGCAGTATGAATCGCAAATGCATCAGGCGATGAACGGGCTGGCGGTGCTGATCGGCAAGCCGCCGGGGGCGCTGGATGCCGAGCTGGCCGCGCCGAAAGCGATGCCGGCCTTGCCAAAAGCGGTATCGGTGGGTCTGCCGTCCACGCTGGCGCGCCGGCGTCCGGACGTGCGTCAGGCGGAAGCGAGACTGCATGAGGCGACAGCCAGTATTGGCGTTTCCGTCGCACAGCTGTTCCCGGATTTCTCGCTGACCGGGCAGTTCGGAATGCGTAATACCGACGCCAGCTATCTGGATAACTGGAGCAGCCATTTCTACAGCTACGGCGCCTCGGTCTCGCTGCCGATTTTCCAGGGCGGCAGGCTGGTTTCTGGCGTAAAACTCGCCAGAGCGGAGCAGGCCAGCGCCGCGCTTGGCTATCGGCAGACGGTTCTGACCGCCTTGCAGGATGTGGAAAACGCGTTAGTCAGCTATCGCACCGATCAGCAGCAGGTGGAAGGGCTGGATCAAACGGTTGACGCGCTGCAAAACGCCTTCGATTTGGCTAACGACAGCTATGGCAAGGGGCTTTCTTCGTTTATCGACGCGCTAACCGCGCAGCGCCAGCTGGCTCAGGCGAAGCAGCAGGCCGCATCTGCCAGGGTGCAGAGCAGCCTGGATCTGGTCGCGCTCTATAAAGCGCTGGGCGGCGGCTGGGAGCTTTATCAAAACGTGCAGCTGCCGGACTACTCCGTTTTCGGCCCCGCAGAAAGCGGCGATACGCCTGCGGGCTGAGACCCTTGCCCGACCGGCGGTAACGCAACGTCGCCGCCGGTCGCCTTACCTGGTTTTGCCCGTTCCTGCCAGTGCCGCCTTTTATGAAAATATCTGCCTCGCCTGTTACAGACGTGTTTCCCTCCACGCTCGAAATGCTTAACGGTCATAAACCGCTCACGGCAAAATTATCCGATGCTTTTTCATTAAAATGAAATAAAAGTTTTAGCTAGATAAGGGCGCGCTTTTCTGTTTTAACCCAGACAGGGTAGGGTGTGGCGACAGGTTGCGCCCCACTTATGATACTTGCGTCACAAAATCAGCGATGCGGTGAGAGCTATCCCGCAAAATTTAATTTTCATTGTTATTTTAAATGAAAGAAATGCACTAAGTTAAGAGCCTGGAGAACACACCAGGCGCCACTTTATTTCTGGCGGCCTGACCTGCGAATAACGAAGAGGTCAACATAATGCCTAAAGAACAATATCTCACGCCCAATCGGGCCTCGGGGCCTAACAGCACGTCGCGAACGGAACCCTTCGTCAAAGTGATCGCCGTTATCGCCACGCTGGGCGGCCTGCTGTTTGGTTACGACACCGGGGTTATTTCCGGTGCGCTGCTGTTTATGGGCACGGAGCTGCATCTTACGCCATTCACTACCGGCCTGGTGACCAGTTCGCTGCTGTTCGGCGCTGCGTTCGGCGCGCTGATTTCCGGTCATTTCGCCGCGGCAGCCGGGCGGAAGAAAATCATTATCGTTCTCGCCGTCATTTTCGCCATCGGCGCACTGGGAACCTCACTGGCACCTGATGTGCACTGGATGATTTTCTTCCGCCTGGTATTAGGCGTGGCGGTAGGCGGCGCGGCGGCAACCGTGCCGGTCTACATTGCCGAAATCGCGCCTGCCAACAAGCGCGGACAGCTGGTTACGCTCCAGGAGTTGATGATCGTGTCCGGTCAGATGCTGGCCTATATTTCCAATGCCGGTTTGAACGCGGCCTGGGGCGGCGAGCAGACCTGGCGCTGGATGCTGGCGGTCGCTACCGTACCCGCCGTAGCGCTCTGGTTCGGCATGATGTTTATGCCCGATACGCCGCGCTGGTACGCGATGAAAGGACGTCTGGCGGAGGCGCGCAAGGTGCTGGAGAGAACCCGTGCCAAAAGTGACGTCGAGTGGGAGATGACGGAAATTGAGGAAACGCTCAGCGAAGAGGAAAACAAAAACAAGCCCAGCCTGAAAGAGCTGCGCAAGCCTTGGCTGTTTAAACTGTTTCTTATCGGGATCGGCGTAGCGGTGATCCAACAGCTTTCCGGCGTAAACACCATTATGTATTACGCGCCTACCATGCTGAAGGCGGTGGGTATGAGCACCGACGCTGCGCTGTTTGCCACTATCGCCAACGGCGTGATTTCAGTACTGATGACCTTTGTGGGGATCTGGCTGCTGGGCCGTTTGGGACGCCGCACCCTGACCATGATCGGTCAGTTCGGCTGCACCGCCTGCCTGCTGTTTATTGGCTGCATCAGCTATTTTATGCCGGAAACGGTCAATGGCCAGCCGGACATGATGCGTAGCTATCTGGTATTGCTGGGCATGCTGATGTTCCTTAGCTTCCAGCAGGGCGCGCTGTCGCCGGTCACCTGGCTGCTGCTTTCGGAAATCTTCCCGACTCGCCTGCGCGGGATTTTTATGGGCGGCGCGGTATTTGCTATGTGGATTGCCAACTTCATTATCTCGCTGGTTTTCCCGATGCTGCTGGCCACGGTAGGGCTTTCCGGCGCGTTCTTTATCTTCGCCTTTATTGGCCTGTTTGGCGCGGTCTTTGTTATCAAATGCGTGCCGGAAACGCGCAACCGCAGCCTGGAGCAGATCGAACATTATCTGCATGACTGGCTGAGTAACGACGTTGAGACACGAGCCGTACGATCGCCGGAACGTAAAGCGGAAAGTCATTAGCGAAATCGGGAAGCTTCAGCGGGCGGCGGTGTATTCGCCGCCCCTTTTTTTTGGCATACTATGCGCTGATTTATTCCCCCATCGTAAATGAAAGGCAATCCTGTGCTAGTTTCCAGCAACGTCACCATGCAGTTTGGCAGTAAGCCGCTGTTCGAAAACATCTCTGTCAAATTTGGCGGCGGCAACCGCTATGGCCTGATCGGTGCCAACGGTAGCGGCAAGTCCACCTTTATGAAAATTCTCGGCGGCGACCTGGTGCCGTCTGCGGGCAACGTGTCGCTCGATCCTAACGAGCGCATCGGTAAACTCCGTCAGGATCAGTTCGCCTTTGAGCAGTACTCGGTGCTGGATACGGTCATCATGGGCCACGGCGAGCTGTGGGAAGTGAAAGAAGAGCGTGACCGCATTTACGCGCTTCCGGAAATGAGCGAAGAAGACGGCTATAAAGTGGCCGATCTGGAAGAAAAATACGGCGAAATGGACGGTTACACCGCAGAATCGCGCGCTGGCGAACTGCTGCTGGGCGTGGGGATCCCGCTGGAGCAGCATTACGGCCCCATGAGCGAAGTTGCGCCGGGCTGGAAGCTGCGCGTGCTGCTGGCGCAGGCGCTGTTCTCTAATCCAGAGATCCTGCTGCTTGACGAACCAACCAACAACCTGGACATCGATACCATTCGCTGGCTGGAGCAGGTGCTGAACGAACGTAACAGCACCATGATTATTATTTCGCACGACCGTCACTTCCTGAATATGGTCTGCACCCATATGGCCGATCTGGATTACGGCGAGCTGCGCGTTTATCCGGGCAACTATGACGAATACATGACGGCGGCAACCCAGGCGCGCGAACGTCTGCTTGCCGATAACGCCAAGAAGAAAGCGCAGATTAACGAGCTGCAATCTTTCGTCAGCCGCTTTAGCGCCAACGCCTCTAAATCGCGTCAGGCAACTTCCCGCGCCAAGCAGATTGATAAAATCAAGCTGGATGAGGTGAAGGCCTCCAGCCGTCAGAACCCGTTTATTCGCTTCGAGCAGGATAAAAAGCTGTTCCGTAATGCGCTGGAGCTGGCAGGGCTGACCAAAGGCTTCGATCAGGGCCCGCTGTTTAAAAACGTTAACCTGCTGCTGGAAGTAGGCGAAAAGCTTGCGATTATCGGGCCGAACGGTATCGGTAAATCCACGCTGCTGAAAACGCTGGTGGGCGAACAGCAGCCGGATAACGGCACGGTTAAATGGTCAGAAAACGCCCGCATCGGCTATTATGCGCAGGATCACGCGCATGATTTTGCCAACGACCTGACGGTGTTCGACTGGATGAGCCAGTGGATGCAGGAAGGGGATGACGAGCAGGCGGTACGCAGCATTCTGGGTCGCCTGCTGTTCAGCCAGGACGATATCAAAAAGCCAGCGAAAGTCCTCTCCGGTGGCGAAAAGGGCCGTATGCTGTTTGGCAAGCTGATGATGGAAAAGCCGAACGTGCTGATTATGGATGAGCCGACCAACCACCTGGATATGGAATCCATCGAGGCGCTTAACATGGCGCTGGAGATGTACGAAGGCACGCTGATTTTCGTTTCGCACGACCGCGAGTTCGTCAGCTCGCTGGCGACCCGCGTGATTGAAATGACGCCGGGCAAAATCCACGACTTTACCGGCAACTACGAAGATTACCTGCGCAGCAAAGGTATCGCCTGAATTAAATAAAAAGGCGGGGCATCTGCTCCGCCTTATTGGCCCGGTAAGCTATCGGGTCAGATTTTCAGGATCGCGGTTTTAACAAACCACAGAAGAACGGCCACCAGCGCCGGTATCATCAGCGTCCAGGTGATCCTGCTGTTGATATCGTTAAACTTCTCAAACATTCGCTCGAATTTTTCATCTATTCGCTCGAATTTTTCGTCTATTCGCTCGAATTTTTCGTCTATTCGCTCGAATTTTTCATCAATCTTTTCAAATCTGATATTAGTGCGCGCTTCGCTGGCCGCTATCTCTTTTATCAACTCGGCTCTGAGTTCCGCCACGTCCGTTTTGGTGGCAAAATTTTCTGAACGGGCCGTAAGCACGGCAAGATCGAGTTTTATTTGTCGCGTATCTTCTTCAAGTCGCTCGACGCGCTGTTCCAGAATATCCATATTTTCTCCGTTTCCTTCGTCCTTATGCCAGACATCACTCATGTCAGACGGGCATAAATAGCTACCCATATCCCTGTTCCTTGTGTCCTGTAAGCTACGCCAGCGGGGCGAGATAAGCAAAGGGCTGGCTGGTATTGGCGCGTAAAGAATAAAGGATAACAGCGCAGAAAAAGGTGAAGGTGCGCAACTATTTGATGTTTTCTGGAAATTACTGGAGTATTTCTACTCTATTCCTTCCGGCTAATTTTGCCTGATAAAGCGCTTTATCCGCCTGGCCTATCAGCGTCTGGCGATCTTCCGGCTGATTGCTCTGCATCACATGGAGACCTATGCTGATAGTCACTACTTTAGCCGCGCTTTCGCTGTTACGATGTGGGATCTCCAGCGCGGCAACGACTTCTCTTATCCTTTCCGCCACTTTCATCGCCGCCTCCTGGCCGCAATCGGTAAGGATCACCGCAAATTCCTCGCCGCCGTAGCGTGCGATCAGGTCATCGGAGCGAAGCCCAATGTTCAACAGGGCGTTGCCGACGTATTTCAAACACTCGTCGCCGGCCAGATGGCCGTAGGTGTCGTTGAACCGCTTAAATGAATCCACATCTATCATCAGCAGCGCCATCGGCGAACGCAGCTTATTGGCGCGCTCCAGGCTGCGATCCAGATAGAGGTCGAACTGGCGGCGATTCGCCAGACCGGTAAGGCTGTCCACCAGCGCCAGCGTTTGCAGCGTACGGTTTATCGCCGTCAGCCGGTCGCGCGCCGTCGCCAGCTCCTCCTGATCGCGGATAGTATGACCAACATTACGCAGCAGCAGCCAGCCCAGCGCGGCAATCACCAGCAGCAGCAGCGCGCACAGCGACAAATAAACCACCAGCTCGGCCAGCCAGGCCTGCACCAGCTGCTTTTTGTCATAGCCGACGGTAATCACCAAGGGATAGCGTTTCAGGCTCGCATAGCCAAAAATACGTTCGACGCCGTCAAGCGCGGCTTTGTAGCTTGCCGTTCCGTTGGAGGAAGTTTTTAACAGATGCGTAAACAGCGGACTGTTGGCTATGTTGCGGTTAAGCAGATTATCGACAAAAGGACGAACGTAAAGAATATTGCCCGTATGGGTCATCAGCGCCAGCAGGCCTTTGTCACCCAGGCTGTAATAGCCAAAAATCTGCCGAAAATAGTCGATGCGCAGCGTAGCCAGCAGCACGCCGCGAAAAGTGCCGTCGCGGTTGTTCAGCCTCATTGAAACGGGAATAACCAGCTCGCCGGTGGTGCGGCTGCGAATGACCTCATCGATATGCAGATCCAAATCGCTATGCTGCTGATGATATTTAAAGTAGGCGCGATCGGCATTATTGCTGCGCTGGTTAAGCATTTCCTGAGAAGTCAGCACCCAGTTGCCTGCGCGGTCGTAGACAAACAGGCCGTGCAGCTGCGGCAGCGAAGCTTTTCGCTCCATTAACAGCGTGCGCAGGTAGTTTTGCCGCTCGGCGTCCAGACCGACCAGCGTAATACGATCGCGTAGATCCTGCAGCGTCAGCTCGACCGGCAGCAGCGTATCTTCGGCTTGTCGTGACAGCGATTGTGATAAATTCCGGGCGTTATTTTGAGTTTCATTCACAATGCGCTGCCAAATACTGTAAACCACCCATCCGTTCACCAGCACAACGGCACAGCCTATCACCAGCAAAAATACAACCAGCAGGCGACGCAGACTCTGCATGCTGACATCCGGTTGCGGGTGATGCTCCTCACTCATGCAATACTCCCTGGCGCGACATTCGCAGTGATCTAACTATAGCGGCAGCCGGAAGAATGGCTTGTTTTTACAGACTAAGCGGGCAAGTAATGAGCGCGCCGTTGCAAAAAAAGGCGCGCTAAGAAGGTCAGCCGCCGCAAACCTCGCAGCAGGGGTCTTTGGCAAGCTTAAGCGTGCGGAACTGTAATGTCATCGCATCATACATCAGCAGTTTTCCCGCCACGCTGTCGCCATATTTGCTCAGCAGGCGGATGGTTTCCATCGCCTGGAGCGAGCCGATGACGCCGACCAGCGGCGCCATCACGCCCGCTTCCACACAGCTGAGCGCGGCATCGCCAAAGAGGCGGCTCAGGCAGCGATAGCAAGGCTCCGCTTCCTGCCAGGTAAAGACGCTAATCTGGCCTTCCATGCGGATAGCCGCGCCGGAAACCAGCGGCGTTTTGCTGGCGAAGCAGAGCCGGTTTAGCTGCTCGCGGGTCGCCACGTTATCCGTACAGTCCAGCACCACGTCATGCCGGGCGATCAGATCGGCCAGTTCTGCCTCTTCAAGCTGGCGATCGATGCTTTCCAGCACGATATGCGGATTGATTTCACCTAGCTGACGGCGCGCGGAGTCAACCTTCGGCAGGCCAACCTGCGCATCGCGATGCAGGATCTGCCGCTGCAAATTAGAAACGGACACGTGGTCAAAATCGAGCAGCGTCAGATGGCCCACGCCAGCGGAAGCCAGATAAGGGCTGGCGGCGCAGCCTAAACCACCCAGCCCAACGATTAATGCTTTTGCCGCCTTCAGCGCTTCCTGGCCGTCGAAATCGAAGCCGCGCAGCACAATTTGCCGGTTGTAGCGCAGCATCTCTTCGTCGCTCAGTTCCGGTTTCATTACCCCTCCAGCAGACTGTTGAACGGCTCAACTTCCACCCATTCCCCGGCCTGTACGTTGCCGCGATCGCGCTCCAGCACGATAAAGCAGTTCGCCTGGCTGAAAGAGCTGAAAACGTGCGAACCCTGCGGGCCGGTGCTGCTGACTTCCAGCTCGCCCAGCGCGTTGCGCGACAGTTTGCCGCGCTGAAAATCGAGCCTGCCCGGCGTTTTTTTCAGGCTGCTGGCGCTTTTCACCCGCTGGCGCGGCGGCAGCGCGGCAGCGGTCAGGCCGCTAAGCTTCGCCAGCAGCGGCTGCACCAGCTGATAAAAGGTCAGCACCGCGGAAACAGGATTGCCCGGCAGGCCGCAGAACCAGCTGTTTTGTAGCCGGCCGAAAGCAAAAGGTTTGCCCGGCTTGATCGCCAGCTTCCAGAAGCCGATTTTGCCCAACTCTTCCAGCATCGCTTTGGTGTAGTCTGCTTCGCCCACCGAAACGCCGCCGCTGCTGATCACCACGTCGGCCCGGCTGTCCGCTTCAATAAAGGCGGCGCGCAGCGCGGCCTGATTATCGCGAATAATGCCAAGATCTATCACCTCGCAGCCTAGCTTTTCCAGCATCAGGCGCACGGCAAAACGGTTAGTGTCGTAGATCTGACCGGCGGCCAGCGGTTCGCCGACCGGCTGAAGCTCATCACCGGTAGAGAATACCGCCACGCGCAGCCGACGTTTAACGGCCACTTTCGGCACGCCCAGCGAGGCCAGCAGCGGCAGCTCCGCCGTGCCCAGACGAATACCTGCGCTCAGCACGCTGGCGCCCTGAGCAATATCCTCACCGGCCAGGCGAATATTCTGCCCGGCGTTGACCGTGGCCAGAAACTTCACCGCTTCGCCAGCCTGTTCGGTTTCTTCCTGCATCACCACGGCCTCCGCACCTGCCGGTACAGGCGCGCCGGTCATAATGCGAATGCAGCTGCCGACCGGCCACTCGCCGCTAAAGGGCGTTCCGGCAAAGGCTTTCCCGGCGACGGGCAGCGGATTTCCCGTCGCCAGGTCGGCCAGGCGTACGGCGTAGCCATCCATAGCGGAGTTGGCAAAGGGGGGAACATCAACAGGAGAGATAACGGCGGCGGCGGTAATTCTGCCCGTGGCCGCGGTCAGCGGCACCGTTTCGGTTTCTGCAACCGGCGTGACGCGATCCAACATGGTAGACAGCGCGTCGTCAAGGGAGATAAGTCCCGCAGTAAAAGCTTCCATAACGTCCTCGGCATGCCCGACAGCCGGGCAGGCGTATACAATCAGATGGCAAATAGTATGGCGTGAATTATTGACGCGGTCACGTAAAGCTACCAACAGGTTATAAACCATAAGCTTTCGTTATTACCGCCGTACCCACTTTCCGCTTTACATCACTTTACAGCCTGCCTATAGTCAAAAACGGTCACAATTTGACAAAACCATTCTAACACAGTGTTTTTCTTGCCGATTTGGCACGCAGGGTAAAAGGATTATGAGCAGAGCAGCAATCGTCATCCATGGCGGCGCTGGCGCTATTGCCCGCGCCAGCCTGAGCGCGGAAAAAGAACGGCTTTATATCGAGGCGCTTTCCGACATCGTCGCCAGCGGACAGGCTATCCTGGCGCAGGACGGCAGCGCGCTGGATGCGGTAACGGAAGCCGTGCGTCTGCTGGAGGAGTGCCCGCTGTTCAATGCGGGAAAAGGCGCGGTCTTTACCCATCAGGGCACCCATGAGCTCGACGCCTGCGTGATGGACGGCAGATCGCTGGAAGCGGGCGCGGTCGCGGGGGTCAGGCAGGTACGCAATCCGGTGCTGGTCGCGCGTGCCGTGCTGGAGAAAAGCCCGCACGTGCTGTTTATTGGCGAGGGCGCGGAGCGGTTTGCCGTTGAGCAAGGCTTCGCGCCGGTGCCGCCCGACTTCTTTTCTACGCCGGAACGCTACGAGCAGTTACAGCGAGCCTTAAAGATGCAGCAAACCATGCTGGATCATGACGGCGCGGCGCAGGCGTCCGACGATCCGCTTGACCCCGATCGTAAATTCGGCACCGTAGGCGCGGTGGCGCTGGATCGGCACGGCAATCTGGCGGCGGCTACCTCAACAGGCGGCATGACCAACAAGCAGGCCGGACGCGTCGGCGACTCGCCAATTGTCGGCGCGGGCTGCTACGCCAATAACGCCAACGTAGCGGTTTCCTGCACCGGCAGCGGTGAAGTTTTTATGCGTACGCTGGCGGCCTACGACATCGCTGCCCTGATGGAGTACGGCGGCCTGTCGCTTAAGCAGGCCAGCGAGCGCGTGGTGATGGAAAAAATCAGCGTGCTGGGCGGCAGCGGCGGCGTGATAGCGATAGATCGCGAAGGCAACATTGCGCTGCCGTTTAACAGCGAAGGCATGTATCGGGGTTTTGGCTACGTGGGCGATGCGCCAAACGTGGGAATCTATCGCGAAGAATAGGGAGTCAGGATGGCCAGTGGATCCGATCTGTCCGCCGGACAGGTTTTGTCGGTCAAAAACTTGAGCGTCAGCTTTGCGCAGGAAGGCGACACCGTGCAGGCGGTGAAAAACCTTTCGCTTGAGGTGCAGCGTGGCGAAACGTTGGCGATAGTAGGCGAATCCGGCTCGGGAAAATCCGTCACCTCGCTGGCGCTGATGCGGCTGGTGGAGCAGGGCGGGGGACGCATCGACAGCGGCGAAATCTGGCTCCGGCGCCGCAACGGCGAAGCGATCGATCTGCTGCGCACGCCGCAGTCGGGGCTGCGCAGAGTACGCGGCGCGGATATGGCGATGATTTTTCAGGAACCGATGACCTCGCTTAACCCGGTCTTTCCCGTCGGCGATCAGATCGCGGAATCGATTGTTCTGCATCAGGGTAAAAGCCACCGCGAGGCGCTGAAGGAAGCCGAACGGATGCTGGATCTGGTGCGCATCCCGGAGGCCAAAAACGTGCTGGGCCGCTTTCCGCATCAGCTTTCCGGCGGCATGCGTCAGCGGGTGATGATTGCGATGGCGCTCTCCTGCCGTCCGGCGCTGCTGATTGCCGACGAACCCACCACGGCGCTGGACGTCACCATTCAGGCACAAATCTTACAGCTGATCCGCGTACTGCAAAAAGAGATGCAGATGGGCGTTATTTTCATCACCCATGATATGGGCGTGGTGGCGGAAATGGCCGATCGCGTGCAGGTGATGTATCGCGGCGACGTGGTAGAAACCGGGCCGGTTGAGGCCATTTTTCAGCATCCGCAGCAGGATTATACCAAAGCGCTACTGGCCGCGGTGCCTAAGCTGGGCGCGATGCGGGGCAGGCCTTTCCCGGCTCGTTTTCCATTGTTAATGGCCGACAGCGAAACGGCGCAGGAAAAACAGGATACCGTGGTGAGCGACGCGCCTCCGGTGCTTCAGGTGCGGGATTTGGTGACGCGGTTCGATATACGCAGCGGCATTCTGAATCGCGTCACGCGGCGCGTTCATGCCGTGGAAAAGGTCAGTTTCGATCTGCGCGCGGGTGAAACGCTGGCGCTGGTTGGCGAATCGGGCTGTGGGAAATCCACCACCGGTCGTTCGCTGCTGCGGCTGGTCGCCAGCCAGGGCGGCACCATCACCTTTAACGGCCAGCGCATCGACAACCTTACCGGCGCGGCGCTTTCTCATCTGCGGCGCGATATTCAGTTTATCTTTCAGGATCCCTACGCTTCGCTCGATCCACGTCTGACGGTTGGCTTTTCTATTATGGAGCCGCTGCTGGTGCACGGCGTGGCGAAAGGCAAAGAGGCCGAGGCGCGCGTGGCCTGGCTGCTGGAGCGCGTCGGCCTGCTGCCGGAACACGCCCGGCGCTATCCGCACGAGTTTTCCGGCGGCCAGCGCCAGCGTATCTGCATTGCGCGAGCGCTGGCGCTTAATCCAAAAGTGGTTATCGCTGACGAATCCGTTTCCGCGCTGGACGTTTCGGTACAGGCGCAAATCGTCAATCTGATGATGGATCTGCAACGGGAGTTTGGCATCGCCTTTCTGTTTATCTCTCACGATATGGCGGTAGTGGAACGGATCAGCCACCGCGTGGCGGTGATGTACCTCGGGCAGATCGTTGAGATAGGTTCGCGCCAGGCGGTATTCGAAAATCCCCAGCATCCCTATACGCGTAAATTAATGTCTGCCGTGCCGGTAGCCGATCCGCAGCATCGCCGTCGCGAACGGGCGCTGCTGGCGGATGAGATACCCAGCCCGATTCGGGCTATCGGCGAAGAGCCTGAAGTCGCGCCGCTGGTAGAAGTCGGCGCGGGGCACTATGTCGCCCGTCATGCCGTCGGCGGCGTCTGAATATGCTGCATAACAAAATCACTGGAGAAAAAGCATGATTATTGAACGCAAGCTGCTGTTGGCTGCCGGGATCCTGAGCAGCCTGACGGCGATCCCGGCCTGGGCGGCAAAAGATGCGGTGATCGCCGTTGGCTCTAATTTCACCACGCTCGATCCTTATGACGCCAACGACACGCTGTCGCAGGCGGTCGCCAAATCTTTCTATCAGGGCCTGTTCGGCTTTGATAAAGAGATGAAGCGGATTAACGTGCTGGCGGAGAGTTTTGACGCCAGCAAGGACGGCCTGACCTACACCATTAAACTGCGCAGCGGCATCAAGTTCCAGGACGGCACCGATTTCAACGCTGAAGCGGTGAAGGTGAATCTGGATCGCGCCAGCAACCCTGATAATCACCTCAAGCGCTACAACCTGTTTAAGTCGGTGGCGACCACGGAAGTGATCGATCCCACTACCGTGAAAATTACCCTGAAACAGCCGTTCTCCGCTTTTATCAACACGCTTGCCAGCCCGGCAGCGGCGATGATTTCACCGACTGCGCTGAAAAAATATGGCAAAGAGATCGGCTTCCACCCGGTGGGCACCGGCCCGTACGAGCTGGAAACCTGGAACCAGACCGATTTTGTAAAGGTGAAAAAATTTGCGGGCTACTGGCAGGCTGGCTATCCGAAGCTGGACAGCATTACCTGGCGGCCGGTAGTGGATAACAATACCCGTGCGGCAATGCTGCAAACCGGCGAGGCGAATCTGGCTTTCCCGGTGCCTTACGAGCAGGCCAAACTGCTGGAAAAAAACAGCAAATTAGATTTGGTGGCCACGCCTTCCATCATGCAGCGCTATATCAGTTTTAACGTCACGCAGAAGCCGTTTGATAATCCCAAAGTGCGCGAGGCCATCAACTACGCCATCAATCGCCAGGCGCTGGTGAAGGTCGCCTTTGCCGGTTACGCCACGCCGGCCACAGGCATCGTGCCGCCATCGATTCAGTATGCGCAAAGCTACCCGCCGCTGGCGTACAACCCGGCGAAAGCGCGCGAGCTGCTGAAAGAAGCGGGCTATCCGAACGGCTTCAGCACCACGCTGTGGTCTTCGCATAACCACAGCACGGCGCAGAAAGTGTTGCAGTTTACCCAGCAGCAGCTGGCGCAGGTAGGCATTAAAGTTACGGTCACCGCCATGGATGCCGGCCAGCGCGCGGCACAGGTTGAGGATAAAGGGCAGAAAGAGAGCGGCGTGAAAATGTTCTATACCGGCTGGAGCGCCTCGACGGGCGAAGCTAACTGGGCGCTGACGCCGCTGTTCGCCACGCAGTCCTGGCCGCCGACGATTTTCAATACCGCTTTCTACAGCAATCCGCAGGTGGATAAAGATTTAGCCGATGCGCTAAACACCACCGACGCTCAGAAGAAAGCCTCGCTCTATAAAGACGCGCAGGATCGCATCTGGAACGATCGCCCGTGGGCGCCGCTGGTGGTGGAAAAGCTGGTTTCAGCCAATACCAAAAACCTGACGGGCTTTTATGTCATGCCGGATACTTCGTTCAGCTTTGAAGAGGCCGATCTGAAGTAACCGCTCCGGCGGCGCCAGGTGTGGCGGGCGCCGCCGTGAACGTGTCAGGAAACCTATGCTTAACTATTTTATTAAACGACTGCTGGGCCTGATCCCCACTTTGCTTATCGTGGCGGTGCTGGTCTTTCTGTTTGTGCATATGCTGCCGGGCGATCCGGCCAGGCTGGTGGCCGGGCCGGAAGCGGACGCCACCGTCGTGGCGCTGGTACGCCAGCAGCTGGGCCTGGATCAGCCGCTGATTCAGCAGTTCTGGCATTTTATCAGCCAGGCGATACGGGGCGATTTTGGTCAGTCGATGGTTTCCCGTCGGCCTGTTTCGGCGGAAATCGCCCAGCGTTTTCTGCCCACGCTGTGGCTGACGCTGAGCAGCATGGTCTGGTCAGTGATTTTCGGCATGACTATTGGCATCGTCTCGGCCGTCTGGCGCAATCGCTGGCCGGATCGTATCGGCATGACGCTGGCCGTTTCCGGCATCTCTTTTCCCGCCTTCGCGCTGGGCATGCTGCTGATGCAAATCTTCTCCGTGGAGCTGGGCTGGTTGCCTACCGTCGGCGCGGATGGCTGGCGCAACTATATTCTGCCTTCCATCACTTTGGGCGCGGCCGTTGCCGCAGTGATGGCCCGTTTTACCCGTGCCTCTTTTGTGGAGGTGATGCAGGAAGATTACATGCGTACCGCGCGGGCGAAAGGCGTGCGCGAAACGTGGGTGGTGATCAAGCATGGTCTGCGCAACGCGATGATCCCGGTCGTCACCATGATGGGCCTACAGTTCGGCTTTTTGCTGGGCGGCTCGATTGTGGTGGAGGTGGTGTTCAACTGGCCGGGACTGGGGCGCCTGCTGGTGGATTCGGTAGAAATGCGCGACTACCCGGTGGTACAGGCCGAAGTATTGCTGTTTTCACTGGAATTTATTCTTATTAACCTGGTTGTCGATATGCTGTACGCGGCGATTAACCCGACTATTCGCTACAAATAAGGACGGGCGATGAAAAACTGGCGACGTAGCGCGGCCCTGGCCGCGATGCCAACGATAAAACAGCATCGCGTACGCACGCCGTGGCGGGAATTTTGGCGGCGCTTTCGTCGCCAGCCGGTGGCGATGACGGCCGGCCTCTTTATTATCCTGCTGATTGCGGTTGCCTTTGTGGCGCCCTGGCTGGCGCCCTTCGACGCGGAAAACTACTTTGATTACGATCGCCTGACGGAAGGGCCATCGGCGATGCACTGGTTCGGCGTCGATTCGCTGGGCCGCGATATTTTTAGCCGCGTGCTGCTGGGAACACGCTTATCGCTGATTTCCGGCTTTTTTTCGGTAGCGATCGGCGCGGCCATCGGTACGGTGCTGGGGTTGCTGGCGGGCTATTATGAAGGCTGGTGGGATCGCATTATTATGCGCATCAGCGACGTGCTGTTCGCTTTCCCCGGAATTTTACTGGCGATTGCCGTGGTCGCTATTATGGGCAGCGGCATGGCGAACGTGGTTATCGCCGTGGCTATTTTCAGTATTCCTGCCTTTGCGCGTCTGGTGCGCGGTAACACGCTGGTGTTGAAACAGATGACATACATTGAATCCGCCAGAAGCATTGGCGCTTCAGATGTCACTATTATCCTGCGCCATATTCTGCCGGGTACGCTCTCCTCTGTGGTGGTCTATTTTACCATGCGTATCGGCACCTCGATTATTACCGCCGCCAGCCTCTCTTTTCTGGGGCTGGGCGCGCAGCCGCCGACGCCGGAATGGGGCGCGATGCTGAACGAAGCGCGCGCGGATATGGTGATGGCGCCGCACGTGGCGATTTTCCCCAGTCTCGCCATCTTTTTGACCGTGCTGGCATTTAATCTGCTGGGCGACGGGCTGCGCGACGCGCTGGATCCTAAACTGAAAAACTGAGCCATGCTGGCGTCTTTTTCTTTTCCTGTGCCAGGCTTACCTCTTTACCCAGAGGTGGGCCGTGAAGGAATTTGATTACGAGCAGGATTTTAAAACCATCGATTTTCGTCAGCATCCTGAGCTTTATCAGGTTGGGCGCGGTGAACAGGGCGTCCTGATGGTCGAGCCTTATAAAGGCGAAATATTACCGCACTGGCGTTTCAGAACGCCCGCCATTGCGGAAGCCTCGGCTAAAAAAATTATGGCGCTGTTCGAAGAGTACCGTGCAAAAGATGATTTTGTCGGTATGGACATGGCGCGAAAATTTATTCAGATGGGCTATACGCGAGCCAGGCGCTACGCCAATCATAAAGGCGGCCGCAAATATGACGAAGATCGGCAGGTACTGCCTTATCACGTGAATGAAGAGAAAGCGGAAGCGGCGGCTATTTTTAAAGTCTGGTGGGATAAGATCCGTGAGGACGAAGATTACCTGAAACGTAAAAAAGCCCATCAGACGAAATATGGCTAACGCGGTTAAACGTTAAAAGGCCGCGGTTAAGCGGCCTGAATACAGCATTATTTTTCCAGCGGAGCGCCCGGCTGGATCTGTTCTTTCTGCGCGCCGGAACCCGGTCTGGCCGGGCCAAGGATAGGTTCCTGTCCCAGGATGTCCGGTTTCTCTTTCGCGGTAAACTGCCCTACGCCGTCGTAGGCCGGGCCTTCACTCCAGCGGCCTTTCGGCAGCGGTTTATCCAGCGAAGTGTTCAGACAGTAATAAGAGTGCTCCTGCGCCTCCTCCGACTGCGGGAAGCTGTTCGGAACAGGCATAGACGCACCGATACCGCCCATATCCTCAATTACCGCCAGCCACTGCTGCTGGTGCATGGTATCGCGGGCAATCAGGAAAGAGAGGAAATCCTTCATGCCTTTGTCTTCCGTCAGGTTATACAGGCGGGTTGCCAGTACGCGGCCGGTAGCCTCTGCGGTAACGTTAGCCAGCATATCCGCAGCGACGTTGCCGGAAGCGTAAATGTGACTCATATCAAAAGACATCCCGTTGGCGTTGACGGGCATGGCCGCCAGGCCTGACGACAGAATATGACGCGGATTCATGCCGCCCAGGATAGCGTTAACTACCGGATCCTTTGCCGACTCTTCCTGATAGGAGAGCGGTGCGCCTTCAAGGTTAAGCGCGACGGCGTGACCAAGCATTTCGATATGAGCCAGCTCTTCGGTAGCGGTGGAGATCAGCAAATCTTTAATGCGTGGATCGCCGCGAGTCCCCATCGCCTGGAAAAAATATTGCATAGCAACGCGTATTTCCCCTTCGACACCGCCGATGGCCTGCTGCAACAGCATGGCAAATTCTGGATCGGGCTTGTCGACTTTTACCGGATATTGCAGTTTCGATGAATGATGAAACATGTTTTCCTCCTGGTAGATTACGTTAGTTAAGCAACGCAATAAGCCTGGTAGAAATTGGTAAAAATGGGAAGGCAAACACGATAGATTCTCATTTACCCACACCGGATGCCCAGAAAACAAGCAGATACAGCGCGCGTCAAAACGTGGCGGAAAGCAGGCATGGCGCTGAAAAGCGCTTAAAACCGAACGGAATATTCCAGATAAGCCTCCCCGCAAAAACAGACTTTTCTGAAGCCTGCAGCGCGTCACAAATCTTCAGGCGGGATGATTAACAGCGGTCAGCTACAACAGGCAACGAGTTTAACCCATATAACTAACTGCAGCCGGTTTCAGGCAGGAAACTGTCAGGCGGAAGGGAGAGTCATAGCATAAACGATGGTTTTGAAAGCCGATTAACTGTACCGGGTTTAAGACAGGATATCAGACAGAATAACCGGCAATCAGGAGGGTTAGCCTCAGCATAAAAGACGGCTCTTAAAGCCGACCAACTGTACCGTGTTCCAGGCGGAATAACCGACAAGCGGAAGGGATAGCCTCCGCATAAACAACGGTTCTGAAAGCGGGCGTGCTGCGGATTATTTTAGCCGGAACATCAGCCACCCGATCAGAGTGACAACACGCTATAACCCAGCCAGTCCATGGCCGATTACTGCTGTTATGCCGCTGCGCCTTTTGGCTGTGCAGCAAGATGCGCTGCCCACAGGTTAGTCACCCATTTCACGCCTTTAGCAGTAAAGCGAGCCTGTGAAAAGGCGTGCAGGTTCTCGCCTACGCTGGTGCGCACCGTAAAGTAGCCCGCCTGCACATGGTGCTGCTGCGGCATCAGCGTGCCGTTGGCGCGGTACATAATATTGCGTTCAAACAGGAACTGACGGAATTCAGGTTCTTTCACCTTCAGCATTTTGCAGAGCTGGCGAAAACCCAGCGAATCTTCCACCTGCACAAAGCGGTCAAAAAACTCCGCCTTTGGGGCGAAAAGGGCAAGCTGCTGCTCGGCTGCCTGGCGCTGTTCAAACTGTTCGGCCCAGGCACGCGCCGCCGCTGCGGGATTGGTGAAATCCGGCAGGCGAGTACTTCTCTCGCGTTCCTGCCAGCTGTCCAGCGCCTGGGTGATAAACGCGGGCGCAAGACGCGCCACAGCCAGTAACGAATCGCGCTTGTTCAGGCAATACTCCTGACGCGTTTCGCCGTCACGCTCGTAAACACCAATCGTCAGCGGTTGAGAAAGACGCTGGGTGGTTTCCAGCGTTTTGATCAGCCGTTTTACTTCGCCGTGCGGAATACCAGCTAACTGAGCGATTTCCCGGCTGCTCATCGTGACCGATTGATTCAGCGAGCTGAGGTTTTCTGTCGAAATCATCATAGGTTTTACCCCCAAGCTTTTCAAAAGACACCCGAGCGGGCAGTAGAAATATTATACAGTTGCCTGTTTAAATATCCAGTACTTTTTTTAAGCGATCGAGTTAATTGAATCTGCTATCAATTTTGAATTTTTGTAAAGGTAGCCCGCCTGAAAAGCATCTCCACTAGAGTTATTTCAGCCCCTTTTATCTGGAGAAAAAGTATGTCCCGACTGCTGCAAACTTGCCTGCTGAGCGCCTCGCTTTTGACCATGGGAACGGCTGTGGCCGAAGAAGTTACCGTGACCGAACTCCAAAAAGGATTAGATCATCCCTGGGGCATCGCCTTCCTGCCGGAGGAGCAGGGATTGCTGATCACCGAACGCGGCGGGCAGCTGCGCCTGTGGCAGCAGGGAAAGGGGCTGTCGGCGCCGCTGACAGGCGTCCCCAAGGTCTGGGCCGAACGACAGGGCGGCCTGCTGGATATCGCGCTGGCGCCTGATTTTGCGCAAAGCCGTCGGGTCTGGCTCAGCTATACGGAAGCAGATAAAGAGGGACGTGCCGGCGCGGTTGTAGGTTATGGCAGGCTGAATACAGCCCATACCGGGCTTGAGAGTTTTCGCGTTGTACTGCGTCAGGAACCGAAACTCTCAGGCGGCGCCAACTTAGGTTCACGGCTGGCTTTTGATGACAAAGGCTATCTCTACATCAGCTTTGGCGATAATTTCCAGGCCGCGACGGCGCAGGATCTTAAAACGCTTACCGGCAAAATTGTGCGGCTGAAAGCGGATGGCAGCGTGCCTGAAGATAATCCATTTGTGCAGCAAAAGGACGCACGGCCTGAAATCTGGACATACGGCATGCGCAATCCGCAGGGGCTGGCGCTGAATCCGACGACGCGGGAAATGTGGGAAAATGAGCACGGCCCGCGCGGCGGCGATGAGATTAATCTTCTGCGTAAGGGAGAAAACTACGGCTGGCCGCTGGCGACCTGGGGCATAGATTATGGCGGCGACAAAGTGCCCGGTTCTCAGGGCGGCGAAGCACCGAATACGGTTCAGCCGCAGCTTTACTGGAAGGTTTCGCCTGCGCTCAGCGGAATGGCGTTTTATCAGGGCGATCGCTTTCCGGCATGGAAAAACTCGCTCTTTATCGGCGCGCTGAAAGACAAAAGTCTTATCCATCTGACCGTGGACGGCGAAAAGGTGACGGAGCAAGCCCGCCTGCTTAAGGATCGCGGCGAGCGCATTCGGGACGTGCGCACCGGCCCTGACGGCTATTTGTACGTATTAACGGATGAAACAGACGGCAAACTGCTGCGCATTGCGCCGAAATAAAACCGGCCGAGGGGCCGGTTTACCAGGGAAAGCGAGGGCAGCCCGCTATTTTATCCAGCGGCACACTTCCCAGCCGCGCTGTAGCGCCAGCTGATAGAGCGGCTCTGCTGGATTAATAACGTGGGCGCGATCGGCACGTTCCAGCAGCGGCAGATCGTTAATGGAATCGCTATAGGCCCAGATTTGCGTAAACCGCGCGTCATCCTCTAGCGCCAGCCAGTCCGTCAGTCTGGCCGTCGCATCCCTGCCGTTATTGCCTACGCTGCAGGGGCGGCCGCTGTAGCGATCGTTGACGATCTCCACGCCGACAGCCAGCGCGCCATCTGCGCCAAGCTGCTGCGCGATAGGCATCGCCAGATGATCGCCGCCTGGCGACATCACCATCACTTTATCGCCACGCTGCTGGTGCCATGCCAGCTTTTCGCGCGCGGCAGGATAGAGGCGAGGCAGGATATCGCGCTGAATAAAGCGCCTGACCCAGCCGGCAACGGTAAGCGTACCCATGCCTGCCAGCGGCGTTAGCGTCGCCTGCATATACTCCTCTGCCGACAGCAGGCCCTCACGATAACGAGCCATTAGCGCTCTTTCCTGCTCTACCAGCACGGCCGGCGCATACCCTTGCGAAACCAGCCAGCGGCACCACAGGCTGGCGCTGTCTTCGCAAATAAGCGTTTCATCAAGATCGAACAGGGCTAAATCCATCATGTTGACTCCACCAAGAGACTGAATTCAGATTAGCGGAGTTTTGTGACGGACTTAACAGCCTGCTGCAAAATCAGACTAACGCCCCTGTGGCGCGGTGAGTTTCTCTAATAAATTTTAAAAAACTTTACTGAATCAAGGTTCTTTTTAGCGGCCATAAACGCTAGCGTAAAAGACCCTTCGCCCGTAAATGCGACAAGCTTTTATTTTTCATAAGGATAGCCAGAAACCGCCATGACCATGATGCGCCTCTCCGCCGGAATTCACGCTGCCACGCTCCCTGTTTTGTTGCTCGTGGCCTCTTTTAGCAGCCGCGCAGCGGAAGCCCCTGTGCCGCCACAGGTTGAGGCCAAAGCCTGGATCCTGATGGACTACTACAGCGGTAAGGTACTAACCGCATCCAATGCGGACGAGCGCCACGATCCGGCCAGCCTGACCAAAATCATGGCCAGCTATGTTATTGGACAGGCGATGAAAGCGGGAAAAATTCACGATGACGATCTGGTCACCATCGGCCAGGATGCCTGGGCTACCGGTAACCCTATACTGAAAGGCTCTTCGCTGATGTTTTTAAAGCCGGGCGATCGCATTCCCGTCGCCGAACTGAACAAAGGCGTGGTGATCCAGTCCGGCAACGATGCCAGCATCGCGCTGGCGGATTACGTGGCGGGAAGCCAGGACGCCTTTGTGGGGCTGATGAACAATTACGTCCAGGCGCTGGGGCTAAAAAACACGCATTTTAAAACCGTGCACGGGCTGGATGCAGACGGCCAGTACAGCACCGCCCGTGATATGGCGCTGCTTGGCCAGGCTTTGATCCGCGACGTGCCGGCGGAATACGCGCTGCATAAAGAGAAAGAATTCACGTTCAATAATATTAAACAGCACAATCGTAACCGTCTGCTGTGGAGCACGAATCTGCAGGTAGACGGCATCAAAACCGGCCATACCGCCGGAGCGGGAAACAACCTGGTCGCTTCAGCGACGCAAGGAGAACAGCGGCTGATCTCCGTGGTGCTGGGCGCAGCAACCGACGCCATACGCTTTCGCGAAAGCGAAAAACTGCTGACGTGGGGTTTCCGTTTTTACGAAACTATCACGCCGATAAAAGCCGACAAACCCTTTGCTTCGCAGCGGGTCTGGTTCGGGGATCGGAAAGAGGTGCGTTTGGGCGTGGCGGAAGATGCAGCGATAACCTTGCCAAAAGATCGGGCAAAGGAGCTGAAAGCGAGCTTTACGCTCAACGAGCCGCAGCTGACGGCGCCGCTAAAGAAAAATCAGATCGTCGGCACCATTGATTTTCAGCTGAACGGTAAAACTATTGAGCAACGTCCGCTGGTGGCGATGGATGAGGTAAAAGAGGGAAGCGTGTTTAGCCGGATGTGGGACTTTGTGCTGATGAAGCTGCAAGGCTGGTTCGGCAAATGGTTAGGCTAAGCGCTTAATATCGACATGCTACGGCGCCATCCGTGGCGCATCCCTGGTCAGAACAGGTCGTAAGCGATAGCCGAAATGGCGATCAGGCCTGTCAGCACCACAAATACGTTGCTGATTTTCCCGCTGTACTGGCGCATCGACGGCACCTTGTTAATCGCGTACATCGGCATCAGGAAAAGCAGCACGGCAATCACAGGCCCGCCCAGCGTTTCAATCATCCCCAGAATGCTGGGGTTTTTGGTTGCTACCAGCCAGGTGGTCAGAAACATAAAGACTGCCGTTATCCGGTTCAGTTTGTTTTCCGCCGGCGGCTGGCGGAAAGTCCTGGCGATCAGGCCGTTAAAGCCTTCGCGCGCGCCCAGATAGTGGCCCAGAAACGATTTGGTGATAGCGACCATCGCGATCAGCGGCGCAAGCCAGCCCATCAGCGGGGTATTAAAATGGTTAGCCAGATAAGAAAGAATAGAGATGTTCTGCTCTTTCGCTTCCGCCAGGTTTTCCGGCGACAGGCTAAGCACACAGCTGAAGACGAAAAACATCACCGTCACTACCATCATCAGATGACTGCGGGCCAGAATGCGCGCGCACTTTTTTGCCGCGTTATCGCCATATTCCTGACGCTTTGCTACCGCAAAAGCCGAAATAATCGGTGAATGATTAAAAGAAAACACCATGACCGGGATAGCCAGCCAGAGCGTCATCCACAGGCCCTTGCTGCTGCCTTCCGCATGATGAAAAATCGTGCTGTTCCAGTGTGGGATCAAAAATAGCGCCAGCGCCATCAGCACCAGGACAAAAGGATAAACCAGCACACTCATGGTTTTAACGATGGTCTCTTTGCCGAAGCGCACGATTGCCATCAAACCTGCAATCAAAATCAGCGACAGCAGCGCTCTGGGCGGCGGCGACAAATGAAGCTGATGGGTGATAAAGCTCTCGACGGTGTTGGTGATAGCCACGCTATAAACCAGCAGGATAGGATAGATAGCAAAGAAATAGAGCAGGGTAAGCAGCGTGCCCGCGCCCGCGCCGAAATGTTCTTCCACCACGCCGGTAATATCCCGATCGCCGCGTCCGGAGAGTACAAAGCGACAGAGACCGCGATGAGCGAAAAAAGTCATAGGAAAAGCGAGAGCCGCCATAATAAGCAGAGGAATCAGCCCGCCGATACCGGCATTGATCGGTAAAAACAGCACGCCAGCGCCGATAGCCGTGCCGTACAGGCCGAGCATCCACGTGGTGTCGCTTTTGCGCCACTCTGTCGACGCGTCCGTTGACGGCAGCGTAGCCGTTTTAGTGGATTCCATTGACAATCTCCCGGTTGAAAATAGTGAGCTAAATAACCTGAACGTAAAGCAGGAAAACGGCGCTCGTCAGCGTAATTAACTACTCTGGCTGAGGCGAGCAACACTCTACCACCAGAAAAAGAAGAAGAAAGGGAAAATTAGAAGGCAGAGATCTCAGATAAAGGGATTACTTTGCGTATTTATAGCGCGATCGTCTGAATGGAAAGGTGAGCACCATAAGAAGTGCTGAGTGGAAGCGGTTACTATAGTCATTAAAACTAAATCTGGCCGCTGCGCGATTGGTTAAATAATGCTCTCTCACGAGCATTTACAGTATTTATGAGTTTTATATAAATAAATCAATAACTTAAAATTAAGATTCAATGCGTAGGGCTAATTTTATTCATTTGCGCAACGGACGAATAAAAAGCGTTTATTATTTCGGCCTGTTGCGCAATATTGTGTCGATAATTTAAGCCGTTGCTTCGGCCTGATTATTACACTTAACCTGGCAAAGTATTATTCACGCACCCAGCCTTTGCGAATAGGGAAAGCAAATAAGAGGCGGTAAAGCGAAGAAATATTATGCAATAAGCGCCGGCCGCAAAAATGCCACGTAACCTGCGCCACCAGGCAGGAAAGCATCCCCAACAGCAGGCCGCCCAGCATATCCATTGGCCAGTGAACGCCCAGGAAGATGCGTGACCAGGCAATTGCCAGGCCGGCCGCCAGCAGCACTACGCCTGACCAGGCGCGATGCCAGCAGAAAAAGGCGATGGCAAAAGTGAAAATAATGGTGCCGTGATTGCTGGGATAGGATTCCGTCGCGTCGTGCGCAAGAAACTGATGGCCCAGTCCGATAACAAAGGGGCGTGGATGAGGATACAGGCTGCCAATCAGCCAGGATACGGTTAAGGCGCAGGCCAAAGCGATAGCGGTTTTCAGGACCAGCCGGCGCTGCGAGCCAACCTGACTTCTCGGCCCCCACAGCCACAGCGCGACAATAAGTACGGGCACAATGGTGATCAGATCGCGAGCCACCAGGGTAGCCAGCGATATCAACCAGGCGGGCGTGTCGGGCGTGGCGTTAATCCAGAGAAACAGCGACCGGTTTAGCGCTTCCAGCATGGTTATTTCCTCATCTCGTTCAGCGGTACCTGACGTACCTGAAAGTAAAAACGGGCCGGTGAGGCCTTAAAGTGTCGCAATCTGCTCAGAGGTTTGCGCGGCGGCCAGCCCGTCACGGCATCCCTGAAGGCAGCCGCATAAGGTAGAAGCGGCCCAATAAAAGTTAAATAGGCTCGCTCTTAATTCCGTTAGCGGTTGTGGTTTCGTTAAGGATTGAGGACAGAAAAAGGGGAACAGGCAGGAAACAGCGGAAAACAAAAAGAAAAAAACCCGTCAATCATAAGATTAACGGGCTCCACAATCTGGGGATTTCAAAGAAAAGCAGTGGCATTAATTATGACTGCGGGCACCAGCAAAAGTTCGCAAACAATCGGAAATTATTTTAGCCACCCATCATTGGCCAGATCAGCACGATTAACGTTCCGGCCAGCGTGAGCAGGACGTTAGCGATAGCGTAAGTTCCCGCATAGCCGAGGGCCGGAATATTGCTGCGGGCCGTGTCGCTGATAATTTCCATGGCTGGCGCGCAGGTGCGAGCGCCCATAATGGCGCCAAACAGCAAGGCGCGGTTCATTTTCAGTACCCAGGCGCCAAAAACAAAGCTGATCACCACCGGCAGCAGGCTGACCGTCAGGCCGGCCGCCAGCATCAGCAGACCGGTATCGCCCATGCCGTGCGAAAGACCGCTGCCCGCGCTTAATCCTACGCCCGCCATAAATACCATCAGGCCAAACTCTTTCACCATCGTTAAGGCGCCCTGCGGGATATAACCAAAGGTCGGATGGTTCGCCCGCAGAAAGCCCAGCATGATCCCGGCGAACAGCAGGCCAGCCGCGTTGCCCACGCTAAAGCTGAAGCGGCTGAACTGAAAGGTGACCATGCCCACCATCAGCCCGATAATAAAGAAGGCGCAAAAGGCCAGCAGATCGGTAACCTGGCTGTGAATAGAGATAAAGCCGATTTTGTCAGCCACCGACTTCACCCGCCGCGCTTCACCGCTGATTTGCAGCACGTCGCCTTTGTTTAAAATAATGCTGTCATCAATAGGCATTTCAATCTGGCTACGGATCACGCGGTTCAGAAAGCAGCCGTGATCCGTCAGCTTGAGCTGGCTGAGCCTTCTGTTCACGGCGTTATTGTTTTTGACCACGATCTCTTCGGTGATGATGCGCATATCCAACAGATCGCGATCGAACACCTCTTTGCCGTTGCGGAAGCTGGGGTCAAGACGGGAATGCGCATCCGGGTAGCCCACTAATGAAATCTCGTCTCCCTGCTGCAGGACGGCATCGCCGTCAGGATTGGCAAGAATGCCGTTGCGGCGGATACGCTCTATATAGCAGCCGGTTTGCCGATAGATGCCCAGCTCGCGCAGGTTCTTACCGTCAATCCAGGCGACCAGCTCCGGCCCTACGCGATAGGCGCGGATCACCGGCAGGTAAACCTTGCGCTGTTCGGCATCCAGGCCACGCTCGCGGGCAATCTGCTGCGCGCTGGTCGGCAGATCCTGGTGCTGAAGCCGGGGAAGATAGCGTGCGCCGAAAATCAGGCTGACCAGCCCGACCAGGTAGGTCAGCGCATAGCCCAGGCTGAGGTTGTTCTGCGCCTGGCTCAGCATCGCACCGCTGGGATAGGTATGGCGCAGCGTGTCGCCAGCCCCCACTAATACCGGCGTGGACGTCATTGAGCCTGCCAGCATACCGGCGGTCAGACCGATATCCCAGCCAAAGAGTTTGCCCAGCCCCAGCGCAATCAGCACCGCGCTGGAAACCATGACCAGCGCCAGCATCAGATAATTTTTGCCGTCGCGGAAGAAAATAGAGAAAAAATTCGGCCCGGCTTCCACACCCACACAAAAAATAAATAACATAAAACCGAGATTAAGGGCGTTGGGATTCATCGTAAAATGCTGCTGGCCAAGCAGAAGAGAAACAACTAAAACGCCAATAGAATTACCCAGTTGGACTGAACCCAGGCGTAATTTACCCAGACAGAGCCCGAGCGCCAGTACGACGAATAATAACAGAATGTCATTTCCACTTAACAAATCTGCGACGTTTATATTCACGGTTTAACTTCTTGTTTACTAGTAACATGTTGAATTAAAGGGTGTTTTACGCTAAATTTATTGCACTGCCATCAGAGCAGCGGCAACATTCAGGAATTTCCGCGAATTACAGCCCAGAGCCAAATAAAACGGTCGTCATTTTAATCGCTTCACGCTTTTTCAGCCAGTAAAAGCCATGGCTTTTGTTTATTTAGAACAGGGAAAATCAGTCCGGCGTCATTCCGGCCAGGTGATAACAACAATTACCGAGAGAAGATCCTATTATGTTTAAGGGTATGTCCTGGACAAGCGTAGCGTTTAGTTTTGTTCTCTACAGCATCGTTTTTCTGGCGGTACGTTACGGTATGGTCATAGAGGGGACGGCCTGGGCACAGGCGAGGCCGGGCCTGTTGATGTTTACTCTGCCGGGCGCTATCGCGGCGCTGACCTCAAAAGAGCACCCGCTGACGATAGCGTTATTGGGCGCTTTACTGGCTACGCCGCTTTGCCTGATTTTTCTGCACTACTATTCGCTGCACTATCACGCACCGTTGCAGGAGCTGGCTTTTGATACCAGCGCGATATTCTGGTGCGGTTCCGGCGCGCTGGCCGTTATGCTCTGCCGCACGCTGTTCTGGCATTCGCACAGCTAAGCGCGGCAGGCAAAAAAAAGAGGGCCGCATGGCGGCCCTCTTTTTTATCATCCCAACAAAAGTCAGGAACAGAAAGTCTTACTGGAACAGGCCCAGGTTTTCTTTGGCGTAGGCTTCAAAATCGGTGCAGCCGCCAATGTGAGTCTGGTCGAGGAAAATCTGCGGTACGGTTTCCACCGGTTTGCCCACGGTTTTTTCCAGATCGGCTTTGGTGATGCCTTCAGCGTGGATATCCACGTAGCGGAAGTTAAAATCTTCACGCTCTTCGGTCAGTTTTTCAGCCAGTTCTTTAGCGCGGACACAATAAGGACAGCCAGGACGTCCAAAAATTACGGCAAACATAGGGTTCTCCTCAAAGGTCAGATTTAGTGTGATGTACATCACAACTTATCATGTAATGGCGCTTATCATGCCCACTTCCGCAGGTGAAAGAAAGAAGGAATTACCTGTCGTTTCGATTCGTTTCATCTATATAGAGATAAACCGGTTACGCTGTATGAACGCTTAACACCCAGAGACGGAGGCGGTATGGGCGGTTTAACCTTCAGTAACATGCCTAAACCAGTGCTGATTGCCGAGGCGCTGGGCGGAATTATCCTGCTGCTCTCTTACTTAGCGCTGCATCAGGTGCTACCCTTGCCTGCATCTTTTTCCGGAGCCTTTGCTGCCACGATCCTGCTTATCGTTGGCCTTATGATGATGCTGCCCGCCGCCATCGTGATGATGTGGCGTACGGCGAAAGCAATGGCGCCGGAGCTGTTTAACTTGTCTGAAAAATCCTCACCAGGAGAGAAGCATGACGCCGACTATTGAGCTACTTTGCTCCCACCGTTCTATCCGATCTTTTACTGATCAACCCATCGGCGAGGCTGAACGAGCAGCGATTATCGCGGCCGCGCAGGCGGCTTCCAGCTCCAGCTTTTTGCAGTGCTCATCCATTATCCGCATCACCGACAAAGCGGTGCGTGAGAAGCTGGTCGAGTTGACCGGCGGACAAAAATATGTTGGCCAGGCCGCCGAGTTTTGGGTTTTTTGCGCCGATTTTAACCGTCATCAGCAGATCTGTCCGGAAGCGCAGCTGGGCCTGGCGGAGCAGCTGCTGCTGGGCTGCGTGGATACCGCGCTGATGGGGCAAAACGCGCTGGTGGCCGCAGAATCGCTGGGGCTGGGCGGCGTTTATATCGG
Organism: Erwinia aeris; assembly: GCF_041224955.1. Taxonomy (NCBI): domain Bacteria; kingdom Pseudomonadati; phylum Pseudomonadota; class Gammaproteobacteria; order Enterobacterales; family Erwiniaceae; genus Erwinia; species Erwinia aeris. The sequence goes on along the minus strand of NZ_JBGFFX010000002.1, from coordinate 240,594 downwards.
CGGCATCCGTAACAGCATCGCCGAAGTCACCGAGCTGCTGGGTCTGCCGAAGTTCGTGCTGCCGCTGTTTGGGCTGTGCCTGGGCTGGCCTGAGCAGATCCCGCAGTTAAAACCCCGCATGCCGGCCGCTATGCTGGTTCACGAGAATCGCTATCAGCCGATCGACCCGGACACGCTGGCCGCTTATGACGCCCAGCACGAGGCGTATTATCTGACGCGTGAAAGCAACGCGCGGCGTGAAAGCTGGAGCGAACATATCCAGAAAACCATTATCAAAGAAAGTCGTCCGTTTATGCTTGATTACCTGCATAAGCAGGGATGGGCAACCCGTTAAAACCCTTTCGGAGAAATCGGGTGAAAATAGCGATTCTTTCCCGGGACGGCTCGCTCTATTCCTGCAAGCGGCTGCTGGCAGCCGCCCAGCTACGCGGTCACAGCGTTGAAGTTATCGATCCGCTGTCCTGCTATATGAATATCAATCCCGGATCGTCGGCCATTCATTACCAGGGCAGGCAGCTGAGCCATTATGATGCGGTTATCCCGCGTATTGGACCGGCTATCACCTTTTACGGCACGGCCGTTTTGCGGCAGTTTGAGGTTTGCGGCAGCTATCCGCTTAACGAATCGGTCGCTATCACCCGCGCGCGCGACAAGCTGCGTTCTTTGCAGCTGCTTGCCAGGGAAGGCATTCCCATGCCGATTACGGGCTTTGCGCATTCGCCGGACGATACCAGCGATCTGATCGAGATGGTGGGTGGCGCGCCGCTGGTCGTCAAGCTGGTGGAGGGCACGCAGGGCATCGGCGTGGTGCTGGCGGAGACGCGTCAGGCGGCCGAAAGCGTGATTGACGCTTTCCGCGGCCTTAACGCGCATATTCTGGTGCAGGAATTTATCAAGGAAGCCAGAGGCAAGGATATCCGCTGCCTGGTGATCGGCGGCAGGGTAGTGGCGGCTATTGAGCGGCAGGCCAAAGAAGGCGAGTTCCGCTCGAACCTGCATCGCGGCGGCAAAGCGCGCAGGGTGGAGATCACCGACAGCGAGCGCGAGATCGCCGTGCACGCGGCGGCGACGCTGGGTCTGGACGTGGCGGGCGTGGATATTTTACGCGCCGAGCGCGGGCCGCTGGTGATGGAGGTTAATGCTTCACCGGGCCTGGAAGGCATCGAAAAGACCACGGGGAGGGATATCGCCACGCAGATGATCGCCTGGATTGAGCAGCAGGCGAAGCCTGGTTTCTGTCTGAAAACCGGCGGTTGACCTGATATTTACTACACAGTCGTGGTGTTCAGGGGCTTTTTTACGTAAGCTAGGGCGCAATTTTAAGGCAGTAAGAGACCAATTACATGGATTCACTCGTCGTTCCCGATATCGAGCTTTTACGACGTTGGCTGGATCAGCAGAGCATCACCTGGTTTGAGTGCGATTCCTGTCAGGCGCTTCACCTGCCGCATATGCAGAATTTCGACGGGGTGTTTGATGCCAAGCTGGATCTGGTGGACAACGTTATTCTGTTTTCCGCGCTGGCGGAAGTCAAACCCACCGCACTGATCCCGCTGGTGGGCGATCTGTCACAGATCAACGCCAGTTCACTGACGGTGAAAGCTTTCGTTGATATTCAGGATGATAATCTGCCCAAGCTGATTGTCTGCCAGTCGCTTACCATCACGGCTGGCCTGACCTATGGGCAGTTCGTGCATTTTATGAAGCAGAGTGAAGAGCAGATCTCAATGGTAGTGATGGAAGCCTTTGCCAATCATCTGCTGATGATGAGCGAAGAGGAAGATCGCGGCGAAATCATCGCTTCACACTCTATGCTGCACTGATTTTCAGTCACTATTTCAGGGCCTGGCGGCCCTGACGGACGCATATCTCCCTGTTTAAGGCCGCATCCGGCCGTTTCCTTCATTTTTCCCCCGCGCTTTTCCCGCTTTTATGCTGGCTCAGGGCCGTTTTTCCCCTATTTTCTGCGCCGTTTTCCCGCTCCCGGCTCGCTTGCATAGAGTAAAACCAGGCGAATATCGATAAAAGGCGTTTTTTGCGCCCGGCTCTGGTCTGGCCTGCATTGTGGGACTATCCTTGCGAAACTGCATTTTGTGTGCAAGGTCGCAGCAGGTATAGGTTTTTTCTATTTAACAGCGCGGCGGCTAATCCTTACAGTAAGCGAAACGCCGTTGGCCCGCTTTTAGCCGTAATTATCTCTGTTCAGGAGGATGGAAAACATGTTCAACCAGCGTAAAAAATGGTTGTCAGGCTTGGTTGCTGGCATGGTGATGGCGGTTTCAGCTGGCGCCACGGCGGCGGATAAGACGCTGCACGTCTATAACTGGTCCGACTATATTGCGCCCAATACCGTGCCTGATTTTGAGAAGCAGAGCGGCATTAAAGTCGTCTATGACGTGTTCGACTCCAACGAGGTGCTGGAAGGCAAGCTGATGGCCGGCAGCACCGGCTACGATATCGTGGTGCCATCCTCCAGTTTTCTGGCTCGCCAGCTACAGTCCGGCGTGTTTCAGCCGCTGGATAAGAGCAAGCTGCCAAATTATAAAAACCTCGATCCTGATTTGCTGAAAAAGGTTGAGCAGCACGATCCGGGCAACAAATACGCCATTCCCTACCTTTGGGCCACCACCGGCATTGGTTATAACGTCGATAAGGTGAAAGCCGCACTGGGCAAAGATGCGCCGGTTAACAGCTGGGATCTGGTGCTGAAGCCGGAGAATCTGGAAAAACTCAAAAGCTGCGGCGTCTCTTTCCTGGACGCCCCGGAAGAGATTTTTGCTACCGTTCTGAACTACCTGGGCAAAGATCCTAACAGCAGTGATGCCAAAGATTATTCCGGCGCGGCGACCGATCTGCTGCTGAAGCTGCGTCCGAGCATCCGCTACTTCCACTCTTCGCAGTACATTAACGATCTGGCGAACGGCAATACCTGCGTGGCTATCGGCTGGGCGGGCGACGTGCTGCAGGCGAAGAATCGCGCTGCCGCCGCGAAAAACGGCGTGAACATCGCCTATAGCATTCCAAAAGAGGGCGCGCTGGCGTTCTTCGATATGCTGGCCATTCCTAAAGATGCGAAGAACATGGATGAGGCTTATCAGTTCCTGAACTATCTGATGGAGCCAGCCGTGATGGCGAATATCTCCAACAAGATTTTTTACGCCAGCGGCAATAAAGCGTCGGTGCCGTTAGTGGAGGCCAGCGTACGCGACAATCCGGGCATCTATCCCAACGCGGAGACGATGGCTAAATTGTTTGTGCTGAAAGTCCAGGATCCGAAACTCGATCGTGTGCGCACGCGGGCATGGACTAAAGTTAAAAGTGGCAAGTAGCTGAAGCCTCACTGAGTTAGCACAGAGGCGACCCCGCCTCTGTTTTCTTTTTATACGGCATGACCGTTTAAAAGCGCCGGAGTGTAATGGAAGTGAACGACGCGATCCCTCGTCCGCAAAAAAAAGTCAGCAGGGCGGTTACGCCGCTGCTGGAAATTCGCAATCTGACCAAGTCCTTTGACGGACAGCACGCGGTTGACGACGTCAATCTGACAATTTACAAAGGTGAGATCTTCGCGCTGCTGGGCGCTTCCGGCTGCGGCAAATCCACGCTGCTGCGGATGCTGGCCGGGTTTGAAGCGCCTACCTCCGGGCAGATTATGCTGGATGGCCAGGATCTCTCCCACGTGCCGCCCTATCAACGCCCGGTCAATATGATGTTTCAGTCCTATGCGCTTTTTCCGCATATGACGGTAGAGCAAAATATCGCCTTCGGCCTGAAACAGGATCGGCTGCCCAAGGCTGAGATCGCCGAGCGCGTCAGTGAGATGCTGGCGCTGGTGCATATGCAGGAGTATGCAAAGCGCAAGCCGCACCAGCTTTCCGGCGGACAACGGCAGCGCGTGGCGCTGGCCCGCAGCCTGGCTAAACGCCCTAAGCTGCTGCTGCTGGACGAGCCGATGGGCGCGCTGGATAAAAAACTCCGTGACCGGATGCAGCTGGAGGTGGTGGACATTCTGGAGCGCGTTGGCGCGACCTGCGTGATGGTTACTCACGATCAGGAAGAAGCGATGACGATGGCCGGACGTATCGCCATTATGAATCGCGGCAAGTTTGTGCAGATCGGCGAGCCGGAAGAGATCTACGAGCATCCCACGACGCGCTACAGCGCCGAGTTTATCGGTTCAGCAAATATTTTTCAGGGAATGCTGCGCGAGCGCCAGCCAGACGGCCTGATTATCGACAGTCCAGGCCTGATCCATCCGCTGAGGGTTGATTCCGACGCATCCATTGTGGACGGCGTGCCTGTACACGTGGCGCTGCGCCCGGAAAAAGTCATGCTGAGCGATGAAGTGCCCGCCGATGGCTGTAACTTTGCCGTGGGCGAAGTGGTGTATATTGCCTATCTGGGCGATCTCTCCATCTACCATGTGCGCCTGCACAGCGGCCAGATGATCAGTGCGCAGTTGCAGAATGGCTATCGCTTCCGTAAAGGGGCACCGACCTGGGGAGACGAAGTCCGCCTCTGCTGGGATACGGATAGCTGCGTCGTGCTGACGCAATAAGGGGAGGCGTTTATGACTCAAGTTACTGCGTCCAGACGTCCGGCATTGCTGAACAGGCTGCGCTCAAGCCGCAAGCTGGCGATCGCGCTGCCTTATCTCTGGCTGGTCCTGCTGTTTCTGCTGCCGTTTCTGATCGTGCTCAAGATAAGCTTCGCCGATATTGCGCGAGCTATCCCACCCTATACGGACCTGTTCAGCTGGGCGGATGGTCAGCTGACCGCGGTGATCAATTTTGGCAACTATCTGACGCTGACGGACGATCCGCTCTATATCGATGCCTATCTGCATTCGCTTCAGGTGGCGGCAATTTCTACCGTAGCCTGCCTGATTATCGGCTATCCGCTGGCGTGGGCCGTGGCGTACAGTTCGCCTTCTACCCGCAATATCCTGCTGCTGCTGGTGATCCTGCCTTCCTGGACCTCCTTTTTGGTGCGCGTTTATGCCTGGATGGGCATTCTGAACGATAACGGCGTGCTGAACCGTTTTCTGATGTGGAGCGGCATTACCGATCATCCGGTGGCAATCCTTTATACCAATCTCGCGGTCTATATCGGCATTGTCTACTGTTATCTGCCTTTTATGGTGCTGCCTATTTACACGGCGCTTACCCGTATCGACTATTCGCTGGTGGAAGCCTCGCTGGATTTAGGTGCCCGTCCGCTGAAAACGTTCTTTAGCGTGATAGTGCCGCTGACCAAAGGCGGCATTATCGCCGGCTCCATGCTGGTGTTTATTCCGGCAGTCGGCGAATACGTTATCCCGGAACTGCTCGGCGGCCCGGACAGCATCATGATCGGCCGCGTGCTGTGGCAGGAGTTCTTTAACAACCGCGACTGGCCGGTCGCCTCGGCGCTGGCGGTAATTATTCTGCTGATCCTGATCCTGCCTATCATCTGGTTTCATAAGCATCAGAACAAAGAGCTGGGAGAAAAAGCATGAGTGCTTTGCCGACCGTGCGCTCCCCGTGGCGTATTGCAATCCTGATAGTCTGCTTTTTCTTCCTGTACGCGCCGATGGTGCTGCTGGTGGTCTATTCCTTTAACTCATCGCAGCTGGCCGCCTGGGAAAGCTTCTCGCTGCACTGGTACAACGTGCTGTTCCACGATGGCGCGATGATAAGCGCGGTCACGCTGAGTCTGACCATCGCCGCGCTGTCGGCAACGGCCGCGGTGATTTTGGGCACGATGGCGGCGGTAGCGATCGTCCGCTTCGGCCGCTTTAAGGGATCAACCGGCTTCGCCTTTATGCTTACCGCACCGCTGGTGATGCCGGACGTGATCACCGGGCTGTCGCTGCTGCTGCTGTTTGTGGCAATGGGCAATACCTTTGGCTGGCCTGGCGATCGCGGCATGCTCACTATCTGGCTGGCGCACGTTACTTTCTGTACGGCCTATGTAGCGGTAGTGATCAACGCCCGTCTGCGCGAGCTGGACCGCTCTATTGAGGAAGCGGCAATGGATTTAGGTGCCACGCCGCTGAAGGTCTTCTTCGTGATCACCGTACCGATGATCGCGCCCGCGATCGTCACCGGCTGGCTGCTGGCCTTTACGCTGTCGCTGGACGATCTGGTGATTGCCAGCTTCGTTACCGGGCCGGGCGCGACCACGCTGCCAATGCAGATTTTCGCCACCGTGCGGCGCGGCGTTAATCCGGAGATTAACGTGCTGGCGTCGCTGATCCTGTTTGTGGTGGGTATTGTTGGCTTTATTGCCTGGCGGTTTATGGCGCACGAAGAGAAACAGCGCATTCGGGATGCGCAGCGCGCGCAAAAAGGTCACTAACGGCAGGCCGATCAGGGACGATCGGCCTGGCGGCGCCGCCAGCCTGAATGGCGGCGCCGCCAGCCTGAATGGCGGCGCGACTAGCCTAAAATCTTTATCACGCAGGCCTTAAAGATTTTTACCCCGACCGGCAGCGCATCCAGGTCAAAACGCATATCCGGATGGTGCAAACCCGGCGTCAGGCCGGTGCCCAGCCCCCAAAACCCTGCTTTGATTGCCGGACGCTGCACGGGATAGTGGAAGAAATCTTCACTGCCCGGCGTTGAGCGTACCGGCATTAACGCCGCTTCACCCAATACCTCTTTGATCGCTTCCGCCACCAGCGCCGTCATCTCCGCATCGATCTCAGCGGCGGGCATCGCTTTCAGCACTGCAATTTTAGCGGTAGCGCCGTAGGCCGCCGCGCTTTGCGTTATCGCTCGCTCCACCCGACTTTGCAGCTGCGTCATATCCTCGTTTTCCGCCGCGCGCAGGTCAAACACTACGCGGGCCGTGTCGGGAACGGAGTTAGTGACGCCCGCATCGCATAAAAACCGGGTGGCCTTGGCGCTCCAGCTTTTACCCGGCGCCATATGCACGGCGTTAACAGCCTGTACGGCGCTGACCGCGGCATCCAGCGCGTTGATGCCCAAATGCGGCCGCGCGGCGTGAGCGGTTTGCCCACCTATGGTGGCTTCAAAAGTGACGCAGGCGGAATAGTACATGGCGGGGATCGCGGTGCCGACGGCGCACTCCTCCGCCGGACGAAGATGAAAGCCCAGCAGCATATCCACATCCTCGACCGCGCCGCCTGCTACCATTGCCAGCGCGCCGGTGCCCAACTCTTCCGCTGGCTGGAAAATGAGCTTCAGGCGGCCTCGTTTAACTGCGTTCTCTGCTTTTAGCTCCTGCGCGGCGGTCAGCACCACGGAAGAGTGCGCGTCGTGCCCGCAGGTATGGCGCGCGCAGGCCTCGCCGTCGATGATATGCCCCAGCGCGTCCATATCGGCGCGCAGCGCCAGCGTTGGGCCGGGTACGCCGCTGTCGAGCAGGGCGACGATACCGGTTGTGCCGTTGACGTTTTCCGTCACCTGAAACCCGGCAGCTTTCAGCTGCTGACCCAGGTAAGCGGAAGTCTTAAACTCCTCAAATCCCAGCTCCGGGATTTCATGCAGAAAGGCGTAATGTTCCAAAACTTTTAACACGATAAAGCCTCCATTAAGCGATAAAACGCATCACCAGCATGGCGATAACGGCATTCAGAACGCTGGTCAGCATCAGTAGCGGCCAGTGCTTTTTCGGCACGTCGGCCACGCCCAGCAGGCGACCCATATATTGCAGCTGCGATCCCATCAGAAAGATGGCCGGCGCCAGGATGGTAATATCGGCGCCGGTCAGCACGCCTTTCGCCAGTAGGCTTACCGCCACGCCGGTTCCGGCCGACGACGAAAGCCAGGCGGTAAGCAGCACCGTCACGGCTTCGCCCGGTAGCCCAAACAGGCCCATTACGGGCGCAAAGACCTTGCCGATAAAGGCCATCACGCCCAGCAGGTTAAGCATCTCGGCAATCACGTACGCCATAATGACGTTAGGCATTAAATTATGAATAGCGATATGAAACCCTTTGCGCGCGCCAACCACGAACACATCAAAAGGATTATGGGAAACGGCAACGGGCGGATTATTTTTCATGCTGGAAATCCTGCTTATAAACAGTAGCTAACACCAGGCGCACCACGGCAGCGCCAACAAACTTTAATACAAACATCAGCACCAGCGGCACCAGCACCGGGACGGAAAGCGAGACGAACAGCGCCGAGCCAATGGCAAAATAGTTGTTAATCAGCCCCGCGCCGGAGTATTGCCAGGCGGCCATAATCACCACGTCCTTTTTACCTATCTGTTTCTCATCGTGCAGCTCTTTGGTCAGCGCCGCGCCCGCGTCGGTGCTTTGCAAATCGGTGATCAGCGCCAGCCCGCAGCGGCCCGGAATGCCGAGCAGGGGTTTTAACAGCGGCGTCAGCAGCTTATGAGCGGCGCGGATGGCGCCATAGTGGGTGAAGATTTCCAGCAGGCCCAGCGCCAGCATCACCGTCGGCACCAGCGAAAGCGCAAACAGAAAACCGGCTTTAGCGCCCGTGCCGCCCTCACCGAGAAAGGTGGCGCGCGCGGCATCCTTAATGGTGCCGAACTTGCCGCCGAGGGTGGTGAAGTCAAACGCGCCCAGCCATTTTGCCCCTTCCACGTTTAAAAACAGGCCGGAAAAAAAGAGAATAGCCACGATCAGGGCCAGATAAGCGCCAATGCCTGGCGTCCAGTTTTCACGAGCTTTTGCCGATCCAGTCTCCATTTCTGTCTCCCGAGTAGCGATCCGAAAAATCTTATCCAGTGGCAATTGTGCGTAAACTGGACTAAACATAAATTGCTGCCAATTCAACAGGTGAGAAGCAGTTATCGTGCCAGGAAAGAGGATCGAGCAAAGAAAGCCTCGCGCTTTCTTTTTCTCTGGCGCTAACGAAGCGACAGCCGTGGCCGAAAGCACGGCAAACGAGGGCAGGGGAACGCTGCACGGGCATACCTGCACTAAAACGGAGCATGGACGGGAGAAAATGATGTCAGAGGTGCTGAAACAGGAGCCAGCCTGCGAGATCCCCGTCCCGGTGGTGGTGGCGGCAATCGCTATCATTATGACACGCTGCCTGAGCGTCGCGCTGGAAGTGCATGAAATGGGGCTGAATACGCTGCTGAATGTTATCCATCTTGCCGCGCAAAGCTGGAGCGCCACCCTGATATTTATCGCCAGCCAGCTGCTCTTTTTTATTGAGCTACGCTGTGCGCTTGCGCTATTGCATGGCCGCCGCTGGGGACGTCTGGGCTACGGCTGTTCGCAGCTAATAGTGATCGGTTATATGCTGATGGCGTCGGCGGGCTGGATCGGCCCGGAAATATTTTCTTTACACGGCGAGCAGGGGCATCTGCTGCTCTCGCAAAAGCTGCCTGACCTGCTGGTGCTGGGGCTGCTCTTTTTCCCTGCCAGCAGCCGGGAATTTTTTCAGCAGCGCTGATCCCACAGTGGTACAATCCCCGCCCGCTTTTGTTTGACGAGATTTGACATGCACTGCGCCCTTTATGATGCCGATCGCTGCCGCTCCTGCCAGTGGCTGGATCGCCCCTATTCGCAACAGCTGAACCAGAAGCAGTCTGAGCTGCAACAGCTTCTGTCCGCGCAGGCGGTCAGCGAATGGCTGCCGCCGGTCACTTCGGCGCAGCAGGGTTTTCGCAACAAGGCGAAAATGGTGGTCAGCGGCAGCGTGGAGCGCCCGCTGCTCGGCATTGTGCATCGCGACGGGACGCCAGTCGATCTTTGTGGCTGTCCGCTTTATCCCGACAGCTTCGCCGCGGTATTTGCGCAGCTGAAACCCTTTATCGCCCGCGCGGGTCTGACGCCGTATAACGTGGCGCGCAGGCGCGGCGAGCTGAAGTTTATCCTGCTGACGGAAAGCAGCCGCAGCGGCGAGCTGATGCTGCGCTTTGTGCTGCGATCCAAAGAGAAGCTGGCCCAGCTCACTAACGCGCTGCCCGCCCTGCAGGCGCAGCTGCCGCAGCTGAGCGTGATTTCAGCCAATATTCAGCCGGTGCATATGGCGATTCTGGAAGGCGAAGAAGAGATCCCGCTAACGGAAAATCAGGCGCTGGCCGACCAGCTGAACGACGTGCCGCTGTGGATCCGGCCGCAGAGTTTTTTTCAGACCAACCCGGCGGTAGCCGCCTCGCTGTACGCTACGGCAAGAGCATGGGTAAGCGAGCTGGGCGTCAAAAGCATGTGGGATCTGTTCTGCGGCGTAGGCGGCTTCGGCCTGCATTGCGCCACGCCAGAGATGTCGCTGACCGGCATTGAAATCAGCGCGGAGGCCATTGCCTGCGCTAAACGGTCAGCGGAAAAGATGGGGCTGGAGAAAGTCAGCTTCGCCGCGCTGGACTCTACGGCGTTTGCTACCGGCGAAGGCAGCACGCCCGATCTGGTGCTGGTCAATCCGCCGCGTCGCGGTATTGGCGCCGCACTCTGCGAGTATCTGAGCCGCATGGCGCCGCCGTTCATTCTTTATTCCAGCTGCAACGCGCAGACCATGGCTACCGATATCGCCCGCCTGAGCGAATATACCCTTGTTAAAGTGCAGCTGTTCGATATGTTCCCGCATACCGCGCACGGCGAAGTGCTGACGCTGCTACGGCATCTCTGACTCGGCGGGCAGGTCAGCCGCCGGGCCAAGCCAGCGCTGCTTCAGCATGTGCAGCGTACCGTCATCGCTCAGGCTTTGTAGCGCGCCATTCAGCTGCTCCAGCAGCGCCTTATCGCCTTTACGTACCGCGATACCCAGGCCTGCACTGAAATAGCGATTATCCGTAATCGGCTTGCCTACGGCGTCCAGGCCGGGATTGCTTCTCAGGATGGTCTGCATGGAAGGCGTCTCGCCAAAAATGGCGTCGAGCCTGGCGCTGCGGATATCCAGAAGCGCATTCTGATAGTTGTCGTACGCGACAGGAATGATATCCGGCCACGAACTTTGCAGCCAGGCCTGTAAGGTTGTGGCATCGGCGACGCCAACGCGCTTGCCGCGTAGCTCCGCTAAAGAGGCGTAGCGGCCTTTAACCGCAATCACCATGCCGGAACTTTCCAGATAAGGCTGGGTGAAATCCGCCTCTTCCCGGCGCTCTTCGGTAATATCCAGGCCGGAAATCACCGCGTCATAGCGGTTGAATTTTAGCGAAGGCAGCAGGCGGTCAAAATCATTATTGGTAAAGAGACACTGCCGCGCTATTTTTTCGCACAGGGCTTTTGCCAGCTCGATATCAAACCCCACCAGCTGATGCCCGGCATTCAGGTAGACAAAAGGCGGATAGGTCGCCGAAGTGGCAAAGCGAAGCGGGCCGCTGGCCAGCGCGTTGGCAGCAAATGCGACAAGCAGAAAAACGCAAACCTTAAGCATGTCTCCGGCCCTTGCGTGAATATTATCGGGATAGTATGACGGCTGCCGCCGCGGCGTTATGCGCGGATTAACTGACGGTTAAGCGCTGTTATTTGGCGAATGCCGACGACCGATGCCGTCGGCATGGTTTAGCTACGGCGCTCGAAAGCCAGCGCTCGTCGTTCTATCAGGCGCATCATCAGCGTCAGCAGGCCGTTAACGCACAGGTAAATGACGCCCGCTGCGGCAAAAACCGTCACGTCGTAGGTACGCCCGTAAAGCTGCTGTCCCTGGCCCATCACTTCCATTAGCGTAATGGTATAAGCCAGCGAGGTGCTCTTAAATACCAGTACCACCTCGTTGGAATAAGAGGAAAGCGCGCGTTTAAACGCGTAGGGCAGCAGAATACGCAGCGTATCTTTACGGTTCATCCCCAGCGCGGCACAGGATTGCCACTGACCGGCAGGAATAGCTCTGACCGCGCCGTAAAACAGCTGGGTGGTATAGGCCGCGCTGTTAAGCGAAAGCGCGAGCAGGGCGCAAAGCCATGGCTGCGACAGCCCGTTCCATAGCCACGGGATCGCCTGAATGGAAGGAAACTGTCCCGGCCCATAGTAAATCAAAAAGATCTGCACCAGCAGCGGCGTGCCGGTAAACAGCGTAATATAACCGCGCACGACCTGGCTTAGTACCGGGATCTTCAGCGACAGGATCACCGTGAACAGCAACGCCAGCAGCAGCGCCAGCAGCAGCGAGGCTACCGTCAGCGTCAGGCTGGTATGCAGCCCTTTCAGCAGCTCGGGTAAATAGCTCAGCATCCGTTATTCCCCTGCTCAAAACGGGTGGTACGCGCTTCGATACGCTTTAAAACCTGTTGGCTGAGCAGCGTGATAATTAAATAAATCGCCGCCGCCACCATGTACCAGGTAAAAGGTTCCTGCGTGCGTGAGGCGATGCTTTTGGTTTGCAGCATAATATCGTTGACGCTGATCAGCGATACCAGCGCCGTATCCTTCAGCAGCACCAGCCACTGGTTGCCCAGGCCCGGCAGCGCGTGACGCCACATTTGCGGCAGGATCAGACGGAAGAATATCGCCGGCGTTTTCATGCCCAGCGCCTGGCCCGACTCCCACTGTCCCTGAGGCACCGCCTTCAGCGCGCCGCGCAGCGTCTGTGAAGCGTAAGAAGAATAAAGGATCGACAGCGCGATAACGCCGCAGAGAAACGGGCTGACGTCGAAATTTTCAATCGTCATCTGTACCGGCAATGAAGCGAAGCCCAGATGCAGCGTAAAGCCGTCGGAAAGCGTCAGTAACAGCTGCGAGGCGCCAAAATAGACGAACAGCACCACCAGAATTTCCGGCAGCCCGCGAAACAGCGTCACCAGCGCGGTGCCGAGCCAGGCCACCGGCCGCCAGCGGGCGGACTCCCAGACGGCGAAAATCATCGCCAGAATCAGGCCTGCGGCCAGCGCAGAAACGGCAAGGCCGACGGTCATCCCGGCGGCGCTTGCAAGAGGATAAAATTCGTTCATTCCGTTATTGCTGGAACCATTTGCTGTAGATGGTTTTATAGGTGCCGTCGGCTTTCACTTTATCCAGCGCGGCGTTGAATTTGCCCTGAAGCTGGGTGTTGCCCTGGCGCAGGGCGATACCCAGTCCGGTGCCGAAGTAGTCTTTGTCGGTGACTTTCTCGCCAACCGCGGCCAGCGAGGCGTTCTGCTTCAGCCACTCGTTAACCACCGCCGTGTCGCCGAATACGGCATCAATACGGCCGTTTTTCAGATCCAGAATGGCGTTCTGATAGCTGTCGTAAGGCACGGTTTTCACCTCCGTCAGTTTCTCGGTCAGGTATTTCTGGTGCGTGGTGCCGTTCTGCACGCCGACGCGTTTGCCTTTCAGCGCGGCTACGTCAGCAACTTTGCCTTTCTGCGCGATAAATAAAGCGGAATTATCGTAATAGGCTTTGGTAAACAGCACCTGTTTTTCACGCTCGGGCGTAATATCCATTCCGGCCATCACCGCGTCGAAGCGACGGAACTTCAGGCTTGGGATCAGGCTGTCGAAGGCCTGATTGGTAAAGGTGCAGGTCGCGTCCATCTCTTTACACAGCGCGTTCGCTAAATCGACATCAAAACCCTGAATTTTGTTGTCGGAATCGACAAATTCAAAAGGAGGATAGGAGGCTTCAGTAGCAAAACGGATGGTCTGCGCGGCGCTGGCGCTCAGGCTTACACCGGCTAACAGCGCGGCAAGTACGATTTTTTTCATCATTATGTCCTGCATCAGTGCGAAAGATAATTGGCAAACGCTTCGGTTTGCGGCTGTGTAAAGCGGCTGGCGTCACCCTGTTCCACGATATAACCATTCTCCATATAGACGACGCGGCTGGCCGTTTTGCGCGCCACTTCGACCTCATGGGTAACGATCACCTGGGTGATATTGGTTTCAGAGAGTTCCTGAATAATCGCCACGATCTGCGCCGTGATTTCCGGATCCAGCGCCGCCGTTGGTTCATCAAACAGCAGCACGGCCGGTTCCATCATTAATGCGCGGGCGATAGCAACACGCTGCTGCTGTCCGCCGGACAGGTGCAGAGGAAAACGGTCGGCGAATTTGGTCAGGCGCAGGCGTTCCAGCAGTTTTTCGGCACGAGCCAGCGCCCGATCCTTGCTTAATCCCAGCACGCGGCAGGGCGCTTCGATCAGGTTCTGCATCACCGTCAGGTGCGGCCAGAGATTGTACTGCTGGAACACCATGCCAACGTTTTGACGCAGCTCGCGGATAGCCGCGTCGCCCGGCGCTTTGCTGAAGTCGAAATGGTGACCGGCGATCCCCAGCGTGCCGGAGCGCGGCATTTCCAGCAGGTTCAGCACGCGCAGCAGCGAGCTCTTGCCGGCGCCGCTTGGGCCGAGCAGCACCAGCGTTTCGCCTTCCGGGCAGGTTAGCTGAATATCAAAAAGCGCCTGATGGGCGCCATAAAAGCAGTTTACAGCGTTTAGTTGAATACTCATGCGCAAAAAGTGAATAGCGATTAGTTCTGCGAATCTTAACGTTGACGGCATAGTTATGCAATCAGCGCGGCGAAAAATTCGCTTATGCAGGCAAGTTAACTACAAGGCTAGCACAAAATGAGGGAGGCTGGATGAAAATGCAGCAGGGGAAAGAGGCGCACCGCTCGTCGGCGGTGCGCGGAAAACACTATCGCAGCAGGCGCTGGCTGAGGGAGCCGCCTTCAATATGCGGCGCGGGGCCAAGATAGCGCACGTCGTCCACCGCCCAGCAGGTGCCCTCATGGATCATCAGCACTTCATCCTGCCAGCTTTGCGGCTTGTCACCGTCGCGGCTGAGCTTAACCCGCAGCGGAATATTGCGCGCGTCGTGGTTAGGGATTGACGATGAATCCGCTACGCTCGCCGAGGTGGCGCCCGCCGCCTGGCTTGAGAAGATATCCCCGCGCAGGGTCGCTTCTTTTTGCGGATCGCTATCGGCCTTCAGCAGCGTCTGATAGAGCCTGTCGCTGAGGTAAGGACGATATTTAGCCAGCTGGGTGGCGTTCGGCAGGCCCTGAGCAGGCTGCTCAAGGCGCAGATCGTAAAACGCCTGGGCAACAGAATCCGGGCCGCCTTCGACGCAGGGAGAGGTGCGGCTGCCATTATCCTTAAAGACGGGTTGTACCGTGGTACAGGCGCTGAGCAGCAGCGCCAGCGGAGCCAGAGCGGCAAGCTGTAACTTCATCTTGATTTCCTTATGGTTTCTGGATGGCGTTTTTTAGCATAAAGTATAGCTGGTCTGCCTGGCCATAAGAGCTAAAACCCTGGATTGAAGTTAAGGAGAAAATCATGCAATTTTCCACTACCCCAACGCTGGAAGGCCAGCCCATAACGGAATACTGCGGCGTCGTGACCGGCGAAGCGATACTGGGCGCCAATATCTTCCGCGATTTCTTTGCCGGCATTCGCGATATCGTCGGCGGCCGTTCCGGCGCATATGAGAAAGAGTTACGCAAAGCGCGCCAGATAGCCTTTGCCGAACTGGAAGAGCAGGCGAAGGCCATGGGCGCGGACGCCGTGGTCGGGATTGATATCGATTACGAAACCGTTGGCAAAGACAGCAGTATGCTGATGGTCAGCGTCAGCGGCACCGCGGTTAAAACACGCCGTTGATGCGCCTGCTGACGGCGCTGGCGGCGGCCATCGTACTGAGCGCCTGTACATCCGGTCTGGAAAAACAGAATGGCTACGTAGTGGATACGCGCCACGCCGCTTACGGGGCTCGTCCGCGTATTAAGGTGCTGGTTATTCACTATACCGCTGAGGATTTTCCCCGCTCGCTGGCTACGCTGACCGACCGGGAAGTCAGCGTGCACTATCTTATTCCGGCCAAACCCTTCCAGCATGGAAAGCAACCGGTGGTGCTGCGGCTTGTGCCGGAATCCGAGCTGGCGTGGCACGCGGGCATCAGTTTCTGGCGCGGCGCGACGCGGCTCAATGATACCTCGCTCGGTATCGAACTGGAAAATCCGGGCTATCGCCGCACGCCGCAAGGGCGAGCCTGGTATCCTTTTTCCCGCGAGCAGATGGCCGCGCTGATGCCGCTGGCGCGGGATATCACCCGGCGCTACGGTATTCGCCCGCAGGATGTCGTCGGACACAGCGATATCGCGCCGCAGCGCAAGCAGGATCCCGGCCCGCTGTTCCCGTGGCGCTGGCTTTATCAACAGGGCATTGGCGCGTGGCCGGACGAGGCTCGCGTAAGCTATTACCTGGCGGGAAGAGCGCCTGGCCAGCTGACGGACAGCGGGCATCTGCTGTCGCTGCTGGCGCGCTACGGCTATGAATCGACGCCTGATATGTCGGCCACGCAGCAACAGCGGGTGATTGCCGCTTTTCAGATGCATTTCCGGCCCGCTGACTATTCAGGCGTGGCGGACGCGGAAAGCGAGGCTATCGCCGAGGCGCTGTTAGAAAAGTATGGCGGTTAGTCCGGCTGGCTGGCCAGAAACGCTTTCCATTCCGCGACCACTTTTTCCAGCGCCGGACGATCGACATCCAGATGCGTGACCAAACGCGTCACCGCGCCGGTATGCAGAACGATGCCTTTGCCACGCATCCAGGCTTTAAGCGGCTCAGCCTGATGTGCCGGCAGACGCACAAACACCATATTGGTGTTCTGACTGGAAACCTGCACGCCAGCGGCCTTTAGCTGCGCAGCCAGCCAGGCGGCGTTATCGTGATCGTCCTGGAGCCGCGTGACGTTGTGCTCCAGCGCGTAAAGCCCGGCCGCCGCCAGAATGCCCGACTGCCGCATGGCGCCGCCGGTCATTTTGCGCCAGCGCTTCGCGCGCTCGATATAGTCTTTGCTGCCGCACAGCAGCGAGCCGACCGGCGTACCCAGACCTTTCGACAAACAGATTGTCAGCGTATCGCAATACTGCGTAAGATCGCGCAGCGTGACGCCCAGCGCCACGGCCGCATTGAAAATGCGCGCGCCGTCCACATGCAGCGCCAGCTTATGGCTGCGCGTGAATGCCCAGGCTTCCTGCAAATAGGCCAGCGGCAGCACTTTACCGTTATGGGTGTTTTCCAGGCTCAGCAGCCGGGTCATTGCAAAATGAAAATCATCCGGCTTGATAAACTGTTCGACCACGTCCAGCGGCAGCGTACCGTCTTTTGCTGCAAGGATCGGCTGCGGCTGAATACTGCCCAGCACCGCCGCGCCGCCAGCTTCATATTTGTAGTTATGCGCCAGCTGGCCGACGATATATTCTTCGCCGCGCTGGCAGTGGCAGAGCAGCGCCACCAGGTTGGCCTGGGTGCCGGTCGGCAGAAAAAGCGCGGCCTCTTTCCCGCTGAGTGCGGCCGCTTTGGCCTCCAGCGCGTTAACCGTAGGGTCGTCGCCATAAACATCGTCGCCGGTTTCCGCCGCCATCATTGCGGACAACATCGCGGCGGAAGGGCGGGTTACCGTATCACTGCGTAAGTCGATCACCGTTGCGCTCCTTAAAGGGCAAAACGGACGCCGCAGCGTCCGTGAGACAGACCAATGTTTTACCGCAGCCAGTTGGTTTTAGCCAGCTCGACCACTTCGTCGCCGCGACCATTGATCAGCGCGCGCAGCATATAGAGGCTAAAGCCTTTCGCCTGCTCCATCTTGATCTGCGGCGGCATCACCAGCTCTTCGCTGGCGGTGACCACATCCAGCAGCACCGGGCCGTCGTGCGCCAGCATCTCTTCGATGGCGCCGGTCAGCTCGGAAGCGCGCTCCACGCGAATGCCCTTTACGCCACAGGCGTTGGCGATATCGGCAAATGCCGGGTTTTGCAGTTCGGTGCCGTCGGTCAGATAGCCGCCGGACTGCATTTCCATCGCCACAAAGCCCAGCACGCTGTTATTAAACACCACCAGCTTCACCGGCAGCTTAAGCTGTGCTACCGACAGGAAATCGCCCATCAGCATAGAGAAGCCGCCGTCGCCGCACATCGCTATCACCTGGCGCTGCCTGTCAATAGCCTGCGCGCCCAGCGCCTGCGGCATGGCGTTGGCCATGGAACCGTGGTTGAACGATCCCAGCAGACGACGTTTGCCGTTCATTTTCAGATAGCGTGCGGCCCAGACGGTAGGCGTGCCGACGTCACAGGTAAAAATCGCGTCTTCGCTGGCCAGCTCGCTAAGCTGCTGCGCCAGGTACTGCGGGTGGATCGCCTGTTTGTCATTGGCGGTCGCCAGCTCGTCCAGACTCTTTCTGGCTTCCTGGTAATGCTTCAGTGCCTTATCCAGAAACGCGCGATCCTCTTTTACTTCGAGGCGCGGCAGCAGCGCGCAAAGGGCGGCCCGAACGTCGCCGACCAGCGCCATATCCACATGGCAATGCGACCCGATACTGCCCGGATCGATATCAATCTGGATAATTTTCGCTTTTTCAGGATAAAAAGCGCGGTAAGGGAAACGCGTTCCCAGCAGGATCACCGTATCGGCATTCATCATGGCGTGATAGCCGGATGAAAAGCCAATCAGGCCGGTCATACCGACATCGTAAGGGTTGTCGTACTCAATATATTCTTTGCCGCGCAGCGCGTGAACGATGGGCGCTTTCAGCGTTTCCGCCAGCTGCACCACTTCCGTATGCGCGCCCGCACAGCCGTAGCCGCACATCAGCGTGATATTTTTTGCTTCATTAAGCAGCTGCGCCAGCTTGTCCAGTTCGCTGGCGGGCGGCTGCACGATAGGGAACTGCGGCGGATACCATTCGGCGCGAGCGTTTTCCGGCGCGGGCTGTAGCGCCACGTCGCCAGGAATAACCACGACCGACACGCCCCGATTGATAATAGCTTTACGCATCGCGATGCCCAGCACCTGTTGCAGCTGCTCGGGATTGGAAACCAGCTCGCAGTAGTGGCTGCACTCTTTAAACAGCTCCTGCGGATGCGTTTCCTGGAAATAGCCGCTGCCGATCTCGCTGGAGGGAATATGCGCGGCAATCGCCAGCACCGGCACGTTGTTGCGGTGGCAGTCGTACAGGCCGTTGATCAGATGCAGGTTGCCCGGCCCGCACGAACCGGCGCAGACGGCAAGCTGACCGCTGATTTGCGCTTCGGCCCCGGCAGCGAAAGCGGCGACTTCCTCATGACGAGTCGGCATCCATTCGATGGTGCCCATGCGGTTCAGGCTGTCGCTCAGCCCGTTAAGCGAGTCCCCGGTTACGCCCCAAATGCGTTTTACGCCGGCGTTTTCAAGTGTTTTCGCCACCAGTGCGGCTAGCGTTTGCTTCATTTCTGCTCCTTTAAAGCTTTAATCAGTGTCCCGAAGGGAGAGATCTTCAGCAAAAAGCATAGTCGAGGCTGAGCAAAGGGTAGGGCATTATACGGCGCGCGCCGCAGGCGAAAATAATGCGGCAAGGCATCAATGCAGCGCCGTTGCCAGATCTGCGGGTACGGAAGATGTCGGCCGCAGACCAAACTCTTTTTTCAGCAGCGCCTGAAGATTATCCGTGAGAAAACCCGGCGCCGTCGGGCCGGTGTAAATGTTTTTTACCCCAAGGGACAAGAGTGTCAGCAGCACGACAATCGCTTTCTGCTCAAACCAGGAGAGCACCAGCGATAAAGGCAGATCGTTAATGTCGCAGTTTAATTTTTCCGCCAGCCTGACCGCCAGCACGATAGCCGCATAGCTGTCGTTGCACTGGCCCACATCCAGCAGACGAGGCAGGCCGCCCAGCGTGCCGAAAGCCAGTTTGTTAAAGCGATATTTACCGCAGCCCAGCGTCAGGATCAGACAGTCATCGGGAATGGCGGTGGCCAAATCGGTAAAGTAGCTGCGCTGCACGCGATTGCCGTCGCAGCCGCCTACCAGAAAGATATGCCTCAGCTGATGCTGTTTCACCAGCTCAATCACGCTGTCGGCGGCGTCAAGCAGCGTCTGGCGGCCAAAGCCCGTAGTAATGGTGCGGGGGATCTCGCTGGTGGAGAAGCCCGGCATCTGCTGCGCCTGCGCGATAACGGCAGAAAAGTCGTCGTCGTGCAGGTGATTCACGCCGGGCCAGCCGACAATGCTGCGGGTCCAGATACGCTGCTGATAATCGCCTCTGAAAGGATCGATAATGCAGTTGGAGGTCATAACGATCGGGCCGGGAAAGGCGGCGAACTCTTTTTGCTGGTTCTGCCAGCCGCTGCCATAGTTGCCGACCAGATGCGCATAGCGCTTCAGTTGCGGATAGCCATGTGCCGGCAGCATTTCGCCATGCGTGTAAATGTTGATACCGCTGCCTGCGGTTTGTTCCAGCAACAGTTGCAGATCCCGCAGATCGTGCCCGGAAATCAGGATCGCTTTTCCCGCCACCGGCCGGGTATTAACCGCCACGGGCTGCGGCGAACCGTAAGTGGTGGTCTGCGCCTTATCCAGCATCGCCATGATGGCGAAATTCATTTTGCCGATATCCATCGCCGCCGCCAGCAGATCGCTGGCGCTGTCCGGCTGCGCACCCAGCCAGACCATGATCTGATGAAACTGTTGGTAAATGGTGTTATCGAAGTAGCCGTGAACATGGGCATGTTCCATATAGGCCGCCGCGCCTTTCAGGCCATACAGGCACAGCAGGCGCAGACCGATAATATCCTCATGCGCATGGCCGCGATTGGGGCGCCACGCCAGCGCCTGTTGCTGTAGCTGCCCAGGGTCATCGCTTTCCAGGACTATTGCCGCCGCAGGATAATTTTCTGCGCTGCAAGGAAGCTTGCAGCACGCTTTTAGCTGTTCCCGGTAGCTGGTGGCCTGACGGGCAAGCGCTACGATGCGTGAGGAATCAAAATTGACGTTAGTTAGCGTGGCAAACAGCGCCTTTGGTATGAAACTGTCGATATCATGCAGAATAATACCCTGCTGTCGCGCCACCAGCGCCCAGGCGGAAAGCCCCTGAAGCGTGGCAATCAGCAGATCCTGCAAATCTGACGTTTGTGCCAGTTTCCCACAGGCGCCGCGCACGCCGGTACAGCCGTTACCCGTAAGACGGCGTTGAGTTTGTTCACATTGCACGCAAAACATAGCCTTATCCTTTAAAGTTGCATTTAAAATGCAACATTAATCCTTCAGGACATAATCTGTCCTGAAAAAACGCAGCCAGGTTGATTTAACGCAAATTTACTGCGCTGAAACGCGGCGGAGGGCAAGAAGCGAGGATGAAAATTAATTTCGTGCAAAAAGGGGGCTTGAAAAATGACAGGACGGCGCCACTTTACTAAGGTTGGTAAAAGTTGCCCATAAAAATGCCAGCGACGCTGGCTGGCATTTTATTGCAAGGTTGGTCAGAATATCACTAAGCGGTCAGGCGCTGACAGCAACTGCCGCTTCGGCATTAACGGGGACAATCAGGCTGGCGTGATTGCCTTTTGGCCCCTGGTGCACATCAAACTGAACCTGCTGCCCGGCTTTCAGCGTTCGGTAGCCATCCATCTGGATAGTGGAATAATGAGCAAAGATATCTTCGCCGCCACCGACCGGACAGATAAAGCCGAAGCCTTTGGCATTGTTGAACCATTTAACAGTACCCGTCTCCATGCTTTTGGATCCCTCGCAAGACATTCAAATGGGTGAGGTAGTGAGGCATTGGCCTCCAGGCTGGTTAAAACGCATCCAGCATACGCCTGTACTGTAGAGAAATCGTACCAGGCGTCAAGCGAATGAAGAGGAGATGCCGGGATGAATTCATCAAAATTTGAAGCAGTTAACGCTATTGCTATTTTTGTGATGAAGGTCGCGTAGTTGCAGGTTGGTGCAAAAATTCACCGGCTTCGGACAGCATTTCGGGCGTGCTAAACTTACGCTTAAGGGTGTTAGTCTGATGCAGGCAGGCAACGTTTTCATATTGGGTACGTATGGGAAACACTAACGATTGGCTTAATTTTGAACATCTTGCAGAAGACAAACTCCGCGAAGGTCTCAAGCCTCCTTCGATGTATAAAGTTATTCTGAATAATGACGATTATACACCTATGGAATTTGTTATTGACGTACTGCAAAAGTTCTTTTCTTATGATGTTGAACGTGCAACGCAACTGATGCTGACGGTTCACTACCAGGGAAAGGCAATCTGCGGTGTCTTTACCGCCGAAGTGGCGGAGACCAAGGTCGCGCATATCAATAAATATGCGAGGGAGAACGGACATCCGTTGCTGTGTACGCTGGAAAAAGCCTGAATAAGGCGATCTAATGGGGGAGGTGCCTATGCTCAATCAAGAACTGGAACTCAGTTTAAATATGGCTTTCGCCAGAGCGCGCGAGCACCGACATGAGTTTATGACCGTCGAGCATCTGCTGTTGGCGTTGCTCAGTAACCCATCAGCAAGAGAGGCCCTTGAAGCCTGCACGGTGGATATTGTGGCTCTGCGGCAGGAGCTCGAAGCCTTCATTGAACAAACAACCCCGGTGTTGCCGGTCAGCGAAGAAGAGCGCGACACACAGCCTACGCTCAGCTTTCAGCGCGTTCTACAGCGCGCCGTTTTCCATGTGCAGTCATCCGGCCGCAGTGAAGTAGCGGGCGCTAACGTGCTGGTCGCTATCTTCAGCGAACAGGAATCCCAGGCTGCCTATCTGCTGCGCAAGCATGAAGTCAGCCGCCTTGACGTGGTTAATTTTATTTCTCACGGCACGCGCAAAGATGAGCAGGGGCCCGCTTCGGGCGCAGAAAACCCTGTTAACGAAGAGCAAGCAGGCGGGGAGGAACGTATGGAAAACTTCACCACCAATCTTAACCAGCTTGCTCGCGTAGGCGGTATCGATCCGCTGATCGGGCGGGATAAAGAGCTGGAGCGTACCGTTCAGGTTCTCTGCCGCCGCCGGAAAAACAATCCGCTGCTGGTGGGCGAATCGGGCGTGGGTAAAACCGCGATCGCCGAAGGGCTTGCGTGGCGTATCGTGCAGGGCGACGTGCCTGAAGTGATGAAAGACGCCACCATCTACTCGCTGGATATCGGGTCGCTGCTTGCCGGTACTAAATACCGCGGCGATTTCGAGAAGCGCTTTAAGGCGCTGCTGAAACAGCTTGAGCAGGATAACAGCAGCATTCTGTTTATCGATGAGATCCATACTATCATCGGCGCCGGTGCCGCTTCCGGCGGGCAGGTAGATGCCGCCAACCTGATCAAACCGCTGCTTTCCAGCGGCAAAATTCGCGTGATGGGTTCCACCACCTATCAGGAATTCAGCAATATCTTTGAGAAAGATCGCGCGCTGGCGCGTCGTTTCCAGAAAATCGATATTACCGAGCCTACGGTAGATGAAACGGTGCAGATCCTGAACGGCCTCAAGCCGAAGTATGAAGCGCACCATGACGTCCGCTATACCGCAAAAGCAGTACGTGCAGCGGTTGAGCTGGCGGTGAAATATATCAACGACCGTCATCTGCCGGATAAAGCGATTGACGTGATTGACGAAGCGGGCGCGCGCGCACGTTTGCTGCCGGTCAGCAAGCGCAAGAAAACGGTTAACGTGGCGGATATTGAATCCGTGGTTGCCCGTATCGCGCGTATTCCTGAGAAGAGCGTTTCCGCCACGGATCGCGACACTTTGAAAACCCTCGGCGACCGGCTGAAAATGCTGGTGTTTGGTCAGGACAACGCTATCGAAGCCTTAACCGAAGCGATCAAGATGAGCCGCGCCGGTCTGGGGCAGGATCGCAAGCCTGTTGGTTCCTTCCTGTTTGCCGGCCCTACGGGCGTGGGTAAAACAGAGGTCACCGTACAGCTGGCGAAAGCGCTGGGCATTGAGCTGCTGCGTTTCGATATGTCGGAATATATGGAACGCCATACCGTCAGCCGTCTGATCGGCGCGCCTCCGGGCTATGTCGGTTTCGATCAGGGCGGGCTGCTGACGGACGCGGTGATCAAGCATCCGCACGCCGTGGTGCTGCTTGATGAGATCGAGAAAGCGCATCCGGACGTCTTCAACCTGCTGCTGCAGGTGATGGATAACGGGATGCTGACCGATAACAACGGGCGTAAAGCCGATTTCCGCAACGTGGTGCTGGTGATGACCACGAACGCTGGCGTACGTGAAACCGAACGTAAATCTATTGGTCTGATCCATCAGGACAACAGCACCGATGCGATGGAAGAGATCAAAAAGATCTTTACGCCAGAGTTTCGTAACCGCCTGGATAACATTATCTGGTTCAAACACCTCGACAGCGAGGTTATCCATCAGGTAGTGGATAAGTTTATCGTTGAGCTGCAGGCGCAGCTGGATGCGAAAGGCGTCTCGCTGGAAGTCAGCGACGAAGCGCGCAACTGGCTGGCAGAAAAAGGCTACGATAAAGCGATGGGCGCGCGTCCAATGGCGCGTACGGTGCAGGAAAACCTGAAAAAACCGTTGGCGAACGAGCTGCTGTTTGGCTCCCTGGTGGACGGCGGGTCGGTTTCGGTGGCGCTCGACAAAGAGCAGAACCAGCTGACTTACCAGTTCGTGAGCGCCGAAAAGCGCAAAACGGAAGGCTCTGTACATTAGGCGTAAAAAAACTAAAGGCCGAAGATTCTTCGGCCTTTTTTTTACCCGTGCGGCGCATCAGGCGCCAGCATCTGCAGTAAAGTAGGTTAGCGGATACGGAAGGTGATACGACCTTTGTTCAGATCGTATGGGGTCAGTTCTACGGTAACCTGGTCGCCCGTTGAGATACGGATATAGTTTTTGCGTATCTTACCGGAGATATGCGCAGTAATGACGTGTCCATTTTCCAGTTCAACACGGTACATAGTGTTAGGTAATGAATCCACTATCTTACCCTGCATTTCAATATTATCTTCTTTGGCCATCAAATCCTCTGGGTGTTATAACCTTTGTCTCGAATCAGCAAATAATGCCGATTTAAGAACGTTATGTAAAGAATAGCTGATGATTCCACCAGCGTCGGCCTCCCTGCGGCATAAGCAGCGCACGGAAACGCGTAATCAAGAGTTGGTACAAAACCGGGGGGAAAGTGCGGTCTTCAAAAAGGCTTATACACGCATACCAAGCTCTCATATTATACCATTATTATCCTGGTCTGCGTGGAAAACATCACCGTACGGTCTTAAAAAAGGGTCTGCTGACGCCAGCATTCGGGCGGAAGCGGCTGTTTGGCCAGCAAATCAAGCTGTTTAAGATAGTCAGCGCGGGACATCTCTTCGGCGCCAAGCGAAGCGGTATGGGGATTCAGCACCTGGCAATCGATCAGCCTGCCGCCCTGCTGTAGAAAATAGCGGCTGAAAACCAGCAGCGCCGTTTTTGAGGCATTTTCACAGCGGCTGAACATCGATTCGCCGCAAAAAATCTGTCCCAGCGCCAGGCCGTACATACCGCCAACCAGTTCTTTGTCGTGCCAGACCTCGATGGATTGCGCTTCGCCAGCATCAAACAGCTGCTGCCAGGCGTGCTTCACGGCGGGCGTGATCCAGGTGCCTTCCTGACGATCGCTGGCGCAGCCTTCCACTACTTCGCTAAAGCTTTGATTCAGCGTCACGCGATAGGGCGATCGCTGATGAAAACGCTTCATGCTGCGGCTAAGGTGAAACTTTTCCGGCCACAGTACCGCGCGCGGATCCGGCGACCACCATAAGATAGGATCGCCTGGCGAAAACCAGGGAAAAATCCCGCGCTGATAGGCGCTGAGCAGGCGGGGCAGACTTAAATCGCCGCCCATTGCCAGCAGGCCGTTCGGTTCACGCAGCGCCATCTCCGGCGGTGGAAAATTAAGTGATTCTCTTGAGAGCTGCATCAGGCGCATAGTCACTGTCTCAGTAATGCGAGAAGGCTATGACTATACCGTAATCCGCTGCAGGAAAGCGCTGTAACGGCTGCGTTTTGAGATTAATTCGACGTGCGTTCCCTGTTCGACCACGGTGCCGCTTTCCATAAGGCAAATTTTGTCGAAATGGCGTAGCCCCTGCGGACGATGCGTGACCACGATCATCGTTTTGCCGCGGGCGGCTTCCCGCAGCAGGGTAAGGATCTGCCGTTCGGTGTGGGTGTCCAGCCCTTCCGTCGGCTCGTCGAGCAGCAGTAAAGGGCCGTCGTGCAACAGCGCGCGGGCCAGCCCCAGCCGACGCCGCTCGCCACCCGACAGCTGACGGCCGCCTTCGCCCAGCCAGGCATCGAGGCCTTCAGCGTTAATCAGCGTTGTCAGCCCGACTTTTCGCAGCATGGCGAGCAGCTCGTCGTCATGGCGATGCGGCGCGGCCAGCAATAAATTATCGCGTAACGTGGCGTTAAACAGATGCACGCGCTGCGTCACAACGCCGGTAGCCCTGCGTAATGTGGCTTCATCCCACGCGGCCAGCGGACGATCGTTTAACCGGATTTCGCCGTTTGTCGGATCCCATGCGCGGGTGAGCAGCTGAAGCAGCGTGGATTTACCGCAGCCGCTGCTGCCCAGCAGCGCAACGTGTTCACCTTGCGCAATGTCCAGGGAGATCGAGCGCAGCACGGGAAAACCTTCGTTATAGCTGAAGCTGACATCATGCAGCTTTAGTCGGATACCGGCAGGGCTTTTGCCCTGCTCAGCCGGAAAGTTCACGGCCGGATTTTGCAGAATCACTTCATTAACGCGACGGGCAGAGGCGAAGACTTCGCCCAGATGCAGAAAGGCACCGCCAACCGGAGCCAGGGCTTCGAAGGCCGCCAGCGCGCAAAACAGGAACAGAGCGAGCGTGGCGTCATGAAACAGCGCTGAGGCTGACCAGAGCAGTAAAACGGCCGTCGCGCCGGTAATAATCGTCAGCAATCCCTGCGATAAGCCGGTAAGACGGGCGCGGAAGCGCTGAGCGCCCAGCCAACGCGCTTCCGTGTTATCAAGCCGGGCGCGAAAGCGCTGCACGCCGCCATAAATTCGCATCTCCGCCTGGCTTTGCAGCCATCCCGTCAGCTGGCTACGATACAGGGCGCGCAGGTGCGCCAGCGCTTCGCCTTCTTTCCGTCCCAGGCGGTAAAAGATTGGCGGCAGCAGCAGCAGCGTCGCCAGCATGATACCGCCCAACATCAGCGCCAGCGGCCAGTTCAGCGAGCCGAGCAGAAGCGTTACCGTCACAATCGCGACAAGCGCGCCGAGTAGGGGAGAGAGCAGGCGCAGATAAAGGTGATCGAGCGTATCCACATCGGCTACCAGCCGATTCAGAAGGTCGCCCCGCTGGAAACGAGCCAGCGCGCCGGGCGAAAGCGGGATCAATTTATTAAAAGTGAACACGCGTAAATCTTCCAGAATACGAAAAGTACCGTCATGGCTGACCAGCCTTTCCGCATAGCGAGCGACGGTGCGTAAAATTGCGGCACCTCTTACGCCAGCCGCAGGAAGCATATAGTTAAAACTGTAAAGCCCGGCGGCGCCCGCCAGCGAGCAGGCCGCAAGAAACCAACCGGAAAGCGTCAGCAACGCGATGCTCGCCAGCAGCGTCACGACCGCCAGCAAAATGCCCAGCATCAGGCGCGGAGCGTGCGGGCGCAAAAGCGCAAGCCAGGGTCGGATTAGCTTCATGCCTGCGCCTCCTCAACCAGCGCTTTAAAGGGGCCGGGCCGTTGCAGCAGCTGCGCTTTACTGCCCTGCTGGACGATTTCTCCCGCCTGGAGCAGCCAGACTTCATCCCACTCCGCTAAGCGATCGAGCCGATGGGTAATAAACAACGTGGTCTGATTGAAAGAGGCGGCCAGCAGCGCCCGGTTTACGTGCTCGCCAGCCGGGCCGTCAAGGCTGGCATCAGGCTCGTCCAGCAGCAGCAGTCGACAAGGCTTGTAAAGCGCTCTCGCCACAGCGATGCGCTGCGCCTGCCCTACGGAGAGGGCCGCCGCCTGTTCGCCGACCGCGCTTTCCAGGCCTTCAGGCAGGCGCGCCAGAAACTCGTCCACGCCCGCCAGCTCGCAAACCTGCTGTAACCTGAGCGGATCGCCCTCGCCATGCGCAACAATATTTTCGCGTACGGTCTGCGCAGGTAAATGCGGGTTCTGTCCCACCCAGGCAAGCTGCTGTTGCCACCAGGACGGCAGAATATCACGCAGCTCCGTATCGTTTATTTTCAACGATCCCTGATAGGGCAAATACCCGGCCAGGACGTTCAGCAAAGAGGTTTTGCCCGCGCCGCTTCGCCCAATCAGCGCCACTCTTTTCCCTGCGCTAAGGGTAAAATTGAGCGGCCCGACAAGCTCTATCCCCTCGTGCGTCATAATCCGCAAATCAGCGGCGGTAAGCGTCATACCTTGCTCAACGTTGGGCGTCAGCGTGCCGGATGATGCCTGAAGCCGTTCCGCTGTCAGGAATTTCTCCAGCGCGTCAGCGGCGCCTGTAGCCTGCGCTTTGGCATGATAAAACGTGCCCAGCTCTCTGAGCGGTTGAAAAAATTCCGGCGCAAGGATAAGCGACAGAAAGCCGGCAAAAAGCGTGATGCCGGTGCCGTAATGGCCGAAGTTCAGCTCGCCGAGGTAGGAAAAACCAAAATAGACCGCCACCACTGCTACAGAAACGGCAGCAAAAAACTCCAGTACGGCCGAGGAGAGAAAGGCCAGCCGCAGTACTTCCATGGTTCGTTGACGAAAGCTGGCCGAAGCGGTGCGAATACGATCGGTTTCCGCGTCGGCCTGATTAAACAGCCGCAGCGTTTCCATGCCCTGAAGGCGGTCGAGAAAATAGCCGCCGAGCCGTGCAAGGGCCTGAAAATTACGCCGGTTAGCGTCGGCCGCGCCCATACCGGCCAGCGCCATAAACAGCGGAATAAGCGGAGCCGTCAGCAGCAGGATCAGCGCTGCCACCCAGTTTACGGGAAACAGAACAGCAAGGATCAGGCAGGGGATGAGCGCGGCCAGCAGCGTTTGCGGCAAATAACGCGCGTAGTAATCCTGAAGGTTATCAATTTGCTCCAGCAAAAGCGTGGTCCAGCTTCCGACAGCCTGACCCTGGATAACGGCGGGGCCAGCCTTAGTCAGCTTGTCCAGAATATCGCGGCGCAGTTTCTCCCGGATGGCCCGGCCCGAAGCGAACCCGGCCAGCTCACGCAGCCACAGCAATACGCCGCGCAGCACAAAACAGGAAAGCAGCAGAATAAATTGCGGAAGAAGCGCATCGCGAGAAAGATGATCAACGATCAGCCCTTGCAGCAGCGTGGCCAATAGCCAGGCCTGGTAAACAATAAGCAGCGCGCCGACCAGGCCGATTAGCAGCGATAGTCTGAACCAGAAATTGCCGTAGATACGCTGTTTTTTTAGCCAGGAAAGGAGCTGTTGCTGTCGGAATTTATCCATGCTGTACCAATATGCCGCGCGTTGGGGCAGGTAAAATTGCAATGCCATGCCCTTAGTAAGGGTAATCGCGAGCAATGGTACAGCGCAGAAAATAAAAAGGCGACCTTAACAGGTCGCCTTTACCGAGATCGCATCAAAGCAGTAACGATTACTGAGATTCTTTAACTAAACCATCCAGATAGCGTTCCGCATCCAGCGCGGCCATACAGCCGGTGCCGGCAGAGGTAATCGCCTGACGATAGGTATGATCCATAACGTCACCTGCGGCGAACACGCCCGGAATGCTGGTTTGCGTTGCATTACCGTGCAGGCCTGACTGCACTTTGATGTAGCCGTTTTCCAGATCCAGCTGATCTTTAAAAATTGCCGTATTCGGGCTGTGGCCGATAGCGACAAACAGACCGGCAACGCTCAGTTCCTGCTGCGACTCGTCCAGCGTGGAGCGCAGGCGCAGCGAGCTGACGCCCATCTGATCGCCCATGACCTCGTCCAGCGTCTGGTTGGTATGCAGCACGATATTACCGTTACGCACTTTTTCCATCAGGCGATCGATAAGGATTTTCTCCGCGCGGAAGCTGTCGCGACGGTGGATCAGATGCACTTCCGACGCAATATTCGCCAGATACAGCGCTTCTTCTACGGCCGTATTGCCGCCGCCGATCACGGCTACCTTCTGATTACGGTAGAAAAAGCCGTCACAGGTTGCGCAGGCTGAAACGCCGCGGCCTTTAAACGCTTCTTCAGAAGGCAGGCCAAGGTAGCGAGCGGAGGCGCCGGTAGCAATAATCAACGCATCTGCCGTGTATTCACCGCTGTCGCCGATCAAACGGAAAGGGCGATGCTGTAAATCAACGCTGTGAATATGATCGAAGATAATTTCAGTATTAAATTTTACCGCATGTTCATGCATGCGTTCCATCAGACCCGGACCGGTCAGATCGTGCGGGTCGCCGGGCCAGTTTTCCACATCCGTGGTGGTGGTCAGCTGGCCGCCTTTTTCAAGCCCGGTGATCAGCACGGGGTTGAGATTAGCGCGCGCTGCGTAAACAGCCGCCGTGTATCCAGCGGGGCCGGAACCTAAGATAAGTAATTTACTGTGTCTGGCCGTGCTCATGAGACCCTCATTATTTAGCTGCCAACTATGTTGCGATTGTAGGGAATTTAGGTCGGCAACAAAAGCGTTCTGCGATTTTGTTAGCGATGGTTGCAAAAGGTTTAACCGATTTCCCTTAGGGAGCAACGGCACCACTGCGCCAAAGCAGGGCGAAACGCGCTGTAAAATAGTGCAATGAGTAAATTTTTTCATTATAAAACAGTCATGCAGCGCAACATCTGGCATGTTGTACTGATTTTGGTTGTTTTACTTTGACAATCGGCTGTGCTTTTGCGAAAACAGTGGGGGAAGCAGAGGACATTTGAGCTTACAAGACAGATTTTTCCTGTTTTGGGACATCCGGCTCAATAAACTCAGTCTGTCATTGGTCATGACGCATGGTGTGGACAGACAACATGCGTCATACGGATGGGCGTGATAACACCGCAACAGGCTCCAGACTTCACTTAGAACAACCCTGCGATAATGATTTCGTTCAGGGTGTGGCAGGCAAAGGGAAGGCATTAAGAGAGACAATAATAATGGTAGACAATAAAAAACGGCCTGGAAAAGATCTCGACAGAATCGATCGTAATATCCTTAACGAACTGCAAAAGGATGGACGTATCTCCAACGTCGAGCTTTCCAAACGCGTAGGTTTATCACCTACACCATGCCTTGAGCGCGTTCGTCGTCTTGAAAGACAGGGGTTTATCCTTGGCTATACCGCCCAGCTGAATCCGCACTATCTGGATGCCTCGCTGCTGGTATTTGTTGAGATTACTCTGAATCGTGGCGCGCCCGACGTGTTTGAACAATTTAACGCCGCAGTGCAAAAACTTGAGGAAACTCAAGAGTGTCACCTCGTTTCAGGCGATTTCGACTACCTGTTGAAAACGCGCGTGCCGGATATGTCCGCCTACCGTAAATTGCTGGGTGAAACCCTGCTGCGCCTGCCCGGCGTAAACGATACGCGGACCTATGTGGTCATGGAAGAAGTGAAACAAAGTAACCGCTTAGTCATTAAGACGCGGTAACACAGGGCAGGTGCAAAACCTGATAGGTTTCGGTACACTCCTGTGAATTCATACAGTTTCAGCGTCGGGCCTGCCCGACGCTGTTGCCTCCATTGTTTACAGGCACCTGGAGAGTACTCTTGAGCCAGGAATATACAGAAGATAAAGATGTTTCCCTACAGTCGCTGAGCAGCGGTCGCCGCCTGCTTGAAGCGTTACTGATTGTTGTGGCGCTTTTTGCCGTCTATTTGATGGTGGCGCTGTTGAGCTTTAACCCCTCCGATCCCAGCTGGTCGCAAACTGCCTGGCATGAACCCATCCATAATTTGGGCGGCGGCATTGGCGCATGGCTGGCAGATACGCTGTTCTTCATTTTTGGCGTGATGGCCTACGCCATTCCTGCGGTTATCCTGGGACTATGCTGGATCACTTTCCGCCAGCGGCATTCGCAGGATTACATTGATTACTTTGCCGTGGCGCTGCGCCTGATCGGCGTACTGGCGCTCGTGGTCACATCATGCGGCCTGGCGGCGCTAAACGCTGACGATATCTGGTATTTTGCTTCCGGCGGCGTAATTGGCAGCCTGCTCAGCAATGCAATGGCGCCATGGTTTAACGCCGCAGGCGGCACCCTGACGCTGCTGTGCGTGTGGGCGGCCGGTCTGACGCTTTATACCGGCTGGTCCTGGCTGACCATCGCTGAAAAAATTGGCGCGGCTGTCATGGGCGTGCTGACTTTCGCCAGCGGGCGTTCGCGCAGTGACGAATACAGATATGATGATTATGACGATGAGCCGGATGAAAAACCGGTTCCGAAGCAGCGTGCCCGCTACGATGATGAAGACGATATCCTGCTGGCAGTGCCGGCAACGGCCGAAGAGGACGACAACGATCCGCTGCTGAGCAAGCCTGCGGCAGCCCCGACGGCAGCCGCTGCCGCTGCACAGACGGTTTCCACGGCAGCACCTGTGGCGCCGGTAGCGTCCGCAGCTACCGCAACGCCGGCTTCCACAGTTACTGTAGCGCCCGGGAGCGCTCAGCAACAGGCCGAGCCTGCTGCACAGGTTTCCACGCCGTCAGCAGCGGCAGAGCCTGAACTTTATCGCTTCGAGATGCCGGCGGAAACGCCTGCGCCATCGGTTCCTGTCGCTGATGAAGATGATGCTCCCCGCATGGGCAACTGGCGGGAAGCGGATGCCTCACCTTTCGATTTCTCTACGACGCAGCCGGCTCAGCCGCAGCAGGTCGCACAGGATCTGGCCAGCGCGGCGCAGTCTGCCGCCGCCCCCACGGCGTTTATGCCAGGCTTCAGCGCCACCAGCGAGGCGGCTCCGGCTAATCCGCAGGTCAAGCAGGGTATTGGCCCCGCTTTGCCGCGGCCGAATCCGGTTAAGCTGCCGACGCGTCGCGAGCTGGCTTCCTATGGTATTAAGCTGCCTTCGCAGCGTATAGCGGAAGAAAAAGCGAAAGAAGAGGAGCAGCGTCTTCAGGCTTCTGCGCCAACAGGGGCGGAAGAGCCGGGCCAGGATGAAAGCCATCTGCGCGACGCTTTTGCCGCTCAGCAGCAGGCGCGTTACGCTGCGCCTGATAGCGCAGCAAACAGCGCGCCTGTAGCAGAAAGCGCTGAGGAAGATGAAGAGGAAGCGCGTCATCAGGCCGAGCTTGCCCGTCAGTTTGCCGGACAGCAAAGCCAGCGTTATGGACAGCCGCAGCAAAGCGCACCTGCCTCCACGCTGGATACCGGTGGCGCATTTGATTTCTCGCCTAAAGAAGATTTGGTTGATGATGGCGCAGGCGAACCGCTGTTTACGCTGCCGCCTGAAAATCAACAGAGCAGGCCCGCTGCGCAGTGGCAGCAGCACAGCCAGCCTCAGGAACCTGTAAAACAGGCTGCACCAACGTGGCAGTCAGCCGCTCAGGAGCCCGTACAACCTGCCGCGCCAGCATGGCAGCCAGCCGCTCAGGAGCCCGTACAACCTGCCGCGCCAGCATGGCAGTCAGCCGCTCAGGAGCCCGTACAACCGGCCGCGCCAGCATGGCAGTCAGCCGCTCAGGAGCCCGTACAACCGGCCGCGCCAGCGTGGCAGCCAGCCGCTCAGGAGCCTGCGCAACCGGCGGCGCCAGCGTGGCAGCCAGCGGCTCAGGAGCCTGTACAACCGGCGGCGCCAGCATGGCAGCCAGCGGCTCAGGAGCCTGCACAACCGGCTGCGCCAGCATGGCAGCCAGCCGCTCAGGAGTCTGCACAACCGGCTGCGCCAGCGTGGCAGCCAGCGGCTCAGGAGCCTGCACAACCGGCCGCACCAGCATGGCAGCCAGCGGCTCAGGAGCCGGTACGCCAGGCTGAACAAATCCAGCCGGAAGTCAAGCCACAGGATAGCCTGTTCCATCCATTCCTGGTGCGTCATGAGCAGCCGCTTGAGAAACCAACCACGCCGCTGCCTACCCTGGATCTACTGACGGCACCGCCAGCGGAAGCCGAACCCGTCGATATGTTTGCTCTTGAGCAGACTGCCCGCCTGGTGGAAGCCCGCCTGGCCGACTATCGGGTTAAAGCCGAGGTGGTTGGTATCTCTCCAGGGCCGGTTATTACCCGCTTTGAACTGGATCTTGCGCCTGGCGTGAAGGCCGCGCGTATTTCCAATCTGTCGCGCGACCTGGCCCGCTCGCTTTCTGCCGTAGCGGTTCGTGTGGTGGAGGTGATCCCCGGCAAGCCTTACGTTGGACTGGAGCTGCCAAACAAGCATCGCCAGACCGTTTATATGCGTGAAGTGCTTGAATGCGATAAGTTCCGCGACAATCCGTCGCCGCTATCGGTGGTGTTAGGAAAAGATATCGCAGGCCAGCCGGTGGTGGCCGATCTGGCGAAAATGCCGCACCTGCTGGTCGCCGGTACAACTGGTTCCGGTAAGTCCGTTGGCGTTAACGCCATGATTATTAGCATGCTTTATAAAGCCACGCCGGAAGAAGTGCGCTTTATTATGATCGACCCGAAAATGCTTGAGCTGTCGGTCTATGAAGGCATCCCGCATCTGTTGACCGAAGTGGTCACGGATATGAAAGATGCCGCCAACGCGCTGCGCTGGAGCGTCGGCGAAATGGAGCGTCGCTATAAGCTGATGTCGGCGCTGGGCGTGCGTAACCTGGCGGGTTATAACGAAAAAGTTAAGCTGGCGGAAGAGATGGGGCGGCCTATTCCCGATCCGTTCTGGAAGCCGGGCGACAGTATGGAAACATCGCCGCCGATGCTCGAAAAACTACCTTACATCGTAGTGCTGGTGGATGAGTTCGCCGATCTGATGATGGCCGTGGGTAAAAAGGTGGAGGAGCTGATTGCGCGTCTGGCGCAGAAAGCGCGTGCCGCCGGTATTCACCTGGTGCTGGCGACGCAGCGTCCGTCGGTGGATGTGATCACCGGCCTGATTAAGGCTAACATCCCAACCCGCATTGCGTTTACGGTTTCCAGCAAGATCGACTCGCGCACCATTCTTGATCAGGGTGGCGCGGAATCGCTGTTGGGCATGGGCGATATGCTTTATATGCCGCCGAACTCTTCAATGCCGGTGCGCGTACATGGCGCCTTTGTGCGGGATGAAGAAGTTCACGCCGTGGTACAAGACTGGAAGGCGCGTGGTCGTCCGCAATATATCGAAAGCATTACCGCTGGCGAAGAGAGCGAAAGCGCGTCGCTGGGGCTGGATGGCGATGAAGAGCTCGACCCGCTGTTCGACCAGGCGGTCGCCTTCGTGGTAGAAAAGCGTCGTGCGTCTATTTCCGGCGTGCAGCGGCAGTTCCGTATCGGTTATAACCGTGCAGCCCGTATCATTGAACAGATGGAGGCGCAAAGTATCGTGTCGCCGCCTGGTCATAACGGCAACCGCGAGGTGCTTTCGCCACCGCCGCACGAGATGTAATATTTTGTCAAAAGCAGCGGGTCGGTTATGCCGACCCGTTGAATTCCAGCGCTTTGTCCCCATCTCCGATCTATCGCAATCAGCTTATTCCCCTGTTGCTTTCTTTGCTGCCTGGCTACAGTTAAGCCTGCCCGCTAATCGGGATACAAAAGTTTCAATAAGGATGTCGTAAATGAAAAAACTCACTATCACATGCTGTCTGCTTGCTACTTTTGCCTCTGCCAGCGCTTTGGCGGACGCTTCTTCCGACCTGCAGCAGCGTCTGGATAAAGTCACCAGTTTTCACGCCAGCTTCCAGCAAAAAGTCACCGACGGCAGCGGCCAGTCCGTGCAGGATGGCGAAGGCGAGCTGTGGGTTAAACGTCCCGATCTTTTCAACTGGCATATGACCGCGCCGGACGAAAGCATCCTGATTTCGGATGGCAAAACGCTGTGGTTCTATAATCCCTTTGTCGAGCAGGTCAGCGCGACATGGCTGAAAGACGCCACCAGCAATACGCCGTTTATGCTGATTGCCCGCAACCAGCGCAGCGACTGGAAGCAGTACAACATCAAACAGCTTGGCGATAACTTCGAGCTGACGCCAAAATCAGCCGATGGCAACCTGAAGCAGTTTACGATTAACGTCTCCGCCAGCGGCACCATCAATCAGTTCAGCGCCGTTGAACAGGACGGGCAGCGCAGCAGCTATACGCTGAAAAGCCAGCAGAACACTGCGGTCAGCCCCGACAAATTCCGTTTTACGCCGCCCA
Source organism: Erwinia aeris (assembly GCF_041224955.1). Taxonomy (NCBI): domain Bacteria; kingdom Pseudomonadati; phylum Pseudomonadota; class Gammaproteobacteria; order Enterobacterales; family Erwiniaceae; genus Erwinia; species Erwinia aeris. The sequence continues at coordinate 204,794 of NZ_JBGFFX010000002.1, read as the reverse complement.
AGGGCGTGACGGTGGACGATCAACGTCAGTGAGGTCAGCGTGAGCACACTCTCTCTGGATTTCTCTCATAACGAGTTTCAGCCTCTGGCCGCGCGTATGCGGCCACGCACGCTGGCGGAATATATCGGTCAGCAGCATCTGCTGGCGACGGGGAAGCCGCTGCCGCGGGCCATTGAGGCAGGGCACCTGCACTCAATGATCCTTTGGGGGCCGCCAGGTACCGGCAAAACCACGCTGGCAGAAATCATTGGTCGCTACGGTCAGGCGGATGTCGAACGCATTTCTGCCGTCACTTCAGGCGTAAAAGAGATCCGTGAGGCCATTGAGCGTGCGCGGCAGAACCGCAATGCCGGACGTCGCACTATCCTGTTTGTCGATGAAGTGCATCGCTTTAATAAAAGCCAGCAGGACGCCTTTCTCCCGCATATTGAAGACGGCACTATTACCTTTATTGGCGCTACGACGGAAAACCCTTCTTTCGAGCTCAATTCCGCTCTGCTTTCCAGGGCGCGCGTCTACCTGTTGAAGTCTCTGACCGTTGAAGATATAGAAAGCGTGCTGGATCAGGCGATGCAAGACAGCGAGCGGGGCTACGGCAAGCAAAACATCGTGCTGCCTGATGCTACGCGCAGAATGATTGCGGAGCTGGTCAACGGCGACGCTCGCCGCTCGTTAAATACCCTGGAAATGATGGCCGATATGGCCGAGGTCAGCGACAAAGGCGAGCGTCTGCTAACGCCGCAGCTGCTTAACGAAGTTTCCGGTGAACGTAGCGCCAGGTTCGATAATAAAGGCGATCGCTTTTACGATCTGATCTCCGCCCTGCACAAATCGGTGCGCGGCTCTGCGCCCGATGCTGCGCTTTACTGGTATGCCCGTATTATTACGGCAGGCGGCGATCCGCTTTATGTGGCCCGTCGCCTGCTGGCTATCGCCTCCGAAGACGTGGGCAACGCCGATCCGCGTGGCATGCAGGTGGCTATTTCCGCCTGGGACTGCTTTACGCGTGTAGGGCCGGCCGAAGGCGAAAGGGCTATTGCTCAGGCGATTGTTTATCTTGCCTGTGCGCCGAAAAGCAATGCCGTTTATACCGCCTTTAAGGCAGCGATGCGCGACGCGCGCGATCGGCCGGATTACGATGTGCCTGACCATCTGCGTAACGCGCCTACAAAGCTGATGAAAGAGATGGGGTTGGGCGCCGAATACCGCTATGCGCATGACGAACCCGGCGCCTACGCCGCGGGGGAGAACTATTTCCCGGGGGAAATGGCGCAGACGCGCTATTATCAGCCGACCTCGCGCGGGCTGGAAGGAAAGATTGGCGAAAAGCTGGCCTGGCTTGCTGAACAGGATCAAAATAGCCCGACAAAACGCTATCGTTGATCCGGGCGTTGCGGTAAGGTTAGCAAGGAATTCAATGCATTCGCCTGGCGAATGCGCCCACTTTTTTTACTGATCACAGGACAAGCATGCTCGATCCCAATCTGCTGCGTAATGAGCCAGACGCAGTCGCTGAAAAACTGGCACGCCGGGGCTATAAGCTGGACGTTGAAACGCTGCGCTCGCAGGAAGAGCGCCGCAAAGTTCTGCAGGTCGAAACCGAAACGCTGCAGGCTGAACGTAACTCCCGATCCAAATCTATCGGGCAGGCCAAAGCGCGTGGGGAAGATATCGAGCCGTTACGTCAGGAAGTGAACGCGCTGGGCGAACGCCTGGATGCGGCCAAAGCGGAACTGGATGCGTTACAGAACGAAATTCGTGATGTCGCTTTAGCGATCCCTAATATTCCCGTTGACGAAGTGCCGCTGGGCAAAGACGACAGCGAGAATCAGGAAGTCAGCCGCTGGGGCGAGCCGCGCAAATATGATTTTGCCGTGCGTGACCACGTCGAGCTGGGCGAAATGGCCGCCGGTCTGGATTTTGCCGCCGCTGCCAAACTGACCGGTTCGCGCTTTGTGGTGATGAAAGGGCAAATTGCGCTGATGCATCGTGCGCTCAGCCAGTTCATGCTCGATCTGCATACCGAACAGCATGGCTATCTGGAAACTTACGTCCCTTATCTGGTTAACCACGCCACGCTTTACGGAACGGGCCAGCTGCCGAAGTTCGGCGAAGATCTTTTCCATACTCGTCCGCTGGATGAGGAAGCCTCGGCCAGCGATTATGCGCTGATCCCTACCGCAGAAGTGCCGCTGACCAACCTGGTTCGTGATGAAATTCTGGAAGAAGAGTCGCTGCCGTTGAAACTGACCGCGCATACGCCTTGCTTCCGCTCTGAAGCTGGCGCCTACGGTCGTGATACGCGCGGGCTGATCCGCATGCACCAGTTCGACAAGGTTGAAATGGTGCAGATCACGCGGCCGGAAGACTCCATGCAGGCGCTTGAAGAGCTGGTAGGCCATGCGGAGAAGGTGCTGCAGCTGCTGGAGCTGCCTTACCGCAAGGTGCTGCTGTGCACCGGCGATATGGGCTTCGGTTCATGCAAAACTTACGATCTGGAGGTTTGGCTGCCCGCGCAGGATACCTACCGTGAAATCTCTTCCTGTTCCAATATGGGCGATTTCCAGGCTCGTCGTATGCAGGCGCGCTGCCGTAGCAAAACGGAGAAAAAACCGCGTCTGGTGCACACGCTCAATGGCTCTGGCCTGGCGGTAGGCCGCACCCTGGTTGCCGTTCTGGAAAACTATCAGCAGGCAGACGGCCGAATTCAGGTGCCGGAAGCGCTGCGTCCTTATATGAAAGGCCTTGAGTTTATCGGCTAATCTTCGGGACAGCTAAAAAACCTGTGGTTCATACCCACAGGTTTTTTTTGCCTGCGGTTTTAGCAGCCCTTAACCATGCAGGCTATCCAGCAATAAATATCATCGATAAAGAAACCCGTTTTCGTTATTAGCTATTAATTATCAAAGGGTTAAACAGGTATGGGTTGCCTTTTAATCAGTGCTTACAGAGCTGCGGATAAAAAATTTAAATCACCGCACGGCAAATTGTGCGGTGCCCCAAAACGCCCCGTTGACAATAATTCGGCCAGTGGCATTATGCGCGCAAAATCTTCCTTTATTTTGGTCATTTCTGACTATGTCTACCTGGTCCCGTCCCGTTATTGTGCTGCTTTGCGGCCTGCTGCTGCTGACTATCGCCATCGCCGTGCTCAACACGCTGGTGCCGCTCTGGCTTACTCATGAGGCTCTGCCTACCTGGCAGGTCGGCACGGTCAGCTCCGCTTATTTTACGGGAAACCTGATCGGCACCCTGATAGCTGGCTGGCTAATCAAGCGGCTGGGCTTTAATCGCGCTTACTACATTGCTACCGCGCTGTTTGCCCTGGCTACGGCCGCGCTGGGCTTCGAACACGGTTTCTGGGCATGGTCCGTCTGGCGTTTCGTCGCGGGTATCGGCTGCGCTCTGATATGGGTAGTGGTTGAAAGCGCCTTATTGTGCAGCGGCACCCTGCGTAATCGCGGTCAGCTGCTGGCAGCCTATATGATTGTCTATTATGTGGCGACGGTGATTGGTCAGCTGCTGGTCAGCAAGGTGTCAACGGAACTGCTGCATACTCTGCCCTGGGTAACTGGTTTTATCGTGGCGGCTATTCTGCCGCTGGTTTTTACCCGAATTACCGCCAGCGGCGAGGGGGAAGAAGCTCCCGCCGGGCGCATGTGGTCTATGCTGCGTCGACGCAGCGCACGCCTGGGGATCAACGGCTGCATTATTTCCGGGATCCTGCTGGGATCGCTGTACGGCCTGATGCCGCTGTATCTTTCCCATCAGGGAATGAACGACTCCGCCGTCGGCTACTGGATGGCGCTGTTGGTCAGCGCCGGCATTATCGGACAGTGGCCGGTAGGGCGCCTGGCCGATCGCTATGGGCGGCTGCTGGTGCTGCGCGTGCTGGTGTTTGGCGTCATCCTGGGCGCGGTAGCGATGCTCAGCAATGCGGCTATGGCACCCGCGCTCTTTGTGCTGGGTTGTTCAGGCTTTACGCTTTACCCTGTCGCGATGTCCTGGGCCTGCGAAAAAGTGGCGCATCATGAGCTGGTGGCGATGAATCAGGCGCTGCTGCTGAGCTATACCACCGGTAGCCTTGCAGGACCGGCGCTGACCTCAATGTTGATGCAGAGCTATTCTGACCGTGTACTGTTTGTGATGATTGCGGGCGTGGCGTTGGTTTATCTGATGATGCTGCTGCGCAAGGCCGATCGTCATGCCACGCCGATCGCACATGCCTGATAACTGAAAAGTAAAATAACGAGCGGGTCACCGCTCGTTAATACATCACTTTATGCCCGTATCCTTCGAGGATATGTTTGACCCGCTCCATCGTCTCTTTCCTGGGGGGATGGACGCCGTCCAGCTTATACTCCTCACCCATTGCCAGCCACTTGTGTTTACCCAGCTCGTGATAGGGTAACAGCTCTATTTTCTCGACGTTGCCCATGTCGCGGGTAAATTCGCCCAGCCTGTGTGCGGAGTCATCATCATCGGAATAACCGGGGACGACCACATAGCGTATCCAGGTACGGATATTCTTTTTGGCCAGATAACGGGCAAAATCCAGCGTGCGATGGTTAGAGACGCCGACGAGGATTTGGTGAACATCATCATTGATTTGCTTGAGATCAAGCATCACCAGATCGGTTACTTCCAGCAGTTCATCAATAACCGGATCGTAGCGGCGAACAAAGCCGTTGGTATCCAGACAGGTATGAATGCCTTCTGCATGACAGGCGCGAAACCAGTCGCGGACAAACTCAGCCTGCAGGATAGCTTCACCGCCCGAAGCAGTAACGCCGCCGCCTGATGCGTTCATAAAATGACGATAGGTGACAACTTCTTTCATCAGCTCTTCCACCGTAACCTCTTTACCGCCGTGCGTATCCCAGGTATCCCGGTTATGGCAGTAGAGGCAGCGCATCAGGCAGCCCTGAAAAAAGGTGATAAAGCGGATGCCGGGGCCGTCAACGGTCCCGCAGGATTCGAACGAGTGGATACGGCCTTTAACTGACATTGCGGTGAATTCTCCATAGTCATGCCGCTTGTAGCGGCTGCGCAGTCTGAAGCTGCGTTAAGTCTGTTTTGCCAGCCGCCTGCAAATGAAGAGGGCTGGCAAAGCAGGCTGGGCTCCGGCGAACCGGAGCCCTGAGGCTTACATCGTTTGCGTAAAGGTACGGGTAATCACATCCTGCTGCTGCTCTTTGGTCAGCGAGTTAAAACGCACCGCATAACCCGAAACGCGAATGGTCAGCTGAGGATATTTCTCAGGATTATCCATCGCTTCCAGCAGCATTTCGCGATTCATCACGTTAACGTTCAGGTGCTGACCGCCCTCAATGCTGGATTCATGATGGAAATAGCCATCCATCAGACCGGCAAGGTTGGCTTTACGTACGTCGTCATCTTTACCTAACGCGTTTGGCACAATAGAGAAAGTGTAGGAGATGCCGTCTTTAGCGTAGGCAAATGGCAGCTTCGCAACGGAGGTAAGCGAAGCCACAGCGCCTTTCTGATCGCGGCCGTGCATTGGGTTAGCGCCTGGGCCAAAAGGTGCACCGGCACGGCGACCGTCTGGCGTGTTGCCGGTTTTCTTACCGTATACCACGTTAGAGGTGATAGTCAGTACCGACTGAGTCGGGACAGCATCACGATAAGTTTGCAGCTGCTGAATTTTCTTCATAAAGCGTTCAACAAGGTCACAGGCAATATCATCTACGCGTGAGTCATTGTTGCCGAACTGCGGATATTCACCTTCAATTTTGAAATCAACGGCCAGTCCATCTTCGTCGCGAATAGGGGAAACTTTGGCATATTTGATCGCGGAAAGTGAATCGGCAGCGACGGACAGACCGGCAATACCGCAGGCCATGGTGCGATAGACATCGCGATCGTGCAGCGCCATCAAAGAAGCTTCGTAGCTATATTTGTCATGCATATAGTGAATGATGTTCAGCGCGGTAACGTACTGTTTCGCCAGCCAGTCCATAAAGTGATCCATGCGATCCAGCACTTTTTCATATTCCAGCACGTCGTCCATCATCGGCGGATCTTTTGGGCCTACCTGCATTTTAAGTTTTTCATCCACGCCGCCGTTGATAGCGTAAAGCATGGTTTTAGCGAGGTTGGCGCGGGCACCGAAGAACTGCATCTGCTTGCCGACGATCATCGGGCTGACGCAACAGGCGATAGCATAATCGTCGTTGTTGAAGTCAGGACGCATCAGATCGTCGTTTTCGTACTGAACGGATGAAGTATCGATTGAAACCTTGGCCGCAAATTTCTTGAAGTTCAGCGGCAGTTTTTCAGACCACAGGATGGTCATGTTTGGCTCTGGCGAAGGACCCATAGTGTACAGGGTATTCAGGAAGCGGAAGCTGTTTTTGGTTACCAGCGTACGGCCGTCAACGCCCATACCGGCCAGCGATTCCGTTGCCCAGATTGGGTCGCCGGAGAACAGCTCATCGTATTCAGGCGTACGCAGGAAGCGCACCATACGCAGCTTCATCACCAGGTGGTCAATCAGTTCCTGTGCATCCTGCTCGGTGATTTTGCCCGCCTGCAGATCGCGTTCAATGTAGATATCCAGGAAGGTGGATACGCGACCAAAAGACATTGCCGCGCCATTTTGCGATTTAACGGCGGCCAGGTAGCCAAAGTAGGTCCACTGCACGGCTTCCTGCGCCGTTGTGGCCGGGCCGGAAATATCACAGCCGTATTTGGCAGCCATTTCTTTAATCTGCTGCAGCGCGCGATGCTGGTCGGCGATCTCTTCACGCAGACGGATTGTCGCTTCAAGATTGACGCCATTTTCAAGATCGCTTTGCAGCGAGGCAAACTGGGCGAATTTATCTTTCATCAGCGCATCAATGCCGTAAAGCGCAACGCGACGGTAGTCGCCAATGATGCGGCCGCGGCCGTAGGCATCTGGCAAACCGGTAAGCACGCCGGACTTACGGCAGCGCAGAATATCCGGCGTATAAACATCGAATACGCCCTGGTTATGCGTTTTGCGGTACTCGGTAAAGACTTTTTTCAGGCCGGCGTCCAGCTCGCGTCCGTAAACTTTACAGGAGCCTTCCACCATCTTAATGCCGCCAAAAGGGATCAGCGCGCGTTTCAGCGGCGCTTCAGTCTGTAAGCCGACAATGGTTTCCAGTTTGCGGTCAATATAGCCAGCGTCATGGGAGGTAATAGTAGAGGCTAAATCGGTATCGAAATCGACCGGCGCGTGGGTGCGGTTTTCGAGCTTGATGCCCTCCATTACCTTATCCCACAGCTTAGTGGTCGCTTCAGTTGCGCCGCTCAGGAAGGATTCATCACCTTCATAAGGCGTATAGTTTTTCTGAATGAAGTCACGGACGTTGATGCTGTTCTGCCATTCGCCCTCTGCAAAGCCTGCCCAGGCAGCAGCCTGGTTTACATTTTGCTCGCTCATGTGATCACCTTTTCAATGAAGTTCTTTCGTTCCTGCTGCAGCACAGCAGGGCTTAATCCTGTTGTCGGCAATCAGTGATGATCGCCGTCCCGCAAATAGATAACCCAGTAGGTCAGGCCGACCAGCAATCCACCGCCAATAATGTTGCCAAGCGTCACGGGGATAAGATTGTCAACAATGAAGTTGCCTACTGTCAGACTGGAAAAGTGTGCTGCCGTGGTTCCCGTGGCCTGCCAGAACTCCGGTGCGGCGAAATCTTTAATAACGATCGCCATGGGGATAAGGAACATGTTGGCGATACTGTGCTCAAAACCACTGGCGACAAACATCGCTACGGGCAGCACCATCGACAGCATTTTGTCCGTCAGGCTGCGGCCGGAATAGCTCATCCAGACCGCCATGCAAACCATCAGGTTAGCGAGGGTGCCGAGGCAGACAGCTTCAATAAAAGTATGGTGCATCTTATGGTCAGCCGTTTGCAGAACATTTAACCCCCATGCACCATTTGCCACCATATACTGGCCGGCAAACCAGATCAGCCCGACAAAAAACATCGCGCCGAAGAAATTCCCTATATAGACATTGAGCCAGTTGCGCGCCAGCTGACCCCAGGTAATCCGTCCGCTGGCTTTAGCCACCATGGTTAACACGGTCGAGGTGAAAAGGTCGGCACCGCAGACCACGACCAGCATCAGCCCCAGCGAAAAGCAGATGCCGCCAATAAGCTTCGCTACGCCATAAGGGATAGTTTCAGTCCCGGTTGTGGCCGTGATATAAAAAACAAACGCGATGGAAATAAAAACGCCTGCGGTAATCGCCAAAAAAAACGTGGTGAAGGGGTGCTTTTGAGCTTTATAGACACCAGCTTCCTCAGCAACTTTAGCCATTTCAGACGGTAAAAGTAAATCGAACGGATTGCCAGCTTTCACACTAACGTCTCCTGAAGTTTATCAACAACGAAATACTAACAAAGCAGTATAGGTGAGAAATTGATGTGGATCATATTGACGCCGGACATTGTCGGAACGAGTTAAAAAACAGGCGTGTAAGGTGGGTTAATTTATTGATTTTATTAGTTAAAATTTATTTTAATTTATCTATTATTTTTTAAATAGCATCTGCTTTTCTGGTTAACAACTGCAATAAAATAGATCCCGAATAAATAAATTTTTTAATACCTGGAAATAAATAAACTACTTTTTATTAACCTTAAGAAAAATTAATGGATTAATTAGCGTTAAAACTGGCCCTGATAAAAGGCCCGCTTTTGTCGAGCGGGCCAAAAATATTATTTCCAGTAACGGCGTTTCGCCTGCTGCAGCTTTTCATAGGCAGCCAGCAGCGACTGATGAGCCGGGAAGGCCAGCAGCTCTTCATCCACGCTCTGCAACCCGTAGAAAGGCGCTTCACCGCTAATGGCGGCAGATGCCGCGTCTACGGCTTCCTGTCCATACATACGTACGAAAGCAGTATGATATTGCACAGGATCGCGTTCATCCTCAAGGCTCAACAGCAGCAGCGTTTGCAGACAGCGATAGTAGTTGGCGCGGGCGGGTGAAAACAGGGAGGCATTAAACTCCATAGTCCATTCCGTCCAGATCAGCGCCTGATCGATATCGCCGCCTGCCAGGGCCAGCATCGCTTTCAGCTCGCCGATACGCAGCGTGTACCAGCCGTTGTCTTTGCCTGTTGCCAGGCCCAGCAGCTCGCGTACGCGGGTAAAGTCGTCATGGCCGTCTTCGTCCAGGCGTTCAATCAGCGCCAGGTAATCCTCTTTTTCCCACTGGCTGTCGGGCAGTGATAACAGCGTATCGCGCAGGTAAGCGCCCATGCTGTTATTAGCCAGCAGCAAATCTTCCGCAGGATAGATATCTGACATGCCTGGCACGATGATACGGCAGGCATACACGTCCAGATGCTGATAGTCAGCAATATAGACTTCTTTATCTTCCGCTTTAAAGATGGCCATCAGCGTGGCGAATTCTTCCTGCGTGGTGCCTGCAAAGCTCCAGTCGACAAAAGGATAATCCGCCTCGTCCTTGAACATATCCCAGGAGATCAGACCGCTGGAATCGATAAAGTGCGTTTCCAGATTAGCGTGCTCGGCGACTTCTTCATCATCAAAGGTTGGCGGCGTAAAGACATCCAAATCTTTCAGCCCGCGTCCCTGCAGCAGTTCTGTCACGGTACGCTCCAGCGCCACGCCAAAATCAGGATGCGCGCCGAATGAAGCAAAACAGGTACCGTTTTGCGGGTTGAAGAGCACCACGCAAATAACCGGATAGTTGCCGCCCAGTGAAGCGTCGTAAGCAAAGATTGGGAAGCCTTCAGCTTCCAGTTTAGCAATGGACTCCACTACGCCCGGATAGCGGTTAAGCACCTCCTGCGGGATGGCCGGCAGACTGATAGATTCGGCGATAATGCGGTTTTTGATATAGCGCTCGAAGACTTCAGAAAGGCCCTGAACGCGCGCTTCGTTGGCCGTGTTGCCTGCCGACATGCCGTTAGAGACGTAGAGGTTACCGATGATGTTCATCGGAATATAAACCGTTTGCCCATCGGACTGACGCGTGAACGGCAGGCCGCAGATGCCGCGTGCGGCATTGCCGGACTGCAGATCGATCAAATCGCTGGCGCTAAGTGCCTGCTCAGGATCGTAAAACGCCTTCAGTCGCGCATCGAGAATGCCTTCCGGCAGGCTGTCGTCATCCGGCAGCGGAAACCATTTTTCGTCAGGATAATGCACGAAATCGCCGTTGGCGATCGCGTTACCTAACCAAAAATCAGCAAAGAAATAGTTGGTCGACAGACGCTCAAAATATTCACCCAATGCCGAAGCCAGCGCCGCTTTTTTGCTGGCGCCTTTACCGTTGGTGAAGCAGAGCGGGCAGTCGCGGTCGCGAATATGGACCGACCAGACATGAGGAACCGGATTCAGCCAGGAGGCCTCTTCAATATGGAAGCCAAAATCCTGTAATTTTTGCTGAAAGCGTGCGATGGAATCTTCCAGTGCGGCGTCTTTGCCTGGAATATAAGTTTGCGTCATAGTGCCCACTCGTTTTTGGGTTGTGCCGAAAACGCGCCATGATACGGGGTTTCCCGACCATTCGCTATCCGACGAACTGTTTTACCCGGCTATTGTGGCATTTTTGCCTGCGCAGATCGGCCATAAAAAAAGCTAACCGGAAGACGCCTCACAAAATATCGTGGTCACTATATTTCACGCTACAAGCTGTTGCGGCGCAGGCCGCATAACTGGTCGGCTGACCCGATTAAACATTGCAGCGCCAGGGTGGCAATGATAAAACCGGTAGCAGACTCGAAATCGATTGATCTGAAAGTGGTGAGGGGAAATGAGCCAGGTTTTCAATTTTAGCTCCGGTCCAGCAATGCTGCCGGTAGAAGTGCTACGTCGTGCCGAACAGGAACTCTGCAACTGGCAGGGTTCAGGAACTTCCGTGATGGAGATCAGCCACCGCAGCAAGGAGTTTACGCAGGTGGCCGTGGAAGCGGAAAAAGATTTTCGCGATCTGCTGAAAATCCCCTCAAATTACAAAGTATTATTCTGCCACGGCGGCGCGCGCGCGCAGTTTGCTGCCGTTCCGATGAACCTGTTGGGCAGCCAGAGTACGGCAGACTATGCCGACGGCGGCTACTGGGCGCACAGCGCGATTAAAGAGGCGGAAAAATACTGTACGCCTAACGTCATTGACGTGAAAACAACCGTTGACGGGCTGCGCACTATTACGCCTATGAGCCAGTGGGCGCTTTCAGATAAAGCAGCCTATGTTCACTATTGTCCAAACGAAACCATTGACGGTGTTGCTATTAATGAAGAGCCGGACTTCGGCGATAAGATTGCCGTAGCCGATCTCTCTTCCACTATTCTTTCCCGTCCGTTGGATATCAACCGCTATGGCGTCCTTTATGCCGGTGCGCAGAAGAACATTGGGCCAGCTGGCCTGACGCTGGTGGTCGTACGTGAAGATCTGCTGGGCAAAGCCCAGAAAGCGCTGCCGTCAATCCTGGATTACACGGTATTAAACGAAAACGACTCCATGTTTAACACGCCGCCGACTTTTGCATGGTATCTTTCCGGCCTGGTCTTTAAATGGCTGAAAGAACAGGGCGGCGTAGCGGAAATGGACAAGCGGAATCAGGCTAAAGCCGATCTGCTTTACGGTATCATTGATAACAGTGATTTTTACCGTAACGATGTGGCTCACGCTAACCGCTCGCGCATGAATGTGCCTTTCCAGCTGGCTGATGCAGCGTTGGATAAGGTTTTCCTCGAAGAATCATTCGCGGCTGGCCTGCATGCGTTAAAAGGTCATCGTGCCGTAGGCGGAATGCGCGCTTCAATTTACAATGCTATGCCGCTGGCAGGCGTTAAAGCGCTAACCGAATTTATGACTGATTTTGAACGTCGTCACGGTTAATTAGCCGGTACGGTTTTGATAGTAAAACCTCGCCCGGTGCGGGGTTTTGTTGCATTTTATCTGGAGAAGAAGTCTCACATGCAGGAATCCCTGACTTTACAACCCGTCGCGCGAGTAGAAGGTACCATTAACCTACCTGGTTCCAAAAGCGTCTCAAATCGCGCTTTGCTGCTCGCTGCGCTGGCAAAAGGCACTACTCGTCTGACCAACCTTCTGGACAGTGATGACGTGCGTCATATGCTGAACGCGCTAAAAGCGCTGGGCGTAAGCTTTACGCTTTCTGAAGACCGCACAGAGTGTGAAGTGACTGGTCAGGGCGGCCCTCTGCAGTCGACGCAGCCGCTGGAGCTTTTTTTAGGCAATGCCGGGACGGCGATGCGCCCGCTGGCCGCCGCGCTTTGCCTGGGTTCTAACGATATTGTGCTGACCGGAGAGCCGCGGATGAAAGAACGTCCGATTGGTCATCTGGTCGATGCGTTGCGCCAGGGCGGCGCGCAGATCGACTATCTTGAACAGACGGATTATCCGCCGCTGCATATCAAAGGCGGCTTCAGCGGGGGCGAAGTGGCCGTCGACGGTAGCGTCTCCAGCCAGTTCCTGACCGCGCTGCTGATGACCGCGCCGCTGGCTCCACAAAACACGACCATTGCCATTAAGGGCGAGCTGGTTTCAAAACCTTATATCGATATTACCCTGAACCTGATGCAGACCTTTGGCGTCACGGTAGAAAACGATAATTACGCTGTATTTCGTATCAGGGGCACCCAGAACTATACCTCGCCAGGCGATTATCTGGTGGAAGGCGATGCCTCTTCCGCCTCCTATTTCCTCGCAGCGGCCGCAGTCAAAGGCGGTACGGTTAAAGTCACAGGTATCGGTCGAAAAAGTATGCAGGGCGACATTCATTTTGCCGACGTGCTGGAAAAAATGGGCGCGGTTATTGAATGGGGCGACGACTATATCGCCTGCACGCGCGGCGAACTGAACGCTATCGATCTGGATATGAACCATATTCCGGACGCGGCGATGACTATCGCCACGGCGGCGCTGTTTGCCAAAGGCACTACGGTAATGCGTAATATCTACAACTGGCGCGTGAAAGAAACCGATCGTCTTGCGGCAATGGCGACCGAGCTGCGTAAAGTTGGTGCTGAAGTCGAAGAAGGGCATGACTATATTCGCATCACGCCGCCTGAAACTATTCAGTATGCTGAAATCGGCACCTACAACGATCACCGTATGGCGATGTGCTTCTCGCTGGTGGCCTTGTCTGCTACGCCAGTGACCATTCTCGATCCGAAATGCACGGCCAAGACCTTCCCGGATTATTTCGAGCAGTTTGCACGTCTCAGCCAGCCGGCATAACGAACGCCCCCGCTGCATAGCTGTGCAGCGGGTTGCGATCTGCTTCACGCTCCTGGCATTGGTTTCCTGGGAAATCCTTTTGCGGCTCTCGATTAATTTCAGCCCGTCTACGCTTAAGGGGTAACGATCGTCAGTAGAGCAGCGTATAATATGCGTCGTTATTTGCCTGAGCAGGTTAAGCAGGCATTCCACCAACAGGAGAACGACATGACGCCTATAGCCCAGGTGATCACCATTGATGGTCCAGGCGGAGCCGGTAAAGGGACCTTGTGCAAGGCAATGGCTGAGGCATTAAACTGGCATCTGTTGGATTCAGGCGCTATTTATCGCGTGCTGGCGCTGGCCGCGTTACACCATCAGGTAGACATGACTTCTGAAGAGGCGCTGGTCCCTATCGCGGCGCATCTGGATGTTCGCTTTGTGCCCAGCGATGGCGAGATGGAAGTCATCCTTGAGGGCGAAAACGTCTCAAGCGAAATTCGCACTCAGGATGTCAGCAATACGGCTTCGAAAGTCGCCGCTTTCCCGCGCGTACGTGAAGCGCTGCTGCGCCGTCAGCGGGGATTCCGGGAAGCGCCAGGCCTTATTGCGGACGGAAGAGATATGGGTACGGTGGTTTTTCCGGACGCCCAGGTAAAGATTTTTCTGGATGCCAGCCCTGAAGAGCGTGCGCATCGCCGTATGCTACAGTTGCAGGAGAAGGGCTTTAGTGTTAACTTTGAACGCCTTTTATCTGAGATAAAAGAGCGTGACGATCGCGATCGCAACCGTGCTATCGCACCGTTAAGACCGGCAGAAGACGCGTTAGTGCTGGATTCAACCAGCATGTCAATCGAGCAGGTGATTGAAACTGCTCTGAATTATGCGCGCGAAAAACTTTCTCTGCCGCAGTAGCATCGCAGAACCGATTTTTTTAACCCTTTGATATGGATATCACAGGGCATGTGAAACAACCCCACCCGGCAGGATGTCAGGTGGACGTTAAATTGAAGAATCCTGAAGATTATCAATATGACTGAATCTTTTGCTCAACTATTTGAAGAATCCTTAAAAACAATCGAAACCCGCCCGGGTTCCATCGTTCGTGGCGTTGTTGTCTCTATCGACAAAGACGTAGTTCTGGTTGATGCGGGTCTGAAATCTGAATCTGCAATTCCTGCAGAGCAGTTCAAGAACGCAGCCGGCGAACTGGAAATCCAGGTAGGCGACGAAGTTGACGTTGCTCTGGACGCAGTGGAAGACGGCTTCGGTGAAACCCTGCTGTCCCGTGAGAAAGCTAAGCGTCATGAAGCCTGGATCACGCTGGAAAAAGCTTACGAAGATGCTGAAACTGTTACCGGTGTTATCAACGGCAAAGTGAAAGGTGGCTTCACAGTTGAGCTGAACGGTATTCGTGCGTTCCTGCCAGGTTCCCTGGTTGATGTTCGTCCAGTACGCGACACGCTGCACCTGGAAGGCAAAGAGCTTGAATTCAAAGTAATCAAGCTGGATCAGAAACGTAACAACGTGGTGGTTTCACGTCGTGCGGTTATCGAATCCGAAAACAGCGCAGAGCGCGATCAGCTGCTGGAAAACCTGCAGGAAGGCATGGAAGTTAAAGGTATCGTTAAGAACCTCACTGACTACGGTGCATTCGTTGATCTGGGCGGCGTTGACGGCCTGCTGCACATCACTGACATGGCCTGGAAACGCGTTAAGCACCCAAGCGAAATTGTCAACGTTGGCGACGAAATCACTGTTAAAGTGCTGAAGTTCGACCGCGAACGTACCCGTGTTTCTCTGGGTCTGAAACAGCTGGGCGAAGATCCATGGGTCGCAATCGCTAAGCGTTACCCGGAAGGCACCCGCCTGACTGGTCGTGTAACCAACCTGACCGACTACGGCTGCTTCGTTGAAATCGAAGAAGGCGTTGAAGGCCTGGTGCACGTTTCAGAAATGGACTGGACCAACAAAAACATTCATCCGTCTAAAGTTGTTAACGTGGGCGATGTTGTTGAAGTTATGGTTCTGGACATCGACGAAGAACGTCGTCGTATCTCCCTGGGTCTGAAGCAGTGCAAATCTAACCCATGGCAGCAGTTCGCAGAAACCCACAACAAGGGCGACCGCGTTGAAGGTAAAATCAAGTCAATCACTGACTTCGGTATCTTCATCGGCCTGGACGGCGGCATCGACGGCCTGGTTCACCTGTCTGACATCTCCTGGAACGCTACCGGAGAAGAAGCAGTTCGTGAATACAAGAAAGGCGACGAAATCGCTGCTGTGGTTCTGCAGGTTGACGCAGAGCGCGAGCGTATCTCCCTGGGCGTTAAGCAGCTGGCAGAAGATCCGTTCAACAACTACATCTCTCTGAACAAGAAAGGTGCCATTGTTAACGGTAAAGTAACTGCAGTTGACGCTAAAGGTGCTACAGTTGAACTGGCAGACGGCGTTGAGGGTTACCTGCGCGCTTCTGAAGCTTCAATCGACCGTGTAGAAGACGCTACGCTGGTTCTGAACGTTGGCGACGACGTTGAAGCTAAGTTCACTGGCGTGGATCGCAAAAACCGCGTAGTGAGCCTGTCTGTTCGTGCTAAAGACCAGGCTGACGAGAAAGAAGCTATCAATACTGTTAACACCAAACAGGAAGAAGGCAACTTCTCTAACGCTATGGCTGAAGCATTTAAAGCAGCTAAAGGCGAGTAATTGCGTTTGCATCAGGGCGGCTTAAGCTGCCCTGAACCAGCCGTGATTGCCAAAGCTTTTTCCAACAGGGATTAACCGGAGGATTTATGACCAAGTCAGAACTGATTGAAAGACTTGCTGGCCAGCACTCTCATATTCCGGCGAAAGTCGTTGAGGATGCGGTAAAAGAGATGCTTGAGCACATGGCCACTACGCTTGCCCAGGGCGAACGCATCGAAATCCGGGGCTTCGGCAGTTTTTCTTTGCACTATCGCGCTCCCCGTACCGGTCGTAACCCTAAAACGGGTGACAAGGTTGAGCTGGAAGGTAAATACGTTCCGCACTTCAAACCGGGCAAGGAATTACGCGATCGCGCGAATATCTACGGCTAAGGTTTCGCATTACCACGCAATAAAACGACACTTCGGTGTCGTTTTTTTTTGCCTGCAGCATAGCTGGATCCAGTCCGATAGTGGATTAACCAGAGCCTCCTCGCAAACCCTGTATTGCTTTCTGCAACCTGATAAAAATGTTGCGCTACGTTTCTGAAGACTGAGAAATGCTGGCTGCGCCCGTAATGAAACCCCGTCAGACTTCCGTCATGCGTAACGGAGGTAGCATTATGTCCTATAGCCTTAGCCGACTCTCGCTGTGGATGATTATCGCAGCGCTGCCGCTTTGTTGGTTGCGGGCGCTGCCTGATACAGCCGCCATCCAGCTTTTGCTGGGGCTGATTGCGCTCCTGTTGATAACCCGACAGCGCTGGTTAAGAGAAAGTGCCCTGGTTCTGCTGCTTTTTATCTGGGCCGTTATCCCGGCAAAAACGCTTCTACAACAAACCGCCTTTCTCTCAGCGGCTCCTGTTGAAGCCGTAGTGGGCATTGAACAGCTACAGCCGCAGTCGCAACGCGTCAAAATACGCATTGAAAGCGTGGCGGAGAAACGTCTTTTTCCACCTGTTTACGCCCTGATCGCTATACCGGGTACCCAAACGTTTTGTCCGGGCCAGCATTGGCGTATGAAGCTCAGGCTGCGGCCCGTGCATGCGCGCCTTAACGAGGGCGGCTTCGATGCGCAACGTTTCGCGCTGGCTGTCAGCACGCCGCTGACGGGCAGGGCGCTGACATGGCAGATTGTCGACAGCCGCTGTGGCTGGCGTGAAAAAGTCATGCAGAAAAGTCGTGACTATTTCGCCGCCTTGCCCTGGCATAGCGTTATCCTGGCGTTGACGTTTGGTGAACGTAGCGAACTAAGCAGCGAGACAAAAGCGTTGCTGAGGGAGACCGGGACGGCGCATTTGATGGCGATTTCAGGCATGCATATAGGCCTGGCTGCGAGCGTAGGCTGGCTGATAGCGCGAATTTTCCAGCCTTGCTTCCGCGCCAGCTGGATAGAGTATCGTTTTCCCCTGTTTAGCGGCATCGCGCTGGCGCTGATCTACTGCTGGCTTTCCGGCGGAAGCCCTCCGGCGCTGCGGGCGATAGTGGCGCTGCTTAGCTGGAGCCTGCTGCGCCTGAAGGGGCGTAACTGTAGCGGCTGGCAGGTTTGGCGGCTGTGTATCGGTGCTATTTTGTTTTTCGATCCCTTAAGCATTTTGTCGGACAGCTTATGGTTGTCAGCTGTTGCCGTCGCCGGGTTACTTCTCTGGTATCAATGGTTTCCGCTTTCCGGACGCTTTATCGGGAAAAAACGCTGGCTGCCGTTACAGCTGCTGCACTTACAGACCGGGCTGTTTTTATTATTGATGCCGCTACAGATCTTTATTTTTCACGGCGTGAGCGTCAGCGCGCTGCTGGCTAACCTGTGGGCAGTGCCGCTGGTCACGTTGCTTACGGTACCGCTGATCCTTGGCGCCGTTTTATCGCTGCCTGTCGCATCGCTAAGCCAGCTGCTCTGGTGGGCGGCGGATCGCTCATTGGCGCTGGTTTTTTATCCCTTACGGCAGCTGCCCGACGGCTGGCTTACCGTCAGCCAGCAGGCATTATGGCTCAGTCCCGTGTGCCTGCTGCTGCTCTTTGCCTGGCGCTTTCACTGGTGGCGAAGTTCCCCTTTTACGCTGGCCAGCTTATGTCTGGCGCTGCTGTGCTGGCGGCTGCACGTCAGGCAGCCAGAGTGGCGTATGGATATGCTGGATATCGGTCATGGACTGGCCGTAGTAATTTCGCAGCGGGGAAATGCGGTTGTGTATGATACCGGCAACAGATGGGCAGGGGGCGACGCGGCCTCAAGCCAGATTATTCCCTGGCTTCGCTGGCAGGGCATAAGCCTACAACACATTATCTTAAGCCACGGCCATCTCGACCATATCGGCGGCCTGGAAAGCCTGCACAAGGCGTTTCCCGCAGCGAAAATCCATAGCGATTTGGGCGTATCGGGACATTTACCCTGCTATCAGGGCCAAAACTGGCGCTGGCAGACGTTAAATTTTCAGGTTCTCTGGCCGGAGCGACCGCAGAAAGAGCACGGTAATAATCAGTCCTGCGTCGTAATGGTGACGGATGGTAAATGGCGGGTTTTGCTGACCGGGGATATTGAGACGCCCGCAGAGCTACAGCTTGTCAGGCGCTATGGCGAAGCGTTACGGGCGGATCTATTACAGGTGCCGCATCACGGTAGTGGAACGTCGTCTTCGCCGCCCCTGCTGCGAAGGGTGGCTGGCCAGGCCGCGCTGGCTTCCGCTGCCCGCTATAGCGCCTGGAAGCTACCGGCGGAAAGGATAATTACCCGCTATCTGAAGAACAATTACAGCTGGTACGACACGGCTGTGGCAGGGCAAATCAGCGTAGAATTTTCTAAGGATAACTGGCGTGTTTTAAGCTTAAGAGCGCAAATAATGCCCCGTTGGTACCATCAGTGGTTTGGCGTAACACGTTATTCCAGTTAGAATGAGCGGCTATTTCAATTGGAAGCTGGTTAACACATGCATCAGGACAAAGATCTCTCCACCTGGCAGACCTTTCGACGCCTCTGGCCGATGATCAAACCCTTTAAACCGGGGCTGGCCGTCTCCTCCGTTGCTCTTATTATTAACGCAGCGGGCGACGTGCTGATGATGTCCTTACTTAAGCCGCTGCTGGACGATGGTTTTGGTAAAGCGGACTCCTCCGTACTGGTCTGGATGCCCCTCGCCGTTATCGGCCTGATGCTGGTACGCGGCATATCAAGCTATATCTCAAGCTACTGCATCTCCTGGGTATCGGGGAATGTGGTGATGTCGATGCGTCGGCGTCTTTTCAGCCATATGATGGGGATGCCGGTCGCTTTCTTCGATCAGCAATCTACCGGCACGTTGCTGTCGCGCATTACTTATGATTCCGAACAGGTCGCCTCATCGTCTTCCAGCGCGCTGGTAACGGTAGTGCGCGAAGGCGCATCCATTATCGGCCTGTTTATTATGATGTTTTACTACAGCTGGCAGCTGTCGCTAATCCTGATCCTGCTGGCGCCGGTCGTCTCCTTTGCAATCCGTATGGTGTCAAAACGCTTTCGTAATATCAGCAAAAGCATGCAAAACACCATGGGCCAGGTGACCACCAGCGCAGAACAGATGCTGAAAGGGCATAAAGAAGTGCTGATCTTTGGCGGACAGCAAATCGAAACCCAGCGTTTTGACCGCGTCAGCAATCGGATGCGTCAGCAGGGGATGAAACTGGTTTCCGCTTCTTCCGTGTCCGATCCTATTATTCAGCTTATCGCTTCGCTGGCGCTGGCTTTTGTTCTGTATGCTGCCAGCTTCCCAAGCGTAATGGCAACGCTGACACCGGGCACGATTACCGTCGTCTTTACCTCTATGTTTGGTTTGATGCGCCCGCTGAAATCGCTGACGAACGTTAACGCCCAGTTCCAGCGCGGCATGGCCGCCTGCCAGACGCTTTTCTCCATTCTCGACAGCGAGCAGGAAGTTGATACGGGCACGCGCGTGATTGAGCGCGCTCGCGGCGATGTGGAGTTCCGCAATGTGACCTTTACCTATCCGGGACGCGAAACGCCTGCGCTGCATAATATCAACCTGGCGATCCCGGAGGGCAAAACCGTTGCGCTGGTGGGACGGTCTGGATCGGGTAAATCCACGATTGCCAGCCTGATGACGCGTTTTTACGATATCCAGCAGGGCGAAATTCTGATGGATGGTCACGATCTGCGTGAATATACGCTCAGCTCGCTGCGAAATCAGGTCGCTTTAGTCTCGCAAAACGTGCATCTGTTTAACGACACGGTAGCCAATAATATCGCCTACGCCCGCAAC
This sequence comes from Erwinia aeris, assembly GCF_041224955.1. Taxonomy (NCBI): domain Bacteria; kingdom Pseudomonadati; phylum Pseudomonadota; class Gammaproteobacteria; order Enterobacterales; family Erwiniaceae; genus Erwinia; species Erwinia aeris. Next base: position 184,651 of record NZ_JBGFFX010000002.1, on the reverse strand, counting down.
GAGCAGTACAGCCGGGAAGATATCGAAAAAGCGGCAACGATGGCGCACGCTATGGACTTTATCAGTAAAATGGATAACGGCCTGGATACGGTCATCGGTGAAAATGGCGTGCTGCTTTCCGGCGGCCAGCGCCAGCGTATTGCCATTGCCCGCGCGCTGCTGCGTGACTGTCCGATCCTGATCCTGGATGAGGCTACTTCCGCGCTGGATACCGAGTCGGAGCGCGCTATTCAGTCAGCGCTGGATGAGCTGCAAAAAAACCGTACCTCGCTGGTTATTGCGCATCGCCTCTCCACTATTGAAAAGGCAGATGAAATCGTTGTGGTTGAGGATGGCCATATCGTGGAGCGCGGCAGCCATACCGAGCTGTTAGCGCGCCAGGGTGCCTATGCTCAGCTTCATAAAATGCAGTTTGGTCAATGATTGAGCGCCTCTGGAGTGGTCGGTCCGGCCTCTGGCGGCTGCTGCTGCCGTTCAGCTGGCTGTACGGGCTGATCACCAGCCTGATCCGCTTTAGCTATCGTCAGGGCTGGCGAAAGGCCTGGCGCGCGCCGGTGCCCGTGGTCGTGGTCGGGAATCTGACGGCTGGCGGCAACGGCAAAACGCCGGTGGTGATTTGGCTGGTGCAGGCACTGCAGCAGCGTGGTCTGCGCCCCGGCGTGGTATCCAGAGGCTACGGCGGTAAAGCGGAAGCTTATCCGCTGGTGCTTGATGGCAATACGACCACTAGCGAGGCGGGTGATGAACCGATACTGATCTATCGCCGCACCGGCGCGGCGGTGGCCGTTTCACCCCGCCGTAAAGACGCCGTGCAGGCGCTGCTGGCGCAGGGCGAGGTGGATATTATTATCACCGACGACGGCCTGCAGCATTACGCGCTGGCCAGAGATTTTGAAATAGTCGTTATTGATGGTCAGCGTCGATTTGGCAACGGCTGGTGGCTGCCGGCCGGTCCAATGCGCGAGCGGGCATCACGCCTGCAAACGGTGGACGCGGTCATTACTAACGGCGGCGCGGCGCTGGCTGATGAAACAGCGATGCGCCTGACGCCCGGCCTTGCTGTCAATCTGCAAACCGGCGAAACCCGCCCTGCGGCATCGCTTGGCGACGTGGTCGCTATGGCAGGTATCGGTCATCCGCCGCGTTTTTTTGCCACGCTGCGTCAGCTGGGCGTTATCCCGATTAAGGAAGTCTCTTTCGCCGATCACCAGGCCTACAGCGAGGCGCAGCTGGCCCCGCTGGCGACTGCACACCAGGCGCTGCTGATGACGGAGAAGGATGCGGTTAAAGCCAGCCGCTTTGCCGCGGCTAACTGGTGGTATCTGCCGGTGGACGCGGCGCTGCCGACGGATCGGGCTGACGCGCTGCTGAACCGCATTATTGCCCTTACGCAAAAATAACTCGCTAAACTGAATGCACTATGTGAATACAGGTGCATTATGTCGATTTCTCTCTCACTAATTCAGGCCCGCCATATTCATCTTGCCGCTCAGGGGCTGCTTCGTCCGTCGCAGCGCAAAGCACGATTTACCGATCTGCTTAATTGCGTGCGGCAAATGTCTCTGCTGCAAATCGACACTATCCATGTAGTCGCCCGCAGCCCTTATCTGGTGCTGTTCAGCCGACTTGGCGACTATCCGTCCGCGTGGCTGGAAGAGGCGTTGGCTACCGGCAGGCTGTTTGAATACTGGGCGCATGAGGCCTGTTTTATTCCTGCTGAGGATTATCCGCTGCTGCGCCACCGTATGCTTTCGCCGCAGGCTATGGGCTGGAAATATAACGGCGCATGGGCAGAGACGCGGCAGCAGGAGGTCGCGCAGCTGCTGGCGCATATCAAAGATCACGGGCCGGTAAGATCGGCCGACTTCGCCGCGCCGCCGGGCCAGCAGTCCGGCTGGTGGGCGTGGAAACCGCACAAGCGCCATCTGGAAAACTTATTTACCGCCGGGGAATTGATGGTGGTCGAACGGCGTAATTTCCAGCGGGTTTATGACCTTCGTCAGCGGGTGCTGCCGGAATGGGATGATGCGCTGCACGCGCTGGAAGAGAAAGAGGCGGTCAGGCGAATGTTGTACAACAGCGCGCAAAGTCTGGGGCTTTTCCGGGCCGAGTGGCTGGCAGATTACTATCGGCTGAAGCGTGCGCCGGTAAAAGAGCAGCTGGCAGAGTGGATTGAGGCGGGCACGGTAGTGCCGGTGGAGGTCGAAACGTTAGGGCAGTGCTATCTCCATCACTCACAGCTGCCGATGCTGGAGCAAAAAAGCCAGGCCACGCATACTGCGCTGCTGTCGCCTTTCGATCCGGTGGTGTGGGATCGCAAGCGGGCGCTGGAACTGTTTAACTTCGCCTATCGTCTGGAGTGCTATACGCCGGAAGCGAAGCGGCAGTATGGCTACTTTGTTTTGCCGATACTGCATCGCGGCGCGCTAAAAGGGCGCCTGGATGCCAAAATGCAGCGCAAAGAAAAAGTTTTGCTGATCAGGCAACTGTGGCTGGAGCCAGGCGTGAGGATCACCGCCGGGCTGCTGACCGATCTTCAGCAGGCCATCAGCCGTTTCGCCCGCTGGCAGGGCGCGCAAAAAGTACATCTGCTAAACCTGCCTGCGGAACTGGCCGCGATCTGGCCAAAAGAATGGGCGCTTTAAGCCGACGGGGAGGTTAACCGCTCAACCGCGAGCTATGATATTCTAACGTTCTGTCTGATCGGATCCACCAGGGAGACACCATGGATCATCGTTTGCTTGAAATCGTTGCTTGCCCGGTTTGTCACGGTAAGCTGTATTACAATAAAGATCGTCAGGAACTTATCTGCAAGCCTGACGGGCTGGCTTATCCGGTGCGTGACGGCATCCCCGTTCTGCTTGAAACGGAAGCGCGCTCGCTGACGCTGGAAGAGACGCATCCATGAGTTTCGTCGCAATTATTCCGGCGCGCTACGCTTCCACCAGGCTGCCCGGAAAACCGCTGGTCGATATCCACGGCAAGCCGATGATCGTGCATGTTATGGAACGCGCGCGTGAATCAGGAGCCGAGCGCGTGATTGTCGCTACGGATAATAATGACGTCGCGCGTGCTGTAGAAGCAGCGGGCGGCGAAGTTTGCATGACGCGAGCCGATCATCAGTCCGGCACGGAAAGGTTGGCCGAGGTGATTGAGAAATACCGTTTCCCTGACGAGACGGTGATCGTCAACGTGCAGGGCGATGAGCCGATGATCCCGCCGGTCATCATCCGGCAGGTAGCGGATAATCTGGCGAAAAGCAGCGTAGGTATGGCGACGCTGGCGGTACCAATCGAGTCAGCGGAAGAAGCGTTTAACCCTAACGCCGTGAAGGTGGTCAGGGATGCGCAGGGCAACGCGCTCTATTTTTCGCGCGCGACCATCCCGTGGGACCGCGAGCGGTTTGCCGTTTCGCAGCAGGCGATTGGCGATCATTTTCTGCGCCATATCGGCATTTACGGCTATCGTGCCGGCTTTATCCGCCGCTATGTCAGCTGGCAGACCAGCCCGCTGGAGCAGATTGAGCTGCTCGAACAGCTGCGGGTACTGTGGTACGGCGAAAAAATCCATGTTGACGTGGCGCAGGCCGTTCCGGGCGCGGGTGTTGATACACCGGAAGATCTGGAACGTGTGCGGGCAGCCATGCAGTAACTATTTTCAGGGCCGGCAGCGGCCCTGGTTCTCTGCTTCTTGCTATTACCAGGAAAAAAACGGCAATCCGACTTCGCTTGCGATCAGGAGCAGCAGATGGAACATCTTCGTTCAGAACTTTCGATAGTGCTGGGTGAGACGCTAAGCCGTCTCGAATGCATCAGCGAACAGCCTTATGCCAGCCTCTACTCGCTTTACGATGGGAAAGGCCACTCTCTGCCGCTGATGGCAAAATACTTCAATACCAAAGGAATCGCCTCGCAGGAAGCCTATAAGCTGTCGATGCTGGCGCGCGAAAGCACCGTGCGTATGCCGACGGTATACGGGCTGATCGTCAGCCAGCTGCCGCCGCAGCATGAGATCCTGCTGATTGAGCGCATGGGCGGCGTTTCGGTCGAAGCGCCCACCCGCACGCCGGCTCGCTGGCAGCAGCTGCAGGATCAGATCGTCGCCGCGCTGCTGGCCTGGCATCGCATCGACAGCCACGGTCTGGTCGGTACGGTAGACAGCACGCAGGAGAATAACTGGCCCGCCTGGTATAAACAGCGGGTTGAGGTGTGGTGGTCAACGCTGAGCTATATGCGCCCGGAGCGGCTGACGATGGAAGATCACCGTTTTCTCTTTCGCTGTCGCCAGAACCTCTGTGCGCTTTTTGACGACTTCGACGATCCCTGCGTGCTGGTGCACGGCAACCTGTCGCTCAGCAATATGCTGAAGGAGGCCTGGAGCGACCAGCTGCTGTCGATGATCAATCCCGGCAGAACGCTCTGGGCGCCGCGTGAATACGAGCTGTTTCGCCTGAGTGAGGAAGGCCTGGCGGAAACGCTGCTGTTCCGCTATCTGCAACAGGCGCCCGTCGCGGAAGGATTTATCGCCAGACGCTGGCTCTATATGCTGTGGGAAGAAGCGGATCGGCTGATCCATACCGGCCGTTTCAACCGCGCCCGCTTCGATTTAGCCGCTCGCTCCCTGCTGCCCTGGCTTGAGTGAAGGCGACGTTATCTTTTGCCAGAGTCGTCCCAGCGTCTCATAGATGGCGCGCTCGCTGTGACCAAGCCACAGCGAGGAGGGAATGGCTTTCTCCCACGCGTTCAGCGGCGAAGCGATAGCCAGCTGATTAGCTGGCGCGGGCAGCGGATCCAGCCCCTGCTGCTGAAAAAACAGCATGGCGCGCGGCAGATGCGAGGCGGAGGTCACCAGCAGGAAAGGGCGGCGGCCAACCACTTTAGCCACCTCCCGCGCTTCCTGGCTCGTATCGCGCGGCTTATCCAGCGTAATGATGGCGCTGCGCGGTACGCCCAATGACTGCGCCACTCTGGCCGTGACTTCCGCCGAGCTGACGGGATTGTTCTGCGCGGCCGCGCCGGTAAAGATCAGCGTCGATCCTGGATTTTCATGCCACAAACGGATCCCTTCCACCAGCCTTGGCAAACTGTTGCCGATCATATTCGATCCCGGCGCCCACTGCGGATTCCACGTATAGCCGCCGCCCAGCACCACAACGTAGTCCACCTTCCGGCTCTCCTGCCACGTAGCGAAACGGTTCTCAACAGGGGACAGCAGGCTATCAGCAACAGGCTGAAGGCTGATCAATAACAAGATTAGCCAGGCAGAAGAGAGTATAATTTTCCCGGTTTTTTGCCAGCGGCTGCGCCAGAGCAGAAAAAGCCCGACCGCCATCACTAACAGCAGCAGCGGCAAGGGCATCAGCAGGCCGCCAATCGCTTTTTTAAGCGTAAAAAGCATAAAAACAGCTTCCTTTTGTCCGAAAAAACGCCACCCGAAAGCGAAGCAGTGACGGAAAGGTTCATTCTCCCTCAGTGTATGCCAAAATAGCCGCCGGATTCACCCTTTTGCCCAGCCCGGAGCCCGCTTATGCAGGATCGCAACTTTGATGATATCGCGGAAAAATTTTCGCAGAATATCTACGGCACCACCAAAGGCCGCATTCGCCAGGCCATCGCCTGGCAGGAGCTGGAGGCGATTCTGGCGACGCTGCCGCAAAGGCCGCTGAGCGTGCTGGATGCGGGCGGCGGCGAAGGCCAAATCAGCTGTGGGCTGGCGAGCCTTGGCCATCAGGTTCTGCTGTGCGATTTATCCGAAGAAATGCTGCAGCGCGCGCGCCTTAACGCCAGCGAGCAAGGTGTGAGCGACCACATGGAATTCAGACAAATCAGCGCGCAGGAAGTCGGTCAGCATTTGGTTCAGCCTGTCGATCTGGTATTGTTTCACGCTGTGCTTGAATGGGTTGCCGAGCCGGAAGCGGTGCTGGCCGCGCTTTACGATACGCTGGCGCCCGGCGGCGTGCTCTCGCTGATGTTTTACAACCTCAACGGGCTGATGATGCAGACGCTGGTGCTGGGCAACTTTGGCTATATGCAGGCCGATTTGCGCAAGCGCAAACGTAAAACCCTGTCGCCGGACTATCCGCGCGACCCGGAGCAGGTCTATCGCTGGCTGGCGGAGATCGGCTTCACCGTCGAAAGCAAAGCCGGCGTGCGCGTTTTTCACGACTATATGCGCGATAAGCACAAGCAAACAGAACGATTTGACGAGATCCTGGCGCTGGAAAAGCGCTTTTGCCGCCAGGAGCCATTTTTAAGTTTGGGTCGCTATATCCACGTAACAGCGCGGAAGCCCATAAAGGACGAAGCATGAGTGAATTTTCCCAGACAGTACCGGAGCTGGTTGCCTGGGCGCGAAAAAATGATTTTTCCGTCTCGTTGCCTACCGAACGTCTGGCTTTTTTGCTGGCGGTCGCCACGCTTAACGGCGAGCGCATGGATGGCGAGATGAGCGAAGGCGAACTTACGGACGCCTTCCGTCACGTCAGCGAAGGATTTGAACAGACCAGCGAAACCGTCAGCGTCCGCGCCAACAACGCTATCAACGACATGGTGCGGCAGCGTTTGCTTAATCGCTTTACCAGCGAACAGGCTGAAGGGCAGGCCATTTACCGCCTGACGCCGCTCGCGATCGGCATCACCGATTACTACATTCGCCAGCGTGAGTTTTCTACGCTGCGGCTCTCCATGCAGCTTTCTATCGTGGCAAGCGAACTGAAGCGCGCGGCGGATGCGGCGGATGAAGACGGCGATGACTTTCACTGGCACCGCAACGTCTTCGCGCCGCTAAAATATTCCGTTGCCGAGATTTTTGACAGCATTGATATCACCCAGCGCATTATGGATGAGCAGCAGCAGGCGGTGAAAGACGATATCGCGCAGCTGCTCAACAAAGACTGGCGCGCGGCGATTGAAAGCTGCGAGATGCTGCTGAATGAAACCTCCGGCACGCTGCGCGAACTGCAGGATACGCTGGAAGCCGCAGGCGACAAGCTGCAGGCCAACCTGCTGCGGATCCAGGACGCCACTCTGGGCAGTCCCGACCTCGGCTTTATCGACAAGCTGGTGTTCGATCTGCAAAACAAGCTTGACCGCATTATCAGCTGGGGCCAGCAGGCCATCGATCTCTGGATTGGCTACGACCGCCACGTGCATAAATTTATCCGTACCGCGATTGATATGGATAAAAACCGCGTCTTCGCTCAGCGCCTGCGTCAGTCGCTGCAAAACTATTTCGACGCGCCGTGGGCGCTGACCTATGCCAATGCCGAACGCCTGTTTGACGTGCGTGACGAAGAGCTGACGCTGCGTAACGAAGAGGTGATGGGCGAACTGCCTGCCGAACTGGAATACGAAGAGCTGAGCGAAATTCGCGAGCAGCTGGCCGCCATGATCGAAGAGGCATTGGCCATCTATAAAGCCCAGCAAAAACCGCTGAATCTGGGCGTGGTGATGCGCGACTATCTGGCGCAATATCCCCGCGCCCGCCATTTTGACGTGGCAAGGATCGTGGTCGACCAGGCCGTGCGTTTAGGCGTCGCCGAAGCTGATTTTTCCGGTCTGCCCGCCGAGTGGCAGGCCATTAATGATTACGGAGCCAAGGTACAGGCGCATGTCATCGATAAATATTGAACAAGTGATGCCGGTTAAGCTGGCGATGGCGCTGGCTAATCCGTTATTTCCCGCGCTCGACAGCCAGCTGCGCGCGGGCCGCCATATCGGTATTGAGGAGCTGGACAACCACGCTTTTCTGATGGATTACCAGGAATATCTGGAAGAGTTTTATCTGCGCTATAACGTGGAGCTTATCCGCGCGCCGGAAGGCTTTTTCTATCTGCGTCCCCGCTCTACCACGCTGATTGCGCGCTCGGTGCTTTCCGAACTGGATATGATGGTGGGCAAAGTCCTGTGCTGGCTTTACCTCAGCCCCGAGCGGCTGGCCAATGAAGGCATCTTCACCCAGCAGGAGCTGTACGACGAACTGCTGACGCTGGCGGATGAAAGCAAGCTGCTTAAGCTGGTAAACCAGCGCTCAACCGGTTCGGATCTGGACCGTCAGAAGCTGCATGAAAAAATGCGCGCCTCCTTAAGCCGCCTGCGTCGTCTGGGCATGGTGTGGTTTATGGGCCATGACAGCAGCAAGTTCCGCATCACCGAATCCGTGTTCCGCTTTGGCGCCGACGTGCGCAGCGGGGACGATCCTCGCGAAGCGCAGCTGAGAATGATCAGAGACGGCGAGGCAATGTTTACGGAAAGCGGCCAGGCCCGCCAGAACGAAGAAGAGCAGGGTAACGACGCCGGCCAGGCGGAGGAAGAAGAATGATTGAACGCGGAAAATTTCGCTCGCTAACGCTGGTTAACTGGAACGGCTTTTTTGCCCGAACCTTCGATCTTGACGAACTGGTTACCACGCTGTCCGGCGGTAACGGCGCGGGGAAATCGACCACGATGGCCGCTTTCGTTACCGCGCTGATCCCCGATCTGACGCTGCTGCACTTTCGTAACACTACGGAAGCGGGCGCGACCTCCGGCTCGCGCGACAAAGGCCTGCACGGCAAGCTCAAGCCGGGCGTCTGCTATGCGGCGCTGGACGTGGTTAACTCGGTGCACCAGCGCGTTATCGTCGGCGTGCGCCTGCAGCAAATCGCCGGCCGCGACCGCAAAGTGGATATCAGACCGTTCAGTATTCACGGCCTGCCGACGTCCATTAACCCGACGGAGATCCTGACCGAAACGGTTAACGCTCGTCAGGCTCGCGTGCTGCCGCTCAGCGAGCTGAAAGAGAAGTTTGAAGCGATGGAGAGCGTGCAGTTTAAGCAGTACAACTCCATTACTGAATACCACTCGATGATGTTCGATCTGGGCATTGTGGCGCGTCGTCTGCGCTCTGCGGCGGATCGCAGCAAATACTACCGCCTGATCGAGGCGTCGCTGTACGGCGGCATCTCCAGCGCCATTACGCGCTCGCTGCGTGACTACCTGCTGCCGGAAAACGGCGGCGTGCGTAAGGCTTTCCAGGATATGGAAGCGGCGCTGCGTGAAAACCGGATGACGCTGGAAGCGATCCGCGTAACGCAGTCCGATCGCGATCTCTTTAAGCATCTTATCTCAGAAGCGACCAGCTACGTGGCCGCCGACTATATGCGCCACGCCAACGAGCGCCGCGTTCATCTGGACGGCGCCATGCTGCAGCGCAGCGAGCTTTTCGGCAGCCGTAAACAGCTGGCCGCCGAGCAGTATCGTCATGTAGAAATGGCGCGCGAGCTGGCGGAGCATAGCGGGGCGGAAAGCGATCTGGAAACGGATTACCAGAGCGCCAGCGATCACCTTAACCTGGTGCAGACCGCCATGCGCCAGCAGGAAAAAATCGAGCGTTACGAAGGCGATATCGATGAGCTGACCTATCGTCTGGAAGAGCAGAACGAGGTCGTTGCTGAAGCGCGCGAAGTCCATGAAGAAAACGAAGCGCGGGCGGAAGCCGCCGAGCTGGAAGTGGACGAGCTGAAAAGCCAGCTGGCCGACTATCAGCAGGCGCTGGATGTACAGCAAACGCGCGCTATTCAATACCAGCAGGCGCTGGCGGCCTTACAGCGCGCTCAGGAAATTTGCCAGATCCGCGAGCTGACTATTGAGAACGCTCAGGAATGGCAGGAAACCTTCCGGGCGAAAGAGCAGGAAGCCACGGACAGGCTGCTGATGCTGGAGCAGAAAATGAGCGTGGCGCAGGCCGCGCACAGCCAGTTCGAGCAGGCGTTTGAGCTGGTGACGCGTATTGCCGGGCCGGTGAGCCGCAGCGAAGCCTGGCAGACCGGCCGCGAGCTGCTGCGCGACGCCGGCAATCAGCGCTATCACGCCGATCAGCTCCAGTCGCTGCGCTCGCGTCTTTCAGAGATGGAGCAGCGGCTGCGCGAGCAGCAGGAAGCCGAGCGGTTGCTGAACGAGTTCTGCAAAAAGCACGGTCAGCAGTACGCGCCAGAAGAGCTGGAAGCATTGCAGTATGAGCTGGAAGCGCGCATTGAGCAGCTTGGCGAGAGCGTTGCCGACGCGGGCGAACGACGTCTGGCGATGCGCCAGGAGCTGGAGCAGGTGCGTGAACGTATCGCCCGCCTGACGCGACAGGCGCCGCAGTGGCTGAACGCGCAGGAAATTTTAACACAGCTGCGCGAGCAAACCGGCGAGGCGCTGGAAAACGGCCAGCAGGTAACCGAGCATATGCAGCGCCTGCTGGAGCGCGAGCGTGAAACCACCGTTGAGCGTGATGAAGTCGCCAGCCGCAAACGCGAGGTGGAAAGCCAGATCGATCGGCTGAGCCAGCCGGGCGGATCGGAAGATGCGCGCCTGAACCAGCTGGCCGAGCGTTTCGGCGGCGTGCTGCTTTCTGAAATTTATGATGACGTCACCATTGAGGACGCGCCTTACTTCTCCGCGCTGTACGGCCCTGCGCGCCACGCTATCGTGGTGCCGGATCTGTCGCTGGTGCGTGAACAGCTGGACGGGCTGGAAGAGTGCCCGGAAGATCTCTATCTGATCGAAGGGGATCCGCAGTCGTTCGACGACAGCGTCTTCAATGTTGAAGAGTTACAAAAAGCGGTCGTGGTCAAAGCGGGCGATCGTCAGTGGCGCTATTCCCGCTTTCCGAAAGTCCCGCTGTTTGGCCGCGCCGCTCGTGAAAACCAGCTGGAGCTGCTGCGTGCCGAGCGCGAAACGCTGGCGGAACGCTACGCCACGCTCTCCTTCGACGTGCAGAAAACGCAGCGCCTGCATCAGGCGTTCAGCCGCTTTATCGGCGGCCATCTGGGCGTGGCCTTCGAGCCGGATCCGGAAGCGGAAATTCGTCAGCTGAATGGCCGCCGCGGCGAGCTTGAGCGCGCCATCAGCTCACATGAAAGCGAAAACCAGCAGCAGCGCCAGCAGTTTGACCAGGCGAAAGAGGGTGTCGCTCAGCTTAACCGACTGATGCCGCGCGTTAGCCTGCTGCTGGACGAAACGCTCCAGGATCGTCACGAAGAGCTGCTGGAGCGCCTGGACGAAGCGCAGGAAGCCGCACGCTTCCTGCAGCAGCACGGTGCCGCCCTCGCTAAGCTGGAGCCGCTGGTGGCGGTGCTGCAAAGCGACCCGGAACAGCATGAGCAGCTCAAGCTGGATTATCAGCAGGCGCAGCAGGCGCAGCGCGATGCGCGTCAGCAGGCTTTCGCCATCACCGAAGTGGTGCAGCGACGCGCGCATTTCAACTATGCGGACTCGGCCGGAATGCTTGACGGCAACAGCGACCTCAACGAGAAGCTGCGTCGTCGTCTTGAGCAGGCAGAGGCCGAACGTGCGCGTGCGCGCGAGCAGCTGAGAAACCATCAGGCGCAGCTGACGCAATACAGCCAGGTGCTCGCCTCGCTGAAAAGCTCGTATGATGCCAAGCGAGATATGCTGAAGGAGCTACAGCAGGAAATGCAGGCTATCGGCGTGCAGGCGGATGCCAGCGCGGAAGAGCGCGCGCGGCTGCGTCGCGACGAGCTTTATACGGCGCTGAGCAATAACCGCAGCCGCCGCAACCAGCTGGAAAAACAGCTGACCTTCTGTGAAGCGGAAATGGACGCGCTGCAGAAAAAACTGAAGCGCGTCGAGCGTGATTATCACCAGAGCCGCGAACAGGTGGTCAGCGCCAAAGCCGGTTGGGTCGCCGTTCTGCGCATGGTGAAAGATAACGGCGTCGAACGTCGTCTGCATCGCCGCGAGCTGGCCTATCTGGGCGGCGACGAGCTGCGCTCCATGTCGGATAAGGCGCTGGGCGCGCTGCGTCTGGCGGTCGCCGATAACGAGCACCTGCGTGATATCCTGCGCCAGTCGGAAGATCCTAAGCGGCCTGAGCGTAAAATTGAGTTCTTTATCGCCGTTTATCAGCATCTGCGCGAGCGTATCCGTCAGGATATTATCCGCACGGACGATCCGGTAGAAGCGATCGAGCAGATGGAAATTGAGCTGAGCCGTCTGAGCGAAGAGCTGACCGCTCGTGAGCAGATGCTGGCTATCAGCTCGCGCAGCGTGGCGAACATCATTCGCAAAACCATCCAGCGCGAGCAGAACCGTATCCGCCAGCTGAACCAGGGCTTGCAGAGCGTCAGCTTTGGTCAGGTACACAGCGTGCGGCTGAACGTCAACGTGCGGGAAACGCACGCCACGCTGCTGGACGTGCTTTCAGAGCAGCACGAACAGCATCAGGATCTGTTCAAGAGCCAGCGTCTGACCTTCTCCGAAGCGCTGGCGAAGCTCTATCAGCGACTGAATCCGCAGATCGATATGGGACAGCGCACGCCGCAAACTATCGGCGAAGAGCTGCTGGACTACCGCAACTACCTTTCTATGGAAGTGGAGGTTAACCGCGGTTCTGATGGCTGGCTACGCGCGGAAAGCGGGGCGCTGTCGACGGGCGAGGCGATCGGCACCGGGATGTCGATTCTGGTGATGGTGGTGCAAAGCTGGGAAGAAGAGTCTCGCCGCCTACGCGGTAAAGATATATCGCCTTGCCGCCTGCTGTTCCTGGATGAGGCGGCGCGTCTGGATGCCAAATCTATCGCCACGCTTTTTGAACTGTGCGATCGCCTTGAAATGCAGCTGATTATTGCCGCGCCGGAGAATATCAGCCCGGAGAAAGGCACGACCTATAAGCTGGTGCGTAAGGTTATCAACAACAGCGAGCACGTTCACGTGGTTGGCCTGCGCGGCTTCGCGGCCGAGCCTGCCAATATTTCGGCAGAGCCTGCCGAACTCTCCTCCTGAGTCGAACAGCACAAAATAATCGGCGGCACGTATAGCAAAATCCGTGCCGCCGAATTACTCTCTCAGGCGCGCCGCTGCATACGCGCGCCGTTTTCTTTTCTATACTAATAACATTATTCAGGCGTCGATCGTTCAGACCCGCTACAGGAGGCAAGGGATGTTGCTGACAGGAACTCATTTTGCAAAGCTTAGCCTGGCCTGCTGCCTGGCGTTAGCGCTGGGGCAAGCCGTACCCGCCGCTGCGGCCATGCCGCATTCGGCCGCCGTTTCCGCTTCGCAGGCGCAGGTAAAGCTACAATCGCTGTTTACTAACGGCTACCGGCCTTTTTATCTTAAAACGCTGGCATCGTTATATGCTACGCAGCATATGCAGCCTCTGTGGCAGGATCGCCAGGCCGTGCAGCAGTTTCAGCAGCAGCTGGCGGAAGTCGCGATTTCCGGCGTACAGCCGCAGTTCACGCAGTGGGTTAAATTATTAACCGATCCTGCGGTAACAGGTTTGGAACGAGACGTCGTGCTTTCCGACGCTATGCTTGGCTATCTGCAATTCGCTTCGACGGTGCCGGCTAAAGGCGAAACCTGGCTTTACAGCAATGTCCCCTACAAGCTGGAAGTTCCTGCCTTATCGGTGATTAACCAGTGGCAGCGGGCAGTTGAGCATGGCGCCACGCATGCTTTTGTCGCCTCTTTGGCGCCGCAGCATCCACAGTATCCTTTAATGCACCAGGCGTTAAAAGATTTGCTGGCGGACAACCGCGCCTGGCCGCAGCTGACCGACAGACAAAGCCTGCGCCCTGGGCAGCTGAGCGACGATGTGCCTGCGCTGCGAGAGATTTTGCAGCGCACCAATATGCTGACGCCCGGCAGCGATACGCCAAAACCTGATGACGATGCGGTGCCGACCACGCCGGTCCCGGCTTCCTTCGTAGATGAAGAAATCGCGGTCAGCCCTTCGGCCTCTCCCGCTGAGCAAACTCCGCAGGCGAATACGCCGGAGCAGGCCGGCCACGTAGAAAGTGGTACGCTCAGTAATCCTGCCCATATCTATTCTGAAGATTTGGTGGCGGGCGTGAAACGCTTTCAGCGCTGGCAGGGCCTGGAGGCCGATGGCGTTATCGGGCCAAGAACGCGTGAATGGCTAAACGTTTCTCCGCAGCTGCGGGCCTCGCTGCTGGCGCTGAACATTCAGCGGCTAAGGCTGCTGCCGGATGATATGCATAACGGCATCATGGTGAATATTGCCAACTACTCGCTGAAATATTATCTGAATGGCAATCAGATCCTGGATTCCCGCGTTATCGTGGGCCGTCCGGATCGTAAAACGCCGCTCATGCGCAGTGCCTTAAACAACGTGGTGCTTAATCCGCCATGGAATGTACCCACCACGCTGGTGCGCAAAGATATTATCCCGAAGGTAAAACAGGATCCGAGCTACCTGTATAAGCACAACTACACGCTGCTTTCCGGCTGGAGCAGCGATGCTGAAGTGATCGATCCTTCCATGATTGACTGGCGGATGGTTTCGGCAGCTTCGTTCCCGTATCGTATCCGTCAGGCGCCAGGGGCAACGAACTCGCTGGGTCGTTATAAATTTAATATGCCAAGCTCGGACGCTATCTATCTGCACGATACGCCTAACCACAATCTTTTCCAGAAGGATATCAGGGCGCTGAGTTCCGGCTGCGTCAGGGTAAACAAGGCGTCTGATTTGGCTAATCTGCTGTTACAGGATGCGGGCTGGAATGATTCGCGTATCTCCAGCACGCTGAAGCAGGGTGATACCCGTTATGTGCCGGTGCGTCATCACATTCCGGTCAATCTGTATTACCTGACCGCCTGGGTCGCTGACGACGGACGTACGCAATATCGTACAGATATTTACAATTATGACCTGACGGCGCGCTCCGGGGCGCAGGTATTGGCGAAAGCTGGTCAATTATTACTCTAGTGGTTGATTCTTCAGGTTTTCTGATGTTGGCCTGCGGCCAGCCTGCCTGACGGGTACGGCAGCCTCTCCAGGAATTGCCGTATCCGTCACGTTTCGTCGGTTGACGCCACATTTCTACCCGGTTATGGTTCCGGGCGGTGAACGTTTCCACCGTTTCAGAACTTTTTTAGCCGGGTAACACAGATTAATGGATAAATTCGACTCTCATCGCCGTAAATTACTGGCCCTGGGCGGCGCGGCACTAGGCCTGTCGCTGCTTCCTGGCCAGGCTTTCGCTTCGCTTTCCACCTCACGTCCTCGCATTCTGACGCTGAATAATTTACATACCGGAGAAAGCCTTAAAACCGAGTTTTTCAACGGGAAAAGCTATGACAAGGATGAGTTAACGCGCCTTAACCATTTTTTTCGTGATTATCGCGCCAACAGGATCAAAAGCATCGATCCACATCTTTTCGATCAGCTGTATCGGCTCCAGGCGCTGTTGGATACGCGCAAGCCCGTACAGCTGATTTCCGGTTACCGTACGCTGGCGACCAACAACTCGCTGCGCGAACGCGGCAGCAGCACCGGCGTAGCTAAGCACAGCTATCATACGCTGGGCCAGGCAATGGATTTTCATATTGAGGGGATCGCCCTCAGCAATATACGCAAAGCGGCTCTTTCCATGCGGTCAGGGGGTGTAGGATACTATCCTAAAAGCAACTTTGTGCATATTGATACCGGGCCGGCAAGGCACTGGTAAGAAAATCCGGGCTGACCGGAATTAATGGAGCCTTATGAATTATCAAACTATTCCGGTAACGGCCTTTTCGCAGAACTGCTCTTTGATCTGGTGTCCGGTGACGCTGCAGGCCGCCATTGTCGATCCTGGCGGCGACGCAGAAAAAATTAAAGCGCAGACGACGGCAAAGGGCGTAACAGTTACGCAAATTCTGCTGACGCATGGCCATCTGGACCACGTAGGCGCGGCAGCTGAACTGGCTGCTTTTTATGCCGTACCGGTTGTTGGGCCGCATAAAGCAGATGCGTTCTGGCTGGAAGGGCTGCCGATGCAGAGCCAGATGTTTGGTTTTCCTGAATGTGCGCCGTTAACGCCCGATCGCTGGCTGGAAGAGGGTGAGGTTGTGCACGTGGGCGATATCTCGCTTGAGGTTCTGCTGTGTCCGGGCCATACGCCGGGTCATATCGTATTTTTTGATCGGGCTTCTCGCCTGCTGATCTCCGGCGATGTGATCTTCAGCGGCGGGGTGGGACGTACCGATTTCCCTCAGGGCAGCCATAGCGACCTGATTGCCGCGATCAAAAACAAGCTGCTGCCGCTTGGCGATGACGTCACCTTTTTACCCGGCCACGGCCCCAGCTCGACGCTGGGCAGAGAGCGGATTTCCAATCCTTTTCTGCAATAAAGCTGCCGTATAAAAAAGCCTGCGTAATGCAGGCTTTTTTATTGCGTGACGGATAAAATATTTCGCATCCGCTTTATGCACTTACAGCACGGCGGCAATCGCTTCGCACAGCGGCGCCATATTGTCCGGCGTCATTCCCGCTACGTTAACCCGGCCTGAATTGACCGCATAAACGCCAAACTCTTCCCGTAGCCTAATCACCTGATCTTTGGTCAGGCCGCTAAAAGAGAACATACCGTTCTGGTTGATAATAAAGCTGAAGTCGCCTTTTGCCCCTTTTTCCTGCAGGGTATTAACGAACAGCTGACGCATACGGTGGATGCGCTGGCGCATATCGGTCAACTCCTGCTCCCACAGGGTACGCAGCGCATCGTTGCCCAGGATAGTGGCGACGACCGCCGCGCCATGCGCAGGCGGATTAGAGTAGTTCGCGCGGATGGTAGCTTTAACCTGGCTAAAGGCCGTGTTGGCAATATCGGCCGTGCTGGCGACCAGCGTGAACGCGCCTACGCGCTCATTATAAAGCCCGAAGTTCTTCGAATAAGAACTGGCGACAATCAGCTCCTGGTGTCCGGCAGCAAAAATGCGCAGGCCCTCTGCATCTTCTTCCAGCCCACGCGCAAAGCCCTGATAGGCAAAGTCGAACAGCGGCAGCCAGCCTTTCGCCAGCGACATCTCGGCAAGCTCCTGCCACTGTGCGGCCGTAGGATCGATGCCGGTAGGGTTATGGCAGCAGCCGTGGAACAGCACAATATCGCCCGCCTGCGCTTCACGCAGCGCGTTCAGCATTCCGTCGAAATCCAGCGAATGGCTGGCCGCATCGTAATACTGATATTCACAGACTTCCAGCCCGGCGGACTGAAACACATTTTTATGGTTAGGCCAGCTGGGATTGCTGACCCAAACGCGCCTGGCGCCGGTTTGCGCGGCAATAAAATCCGCCGCTACGCGCAGCGCGCCCGTACCGCCAGGCGTTTGCGCTGTACGCGCACGTTTGTCACGCAGGATGGCGTTATCTTTGCCAAACAGCAGCGCCTGCGTACATTTGCCAAAATCGGCCAGGCCATCAATGCTCAAATAATTTTTGGTCGTTTCATTTTCCAGCAGATACTGCTCGGCTTTTTTCACGCTGGTCAGCACCGGCGTTTTGCCGGTTTCGTCCTTATAAACGCCAATGCCAAGGTTAATTTTGTCAGGACGGTCGTCCGCACGATAAAGGTCGGCTAAGCCAAGGATAGGATCTGCGGGTGCAGCTGCAATGCGTTCAAACATAATGAAAGTCCGTTATAACCTGAAACGAAATGAGAATTCAGGGTACCGCCACTATGATAAAAATGCCAACCGTTTGCGCTAAAAACAGTGAAAGAATGCCCTGGATAAAGGTAGCGGCAGCCAGCTGCTATAAACACCTGTAAAGGTAAAATAAGCGCGGCCGCTTTCCTGGCGTACGGGGCCTATAGCCAATGAAAACCTCTGGCCATAATGTAGGCCAGGCCCAGCGCAACGCCGATCAGCGCGCTAAACATCAGGCGAAAATCAGTCTGCATATCTTTGCGGATATCTTTCATCTCACCGCGTACGTCCTGTATCTCACCGCGTACGTCCTGTATCTCACCGCGCACGTCCTTTATCTCGCCGCGTACATCCTTTATTTCCCCGCGAATATCATGGAGCTCGTTTCTGATATCGTTAACGTCATGTCTGAGCCAGGCGATATGCATTTCGATACGGGTAAAGCGCGCTTCCGTCTCGGTTTCTTTTTTTTCCTGCTGGTTGCTGTGGTTTGACAGCGTTAGCAGAAGAGGGCTGTCCATATCCATATTGGCTCTCCTTAAGCTAAATCCAGACTGATTTTTTCATGTTCACGCGTGGCTAACAAACACTTTTGGAAATTTTTCAGGAACGCTGCGGCATGGCTCGAATTTTTATGAAACGGAAAAAGAAATTACATAGGGAAGCGACAGGTTTTATTTAGCAGCACGGGCAAGTCAGGAAGGGAATAAGGGCAGGCAGAGAAAAGCGAAGGTGCAGACAATAAAAAAGCGGGGCCGAAGCCCCGCCAGACGATTTGTTGCTTGATTAGAACTGGTAAACCAGACCTACAGCCACGGTGTCGTCGGTGTTCAGACCCAGTGGATTGTTGTCATCCAGCAGGTTGATCTGGTAGTCAACGTAAGTAGACATGTTTTTGTTGAAGTAGTAGGTTGCGCCCACATCAACATATTTGATCAGGTCAGCATCGCCAACGCCTTCGATATCCTTGCCTTTAGACTGCACGTAGGCCAGGGATGGACGCAGACCGAAGTCAAACTGATACTGCGCAACCAGCTCAATGTTCTGAGCCTTGTTAGCGAAAGAGTTAGCAGACCAGGAAGTGCTGTCAGCGTCGCTAAAATTGCCGCTGTAAGAAATTGGCGTGGCGTTACGGGTTTCACCGTACATCGCTGCCAGGTAAACGCTGTTAGCGTCATATTTCAGCGCGGTAGCCCATGCTTCAGCACGTTTACCCGCGCCGCTATTGATGGTGACGGATTCAGCGGAGTTATTCGGGTTAGTCACGGTACGCACGCCAGCTGCCTGCGCATCGGTACGGTCATAAGAACCATAAGCTGCAGACACGCCTACACCGATTGGCGCGGTATAGCTGGTAGAGACTGCGTAACCGTCTCCGTTAGCGCGGCGAATGTCGTCTTCACGCTCGTTTTTACCCTGATACTGTACGGCAAAGTTCCAGCCGTCAACCAGGCCAAAGAAGTTGGTGTTGCGGTAGGTCAGCACGCCGGTAGTACGGCCGCCCAGGATGCCCAGGTCGCTATAGGCAGAGTCGCCGCCGAACTCTGGCAGCATATCGGTCCAGCCCATTGGATCGTACAGCAGGCTGTAGTTACGGCCGTAATCGATAGAGCCGTACTCAGCGAATTTCAGACCAGCGAAGCCCAGACGGGTTTTGTTGCCGTCCTGCGCGTCGGAGCCGCCTTCAGAATTGTTTGCCTGGATGTTGTATTCCCACTGGCCGTAGCCGGTGAGCATATCGTTAATCTGGGTTTCACCTTTGAAACCAAAACGCACGTAGCTCTGGTCGCCATCGTTGCCGTCGTTATCAGAGAAATAGTGCAAACCAACTGCTTTCCCATAGAGGTCCAGCTTATTGCCGTCTTTGTTATAGATTTCTGCTGCATTGGCTGCACCAGCGGCTAACAGGGCTGGGATAACCAGTGCCAGAATATTGCGCTTCATCATTATTTATTACCCTCATTGGAGTTATCTGGACACCTGCCACTGCCGTCAATAATTCTTTACAGAACTACGATGAGAGTTTGGTGTCTTCCTGTATCTGCACGCATCTTTCCATTCGCGGTGCGGTTAATCTACCTCGAAAATGCTACTAATATCCTATTCTGGTTACAGGAAGAAAATTTGTGTTTCAATATGTAAATAAAACGGAACTTTGTGAACTATATCTAAATTTACAAAAATAAAAAAAGGCCAGCGAGGCTGGCCTTAGTTATATATATGAATTTCTTATATTTAATGCAAAAATCAGAAGCTGGCGTTGCGCGGCGTCCTTGGGAAGGCGATGACGTCCCTGACATTTTGCACGCCGGTAACGTAGGCGATCAGGCGCTCAAAACCTAAGCCGAAGCCGGAATGAGGCACGGTGCCGTAGCGGCGCAGATCGCGATACCACCAGTAGTCTTCTTTGTTCAGCCCCATCTCCGCCAGACGCGCGTCCAGCACGTCCAGACGCTCTTCACGCTGCGAACCGCCGATGATTTCACCAATGCCCGGCGCCAGAACGTCCATCGCCGCTACGGTTTTGCCATCGTCGTTCAGGCGCATATAGAACGCCTTGATGTCTTTCGGGTAGTTTTTCACTACGACCGGCGCTTTAAAATGTTTCTCCGCCAGGTAGCGCTCGTGCTCGGACGAGAGATCGATACCCCAGGAGACGGCGTTTTCAAACTTCTCGCCGCAGGCTTTCAGGATCTCGATAGCATCGGTGTAATCCACCTGCGCAAAATCGGTAGTAACAAATTGCTCCAGGCGAGTAATCGCTTCTTTGTCTACGCGTTCGGCAAAGAAAGCCATATCGTCGGCACGTTCGGCCAGGACGGCCTTAAAGACGTACTTCAGCATGGCTTCAGCCAGCGCGGCATTATCTTCCAGATCGGCGAAGGCCACTTCCGGCTCCAGCATCCAGAATTCCGCCAGGTGGCGGCTGGTATTGGAGTTTTCAGCGCGGAAAGTCGGGCCGAAGGTGTAGATTTTGGAAATCGCGCTGGCGTAGGTTTCACCGTTAAGCTGGCCGGAAACGGTCAGGAACGCCTCTTTACCGAAGAAATCTTCATCGTAATTGACTTTGCCTTCCGGCGTACGCGGCAGGTTTTCCATATCGAGCGTGGAGACGCGGAACATTTCACCAGCGCCTTCCGTATCGGAAGCGGTGATCAGCGGGGTGGAGACCCAGAAAAACCCCTGCTCGTCAAAGAAGCGATGCAGCGCCTGCGCCAGCGTATGGCGAACGCGCGCGACGGCGCCGATCAGGTTAGTGCGCGGACGCAAATGCGCCACTTCACGCAGATACTCGATGCTGTGACGCTTGGCCGCCATCGGATAGGTGTCCGGATCGTCGACCCAGCCCACGACTTCCACCGCGCTGGCCTGGATCTCAAAGCTCTGGCCCTGGCCTGGCGAGGCCACGACTTTTCCGGTGATTGCCACGGAACAGCCGGTGGTCAGGCGCAGCACTTCTTCCTGGTAATTATTCAGAGAATTATTAACGACGGCCTGGACAGGATTAAAGCAGGAACCGTCGTAGACGGCGATAAAGGAAATACCGGCTTTTGAATCTCTTCGGGTACGCACCCAGCCGCGAACGGTGACTTCGCTGTCAACCGCGATCCGGCCTTGCAGTACATCCGCTACAGGCACAACGCTCATATAAGTCTCTCTTTTCATCAGAATTAAAATTACCCGAAACCGGGGCAATGCTATGTTACTTGCCAGAAGATGAGACACAAGAAGAATTCGTTGCGAGGCAGGAGATTTCTTAACGAAAGGCAATCAGAAAGAGAGAAAGGCAGGGCGCCTTTCTCTCTGTAGGCAGCCTAGCTGGCTTTTTTCACCAGCGGCAGATCGAACGCCTTGCGCAGGGCGCGAACAAAAGCTTTATCCTGGCAAATGGTTTTGCCGGGGCTGTCGGAGAGTTTGGCGACCGGTTTGCCGTTGCACTCTACCAGCTTAATGACGATATTCAGCGGTTTTACCTGAGGGATATCGCAGGTCAGCCGCGTGCCGATACCGAAAATGACCTCGATGCGCTGGCCAAAGTGGCGATAAAGCTCCACCGCTTTTGGCAAATCGAGATTGTCTGAAAAGACCAGCGTTTTTTCCTGCGGATCGATGCCGAGCTTTTCGTAATGCGCAATGGCTTTTTCACCCCATTCCACGGGATCGCCGGAGTCATGGCGCAGTCCCTGATAGCTGCTGGCGAAATTCAGGCCGAAATCACGCAGGAAAGCGTCCATGGTGATGCAGTCGGTCAGCGCAATACCCAGACGGTTCGGATACTCCTCCAGCCAGGCCTGCAAGGCGGCGCGCTGGCTGTTGGCCAGAACAGGGCTGATCTGCTGATGTGCCTGGAACCATTCATGCGCCTGCGTGCCCACCGGCGCGAGCTGTAGCTGCCGGGCAACATCGTAGTTGCTGGAGCCGACCAGCCAGGGGAAATCGGCTTTTAGCGTGCTGACAATCGCCAGCTGCACATCGCGGGAGAAACGGCGGCGCGTACCGAAGTCCATCAGCTTAAAGCGGGACATATCCAAATCTGCCGTCAGCTTGCCGAAATCAAGCAGCTTGCTTTGCAGACGCTCGACGGCCATCGCGGGGACGACCAGCGGCGAGCGGTGGCGGTGCACCACTTCGCTGATCAGCGCCAGCAGCGGCACCTCCCACATAATCACCTCCCGCCACGGGCCGGCGATGCGGATATCCAGCTTGCCCTGATGATTGCGGATGCGCACCTGAGCAGGGTCATAGCGGAATTGTTTCAGCCACTGCAGATAATCCGCGCTGAAAAACGGCAGTCCGGCAAGATAGCGGCTCTCTTCGTCGCTGAGCGCCAGCGACTGCATCAGGGTCACCTGTTGAGCGATTTCCTCAGCGTAGATGCCAAGCAGATCGTCGCCACGGCAGCGAAACTCAGCCACTACGGAAACGTTCTGATAGCGATGAAATACCGCCTGCTGCATATGCAGCTTATAGGCGTCCGTATCCAGCAGCGTGGTCAGTATCGGGGAAGCATGTCGTGTCATGGTGCGTTTCAGCATCCTCTGGCGAAGAGCGTTATCCCTGGTTTAAAAAATAGTAATGACGCAGGAGTATAACTTGAATACTCATTTATTGAACCCGATCACAGCACAATTCGATCCGGCAGGTCGAGGGCAATCCGTGCGATTGTTAAGAGGATGTAGCTTTTAACAGCAATTCCGACCGCCCGACGCGATTCTCCATGGCAACATTGCAGGAAGCGGAATAGACTTGCAAAGTTAACTAATTATCGACATGAGAAGCACTTATGACGCAACTGCCACAAGCCAAAAATCGCCATGATTATCGTGCGCCGGATTACACCATTACCGACATCGATCTGACGTTTGAACTGGATGCCGCAACCACCCGTGTGACGGCCGTCAGCCGCGTAAAGCGTTTGGGCCAGGCTGATGCGTCGCTGCGTCTGGATGGGGAAGATCTGACGCTGGTCTCGCTGGAGATTGACGATCGGCCCTGGACGGATTACGCGCTGGAAGAGGGCGCGCTGATAGTTTCCGGCCTGCCGGAGTCATTCACGATGAAAATTGTCAACGATATTCATCCGGATAAAAACAGCGCGCTGGAAGGCCTGTATAAATCGGGCGAGGCGCTTTGTACCCAGTGCGAGGCCGAAGGCTTCCGCCATATCACCTGGTATCTGGATCGGCCTGACGTGCTGGCTCGCTTCACCACGACCATCATCGCGGAACAACAACTTTATCCCTATCTGCTGTCAAACGGCAACCGGATAGCCGGCGGCGAAGCGGAAAACGGACGTCACTGGGTAAAATGGGAAGATCCTTTTCCAAAGCCGTGCTACCTGTTTGCGCTGGTGGCAGGCGACTTTGACGTGCTGCGCGACAGCTTTAAAACGCGCTCCGGCCGGGATGTTGCGCTGGAGATCTTCGTGGATCGCGGCAACCTCGATCGCGCCGACTGGGCAATGACCTCGCTGAAAAACAGCA
The DNA here is from genome assembly GCF_041224955.1 of Erwinia aeris. Lineage (NCBI taxonomy): Bacteria > Pseudomonadati > Pseudomonadota > Gammaproteobacteria > Enterobacterales > Erwiniaceae > Erwinia > Erwinia aeris. The sequence continues at coordinate 161,253 of NZ_JBGFFX010000002.1, read as the reverse complement.
TGAAGTGGGACGAGCAGCGTTTCGGCCTGGAATACGATCTGGATATCTTTATGATCGTTGCCGTCGACTTCTTCAACATGGGCGCGATGGAAAATAAAGGCCTGAACGTCTTTAACTCTAAATACGTGCTGGCGAAAGCGGAAACGGCGACGGATAAAGACTATCTGGGCATTGAGGCGGTGATTGGCCACGAATATTTCCACAACTGGACGGGCAACCGCGTCACCTGCCGCGACTGGTTCCAGCTTAGCCTGAAAGAGGGCCTGACCGTATTCCGCGATCAGGAATTCAGTTCCGATCTCGGCTCTCGCGCGGTCAATCGTATCGATAACGTGCGCGTGATGCGCGGCGCGCAGTTTGCCGAAGACGCCAGCCCAATGGCGCATCCGATCCGCCCTGAGCAGGTGATCGAGATGAACAACTTCTATACGCTGACCGTGTATGAAAAAGGGTCTGAAGTTATTCGTATGCTGCACACCCTGCTGGGCGAGGCGAATTTCCAGAAAGGCATGCAGCTTTACTTCGAGCGCCACGACGGCAGCGCAGCGACCTGCGACGATTTTGTGCAGGCGATGGAGGATGCTTCCAACGTCGATCTTTCCCAGTTCCGCCGCTGGTACAGCCAGTCCGGCACGCCGGTGCTTTCCGTACGCGATGACTATAACGCCGAGCTGCAACAGTACACGCTGCACGTTACCCAAATGACGCCGCCAACGGCCGATCAGAAAAACAAGCTGCCGCTGCATATTCCGCTGGATATCGAGCTTTACGACAGTGAAGGCAACGTCATTCCTTTGCAGCACAATGGTCATCCGGTTCATCATGTGCTGAACGTGACGGAAGAATTCCAGAGCTTTGTGTTCGACGAGGTTTATCAGCAGCCGATCCCCTCGTTGCTGCGTGAATTCTCCGCGCCGGTGAAGCTGGACTACAACTGGAGCGATGCGCAGCTGACTTTCCTGATGCGCCATGCCCGTAACGATTTCTCACGTTGGGATGCCGCGCAAAGTCTGCTGGCGACCCATATCAGGCTGAACGTCGCCCGCTTCCAGCAGGGCCAGCCGCTTTCGCTGCCGCTGCACGTTGCCGATGCTTTCCGCGCCGTGCTGCTGGAGGAAAACAGCGATCCGGCATTGATGGCGCTGATCCTGACGCTGCCTGGCGAAAACGAAATTGCCGAGCTGTTTGAGGTAATCGATCCGGTAGCCATTGCGGAAGTGCGCCGTGCGCTGCTGAGCACGCTGGCTACGGAGCTGGCGGATGAGTGGCTGGCGGTTTACAACGCGCATCGTGTGGACGAATATCGTATCGATCATGCCGATATCGGCAAGCGCGCGCTGAAAAATACCTGTCTCAACTACCTGGCCTTCGGCGAAACAGGGCTGGCCGAGAAACTGGTTACCGCCCAGTTCCGTCAGGCGAACAATATGACCGACTCGCTGGCGGCGATGACGGCCTCGGTTGCCGCGCAGCTGCCGTGCCGGGAAACGCTGCTGGCCGAATTCGACGAGCGCTGGCATAAAGATGGCCTGGTGATGGACAAGTGGTTTACTTTGCAGGCCACCAGCCCGGCTGCGGACGTACTTAGCCGCGTTCGCGCGCTGCTCAGCCATCGTTCCTTTACGCTTAGCAATCCAAACCGTATCCGTTCGCTAATCGGCGCGTTCGCCTCGGCTAACCCTTCCGCTTTCCACGCTGCTGACGGTAGCGGTTACCAGTTCCTGGTGGAGATCCTGACCGATCTGAATACGCGCAATCCTCAGGTTGCCTCGCGCATCATTGAGCCGCTGATCCGCTTTAAACGCTACGATGAAGCCCGTCAGGCGCTGATGCGCGGCGCGCTTGAGAAGTTAAAGGCGCTGGAGAATCTTTCCGGCGACCTTTACGAAAAAATCAGCAAGGCGCTTCAGGACTAATCGTCCGGCGTAAATGACAAAAAGCCCCGACAGTCGGGGCTTTTTCTTTTAGCAACGGCGTAAATCAGCGTTGCGCGTAGCGTTTTTCTTCTTCCACCGGCGAGCGTTTCATGACGCGATCCAGCACTTTCGCTTCCAGCTCCGCCAGCCGCACGGAGCCTTTACGGCGCGGGCGCGGCAGGTCGATTACCAAATCCAGCCCGATATTGCCTTCTTCAATCAGCAGCACCCGGTCAGCCATCGCCACGGCTTCGCTGACGTCATGGGTGACCAGCAGCACGGTGAAATGATGCTGCTGCCACAGCGACTCGATCAGATCCTGCATTTCAATACGCGTCAGCGCATCCAGCGCGCCTAAAGGCTCATCCAGCAGCAGCAAACCCGGCCGGTGGATCAGCGCGCGGGCCAGCGCCACACGCTGCTTTTGCCCGCCGGACAGCGCCGCAGGCCATTCGTTGGCGCGTTCCGCCAGGCCGACGGCTGCCAGCGCCTCCAGCGCGTCGCTTTTCCAGGCACGGCCTTTCAATCCCAGGCCAACGTTATCGATAATGCTTTTCCACGGCAGCAGGCGCGCATCCTGAAACATCAGGCGGGTATCGTCTCTGGCTTCGCTCAGCGGCGCGCTACCGGCCAGCAGCTCGCCGGCGCTGCTTTTTTCCAGCCCGGCCAGCAGGCGAAGCAGGGTGCTTTTACCGCAGCCGCTGCGTCCGACCACCGCCACAAACTGGCCGGAAGGAATATGCAAATCGATGTTATTCAGCACGGTGCGGCCGTGATACTGCTTGCTGACGCGGTTAACGATCAGAGGCGTACCGGCGTTAAGACGCGCTGGAGAAGACGTTAACTCGCTCATGCGTTTTCCTCTTTAAGTTGATAAGCCGGATGCCAGCGCAACCAGACGCGTTCCAGTAACAGCGCGCTGACGTCAGCCAGTTTACCGAGCAGGGCATACAGGATAATGGCAACCACCACGATATCGGTCTGCAAAAATTCGCGCGCGTTCATTGCCAGATAGCCGATGCCGGAGTTGGCGGAAATGGTTTCCGCCACGATCAGCGTCAGCCACATCAGGCCCAGGGCAAAGCGCACGCCGACCATAATGGAGGGCAGCGCGCCCGGCAGCACCACCTGAATAAACAGGCTCCAGCCGGAGAGGCCATAGCTGCGGGCCATCTCTACCAGGCCGCGATCGATATTGCGGATGCCGTGATAGGTATTGAGATAAATAGGGAACAGCGTACCCAGCGCCACCAGAAAAATCTTGGCGGATTCGTCAATGCCAAACCACAGGATCACCAGCGGGATCAGCGCCAGGTGCGGCACGTTACGCAGCATTTGCACCGACGTGTCCAGCAGCCGTTCGCCCAGGCGCGACATGCCGGTAATCAGGCCGAGGATCAGGCCGATGGAACCGCCAATGCTGAAGCCGACCGCCGCACGCCAGCTGCTGATCGCCAGGTGCTGCCACAGCTCGCCACTGGCCGACAGCTTCCAGAACGTAATCACTATGGCTTCTGGCGAAGGCAAAATACGGGTAGAAAGCCAGCCGGTCTGTGAGGCGATTTGCCACACGATCACCAGCGCAATGGGCAGTGCCCATGGGATCAGCTGATTGCCGATACGATTAAGCGGTTTGCTCATAGCCACCTCAGCTCTGCGACACTTTTTGTGGAGCGAAATCATGCGCTACGGCTTCGCCGTGCGCGGTAATGTTGTTCGGCTGCGGCACTTCCGGCACGTTCAAATCGAGATGCGGGAACAGCAGCTCGCCGACGCGATAGGCCTCTTCCAGATGTGGATAGCCGGACAAAATAAACGTCTCGATGCCCAGATCGGCATACTCCTGCATCCTGGCCGCTACGGTAGCGCCATCGCCGACCAGCGCGGTGCCCGCGCCGCCGCGCACCAGCCCAACGCCCGCCCACAGGTTGGGTGAAATCTCCAGCTTATCGCGACGTCCGCCGTGCAGGGCGGCCATGCGGTGCTGACCGACCGAATCGGTTTTTGCCAGCGCGGCCTGCGCCTTAGCAATAGTGGCGTCGTCGAGATGCGAAATCAGACGATCTGCCGCTTTCCAGGCCTCTTCATTGGTTTCCCGCACGATAACGTGCAGGCGGATGCCGAACTTCACCGTTCTGCCCTGGGCCGCCGCTTTCGCCCGCACCTGCTCAATCTTCTCTTTGACCTGTGCCGGCGGTTCGCCCCAGGTCAGGTAGACATCGACCTGTTCCGCTGCCAGATCCTGAGCAGGTTCGGAAGAGCCGCCAAACCATAACGGCGGACGCGGCTGCTGCACGGGCCGAAACATCAGCCGGGCGCCGCGAACGTGCACGTGCTTGCCTTCGTAATCCACCGTTTCGCCTTCCAGCACGCGACGCCAGACGCGGGTAAATTCCGCCGACTCAACATAGCGCTCACGGTGATCCAGAAAGACGCCGTCGCCCGCCAGCTCTTCCGCATCGCCGCCGGTCACCAGGTTAAACAGCGCACGGCCGTTTGACAGCCTATCCAGCGTGGCGGCCTGGCGCGCGGCCTGCGTAGGGGAGATTACGCCGGGACGCAGCGCAACCAGAAAACGCAGGCGCTGCGTCACGGGGATCAGCGACGCGGCCACCAGCCAGGCATCCTCACAGGAACGCCCTGTTGGGATCAGCACACCACCAAAACCCAGACGATCGGCAGCCTGAGCAATTTGCTGCAGATAAGCGTGGTCGACAGGACGCGCGCCCTCCGTCGTGCCTAAATAGTGACCATCGCCATGCGTGGGCAGAAACCAGAAAACGGAAAGGCTCATTGTGGGACTCCTTGCGTAGCGGCGGCGACATGCCAGACACGGCTGGCGATATCGACTTTCACCGGCATTAAATGGTTAGCGTAAAAGAGATCGGCGGTATGCTGCTGGGCCTGCACGGTTTTCTCGCTGACCGGGCCGATAACGGTCGGCGGACGGTGATCGAGATAGCTGGCGATAACCGGTTTCGGCAGGCCGATAGTTTGCGAAAGCAGGGCAATGCTCTGCTCGCGATCGCTGCGGGTCAGCTCGTCGGCCTTGCTGAACGTCTCCAGCACCTGCTGCACGAAAGCGCCGTTGGCTTCAGCAAAAGGGCGGGTCGCCAGATAAAACGAACCGGTCAGGTTCAGCCCGTCGCCATCGGCCAGCACCCGCACGCCGCCCTGCAACAGCGCGGCGGAATAGTAGGGATCCCAGATAGCCCAGGCATCGACATCGCCCTGCTGGAAAGCCGCGCGGGCATCGGCAGGCGTCAGATAGGCAGGCTGAATATCACTGAATTTCAGCCCGGCTTTGGTCAGCGCGCGCAGCAGTAAATTATGCGAGCTGGAGCCCTTCTGGAAAGCCACCTTATGGCCTTTCAGTTCGGCGACGCTTCTAATCGGGCTGTCTTTGGCTACCAGGATCACTTCAGATTGCGGCTTGGGCGGCTCTGAGCCGACATAAAGCAGATCGGCACCGGCCGCCTGGGCGAAGATTGGCGGAATGTCGCCCGTGCTGCCCAAATCGATGCTGTTAACATTCAGCGCTTCCAGCATTTGCGGGCCGGCCGGAAACTCAATCCATTTAATCTGCGTATGAGGGAAACGCTTTTCCAGCAGCTGATGCGAGCGGGCCAGCGCCATGCTCACCGACCCTTTTTGATAGCCAATACGGAAAGCGGCAGGCGCGGCCTCGTCCGCCAGCGCGCCGCCAGTGAACAGCGCGCTGAAGGCCAGCGCCGAGACAAAACGTGTAAACAGGCTCATGGGCGCTTCCTTATACCGCTGCGGCCAGCCGCTGATGACGACGCGACAGCGCATACCAGAAGGTGTCGAGTGATTCCGCAATGCGTTCGGCAAGCAGGGGAGAAAGTTCGGGCTGGCGATCGTAATGGCTAATCTGGCTGTCGTCGGCAAACACGCCGTGCAGCACCTCCTGCGCCTTCAGCGCGTTAAGCACCGGTTTTAGCGCATAGTCCACGGCCAGCATATGCGCGATGGTGCCGCCGGTCGCCAGCGGCAGCACCACTTTATGCTCCAGCGCGCGTTCCGGCAGTAAGTCGAGCAGGGTTTTTAACGCGCCGGAAAAAGAGGCTTTATAAACCGGCGTGGCGACGATCAGCCCATCGGCGTTAGCCAGATCCTCTTTTAAAGCCAGCAGCGCAGGCGAGTCGAAGCGGGCGTAAAGCAAATCCTCTGGAGGAAAGTTATGCAGGTTCCAGGGGATCACCTCGGCGCCTCGTTGCTCCAGCGCGTGCTGGCACAGGGTCAGCAGCGCGGTTGACCGCGAAGGATAGCGAGGACTGCCTGCCAGAGTAATAACGCGCATCATCTCTCCTTATAACCAAAAGTTATTGATTGAAATAATTCCTGAACTTATGGAACTATCCTGGCAGAGTGTGACGGACGCCTTAAATGATTTATCCGGCATATTTAAGTTACTTTTTGACTAAGCGAAAAACAGATAACAGGAAAGCGCGGAAAAAGAGAGGGATGGGGCACGCAAACGTTTTACTTTCCCGGCAAAGGACTTTACCATTTTCCCCCGCGCCTGCAGCGTTGCTGCGCATGTCGAAGGCCGCTGTTCTTTGTATCTGATAACGTATAAAAGCGAAGAAGGCGTGTCGACCGCACAGTTTTCAGGGTTGCTGAGGCAACCGTTAGTCCTTTTCCGGCCCGGTATTATGGGCTACTCAGGAGCGATCATGTATAACCTGGTTCGTAACGCGCTTTTTCAGCTCGACGCCGAGCGTGCGCACGAATTGACCCTTCAGCAGCTGCACCGGATAACCGGAACGCCGCTTATTCATCTGGTTCGACAAACTCTTCCTTTTAAGCCCGTCAACTGCATGGGCCTGACGTTCAAAAACCCGCTGGGCCTGGCGGCGGGGCTGGATAAGAACGGTGAATGTATTGACGCCTTCGGCGCAATGGGCTTTGGCTTTATTGAAGTCGGCACCGTGACGCCACGACCACAGGCGGGGAACGATAAGCCGCGTATGTTCCGCATCAGAGAGGCGGAAGGCATTATTAATCGTATGGGATTCAATAATCTGGGCGTGGACCAGCTGGTCAATAATGTCAGGCAGGCTCGCTTCGACGGCATTCTGGGCATCAATATCGGCAAAAATAAAGATACGCCGGTCGAAATGGGTAAAGAAGATTATTTAATCTGTATGGAGAAAGTTTATCCTTATGCAGGTTATATTGCGATCAACATCTCATCGCCGAATACGCCAGGGTTACGCACGCTGCAATATGGTGAAGCGCTGGACGATCTTTTGCAGGCGATTAAGCACAAACAGCAGGCGCTGGAAAATCAGCATCAAAAATATGTGCCGGTAGCGGTCAAAATTGCGCCGGATTTAGCTGAAGAAGAACTTATCCAAATTGCCGACAGCCTGGTGCGGCATAATATTGATGGTGTAATCGCGACCAATACCACGCTGGATCGTTCGCTGGTTAGCGGCCTGAAATACAGCGAAGAAACGGGCGGCCTGAGCGGGCGTCCGGTACAGCTGAAAAGTACGGAAATCATTCGCCGTCTCTCGCAGGAACTGCAGGGCCGGCTGCCGATTATCGGCGTAGGCGGCATAGATTCGCTGGTGGCAGCCAAAGAAAAAATGGCGGCGGGCGCCTCGCTGGTGCAGATATATTCCGGTTTTATTTACAAAGGGCCGCCGCTGATTAAAGAAATTGTCAGTCATATTTGATTAAATGCAGGCTTAACGGGGCCAGGGGGTTTATTTTCCCCTCTGGCTCGTTTATATTTTCTCCTGTTTATGCATTATTCAGACTATTTTGGCACGGGGCGGATCGCGTGTTCGCTGACCTCGCGATAAATAGCCGACCTGACGATCATTACGGGATACTTCATGAGGATTAAACCTGACGACAGCTGGCGCTGGTTCTTCGATGACGAACAGGAACGCATGATGTTGGCTATGGCGGAAGGCGCGCTGTTCCGCTCACGCTTCCCTCGTAAAATGCTGACGCCCGATGCCTTTAACGCCGCGCAATTCTCCGTCGACGACGCCGCCCTGTTTTCCACCTTCGCAGAAAAATGCCTGACGTGCGACCTGACCGAATGGCAGCGTACCGAGCTGGTGCTGAACGCGCTGGTTGCCCTGCGTTTTCTGAAGCCGCAGATGCCAAAAAGCTGGCACTTTTCCGCGCATCCGCGTCACTGTACGCCGCAGGATGGCGAGCTGGTAGCGGTGCGCCTGTGCGAAACGGGCGAAGAAGCCACGCTGCTGGTGGTGGAAGCGGGCGAAAACGCCGCGCTGTGCCTGCTGGCGCAGCCGGAGCTGCAGCTGGGCGGCAAAACGATGGTGCTGGGCGATGCTATCAAGGTGATGCACGATCGCCTGCTGCCCGCCATCAGCCAGCATATTTTCACCTTCGCCCGCGCCGTTTAACGCGCCAACAGCACCAGGTCGCCGTCCGGGACGCAGCTACAGCTTAACAGCGTGCCGTCCTCGCGCAGCGCGCCTTTCTTCAGCGCCCGAACCTGGCCGGACGCCAGCCGGACGCGGCAGCTGCCGCAAACGCCCGCACGGCAGGAGTAGGGGATGCGATAACCCTGCATCTCCAGCTGCTCCAGTAAAACCTGCTGATTGTTGCCGCTGAAGCGCTCGCCTTCCCAGCTGAGGGTGACGCTTTCCTGCGCTGCGGCAACCGCTTCCAGCGATTCCGCCACTTCACCCGCGCCATACAGGCGTGCCGGTTTATCGGCAACCACCTCCAGCTCGTCACCCACCCGCACGATGCCGCTGTTGCGTGCCACCAGGTTGATACCAAAATCGACATCGCCGCTGCCATCCATCGCGGTACGGAATTTTTGCAGGGTTGTCAGCGGCTCGCCGGTGGGATGCCTGCGGCCGCGCTCCGTGCTGACAGTGGTAAAAATGCAGCGGCTGCAAGGTTTCGGTGCGTCAAAAAGGATGCCGCCGATGCGCACCGTTGCCCAGCGATCTTCCGCCCATGCCGTCGTGCCCGTTACCACCAGGTTTGGACGGAACTGCTCCAACTTTACGCCGGCCGGGCAACGCTTACGTAAATCGTGCAGCGAGGCCTCATTAATCAGCAAATAAGGATAGCCGTCGGCAAAGCCCAGCGGCACCTCGCTAAATCGCTGCACGCGCCGGGTCATCTCCGGTCCTACCCAGCGAAGCTGCACGGGACGCGGAAAAAAGCCGCTCAGCCAGCTGTTGATTGGCGCAGGCGCAATCAGCGCGGTGAAATGGTTGCCCCAGACTTCCACCGGCGCAGGCTCGGCGGCGAAATCCGCAAAGCGCACGGTGGCGCTGCTGCCGTCCGGCGCCGCCAGCAGCAGACCGTCCGGCAGCAGTGCGGGCGTAAAAAGCACCATTTCAGGATACTGACGCGCTGTAATAAAGGTGCCGTCCGCCTCGGTAAGCATAAAAATACGATCGAAGGCCAGGCCGCTGGCAAGCGCCTGAGCATGAGAAACCTGCGTGCCACGCATGGATTTTACGGGATGAATAAACAGACGGGACAGGCTAATCATGGTGCTCTCCAGCAGGGAAGAAAACGCCAGCGCAAAAAAAGAGCCGGGAGCGGCTGACGAAAAGAAGCTAACTTTATGACATGCGCCCCGGATTAGCTATAATGCGCAGCAATTTTCCAGATGATAAGTGATGTTATGAATTCTCTGTTTGCCAGTACGGCGCGTGGGCTCGAAGAGCTGTTAAAAAGTGAACTGGAAGCGCTGGGGGCCGAGGCCTGCCAGATTGTCCAGGGCGGCGTACATTTTCAGGGCGACGATCGTCTGATGTATCAGAGCCTGATGTGGAGCCGCCTGGCTTCCCGCATCCTGCTGCCGCTGACCGAATGCGGCGTATACAGCGACCTGGATCTCTATCTGGGCGTACAGGCTATCGACTGGCCGGCGCTGTTCGGCAGCGATAAAACCTTTGCCGTGCATTTCAGCGGGCTGAATGAAGTGATCCGCAACAGCCAGTACGGCGCGCTTAAAGTCAAAGACGCCATCGTGGACAGCTTTACCCGCAAAAACCTGGCGCGACCGGATGTGGATCGCGAGCAGCCGGATATCCGCGTTAACGTCTGGCTGAACAAAGACAATGCCAGCATTGCGCTGGATCTGAGCGGCGAAGGCCTGCACCAGCGCGGCTATCGCCAGCAAACCGGCATGGCGCCGCTCAAGGAAAACCTGGCGGCGGCTATCGTGCAGCGCTCCGGCTGGCAGGCGGGCACGCCGATGGTCGATCCTATGTGCGGCTCGGGCACGCTGCTGATTGAAGCGGCGATGATCGCCAGCGATCGCGCGCCTGGCCTGCATCGCACCTACTGGGGCTTTACCGGCTGGAACAAATTCGACGAGGCGCTGTGGCGTGAAGTGACCAGCGAAGCGAAAGTGCGCGCTCGTCGCGGGCTTCAGGAAACGACGTCCCGTTTTTATGGTTACGATAACGACTCCCGCGTCATTGAACGCGCGCGCGTTAACGCCCGTCGTGCAGGCCTGGCGGAGCTTATCAGCTTTACCACCCAGGACGTGCTGAAGCTGACCAATCCGCTGGCGGAAGGGCCAACCGGCACCGTGCTGAGCAACCCGCCTTACGGCGAACGTCTGGAAAGCGAACCGGCCCTGATTGCGCTGCACAGCCAGCTGGGACGCCTGATGAAACAGCATTTCGGCGGCTGGAACCTGTCGCTGTTCAGCGCGTCGCCGGAGCTGCTGAGCTGCCTGCAGCTGCGTGCTGAACGCCAGTTCAAGGCCAAAAACGGCCCGCTGGACTGCGTACAGAAAAACTATCAGCTGGGAGTGAATACCTCCGGCGTGGCGCAGATTGCGGAAGACTACGCTAACCGCCTGCGTAAAAACCTGAAGAAGCTGGAAAAATGGGCGCGTCAGGAAGGCATTGAGTGCTACCGCATTTACGATGCCGATCTGCCGGACTACAACGTCGCTGTCGATCGCTATGGCGAGTGGGTGGTGGTGCAGGAGTATGCGCCGCCGAAGACCATCGAGCCGTCTAAAGCCCGTCAGCGCCTGTTTGACGTTATTGCCGCCACGCTCAGCGTGCTGGATCTGCCGGCAAACCGTCTGGTGCTGAAAACCCGCGAGCGGCAGAAAGGCAAAAGCCAGTATCAGAAGCTGGGCGAAAAGGGCGACTTCTTCGAGGTTTCCGAGTTTAACGCGAAGCTGTGGGTAAATCTCACCGACTATCTGGATACCGGCCTGTTCCTGGATCACCGCATCGCGCGTAAAATGCTTGGGCAGATGAGCAAGGGCAAAGACTTCCTGAACCTGTTTGCCTATACCGGCAGCGCCAGCGTGCATGCCGGACTGGGCGGCGCCAAAAGCACCACCACGGTGGATATGTCGCGCACCTATCTGGAATGGGCAGAACGCAACCTGCGTCTGAACGGCCTGACCGGCCGCCAGCACCGCCTGATGCAGGCAGATTGCCTGAGCTGGCTGCGCGAGTCCGACGAGCAGTTCGATCTGATCTTTATCGATCCGCCAACCTTCTCGAACTCGAAAAGAATGGAAGAGAGTTTTGACGTGCAGCGCGATCATCTGCTGTTGATGAAAGATCTGAAAAGGCTGCTGCGCAAAAACGGCACCGTCATGTTCTCCAACAATAAGCGCGGCTTCAAAATGGATCTGGAAGGCCTGGCCGAGCTTCAGCTGCACGCTGAAGAAATTACCGCGAAAACGCAGTCGCAGGACTTCGCCCGCAACCGTCAAATTCATAACTGCTGGCTGATTACTCACGCCGGTAAGGAATAAGTTTTATGTCACTGATCAGTATTCATGGCGCTTACCTCTCATTCAGCGACGCGCCGCTGTTGGATAACACCGAGCTGCATATTGAAGAGAACGAGCGCGTCTGTCTGGTAGGGCGCAACGGCGCGGGCAAATCAACGCTGATGAAAATCATCAACCGCGAGCAGCCGCTGGACGATGGGCGCATCATTTATGAGCAGGACCTGGTTATCGCGCGCCTGCAACAGGATCCGCCGCGTAACGTAAAAGGCTCGGTGTATGACTTCGTTGCCGAAGGCGTGAATGAACAGGCCGAGTACCTGAAGGCCTATCATGCGATTTCGCATCTGGTAATGAGCGATCCCAGCGAGAAAAACCTGAACGAAATGGGCAGGCTGCAAAGCATTCTCGATCACCAGAACCTGTGGCAGCTGGAAACACGTATTCAGGACGTGCTGAAGCAGATCGGTCTGGACGGCGATGCGCCGCTCTCCTCGCTGTCCGGCGGCTGGCTGCGTAAAGCGGCGCTGGGCCGCGCGCTGGTCAGCAATCCGCGCGTGCTGATGCTGGACGAGCCGACCAACCACCTGGATATCGAAACCATCGACTGGCTGGAAACCTTCCTGAAAACTTTCCAGGGCAGCATTATCTTTATCTCGCACGACCGTTCGTTTATCCGCAATATGGCGACGCGTATCGTTGACCTCGATCGCGGCAAGCTGGTTTCCTGGCCGGGCGACTACGATCAGTTCCTGCTGGGCAAAGAAGAAGCGCTGCGCGTGGAAGAGATGCAGAACGCCGAATTCGACCGCAAGCTGGCGCAGGAAGAAGTCTGGATCCGTCAGGGCATCAAAGCCCGTCGTACCCGTAACGAAGGACGCGTCCGCGCGCTGAAAGCATTGCGCAACGAGCGCGCCGAACGCCGCGAAGTGATGGGCAAAGCCAATATGCAGGTGGAAGAGGCGAGCCGCTCCGGCAAAATCGTCTTTGAACTGGAAAACGTCAGCTACGGCGTGGCGGGCAAACAGCTGGTGAAGGATTTCTCCCGCCAGGTGCAGCGCGGCGACAAAATTGCGCTGATCGGCCCGAACGGCTGCGGCAAGTCTACGCTGCTGAAGCTGATGCTCGATCAGCTGAAACCGGACAGCGGTCGCGTGCATATCGGCACCAAGCTTGAAGTGGCCTATTTCGATCAGCACCGGACGGAACTCGACCCTGATCGCACGGTGATGGATAACCTGGCGGAAGGCAAGCAGGAAGTGATGGTGAACGGTAAGCCGCGCCACGTGCTGGGCTATCTGCAGGACTTCCTGTTCCACCCTAAGCGTGCCATGACGCCAGTACGTGCGCTGTCGGGCGGAGAGCGTAACCGCCTGCTGCTGGCGCGCCTGTTCCTGAAGCCCAGCAACCTGCTGATCCTCGATGAACCGACCAACGATCTGGACGTGGAAACGCTGGAACTGCTGGAAGAGCTGATCGACGGCTATCAGGGCACGGTGCTGCTGGTCAGCCACGATCGTCAGTTTGTCGATAATACTGTTACCGAGTGCTGGATTTTTGAAGGCCAGGGCGAGATCGGCGCTTTTGTCGGCGGCTATCATGATGCTCAGCTGCAGCGCACCGCCTACAAGCAAACCCGCAGCGCGGCGCAAAGCGCGCCGGCCACGCGTCAGGAAACCGTAAAAAGCGATCCGGCAAAGCGTCCGGCGGCTAAGATGAGTTATAACCTGCAGCGCGAGCTGGAGCAGATGCCGCAGAAGATGGAGCAGCTGGAGAACGAGCTGGCCTCGCTGCAGGCGAAGGTGGCCGACGCCAGCTTCTTTGGCCAGCCGCACGACGTGACCCAGCCGGTACTGGATGCGCTTGCCGAAGCCGAACAGGCGCTGGAAAAGGCTTTCGAGCGCTGGGAATACCTGGAATCGCTGAAAAACCAATAACCCCGAGGTAATCTATGTGTTCATCGCACCAGGCCGACCAGTGGATGCTTTGCCCGCAGTGCGACCTGATGACACAGTTGCCGCCTCTCACGCCGGGCAGCAAAGCCAGCTGCCCGCGCTGTGATACCACGCTGGTCATGAACTGGGATGAGCCGCGCAAGCGGCCAACCGGCTATGCGCTGGCGGCGCTGTTTATGCTGCTTCTGGCGAACCTGTTTCCGTTCGTCAATATGCACGTGGCGGGGATGAGCAGCGAAATTACGCTGATGCGTATCCCGCAGGTCATGGTTTCGGTGGATTACAGCAGCCTGGCGACGCTGTTTCTGCTGTTCGTGCAGGCCGTGCCCGCGCTCTGTATGCTTATTATCCTGCTGCTGGTGAACCCGGTTAATCTGCCCACGCCGTTAAAAAAAGCGATGGCGCGCGCGCTGTTTCAGATCAAAACCTGGGGCATGGCGGAAATTTTCCTGGCCGGCGTGCTGGTCAGCTTTGTCAAACTGATGGCCTACGGCGATATCGGCATCGGCACCAGTTTTATTCCCTGGTGTTTGTTCTGCGTGCTGCAGCTGCGCGCTTTTCAGTGCGTCGATCGCCGCTGGATGTGGCAGCGCATTGCGCCTCTGCCTGCGTTGCCGGCGAAACCGGTGCCTGCCATCAGCGGCCTGGCGCAGGATCTGCGTTCCTGTAGCTGCTGTACAGCCATACTGCCGGTCGGACAACTCTCCTGTTCACGCTGCGGCACGCGCGGTCACGCCCGGCGCAGGCACAGCCTGCAATGGACAATGGCGCTGCTGCTGACCTCACTGCTTTTATATATTCCCGCTAACCTGCTGCCAATTATGATCACGGAATCCCTTGGCAGCAAAACGACGTCTACCATTATGGCGGGCGTGGTATTGCTGTGGGGAGAAGGCTCCTATCCGGTTGCGCTGGTGATTTTTATCGCCAGTATCATGGTGCCTTCGCTAAAAATGCTGGCTATCGGCTGGCTTTGCTGGGATGCCAACGGCAAAAGCAAGCCGCATCAGGACAGCGAAAGGATGCATAAAATCTACGAGGTGGTGGAGTTTGTCGGCCGCTGGTCAATGATTGATGTCTTTGTGATAGCTGTGCTCTCCGCGCTGGTGCGCATGGGCCAGCTAATGAATATTTATCCCGCGACGGGGGCGTTGCTGTTTGCGCTGGTGGTGATCCTGACGATGTTCGCCGCCATGACGTTTGACCCCCGTCTGACCTGGGATCGTGTCAGTACCCAAACTAAAGAGGAGCCAGGCATTGCAGGAAAATAATCATGGCGTGGCGACGGTTGATCGAATCAAACGTTGGTCACCAGTCTGGATCATCCCCATTATCACCGTATTAATCGGTGCGTGGATCCTTGTTTATCATTTCACCCATCAGGGGCCGCTGGTCACGCTGATCACCACCAACGCGGAAGGCATCGAAGGCGGTAAAACGGCGATTAAAAGCCGCAGCGTTGATGTCGGCACGGTAGAAAGCGCCGTACTGACTGACGATCTGCTGCACGTGAAAATTACCGCGCGCCTTAACGCCGGCATGGAAAAACTGCTGAAAGGCGACAGCGCGTTCTGGGTGGTTAAACCGACCATCGGCCGCGAAGGCGTTACCGGTCTGGGGACGCTGCTTTCCGGCTCCTATATTGAGCTGCAGCCGGGCAGCAAAGGCGAACAGCCCGAACAGTATAAGCTGCTGGATGCGCCGCCGCTGGCGCCGCCGGATGCCAAAGGGGTACGCATTACGCTGGACAGCGCGAAAGCGGGCCAGCTGAACCCTGGCGATCCGGTGCTGTTCCGTGGCTATCGCGTAGGCTCGGTGGAAACCAGCCAGTTCGACGCCGACAAACGTATGATGACCTATCAGCTGTTTATCGCCGCCCCTTATGACCGGCTGGTCACGACAAACGTGCGCTTCTGGAAGGATAGCGGCATCGCGGTAGATATGTCCGCTTCAGGTATGCGGGTTGAAATGGGCTCGCTGACCACGCTGTTCAGCGGCGGCGTCAGCTTTGACGTGCCGGACGGCTGGGATCTGGGACAGGCGGCGGCGAATAAAGCGGAATATAAGCTGTTTGACGATCAGCGCAGCATTCAGGATTCGCTCTACACCGTGCATAAAGACTTCCTGATGTTCTTCAGCGATTCTATTCGCGGCCTGCAGCCGGGCGCGCCTGTAGAGTTCCGGGGCATAAGGCTGGGAACGGTCGCGGAAGTGCCGTTTAAATCCACTAAAGTCGCGCAGCAGCTGGGCAACGATTACCGTATCCCGGTACTGATCCGCATCGAGCCGGACCGCTTCCAGAGTATGCTGGGCAAGGACTTTGATATTGAGCAGCACCTGAAGGACGGTATCAAGGCGGGTCTTCGCGCCTCGCTGAAGTCGGCCAACCTGCTGACCGGCTCGCTCTATATCGATCTGGATTTTGACAGCAATGCCAAACCGTTCAAAGGACCGGCCTCTTTTGCGGGCTATGAGCTGATCCCAACGACCAGCGGCGGACTGGCGCAGATCCAACAGAAACTGATGGATACGCTGGATAAAATCAATTCGCTGCCGCTGAACCCGATGATTAATCAGGCCACGGGCACGCTGAAAGAGAGCCAGCGCACTATTCGCGAGCTGCAGAAAACGCTGGATAACATCAACCAGATCACCGGCAGCCAGTCGATGAAAGAGCTACCGGCCGATATGCAGAAAACGCTGCGCGAGCTGAACGCCAGCATGAAAGGCTTCCAGCCTGGCGCACCGGCCTACAGCAAACTGGTCGGCGATATGCAGCAGCTCAATCAGGTGCTGCGTGAACTGCAGCCGGTGCTGAAAACGTTGAACAGCAAGAGCAATGCGCTGGTGTTTGAAGCAAAACCCGGCCAGGATCCCCAGCCGAAGAGGGCGAAATAATGAAAAAATGGCTACCTGTGGCTTTGGCCCTGGCGCTGAGCGCCTGCAGCAGCACGTCCGATACCACCTATTACCAGCTGCCCGTGGCGGCGAAGGGCGCGGCCGTCAGCAGCGTTGATGCCGCGCGGCCAGCGGTTTTTGTCCAGCATGTTTCCGTTCCGGACTATTTGTCCGGTAACGGGCTGGTTTACCAAACCAGCGACGTGAAATATACGATTGCTGCCAATAACCTCTGGGCCAGCCCGCTCGACCAGCAGCTACAGCAAACGCTGGTGGCGAACCTGAGCCAGGCGCTGCCCGGCTCGCTGGTCTCGGCTTCACCGCTGGGCCAGCAGCAGGATACGCTCAACGTAACGATGACCGGCTTCCACGGTCGTTACGACGGCCATGCGGTGATCAGCGGCGACTGGGTGCTGGAGCATCAGGGGCAAATCGTGAAGCGCTCGTTTACGCTGGCCCTGCCGCAGAAAGAGGATGGCTACGACGCGCTGGTCAGAACGCTGGCAGAAGGCTGGCAGCAGGAGGCGCAGGATATAGCTAACGGTATCCGCAGCCTTAATTAGAAAAATTAATCACTGGCGCTAAGCCCCGGTTTGTCGACAATCAGAAGATTGCACAATCGGGGCTTTTTTTATTGCCATACAGGAGGTTATCTGGTTTTCAGGAGAGTTTTCAGGCGATAAGTTTCCACTATCCTCGCACAGGTTTATGACATTGGCGTGAAATTTGCGCGTTGATCTTCAGCGAAAATGGCGTTAGAACTAAATTGTGACTGCGTATGCACTCACTGATTTCTTTCCACCAGATTCCACCTGACCTGAAGAGGGGATTACAGGCATGATGAAGAGACAGAAACGAGATCGGCTCGAACGGGCACATTCCAGAGGTTATCAGGCCGGTATTACCGGACGCCCTAAAGAGATGTGTCCCTATCAAATGATAGATGCAAGATCTCACTGGTTGGGAGGTTGGCGACAGGCCATGGAGGACAGGACGGTTACCGCGTAATCCGCTCTGTTATTGAAAAGGAAAACCTCCGCCCGGGCGGAGGTTTCGTCTTTTAAACGCGCTTAAAAAGCGGTGGTGTCCTTGAACAGACCCACTTTCAGATCGGTAGCGGTATAGATAACGTTGCCATCCACCAGCACTTCGCCATCGGCTACGCCCATCACCAGCTTGCGGTTAATAACACGCTTAAAGTGAATACGGTAAGAGACTTTTTTCGCCGTTGGCAGAACCTGGCCGGTAAATTTAACTTCGCCTACGCCCAGCGCACGGCCTTTACCTTCCGCGCCCAGCCAGCCCAGATAGAAGCCTACCAGCTGCCACATCGCATCAAGACCCAGACAGCCTGGCATCACCGGATCGCCGATAAAGTGGCAGCCGAAGAACCACAGATCGGGATTGATATCCAGCTCCGCTTCCACAAAGCCTTTACCGTAGTTGCCGCCATCTTCATTCATCTCGATGACGCGATCCATCATCAGCATGTTGCCAGACGGCAACGGCGGGCCTTCGGCACCGAAAAGTTCACCGCGACCAGAGGCAATCAGGTCTTCTTTTGAGTAGGATTTGCGTTTATCTACCATGTTCTTAATAAGCCTTATTTTATTGAAGCACGAAGGTTAGCTTACAGCTGTAAGCTGAGCAAGCCCGATTAGCTCTGGTTAAACCAGTTCAGCCAGCGCAGCGGCCACGGACGTTGCCGACCTTCCTGTTGGTTTATTTGCGCAATGCGCTCCTGAATCGATCTTAGCAGACAAGGCGCGTCTTCTTTGTCCCATTCGGTTTTGGTCAGGAGAGGAAGGGCTTCCTCCACGCTTTCCACCGCCCAGACGTGAAATTTTCCTTCCCGCACGGCATCCACCACTTCCTGTTGCAGGCAAAGGTGACGCACGTTCGCCGCAGGAATGATAACGCCCTGGCTGCCGTTCAGCGTGCGCTGCTGGCAGATATGGAAAAAGCCTTCGATCTTTTCGTTCAGGCCGCCGACTGGCTGCACGCGACCGAACTGATCCACCGAGCCGGTCACGGCAATCTGTTGCGTAATCGGCTGGCTGGACAGCGCGCTGATCAGGGCGCAGAGTTCGGCCAGCGATGCGCTGTCGCCATCGACTTCTGAATAGGATTGTTCAAACACGACCGAGGCGGAGAAGGGCAGCTGCTGATCAAGCTCCAGCTCCGCAATCAGCCATGCCTGCATAATCATCATGCCTTTGGCATGGATGTTGCCGCCCAGCTCCGCTTTACGCTCCACGTCATGGAACTCGCCGTCGCCCACGTGTACGACACAGCTGATGCGGGAAGGCTCGCCGAAGGCGCGGGGATGGCCGGGAAATTCGATAACGGAAAGGGCGTTGATTTGACCAATCGCCTCGCCTTCGGTTTCGATCAGGATCTGATCCAGCAGGATCTCGTCACGAATTCGCTCGGCAAGGAAGCCTTCGCGCCACTCGCGATTATCCAGCGCCGCCTGAAGGTGTTCGCCGTTGATCAGGTTTTCATCGCTGTTGGCCGCCGCCTCCTGGAACTGGCGAGCCAGCCAGACGGGACACAGCGGCAGCGTTTCCTGGTCGCCGGTATAGCGTACCGCTTCACGCATCAGCACCGGCCAAAGATCGTCTGCAATCAGCAGATCTTCATCAGCAGCGACCGAACGTGCCCACTTGATCCACAAAGCGAACGACTGCTCGTCGACGATCTGAATGTTATCCTCAAATTCCGAATAGAACGCCAGCGCCGCCAGCTCCGGCTCCATCTCCTGGAAATCAGCCAGCGCGTCGCGTTCACCGGTCAGGATAAGACGAAAATGCAGCGGCATTGGCGGCACGGCAACCGGCAGCGGCCGGGACTCGTCGGGCGAATGCCA
Source organism: Erwinia aeris (assembly GCF_041224955.1). Lineage (NCBI taxonomy): Bacteria > Pseudomonadati > Pseudomonadota > Gammaproteobacteria > Enterobacterales > Erwiniaceae > Erwinia > Erwinia aeris. The sequence continues at coordinate 141,870 of NZ_JBGFFX010000002.1, read as the reverse complement.
GCTAAACTGGCGGGTGCTGAGGATTTGCTTCAGACGTAGCCAGAGCAGCGGCTGGGCCAGCAGGGCGCGTAAAGAAAGCAGTAGCGTCCCGCCGTTAGCCTTGTGCACCAGTCCGGGTTCAAGCGTTAACGTATTATTGTACTGACGGAAACAGCCGAACAGCTGTTCCGCCTCAATCCAGTCTGCGCTGTGCACGCCGCCCGTCGAGGCAAAATTATCCTGCTCCGACTCGGCCGGACGCCAGCTGACCGCCGCGCCGTCAATATGATAATGACCGCCGTACAGCGTCACGCTTTCATCATCAAAACCTGAAATCACGGTCTGCAGCAGAGCCTGATACTCCGGGTGCTCCGGCGTTTTGACCAGCATCAGCGGCAGTTTTGCCTGGCTGTCCAGCAGCAGGCTCAGCGTATTGAACAGGCGTGACTGTACTTCGGAAAAGTAACAGGGATCATCAGGAAGCTCGGAGAAAAGCGACTGAACGCTGTCGGTATCGGGCTGCAGGGCGCGCCATTCAAGTTGGTTGTTGATCAAAGTTATCGTTTTTTTCTTAAAATGAGTAATACGCCATTATACAAGATTTCAGCCTGTTAAGCATCGCTGAGTTCTTCTTTGCACCCTTACGGGCCGCAATTGCGAGTTCGCTCTGGTTTTCCGTGCGGCTATGTTAAAAAAGCTGTTATTCTAAATAGGTTACAGGTTTAGCATGAGATCCCGATGAAATACCAGCAACTGGAAAACCTTGAAAGCGGATGGAAGTGGACATACCTGGTGAAAAAACACCGGGAAGGTGAAGCGATCACGCGTTATCTGGAGCGAAGCGCGGCCCAGGCTGCCGTCGGTGAGCTGCTGGCGATAGAATACAGCCCTGGCGAGGTAACGACATGGATTGCCCGTCATATCAATCCGGCGCTGGAAAACCGCATGAAGCAAAGTATACGCGCGCGCCGCAAGCGTCACTTTAATGCAGAACATCAGCATACGCGGAAGAAATCTATCGATCTGGAGTATCTGGTCTGGCAGCGGCTGGCCGCGCTGGCGCAGCGGCGAAACGTCACGCTTTCGGACACCATTGTGCAGCTGATAGAAGATGCAGAGCATAAAGAAAAATATGCCAGCCAGATGTCTTCACTCAGGCAGGATTTGCAGGCGATCCTGGGCAAGCCGGATTAGACCTGTCGACGGTCTGCAATTACGGCCGGCGGGACAATAAGCAGCAGCGCGAAATAGCGCCCACAAAAAACCCCGCCGAAGCGGGGTTTTTATCAAAGCGTAAACTTAACCCTGAGGCTGAGTTACCACGTCTTTGATGCCTTTAACCTGGATTTCTACGCGACGGTCTGGACCCAGACATTCGATCAGGGCGTTACGGCCTTTCACGCTGTCACAGGTGTTGCCGGTAACTGGGTTAGTTTCACCCATGCCACGTGCAGAGATCTTGTTAGAAGGGATGCCTTTAGACACGAGGTAGTCAACAACGGACTGTGCACGTTTCTCAGACAGTTTCTGGTTGTACTGGTCAGAACCGATACGGTCGGTGAAGCCCAGAACCACGACGTTGCCGTCTTTAGGATCCAGAGAGCTCAGCTGGGTGTACAGCTGATCCAGAGCCTGCTGACCTTCTGGCTTCAGAGTCGCCTTGTTGAAGGTGAACAGCACGTCTGATTTCAGGGTGAAACGCTTGGTTTCAACAACTGGCGCTGGTGCTGGAGCCGGAGCCGGTGCTGGCGCTGCTTCATCCTGGCCGAAACGGTAGGAAACACCTACGCTCAGCATGGCGTTATCTGGACGGGTGCCAACGGTGTTTGCATCACCGATGTTGTTAACCCACTGGTAGTCCAGACGGGTAGCCCAGTTTTTGGTTACAGCGTATTCAACACCTACAGCTGCCAGCGGAGAAACACCGGTGTCGTGATCGCTGATGCGAGTACCGTTGTTGTTCTGCGTGGAGTCAGCGCGCCATACCATGCCGCCCAGACGGGTGTACACGTCCAGATCGTCATAGATTGGGTAGCTCAGTTTCGCAGCCAGCTGAATGCCCTGTGCTTTGAATGCGCCGTTTACGACATTGCCTTTGTTAGGCATACGACCCAGCCAGTCATAACCCAGTTCGAAGCCCAGGTACTGATTAGCCTGGTAACCACCGAAGGCACCTGCGCCCAGCTGGCTTTCGTGAGTTGGGCCGTCGTTGTTCGCATAATCGTTACCGTAGTAACCAGTGTCGTGGTACTGAGACCAGCCCAGTTTCGCACCGGTATACCAGGTGTCATCTTTAGGAGCGGCCTGCGCTACGGTAGCGAAGCCAGCCAGTGCCACTGCAATTGCGATAGCTGTCTTTTTCATTTTTGCGCCTCGTTATCATCCAAATAGGCAATGAGCTTTCATTAGCTCTTTGATTTAATCCTTCGCCGGGTTATGACGCTCGATTATGACTCATCCAAAAAAGGGAGATTATTGAGCACCCTGGCGACGTAAAGTCTACAACGTACCAGCAAACTTACAAGTAAGATGTGAAGGCGGTCTGAAAAAAAACGGCGTTTTGTACACATTTTTACACATTTGCGTACAGGACGGCGGGAAATAACTTCCGGGAAAAACGCGGCTAAACCATTGTCACGCCGGGTCATAGCATAATCAGACGCTTATCATGCCCGGCGAAGAAGTTTATGATGAGAAAACTCTTATTTTTACTTAATGATACAAACTCGACTGAATTTTTAACCCATTAAAGGGTCTGCACGCGACAATTTCGACCGGATCCGGTCGCATAATCAGACCTAAAGCCTGGCCGCTTAACGCTGCGTCATGGAGCCGACGACGATCTTCCTCGGTCAGTTCCTCAGGCAGCCAACCCAGCACCACGCTGTAGTTCCCCGTTTGCAGCGCTTTAATCATGGCCTCCAGCGTATTAATGGCCTGCCCCTGGACCTGCATCACTTTATTAAGCGGCAGCCCGGAACGCGCAAGCCAGCTGCGGCTCAGCTTTTGCTGCGGCGTCAGCCATAGCTGCCAGCGGGACTGCGTGCCCAGCTGTTGCAGCAAAGGGAGCAGTAGCATTTGCGTCATGCCCGGCTGATTCTCGCTGTAGATCAGTTCGCTGATCAGGCCAGTCGCTTCGCTATGGGATGAAGAGCGGGGCTGAGGAAAACGGCTGTTAACAGAATGAGATTTCATGGAATGAGTACGCATATCGGCTTTGCTCGCAGGTCACTGTATGGATATACAGTATAAGGGCGGTGAACAAAGATCAACCCTAAATTTTGATAACGTCTCGCAAAATCACAATGAAACCGGCTGTAACGGCAATTAGTAATTGAACCTGTTACCACGATTGCATACTTTTCATTTCTCACAGGGACGAGGGTGTTCTGTATACAGGGAGAAAAGGATGAGCCAGTCAAAAAAACAGATTGAAAAAGCCAGACGCCAGCTTGCCGAACTGGGCGAAATCGAATGCCGCAGCCAGTTCGGCGGCTACAGCCTGTCGATAGAGAACGTGGTGTTCGCGCTGGTAGCGGAAGGGGAGCTTTATCTGCGGGCCTGCGAGCAGGTAAAGCCCTATATCGTGGAGCGGAAGATGCAGCCTCTGCATTTTACTAAAAGAGGGATGCCGGTCGCGCTGGATTATTATCGGGTGGACGACCCGCTGTGGCAAGAGCACGGGCAGCTGGTGGCGCTCTCCCGGCTTTGCCTGCAGGGCGCACGCCAGCAGCGAACGCAAAAGCAGCAAAACCAGCGCCTGAAAGATTTGCCCAATTTGACTATCCGCATCGAGACGCTGCTACGTCAGGTCGGCATCAGCACTATCGCCATGCTCAAAGAGCAGGGCGCCAGACGCTGTTGGCTCAAGCTGTACGCCAGCAACAACAATTTGGGCATCAACGTCCTTTTCGCGCTGGAAGGCGCGATCGCGGGCCGCCATTACGAAGCGCTGCCGGAAAGCGTCAAAACCGAGCTTCGGCAGTGGCATAAGGAAACGCTGCGGCGCCGGGCCAGGCAGCAAAAGTCTTAGGCCAGCCCCTTTTTTTTCAACCGAACAATTTCCGGCAGCAGTGCAACCAGCAGGCCAACCTGCTGTAAGACCAGCGGCTCCTTTGTGTCCGGCGCCGCTTCCGCCGCTGCCAGGCGGGCGGAAAGATTGCCCAGCAGCCTGGCCGCTTTGTCTTCATCGACAATATCAATATGCAGCACGTCGTCGACGTAGCAGACCGCGTCATCCATCAGTTGCAGCATGGCCGGGTTGGTGATTTTCTCGCGATGGGCGCCCAGCGCGGAAATATAGCTGAGAAAAGAGTGGTTCAGGCACAGTAGTCGGAAAGCGTCTTCACGCAGGCCCGCGCTGGCGTTTTTTTCGGCCGAAATATTAGACACTACCGAGGCCAGCTCGGCGTCGCAGTTGTGCGCATCGCGCCGGGCAATGCGGTAATCCAGGCGATTATCTTTGCCCTGGTGATACTGCACCAGAATGGCGTCCAGATAGCGGCAGTTGGCATTAAGCGTGCGATCCGCGACGGCGGAAAGCTGGCGGAAACGCCAGTCGGGCCAGATAAAGGCCACGGCGATCCAGGCTATGCCGCAGCCCAGCAGCGTATCGATAATACGCGGCAGCGCGATCTCGAACCCCTCACCAAGCAGGTTAAAGCAGCAAAGTACCAGCAGGGTGATAAAAAGCGTGGCGTAGGCATATTGCGACTGTCGGAAGGCGAAAAACAGCACGCCGGTGAGCACAATGAGTATCAGCTGTCCCTCAACAGAGGGGATCAGCCAGAGTAGCGGCAGACCAATCGCTATACCGGCCAGCGTGCCGACAATACGCAGCGCCAGGCGCCTTTTCGTCGCGTTATAGTTGGGCTGGCAGACAAACAGGCTGGTCAGCAGGATCCAGTAGCCGTGTTCCAGCCCGGTGATCTGGATAAAAGCGTAGCCGGTACAGAGCAGCAGCGACATGCGCACGGCGTGCCGGAAAAGCGGCGACTGCGGCGAAAGATGGCGACTCAGGCGCAGACGGATATCTGCCCAGCCGGTCAGGCCTTCACTGGAAAGACGTCCGTCGCTGTTGTCCTGCAAAACCTGCCCGGACTCGATGGTCGCCAGCTGGGCGTCGATAGCCTTAAGGTTATGCAGCAGGTAGTGCATAGCCTTAAGTTCGCTGCTGGCGGGTTGGTTTGCACTCAGGCGCTCCAGCGCGGCCTGAAGGTGCACAAAAGCGCGCTCAAAACGCGGATCGTGCTGCCAGGGTTCGCGCAGCAAGATAGCGTTGGAGAGCTGCTGGCAGGCGCGCGCCTGCATGGTTAACAGCCGCTGAAAGCGGAACAGAATATCGCTGTAGCGATACTCTTTGCGTAAGGCGTGATATTGCGCGTGGGAAGAGCTGGCGCGCTCGTGAATATCCTGCGCCACGAAATAATAGTGCAGCGTGCGGCGCGTGCTGCGCTGCCCGCGATCGCCACGCAGCCGGGACTGGATGGAAATCTTGGTTTGATTCAGCGTGGCGACCAGCTGGCTATTGGTCATTGCCGCTTCAATCAGCGAAGCGTCGTCATTCTCTTCGATGTCTGGATCGAAGAGACCTGCTTTCGCCTCCAGGTAGCGCGCCAGGCCTTCAAAGCAGCGCGCAATATTCTCCTGTAACGGACGTACGGGAAAAATCAGATGACCGATCAGCGTCAGCAGGTTGTACCAGATAGCTCCCGTCAACAGCAGCGAGGGCTGCAAATACCACTGGGGAAACAGACCAAGCCCCAGCAGCGTATAGACAGCGATCAGCAGCGCGCCGAAAGCAATAGTGGCGTAACGCTGACCCAGCGCGCCGAGCAGGATAAACCCCCAGGTAGACAGCGCCAGCCCAAGGGTAAACAGCCAGGGAAAAGGAGAAAGCAGCTCCACCGAGACGGAGGCCACGCAAAAGCAAACCAGGGTGATCAATAAATTGCGCAGCCTGCCGCTGAGGCGATCGTCAAGATCGGCCAGCGCTGCCGCCACAACGCCCAGCGTTAGCGGGATAGTCCAGGTTATCTGGCCCAGCCATAAAGGCACGCCCGCCGTGCCGGCCAGCGCAAAAAAGATGCGCAGGTTGTAGAGCAGGGCGCTGTTATAGGCATAGCGGCGCAGGCGTGGCGACAGCGACAGACGCATAGTTAGTTATACCGGCTGCGGGCGTTGGCTTCACGGGCGGCTTTGGCGACTTCAACGCTGACTACGCGGCGTCCGACCGGCCAGAGTGCGATAGCGGCGATCTTAAAGTGTGCGATGCCCGTAGGGATACCGATAAGCGTAATACACTGCGCGATGCCTACCAGGATATGGGTGACGCAAAGCCACCAGCCGCAGAAAATAAACCAGACGATATTTAATACGGTGCCGCCGGAGTTCAGCAAAACATTTTTTTTGCCGGGATTAAGCTCATCCACATGCACCGCTTCGTTGCCAAACGGCAGTAGCGAAAGCTTGGTGATTTCCCAGCAGGAACGGGTTAACGGTAGCGTAATAATGAAAACGATGCTGAGCAGCGTGGCAACAAGCCAGCCGAAAGTCGTGACAAAACCGCCCAGAAAGAAATTTAAAATATTTAAAACGGTACGCATCAGATAGGGTCCTCGCGCTGCGCGAAAAAAGAAAATTCAATACGTTGATTATACCGTGTTTTAACGCTGGAGCGGTACATCCTTGCCGGGTAAACTGTCCGGCAGATTAACCGCAGCCCGAGAGCCTCTATGGAACTGAAAGCAACCTCGCTGGGTAAGCATCTGGCGCAGCATCCCTATAATCGGGTGCGTCTGCTCGCAGCCGGCGTCGAAGTCAGTGGTCAGAAGCATGAATACCTGATCCCTTTTAACCAGCTGTTGGCGATCCGCTGCAAGCGCGGACTGGTCTGGGGAGAGCTGGAGTTTTCGCTGCCCGATAATAAAGTGGTGCGTTTGCACGGCACGGAGTGGCAGGAAACGCAGCGTTTTTATCACTACCTTAACCAGGCGTGGCAGGCGTGGAGCCAGCAGATGAGCCCGATCGCCGCCGAAGTTTTACAGCAGCAGGTTGCCAGCCTGAGCGAGTTTGAGCAGCAGGATCGCTGGCTGAAACGTCAGGAAGTGGCGAACTGGGGCGAAAAAATCCGGGATGCTTTCTCCTCTCAGCCTTTGCCCGTCAGCCGTCTTGAAGAGTTTGAATCCTGTCGCGAAGCATACCTTTTCTGTCAGCGCTGGCTGGAAAACAGCGAGGCGCAGCGTCAGCAGCGCAACAGGCGCTGGACGGAAAAAATGCTGGCGCAGTATGCCGATTTTTTTGCCGGCGTCGAAAGTTCACCGCTTAGCGCCTCCCAGGCCAGCGCAGTAGTCAACGGCGAGGAAGCGGTGCTGGTGCTGGCCGGGGCGGGCAGCGGGAAAACCTCGGTGCTGGTGGCGCGTGCAGGCTGGCTGCTGATGCGTAAAGCGGCTGCCGCAGAGCAAATTCTGCTGTTGTCATTTGGCCGTCGGGCCGCGGAAGAAATGAACCACCGGCTTAAAACGCGCCTCGGTAGTGATGACGTTGAAGCGCGCACTTTTCATTCCCTGGCGCTGCACATTATTCAGCAGGGCAGCAACAGGTCGCCAGTGATTAGCAAGCTGGAAACCGACGGCGCGCTGAGGCGCAGGCTGCTGACAGAAACCTGGCAGCAACAGTGCAGCGAGAAAAAAGCGCAGGCCAGCGGCTGGCGGCAGTGGCTTCATGAGGATTTGGGCTGGGAGCTGGACGAAGGCGCTTACTGGCAGGATGAGACGTTGGCCAACAGAGTCGGCGAGCGTCTGGAGCGCTGGCTGGAGCTCATGCGGATGCACGGCGGCGCGCAGGCCGCGATGATCGAATCCGCGCCGGAAGCGGTTCGCGAGCTGTTCAGCAAACGAGTTAAACTGATGGCGCCGCTGTTAAAAGCCTGGAAAAGCGCACTGAAAGAAGAAGGCGCGGTAGATTTCGCCGGGCTGATCCATCAGGCGATCGCCGTGTTGGAAAAAGGACGCTTTATCAGCCCGTGGAAGCACATTCTGGTCGATGAATTTCAGGATATGTCGCCGCAGCGAGCGGCTCTGCTGGCGGCGCTGCGCAGGCAAAACAGTCAGACTTCGCTGTTCGCCGTGGGCGATGACTGGCAGGCGATTTATCGCTTTAGCGGCGCGGAAATGGCGCTCACTACCGCCTTTCATCATTATTTTGGCGAAGGCGAACGCTGCGTGCTGGACACGACCTGGCGATTCAACGAGCGTATTGGCGAAATAGCCAATGACTTTATCCAGCGCAACCCGTCCCAGCTGAAAAAGCCGCTGAACAGCCTGAGCAAAGCCACTAAAAAAGCGCTCTCGTTGCTGCCTGAGTCACAGCTGGAAGCGCTGCTGAATAAGCTCAGCGGCTACGTCACGCAGGAAGAAGAAATCCTGATCCTCGCGCGCTACCACTACCAGCAACCGACGCTGCTGGCTAAAGCGAAGACGCGCTGGCCGGGCCTGAATATTTCTTTTGCAACGATACACGCCAGCAAGGGGCAGGAAGCAGATTACGTACTGGTGCTGGGATTAAAAAGCGGCGAGGATGGGTTTCCGGCCGCTGCCAGAGAGTCGGTTATCGAGCAGGCGCTGCTGCCGCAGCCGGAAGATTTTCCCGACGCCGAAGAGCGGCGTTTGGCCTATGTCGCCATTACGCGGGCGAAAAAACAGGTTTGGCTGCTGTTTGACAGCGATGCGCCGTCAGGCTTTGTAGCAGAATTTAAACGCATGGGCGTGCCGCTGTTACGCAAGCCGTAATCCGGCACGCCCGTGGCGTCTACTGCAGGCGCGCCTGCAAATAACGTTGATAGTCAGGAATAGAAATATCAAGCGGCTGTGCGAACAGCGGAGAATGAATAATAAAGTCGGCGGTGGTGCGATTGGTCGCAACAGGGATATTCCAGACCGTTGCCAGGCGCAGCAGCGCTTTGACGTCAGGATCGTGCGGTACCGCGTTCAGCGGATCCCAGAAGAAAATCAGCACGTCGATTTTGCCTTCCGAAATCAACGCGCCTACCTGCTGGTCGCCGCCCATTGGGCCGCTTAGCATAGCGGTAACCGGCAGGCCGGTGGCGCGCTGGATCAGATTGCCGGTGGTGCCGGTTGCGTACAGCGTATGGTGCTGCAACAGCGCTTTATGGCTGTCGACCCACGCCATCATTGAGGCTTTACAGTGATCGTGCGCGACCAGCGCAATATGTTTTTTTTCCCCGAGGGTGCGGGTAGTCTGCTCCATGGCGATATCCTGTTTCGTTGAAAAGCAAACTATACGGCTTCCGATCCCGGGATGCCAGCAGGGCAGGCTTAACCTGTGCGGAAGGCTTTCATCAGCAGAACAAAACGTTGGCGGGTAGCGGCGTCAACCTGTTGATACCATAACTGCAGTACCCGGCCAGCCGGATAATGGCTGCTGGCGAAAGTCAGCGTATCGTCGGTCGGGCTGCCGGTAGTATGCGGCTGCGCAAAGCGAGGCACCGAAGCCGAATGGCCCTGCATATTATAAGCCGCCATTTCCCGTTCATAATTTTCGCCAGCGGTGCCGGTCAGTGTGTCCTGCTCGCTCTGCACAACCTTGCCGTGCTCGTCATGCAGCTGAAAATCGGGGTGATGGGCAAACGCACGTGCCTGGGCAGACGTGCGGATAGCGGGCAACGCGATAGCAATTGATTTAACGTTGGTAGTAAAAGTCACGATCAGCGGCGGCGAACGCCAGGACGAGGTATGGCTGTTTTCCAGCCTTTTTTCTACGCGGAACAGCAGCTGGTGCTGTCCTTGCTCCAGTTCAAGCCCATCGGCGCCTTTCAGCAGTGAACCGGAAATTTTATGACCGTCGAGCACCAGCAGATCGATCTCAGGCGCGAGTTTTAAGGTGGTTGCATGGGCCGCAGCCGCAACCCACATTGCCATCAACCCTGTCAGGAGCAGACCCAGCTTCATTGTTTCTCCAGATGCCCGAAATATAAAAAAGAGCGAATGTATCAAAGTCTTTCAGTATGACAGCATATTAACATTTTTACATATTTATTCATGCTAAATCTTTTGCGGCTATGATTATAAGCGCAAAATACGATCGTCTTGCAAAACAGAAATAGTTAACGGAGCCGCTATGGACGACAACATTATTAATGAAGTTTTGACAACGACTCGCCATATCGCGCTGGTAGGCGCCAGCGAGAAACCCACCAGGGCCAGCCATTACGTGATGGCGTATCTGCTTGGGCAGGGTTACAAGGTGACGCCGGTCAGCCCTAAACTGGCCGGGCAAACGCTGCTGGGACAGCGGGTTTATGCAAAGCTGGAAGAGATACCCGAGCCGGTGGATATGGTTGACGTGTTCCGTAATTCGGAAGCGGCCTGGGGCGTGGCGCAGGAGGCGATAGCGATAGGTGCCAAATCGCTGTGGCTGCAGCAGGGCGTCATCAATGAGCAGGCTGCGGTGCTGGCTGCCGATGCGGGTTTGAAAGTGGTGATGGATCGTTGCCCAATGATAGAAATTCCTCGTCTGGGGTTGGGCAGATAATAAAAAACCCCGCAAGCGGGGTCTTTGTCAGTTTCTGAGGCGTGGCGCCTGCAGCTGTTTGCGAATGGAAGCGGCGAGTTCATCCATTGAAGGATGCTCGGGGTGCTCGCCCGGTATCTCCCAGCCCAGCTGCGCTTCCGCCAGATAGGTGTGCACCGTTTCGCCGTTATCGTCTTCCATCACAACGTGATACCACGGGGCATTACGCAGCGCGCCGTCGGCGATATCGTCAATTTTAGGATCCTCTAACGAGTATTCCGGATCCACATCAACCACCACCCCTAAAAAACCCAGCAGCTTGTGTCGTACCTGCTGGCCAAGTCCAAATTTGCTGGCAATCATCGTGACCTCCCGAGAAACATAACCCTGTCATCCTTTATGGGGGCAGCGTTAGCGTTTTCAAGTCACAGCACGCGGCAGGCAAATCCTTTCAGATAGAGACCTTCCGGATAGCTGGCGATCACCGGGTGATCGGCTGCCTGCCTGAACTGTTCTATAAATTGTACATCACGCTGTGCATCGAGCGCAGCATCAGCAATAATTTTCTGGAACAGCTCGGTAGGCATCAGGCCGGAGCAGGAGAACGTCATCAACATCCCGCCAGGATTTAGCAGCTGCATTGCCAGCATGTTGATATCTTTATAGCCACGGCAGGCGCCGGCCAGCTGGTTTTTATTCTCAACAAACTTTGGCGGATCCATCACGATTAGATCGAATTTTTCTCCGCTTTCGCGATAGCGACGCAGCAATTTAAATACGTCATCGCGCAGAAACTCCGCTTTGCTGAGATCCAGACCGTTCAGCTCTACGTTCTGGCGAGCCACATCCAGCGCCGCCTGTGAGGTATCGACGCTGATCACCTGCTGGCAGCCGCCCATCAGTGCCGAAACGGCAAAGCCGCCGGTATAGGAGAAGCAGTTCAGCACGCGGCGATCTTTTGCGTAGCGGCGCGTAGCCAGCCGGCTGTCGCGCTGGTCGAGGTAGTAGCCGGTTTTATGGCCGGTCTGAATATCGACCAGTAGTTTCATACCGTGTTCGGTAATCGGCAGCAGTTCAGGCGGCGTTTCGCCCAGCACCACGCCCTGCGTCAGCTCAAGACCCTCTTTTTTACGTACCGATACGTCAGAGCGATCGTAGATGGCGCATTGCGGATAGCAGTGCTGTAGTGCGGTAATCAGGGCGGCGCGCTGGTATTCGGCACCGGCGGAAAGCAGCTGCAGCACCAGGAAATTGCCAAAGCGATCGATGGTGATGCCCGGCAGGCCGTCAGACTCGCCGGCTATCAGGCGATAGCTGTCGAGATCGTCGCGCTCCGCCAGCCAGTCGCGCAGCTGCTGAGCTGCCTGCAAACGGCGGGTAAAGAAAGCGATATCGATCGCTTCATCCTGTTCCCAGCTCCAGACGCGGGCGCGGATTTGCGAAGCGGGCGACCAGGCGGCGCGGGCCAGCCATTTACCCTGGCTGTCGCAAACGTCAATGGTTTCGCCCGACTGGGCTTTGCCTTCCATACGGGCTACGGCACCGGAGAAAACCCAGGGATGGCGGCGGAGTAAGGACTTTTCACGTCCTTTAGCGAGAATCAAACGAACGGTCATATTTGCTATGCTTACAGTCAGAAAAACAGGCGTCATTGTCCGGTGCCTGGCCACAAAAAGCAAACTGTCTCTTCAGGGGGAAATATGACGGCAATCTGTAAACGAGCGTGGGTCCACGGCAGCGTACAGGGCGTGGGATTTCGCTATACAACCCAGCACGAAGCCCGCGCGCGCGGGCTGAATGGCTATGCCCGCAATCTTGACGATGGCAGTGTGGAGGTACTGGCCTGTGGGGAGGAAAAAGAGGTCGAGGCGCTGATTGCCTGGCTGAAGGCGGGCGGGCCGCGTTCGGCCAGGGTCGACAAAGTGCTGACGGAACCCTGTGCGCTTCAGGAGCAGCCTGCGGGTTTCACCACCGGATAAAGACCGCCGCTACAGGCATTTAGCCGGTTTAGGCAGGCCGGCAATTTTAGTTGCCTGTTTTGCCGGGCCCTTAGGGAAAAGACGGAACAGGTAGCGGCTGTTGCCTTTCTCTTCGCCATATTTTTTCGCCATGGCTTTAACAAGCATGCGCACGGCTGGAGAAGTATTAAATTCCAGATAGAACTCCCGTACAAAGCGCACGACTTCCCAGTGGGCTTCGCTCAGCTCGATGCCTTCTTCCTCTGCCAGCAACGGAGCCAGCGCCTCGCTCCAGTCCGAAATTTTAGTCAGATACCCCTGCGCGTCGCGCGAAATTTCTTTACCGTCAAAAAACACCGTTTTGCCTCTGTATTGATAACCGGGATGCAGTTTACCAAAAATTTTCCGGCGCGGATGAGCAAAAAAAAGCCCCGCGCTGCGGGGCTTGTTGTCTTTGTTCAGCGCATCAGTTGCTGCGGGACATACCAAGGATACTCAGCAGGCTGACAAAAATGTTGTAGATGGAAACATACAGGCTGACGGTGGCGCGAATATAGTTGGTTTCGCCGCCGTGGATAATATTGCTGGTTTCCCACAGGATAGCGCCTGAAGAAAACAGTACGAACATCACGCTAATCGCCAGATGCAGGGCAGGGATCTGCAAAAACAGATTAGCCAGAACGGCCACCAGCAGCACCACAAAACCGGCCATCATCATGCCGCCCAGGAACGACATATCCTTGCGTGTGGTCAGCACGTAGGCTGAACAGCAGAAGAACACCAGCGCGGTGCCGCCGAGCGCCAGGCCGATAACATCGTCCATGCCCGCCGACAGCAGGGTATTCAGCATCGGCCCCAGGCAGTAGCCGAGAAAGCCGGTAAAAGCGAAGGCAGCCAGAATGCCGGTTGGGCTGTCCGCCAGGCGGTAGGTCAGAAACATCAGGCCATAAAAGCCAGCCAGCATAATGATTAAGCCCGGGGCGGGCAGGGCGAAGACGGTGCTGAGCGTGGCGGTGACCGCTGAAAAAGCCAGCGTCAGCCCCAGCAGAAAATAGGTGTTACGCAAAACTTTATGCGTGGCAAGCAGCGAGCTTTGCCTGGTATGAGTAACGATGCGATCCATAGAAATGCCTCTTAAGGTCATTAGATTGCAGTGAGAATAAGGACCGCGCCTGAAGGGGGGAAGACGTTTTACCCTTCTTTACTCGTTAAGGCGGCGTTTCTGTGAGCAGGCTGGCGCTAATAACAACAAAAAAACCAAAACTGGCTGTTTTTGCGGCAGTTGAATCAGACCCTGCTTTACATCGGCGCGGAGGATGTTTATAGTTCGGGTCATTGCGGAGGGGTGGCCGAGTGGCTGAAGGCACCGGTCTTGAAAACCGGCGACGGGAAACCGTTCGAGAGTTCGAATCTCTCCTCCTCCGCCATCAAATTCAACGGGTCAGCGAAAGCTGGCCCGTTTTGCTTTGCCCGTGATATGGCATAGCTGCCTGATTTAGGATCCCTGCTTCCCCAACAGCCCAACAGCCCAACAGCCCAACAGCCCAACAGCCCAACAGCCCAACAGCCCAACTACTCAACCACTCAACCACTCAACCACTCAACCACTCAACCACTCTCAACTACCTTATCTTATTACGGCATCGCTGTTAGCTATTCCAGGTCCTTTGTTGGCGGCTTTTTGAACCACTGCGGCGCATTTCCTGAGCAACCAAAAAAAAGATGTATAAAAGCGCATAAATTCAACAAAATAGCTAAAAAAATGCTTGGCAGCCTTTGGGCTTTCCCCTATACTGCGCGCCATCAGATGCACTTCAGGTGCAGATGGTAAAAGTGCGGAGGGGTGGCCGAGTGGCTGAAGGCACCGGTCTTGAAAACCGGCGACGGGAAACCGTTCGAGAGTTCGAATCTCTCCTCCTCCGCCATCAAATTTAACGGGTCGGCAATTGCCGGCCCGTTTTGCTTTCTGCTTTCTGCTTTCTGCTTTTTATTTTCTACCTGCTGACTGGCCCTGTTCTGCCGGACGATTATCCTGCTTACGAAAAACATCCCGTTTCTTTTCAATCTCCTGATGCGCCGTAACGGCAAAGGCGATAGTCTGCTATATTCTCAACACGAATAATGCCCGGTCCCGGCCCCATTTTGCCGTGCGGCGGCGAGCTTTTCCGACGCCCGCCTTTTGCCGGACGTATCGCTTTGCTGGCCGGGTGATTTACCCTTGGATCAATGGAAAAAACACATGATTAAAAAGTATAGTCTTTGCGCGCTGGCGGTCTGCTCGGCTCTGACCAGCCTCTCCGCTTTCGCCGCCGACGATAACTATCAGCTTGAACAGGTGTTAATGATGAGCCGCCATAATCTTCGGGCGCCGCTGGCCGACAACGGCAGCGTGCTGGCGCAGTCGACGAAGAAGAAGTGGCCGCAGTGGGACGTACCGGGCGGCCAGCTCACGACGAAAGGCGGCGTGCTGGAAGTTTATATGGCACGCTATACCCGCGAGTGGCTGGCGCAGCAAGGGTTGATCAAACAGGACCAGTGTCCGGGCAGCGATGAAATTTACGCTTATGCCAATAGCCTGCAGCGTACCGTTGCTACGGCGCAGTACTTTATTACCGGCGCTTTCCCCGGCTGCGACGTCGCGGTTTCCCATCAGGATGAAATGGGAACCATGGATCCCGTCTTTAATCCGATTATTACCGACGGCAGCGAAGCCTTTAACCAGCAGGCGCTGACCGCGATGAACAGCGCCGCCGAAAAGCTGACGCTGAAGCCAGCGTTCCAGCGGCTGGAAAAAATCATTGATTATAAAAACTCGCCGGCCTGCGATGGCAAAAAACAGTGCGACCTGAGCAGCACCAACCAGAACAAATTCTTTGCGGAAAACGGTAAAGAGCCAACGGTTAGCGGCCCGTTGAAGGTGGGCAACTCGCTGGTTGACGCCTTTACCCTGCAATATTATGAAGGTCTGCCGACCGACCAGGTCGCCTGGGGACAGATTAAAACCCCTGAGCAGTGGAAAGAGCTGTCGGCGATCAAAAATGGCTATCAGGATACGCTGTTTACCTCGCCGCAAGTGGCGCGCGACGTAGCGGCGCCGCTGGTCGACTATATCCGCAGCCTGTTGGTGGATGAAGATAAAGCCAGTGCGCCAAAGGTGACCCTGATGGTGGGGCACGATTCCAATATCGCTTCGCTGCTGAGCGCGCTGGATTTTAAAGCCTACACGCTGCCCGGCCAGTTTGAACGTACGCCAATCGGCGGTATGATCCAGTTCCAGCGCTGGCACGACAAGAAAAACAATCAGGAGCTGGTGAAGGTGGAATACGTTTACCAGAGCAGCGATCAGCTGCGCGACGCGACGCCACTTTCTCTGGATACGCCGCCAAAACGCGTGACGCTTGAGATGAACGGCTGTAAGACCGATGCCAACGGCTTTTGCCCGTGGGATCAGTTTACTCAGGTATTGAATAAAGCCATTGCCGGTACGCCGATGGCGGCAGCCCAGGCAACCGCCGCCAGCGATAAGGCCGCAGCCGATAAAGCAGCAGCGGATAAAGCGGCGGCCGAAAAAGCGGCGCAGGCCAAAGTCTCTGCGGATAAAGCGGCAGCGGACAAAGCCGAGGCGGATAAAGCCGCGGCCGAAAAAGTAGCGAATGAAAAAGCCGCGCAGGAGAAAGCCGCCAGCGACAAAGCGGCCGCCGATAAGGCCGCTGCTGATAAAGCGGCAGCGGACAAAGCCGCGAAAGCGAAAGCCTCGGCGGAGAAAGCCGCAGCGGATAAGGCCGCCGCCGATAAAGCGGCTGCTGATAAAGCGGCAGCAAAGCAGGCGTCTGACAAAGCCGCAGCGGACAACGCCGCGGCAAAACAGGCCGCTGAGGAGAAAGCTGCGGCCAATAAAGCCGCTGCTGATAAAGCTGATGCCGAAAAGGCGTCAGCTAATGCCGCGCCGGTGGATAACAACGCGGCCGATACCGCCAGCAAGCCTGCGGACGACAAAGCGGCTCCGGCAGCGCAGACGGAAAACAAATCTTCCTGACGGCGGGCGAAAAAAAGACCGGCTGATTGCCGGTCTTATCATGCTCTGTCAGAACCTGATTTCAGGCCGACGCTGTCGGCCTTTTTTACGTCTGGCGATCAGCCTTTGCTGACCACAACCAGTTTCTGGTTTACAAACTCTTTGATGCCCAGATCGGAAAGCTCGCGGCCGTAGCCTGAACGTTTCACGCCGCCAAACGGCAGTTCTGGTGCGGTATCGCTGGCGGAGTTGATATAAACCATACCGGTTTCAATGCGCGAGGCCAAAGTTTTGCCGCGCTCGATATTGCTGGTAAAGACCGAGCCGCCAAGGCCGTAATGCGAATCGTTGGCCAGTTTCACCACTTCCTCGTCATCTTTTACCACATAGATTTGCGCAACCGGGCCGAAAAACTCTTCAAAGTAAGCCGGGTTGTCGCGGGTAATGCCGGAAAGGATTGTCGGCTCATAGAAACAGCCTTCGCCTTCTACCGCCTTGCCGCCCAGATGCAGCTTCGCGCCTTTGGCTACCGCGTTCTCTACCTGCTTAACCAGCGTATCGCGCGCGCTGGCGGAAGAGAGTGGGCCAAGCGTGGTGCTTTTATCCAGCGGATCGCCGATCTTCACTTCGCGGAAGGCCTGAGTGAATTTTTCGATAAAGGCATCGGCCACTTTTTCCTGCACGATAAAGCGTTTAGCGGCGGTGCAAACCTGGCCGCAGTTGCTCAGACGCGCGCCAACGCCAGCCTTCACGGCTTTATCCAAATCGCAGTCGTCCAGCACTACGAAGACGTCGTTGCCGCCCAGCTCCAGCGTGGTTTTTTTCAGGTATTTACCGGCCTGCTGCGCTACGGCGCTGCCTGCGCGCTCGGAACCGGTCAGGGCCGCACCCTGAACGCGATCGTCAGCAATCAGCGAGGCGATCTGATCGTTGCTGACGAAAAGGTTAGTCCAGGCGCCTTTTGGCGCGCCGGCTTCCGTTACCAGCTCTTCAAACAGCGTGGCGCAATGCGGCACGTTGGCGGCATGTTTCGCCAGCACCGGGTTACCGGCAGCAAGGTTAGGCGCCAGCACGCGCATCAGCTGATAGTAAGGGAAGTTCCACGGCTCTACGGCCACCAGCACGCCGATTGGGTGATTTTCCACCCAGGCTTCGCCCAGATCGGTGGGATAAGAGGTTGGGGCAAGGAAACGCTCGGCGTTTTCCGCATAGTAGCGAGCAATCTTCGCGCAAAGCTGCACTTCGCCACGGCTCTGCTCAATCAGTTTACCCATTTCAATACTGGCGGTTTTTGCCAGTTCGTCCACGCGGCTGTCGATCAGGTCGGCCAGCTTTGCCAGCACCTGAAGGCGCGGCTGGATTGGGCCTTTGGACCAGGAAGAATGATAAAGGTCGTCGGCGGTTTTCAGCGCGGCTTCCACCTGCCGATCGTCATGCTCCGGCCAGGATTTAATCAGTTCGTTATTGGCAGGATTGATGGTTTTATAGGACATGGTGGCTCCTTCTCAAGGCCGTCAGGCTAAATGGTGAGAATAAGCGTAGTAGAGGATTTATTGATTTAACAAGGCGGAAGGGTGTCAGTTTGTGCTGTGCAACGCGACGAAACAGCAGAATGCACTGCTGTTTCGTCGCAGTGGAGGTTAGACGTTTTTACGCTCGACCGGGACGTTATCCCAGGTCAGCACGTCCTGATCGGTTTTTTCAAACGCGCGGATCAGAACTTCATCATTACCCTGTTGCTCCCAAATCCCCTCGGCGAGCTTCTCATCGTAGTTCGCCACTTCAAAAATGGCTTCGGCAATTTCAGGCGAGGTGGAACGAATACTTGCCCATTCTCCCACTCGATGTTCTTTAGATTGTTGCGTAGCCATACTGTTCTCCTGTGAGTTGAGGTTATCCGTTCAGTTTTACCGCCAGTCCGGCGACATATTCACCCTGATAGCGGGCAATATTCAGTTCATCTTCGCTGGGCTGACGCGAGCCGTCACCGCCAGCGAACGTCGTGGCGCCGTAGGGCGTGCCGCCACGAACCTGTGAAATATCAAACAGCTCTTTCGCACCGTACCCAATAGGTACGATAACCATGCCGTGATGAGCAAGTGTAGTCCAGGTTGAGGTAATCGTCTGTTCCTGGCCGCCGCCGGTGCCGGTAGAAGCGAAAACGCTGGCGATTTTGCCGAACAGGGCGCCGGATGCCCAGAGGCCGCCGGTGCGGTCAAGGAAGGTGCGCATTTGTCCGGACATATTGCCAAAGCGCGTCGGCGTGCCGAACAGAATAGCGTCGTACTGCGGCAGTTCATCCGGCGTGGCTTCGGCCGCATCCTGATCGGTTTTGCCGCCGACCTGAGCAAAACGCTCAGCGTTCATGGTTTCAGGCACGCGTTTCAGGGTCACTTCCGCGCCGCTGACGCGTCGTGCGCCTTCTGCTACCGCCTTCGCCATGGTTTCCACATGTCCGTACATCGAATAGTAAAGCACTAAAATTTTAGCCATCGTTCACTCCCTGAGTAGGTGGTTTTAAACAGCGTTCGATAGAAAAGTATAGATGAGGCTGCTCCAGCTTGCAGAAACGCAAAAAGCGAGGGATAAAAACGGATACATTCCAGAAAATGTTTAAAATAAATATTAGATTTAATAATATGATTTTCAGCAATTTTTAGCCGTAAAAGCGCCTGGTAAACCTGCTTTTTGATAAAATAATCCGCGCTTCGCGTCGATAATCTATGCTTAATAACGGGACGGTGCACAGAAAGAGCGGCCACCGTCGCCAGGGTGAAGCCACAGGCTCACCGTATGAATGCAGTATGATAGCTTAACTATTCGGAGGTAAGAAATGGCAGAACATCGTGGTGGATCTGGAAATTTCGCTGAAGACCGTAAAAGAGCATCAGAAGCAGGCCGTAAAGGCGGCAAGGCCAGCGGCGGTAATTTTAAAAATGACCCGCAGCGCGCTTCACAGGCCGGGGAAAAAGGAGGACGCAACAGCCGGGGCAGTCGTGACAAGACATCCGGTTAGTCCATCCTTACGCCGCCGGGGCCACCCGGCGGCGTGATCGTCGTTTAACTTTTTCTGATTGATTCCCACAACAACCCTTGCCACACTGCGCCAAAAATTTATACGAGCGCGCTATGTCTTTCCTTTCCCGCTACAAATTTTCCCTCAGCTCGCAGGAGCTGGTGCTGATGCTGATTACCATGGTCTGGGGCGGCACCTTTTTGGCCGTGCACCATGCCATGACCGTCAGCGGCCCTTTCTTTTTCGTTGGCCTGCGTTTTGCCACGGCGGCGCTGCTGTTGGCCCTGGTTGCGCGGAAGTCGCTGCGCGGCCTGACGCTGGCGGAATGCAGGGCCGGAGCGGCTATCGGCGTCGCTATCAGCGGCGGCTACGGCCTGCAAACCTGGGGAATGCAAACCATCGAGAGCAGCCAGTCAGCCTTTATCACCGCCCTGTATGTGCCGCTGGTGCCGCTGCTGCAGTGGCTTTTTCTGCGGCGCATGCCGGGCGTGATGGCCTGGGTCGGTATCGTGCTGGCGTTTAGCGGCCTGATGCTGCTTGCCGGGCCGAAAAGCGGCTCGCTTTCGTTCAGCGCCGGGGAAACGGCGACGCTGCTCAGCACGCTGGCTATCGCAGGCGAAATTATTTTAATCAGCGCCAGCGCGGGCAAAGTGGACGTCAAAAGAGTCACCGTTGTGCAGCTGGCAGCGGCCTCGCTTTTTTCCTTTATGCTGATGGTGCCCAACGGCGAAGCCGTACCGGCTTCTTCCCCTTATTTATGGTATAGCGCGCTGGGGCTGGGCGCGGCCAGCGCATTGATTCAGGTCACCATGAACTGGGCGCAGCGCAGCGTGTCGCCTACTCGCGCGACGGTTATCTACGCGGGTGAACCGGTTTGGGCGGGCATTGTTGGAAGGGTGGCGGGCGAGCGGTTGCCTGGCGTTGCGCTACTCGGCGGCGCGCTGATTGTCGCTGGCGTGCTGATTAGCGAGCTCAAGCTGAAAAAGCGGGCGAAGCGGCCTTCGCCCGCTGAGAGACAAAGCTAGCTTTGCTGCCTTGCCACATCGTTCAGCGCGGCGGCGCGGCGTCGGCTGAGAATAGCGTTAAGGATGATGGCGCCGAAGGTCGCCGTGCCGATCCCGCCCATGGTAAAGCTGCCAATTTTCAGCGCAAAATCGCCTGCGCCCAGCACCAGCGTAACGGCAACCATAATCAGATTGCCGTTCTGGCCCAAATCGACGTTATTCTGCACCCAGATACGCGCGCCGGCCACGGCAATCAGGCCGAATACTACGATAGACGCGCCGCCGATCACGGGTGCGGGAATGGTATGGATCAGCGCGCCGAACTTGGGCGAAAAGCCCAGCAGAATGGCGATAACCGCCGCCGCCACAAACACCAGCGTCGAATAGACTTTCGTCACCGCCATCACGCCGATATTTTCTGCATAGGTGGTCACGCCGCTGCCGCCCAGGCCGCCTGACAACATGGTCGCCAGCCCGTCGCCGACAAAGGCTCTGCCCATCCACGGATCGAGGTTTTTACCTGTCATGCCCGCAACCGCTTTAAGATGCCCCAGGTTTTCCGCTACCAGAATGATCGCCACCGGCGCGATGGTAAACATTGCCTGGCTGTTAAAAATCGGCGCGGTCGTGGTCGGCAGACCAAACCAGGGCGCGCTGGCGATAAGGCCGAAGTCCACCGGTTTACCCAGGCCGAAACCGTTGGTCAGCAGCGCATAAATCGCCCAGGCCGCTATCAGCCCAACCAGCAGCAGCAGCCGCTGCACCATGCCGCGCGTAAAGACGGCCGTCAGACCAATGCAGATCACGGTCATCACGGCTATCCAGCTGTCGAACATGGAAGAGGAGACGCTGCGAACCGCAATCGGCGCCAGGTTCAGGCCGATCGCCATCACCACAGCGCCCGTCACCACCGGCGGCATGAGTTTCTCAATCCAGCGCGTACCGACCTTCATCACTACCACACCGATAAGCGTATACAGCAGGCCACAGACGATAATGCCGCCCAGCGCGACGCCAAGATGCTGATTGACGCCCTGGCCGTTAAAGCCGGTGACCGCGATCACCACGCCGACAAAAGCGGCGCTGGAGCCAAGATAGCTGGGCACACGCCCGCCGGTAATCAGAAAGAACAGCAGGGTGCCGATGCCGGACATCATCACCGAAAGGTTGGGATCGAGCCCCATCAGCAGCGGCATCAGCACCGTGGCGCCAAACATCGCGACCGCGTGCTGTAGTCCCATAATAATTGTCTGGCCCGGCGGCAGCGTTTCATCAGGGGCCACAAGGCCCGTGGCGGACACCGACTGCCGCCATTGGGGGAACCAGGAATCAGCCATCGTCTTCTCCAGAGAAGTGAATCAGTAGCCGCCGGAGCGGGGATCAGGCATCCCGCCGCGCCAGGTGGTGGTAGCCGCGATCGAACCAGATCAGGCCGTGAGTCTGGTCGTTGCAGACCAGCGCGTGGATTTCACAGATCAACACGTCGTGCGTACCGACGCTGGCGATTTGCGTAACGTGACAGTCAAACGAGGCTACCGCGCCCGCAAGCACCGGCGAACCTGTGGTCAGGGTTGACCACTCTGCGGCCTGGAAGCGCGCCTCCATCGGCGTTTTGCCGCCAAACAGGCCGGAGAGTTCCTCATGTCCGGCGGCCAGCGTATTAACGCAAAGCTGGCGGTTAGCGTTGAAAACCTCATAAACGGAGGCGGAGCGATTCAGGCACACCAGCAGCGTTGGCGGCGAATCGGTCACGCTGCAAACGGCGGAAGCGGTAAAACCGGCGCGTCCCGCAGGGCCGTCGGTAGTAATGATGTTGACCGCCGCGCCCAGGCGCGCCATTGCGTTGCGAAACGACTGTTTTTCCACGCCCGACACGACTTCAGGCATTAACGTATCCACAGACATAATTTTCCCCTTATACAAGCGTGCAGGCATCGGCAAAAGCCAGTCTTGGCAGCCGCGCATAGACTTTGCTCGCGTCGCCATAGCCGATATTGACTAATAAATTACTTTTCCAGCCGCTGTCGGCGAAGAAGGTGGTATCGACCATCGCCCGGTCAAAGCCGGACATCGGGCCGGTATCCAGACCGAGCGCGCGGCAGGCGCTAATCAGATAAGCCGCCTGAAGCGAACTGTTGCGAAAGGCCGTCTCCTCCGCCAGCGCCGGGCTGCTGGTAAACCAGGCTTTGGCGTCGGCATGAGGAAATAGCGTGGGCAGCTGCTCGTAAAAAGCCGGATCCCAGGCGACGATAGCCGTCACCGGCGCGGTCAGGGTTTTTTCCAGATTGCCGCTGGAAAGGGCAGGCTTCAGCTTCGCTTTGCCTTCCGCGCTACGCACAAAACAGAAGCGGGCAGGGCTACAGTTGGCCGAGGTCGGCCCCATCTTGATCAAATCATAAAGTTCAGCAAGCTGCTGGTCGCTGACGGGACGATCCTGCCAGCCATTGTAGGTGCGCGCGGCGGTGAACAGCGTCGCCAGCGCGGTGGAATTCAGGGCTTCTGCCATAGCGGCTCCGGGGAAAAGTGGGCGGGCGCGGTTTCGTCCAGCCAGGTCAGTAAAAGGGCGTTAAAGGCGGCGCTTTCCGTCACGCTCATGGCATGACCGCCGCGAGGCATCGCCTCCAGCGTGGCGTTTGGCAGCGCCTCGTACAGTTTTTGCGAGCAGATCGACGGCACCAGCAGATCGTCCTGCGAACAGATCAGCAGCGCTGGCTGGGTAATCTGCCCGGCCTGTTGCGTAAAGTCGCAGCTCATCAGCGCGTGCAGGCGGCGAAGCAAATTTTCAGTACCCTGAAAATGCGCGTTATGCAGCGCGTCTTCCGCTTCGATACGCGCTTCGTTTTCCGCCAGCCAGTCGGCAGGATAGAGAAACAGCGGCTGCGCGCGAACGTAAGCTTCCACGCCGACGTTCAGCAGCAGATCCTGACGAACCTGAAAGCAGCGGCGGGTATGGGCGTCAAGCCGCAGCCAGCCGTTAACGATCGCCAGCCGCGCCACGCGTTCGGGGTAGTCGAGCGCCAGCTGCATCGCCACCATGCCGCCCAGCGCGTGGCCGATAATGTCGAAGCGGACGATGTCGCGCGCCGCCAGCGCCGAGGCCAGCTCTTCGGCCATATCGCGCATGCTGTAGCCAGCGGGCAGCGTATCCGGGCTGCGTCCGGTGCCGCGCTGATCGTAAGTGACCACGCGGTACGCCTTGCGCAGTTCGGCGAGCTGTGGCTGCCAGAAGCTGCCCAGCCCGCCCAGACCGGCAGAGAGCACCAGCGTGGGCGCAGAAGGCTGCGCCAGGCCGGAAATGTCAAGATGCATGGCGCCTCCGTTAGCTGCCGATATGCGCGATTGACGCGATTTCCACCAGCGCGTCCGGCTTTACCAGCCCGCACTGAATACAGAAGCGTGCGGGTTTTTCGCCGGGGAAATAGTCGGCGTAAACCCGGTTGATCTCGCCATAGTTGCTCCAGTCGGTCAGGAAGATGGAGTTAAACGTGACGTCAGCCATGGTGCCGCCTGCGGTTTCGATAACGCTTTTGATCGTCTCCAGCACGTGCCGCGTTTGTGCCGCCGCATCGCCGACGTGCACCACGTTGTTGTCCCGATCGAAAGGCAAGGTGCCGGAGACATAGACCACGCCATCGGCCAGCGTGCCGGGCACAAAAGGCGCAATGGGCACGCCGGTGCCCGGCGGAGTAATAATCGTTTTTGGCATCGTTTTCTCCTGCCTCAGGCCGTTTGTGTTTGCGCAACGCTGGCGGTTTGCAGCGCGGTGCAGAAAGTTTCTACGTTGCTTACCCAGCCAAAAAAGGTTTCGATGTTAAAAATGGCGGCCTGCTGGGCGAAAAGCGGGCCGGCCTGATAGGTGGCGTCTTCCAGCACCACGCCGAAATATTCCAGGAAAAACCCGTCGCGCAGCGTCGATTCCACGCAGACGTTGGTGGCAATGCCGGTAAAGATCAGATGGCGAATGCCGCGGCTGCGCAACATGCTGTCCAGCGGCGTATTAAAGAAGCCGCTGTAGCGCGGTTTCGGCAGCACGATATCGCCGGGCTGCGGCTGAAGCTGGTCAACCAGCTCATAGTCCCAGCCGCCTTTCGCCAGCAGCGTGCCCGCCAGCTCGGGCCGGTTGCGCATCGTTTTCAGCGCGTTGGATTTATGCCAGTTTGGCGAGCCGGGGCCACCCGCCTCGACGTACTGGTCGTCCCAGCCGTTCTGAAACCAGATAATCTGGCTCCCGGCATCCCGCGCCGCCTTCACGGCGACGGCGATTTTTTCAATAACCGGCGCGGTGGCGGAAACGTCAAACCCGGCCAGATCCAGATAGCCGCCGGTGGTGGCATAGGCATTTTGCATATCCACCACGATCAGCGCGGTCTGCTCCGGCGGGAAAGCGATGGCTTCCGGGCGCGCGGGTAAGGTAACGCTGTTTTTAGTGGCGGCGGTGGTACAGATCACAGTTTCTTGCAGGCTCATCAGGCTACCTCTTTAGCGGACAGGGCAATATGGCTGCGGCAGGACATCAGCGGCTGAATACGCTCGCCGAAATTCTCAATTCCCTGCAGGAAATCATCGAAGGTCAGCAGCACGCCCTGGGTGCCGGGTACGGTAGCCACTTCATCCAACATGCGGGCCACGTTGGCGTAAGAACCAACCAGCGTGCCCATATTGATATTGACGGCCGAGGTAGGATCGGCCATCTGCCGCACGTTGGTATCGCTGCCGGAGCGCTTGTCCTGCTGGCTTTGCGTGGTAAGCCAGGCCAGCGCCTCTTCATCTGCGCCGTCTTTGTAGCGCTCCCATTTCTCGCGGGCAGCCTCGTCGGTTTCATCGGCGATGACCATAAACAGCACGTAGGAGCCGACGTCGCGACCGGCAAGGTCCGCAGCGCTTTTCATACGGGCGGCGGTTGGGGCAAAGGCAGTCGGCGTGTTGACGCCTTTACCGAAGCAGAAGTTGTAATCGGCATGCTGCGCGGAGAAAGCCATGCCGGCGTCGCTCTGGCCTGCGCAAATCACCTTCATCGGGCTTTGCGGCTGCGGGCTGACGCGGCAGTCGTTCATGGTAAAGAATTCGCCTTTCAGGTCGGATTTGCCGGTGCCCCATAAATCGCGCAGCACGGTGACGTATTCGGTCAGGTAGTCGTAGCGGCGCGCGAAGTAGTCGTCGCCGGGCCAGATGCCCATCTGCTCATATTCAGGCTTCTGCCAGCCGGTCACCAGGTTGACGCCGAAGCGGCCGCCGGAAATCGAATCCACGGTCGCAGCCATTCTTGCTACTATGGCTGGCGGCAGCGTCAGCGTGGCGGCCGTCGCATAAATTTCAATGCGGGAGGTCACGGCGGCCAGGCCCGCCATCAGGGTAAAGGACTCCAGGTTATGGTCCCAGAACTCGGTTTTGCCGCCAAAGCCGCGCAGTTTGATCATCGACAGCGCGAAATCAAACTGATAATGCTCCGCCTTGAGAACGATAGCCTTGTTCAGTTCAAAAGTCGGCTTGTACTGCGGAGCCGTGGTAGAGATCAACCAGCCGTTGTTGCCGATAGGGATAAAAACACCAACTTTCATGGGAATACCTCATAGTTAACGGTGACGGTCCGCGCTGCGTTGCTTCCCTGCTCCCTGTTGAGCGGCGCAAAAGAAAGATTGCAAAGGCTGTGCCACTTTATAAAAAAGGCTATGATTCAATCAGTTGAGATATTTGTGTTAAAATGTTGTGGAGCATATGGTCCGAAACAGACCATTTGGTAAAAATTCATGCACAAAAAGCAGGCGGACGTGAGCGAAAAAAGTGCACGGTGGCAAGACGCCCGCCGGTTAAAGGATGGAGTTACGGTGAATTCTGCAAAATCCCCCGCGCCGACCCGGCGTTCTAAAGCCGTTGCCGCCAAGCGAACGGCTATCCTGGCGGCGGCGCTTGAGCTGTTTTCTCTTTATGGTCTGCACGGCACCAGCCTGGACAAGGTGGCGGAAGGGGCAGACGTTTCAAAAACCAATCTGCTTTACTACTTTCCTTCAAAAGAAGCGCTCTATATTGCTGTGCTTAAGGAGATCCTGGACGTCTGGCTGGCGCCGCTGCGCGCGCTGCGCAGCGATCAGGAGCCGCTGGTGGCTATACGTGACTATATCCGGCTGAAGCTGGAAGTCTCGCGCGACCATCCGCAGGCCTCGCGGCTGTTCTGTCTGGAGATGCTACAGGGCGCGCCGCTGCTGAAAGCGGAGCTGGAAGGTGACCTGAAAGCGCTGGTGGATGAGAAATCACGAATCGTGAAAGGCTGGATAGAAGCGGGCAGGCTGGCGGCGGTAGAGCCGCATCATCTGATTTTTATGCTGTGGGCAACCACGCAGCACTATGCGGATTTCGCCAGCCAGGTCGAGGCCGTCACGGGACGTACGCTCAACGACGAGGCTTTTTTCCTGGAAACGGTAGAAAACGTGCAGCGAATGGTGATTGAAGGTATCCGCGTCCGCTAAAAAAACGGGCCGTAAAGGCCCGTTCTTGGTATTAACGCTGTTTGCGCTGACGTAGCCACCAGCCGATGCCGAGCATCACAAACCACAGCGGCGTCACCATCAGCGCCTGGCGGGTATCTTCCTGTAGCGAGAGCAGCACCAGCACAAAGGCGAAGAAGGCCAGACATATCCAGCACATCACCTTGCCCAGCGGCATCTTATAGACGGATTCGGCATGCAGCTGCGGGCGCTGCTTGCGGTAGGCCAGATAAGAGCAAAGGATAATTGACCAGACGAACATAAACAGGATCGCGGAGACGGTGGTCACCAGCGTAAAGACCTTCATCACGTTCGGGATCAGGTAAATCAGCGCTACGCCGCCCAGCAGGCAGAAGCAGGAGAAGAAAAGGCCGGTAGTTGGCACCGCGCGCCGTGACAGCTTGCCGAAGCGTGGATGGGCGACGCCCTGCTGCGCCAGGCCGTAGAGCATACGGCTGGTGGAGAAAATACCGCTGTTGGCCGAAGAGGCGGCGGAGGTCAGCACCACAAAGTTAACGATGCTGGCGGCCGCCGGCAGGCCAATCAGCATAAACATTTCCACAAAAGGACTGCGGTCGGCCACGACCTGCGTCCACGGCGTAACGGCCATGATCACCAGCAGCGCAAAAACATAAAACATAATGATGCGCAGCGGGATAGCGTTAATAGCGCGCGGCAGGACTTTCTTCGGATCGTGCGTTTCCGCAGCCGCCGTGCCTACCAGCTCAATACCGACAAAGGCGAACACCGCAATCTGGAAGCCGGCAAAAAAGCCGCTCATTCCTTTTGGAAACAGGCCGCCATGATCCCAGATATTGCTCAGCGCCGCCGTGCCGCCGCCCGGTGAAGGGTAGTGCATAGCGACCAGCACAATGCCGGTAACGATCAGCGCGACAATGGCCACTATCTTGATGATGGCGAACCAGAACTCCAGCTCGCCGAACAGTTTCACCGTGGCGATATTCAGCGTCAGGAAAACGGCGATGCAGAGCAGGGCGCTCATGCCGACCGAGAAGCTGGGGAACCATAACTGGAAATAAGAGCTGATGGCGACCACGTCCGCAATACCGGTGACCACCCAGCAGAACCAGTAGGTCCAGCCGGTAAAGTAACCCGCCCAGGGGCCCAGCAGATCGGCGGCAAAATCGCCGAAAGATTTATATTCAAGGTTGGAGAGCAGCAGCTCGCCCATCGCCCTCATCACGAAGAACAGCATAAAGCCGATGATCATATAGACGAAAACAATCGACGGGCCGGCAAGACTGATAGTTTTCCCGGACCCCATAAACAGGCCGGTGCCGATAGCGCCGCCGATTGCAATAAGCTGGATATGCCGGTTATGTAAGTTGCGCCGCAGCTCGCCGGGCGCCTCCTCCTGAAGAGGCTTTTTCAATTGGTCAACCATAACGAGAAGTTATCCTGTAGATGTTGTGTCAGCTCTGAGGGCTGTTATTTAGTTAATGCGCGTCGGCAACTCGTTGTATTACCGCGCTCTCCGGGAAAAAACGGCATAAGGCCGACATCGTTTTTCCGCTTAAGGGCGCAAATCTTAACGTAAAAGCGCGTGGCTGGCAGGTAAAGTTATTCACAGTTGGTTCGATCGCACAAAAACGCCGCTACACTCATTATTCGACAAAACGGGCCGGCGGAGCGGCATGAACGGGAGGAGATGATGAAAGCACTGATTGGCGCAGGCATCATTATTCTGCTGACGTTGCTGATAACGCCGTGGCTGCAAAAAAACCTGCCGTCGGCCTGGAACCCCTTTACGCCGCTGAACGTCACCGACGCGCCGGGCTGGATCACCCGCTATAAGCTAAAGCGGCTGCAAAACGATCCCGAAGCCTGTATGGCGGCACTACGGCGAGCGCAGGAAGGCGGCTATATCCGCTTCAGCCGCGTCCGGCCCGTTGGGGGAAATTGTCCGCTTGCCGATCCGGTGCGCGTACAGGGGTTCGGCGATGTGCGTCTCAGCGCCTCGTTTCTGGCCAGCTGCTCGCTGGCGCTCTCAACCACGATGTTTATCACGGCGGCAAAACCACTGGCGGCTGCGCAGCTCGGCTCACCGCTGGCACGTATCGATCATGTCGGCAGCTACGCCTGTAGAAATATTTATCACCGTGCCACAGGCAGGCTAAGCGAACATGCCACGGCGGAAGCGCTGGACGTGGCGGGTTTCCGCTTACAGGATGGCAGACAAATTACCGTGCAGAAGACGTGGGGACAGCAGCGCCCCGAGGCGCTCTGGCTACGGCAAGTTTTCCAGCAAAGCTGCGCCTGGTATGGTAATTCACTGGGCCCGGATTACAACCGCGCCCACGCCTCGCACTTTCATCTGGGCATGCGAGGATTTGGCGTCTGTCGGTAACCTGCCGGCGCCATATTTCCAGATCGGGTAAAAGCGCGTCGTCGCCAATTGAGGGCGGAGAAAAGGCGTACTACAGCCGTAATTAATAATTATCCTAAAGACAAATTTCTGTCTTTAATGCTTTAATTTGCTGTAAATCAGATGGTTATAATATTTGATACTGTCGTATCAAATTGATTTTCCGCAAGTGCCTCCTTTTAAGCAATAAATTTTTAGCAGGCTTTAAAATCGACCCTTAAAAGCGCATGATTGAATATTTCCAGGAAAAATCTTATTCTTGTTTCTTAAAAGAGGCATCGGGCGGGTACAAGGTAACCTTTTGGCTGATGGCTGATGGCTGATGGCTGATGGCTGATGGCTGATGGCTGATAGTGGATAGTGGATAGCTACGGCTACCGGCGTCACCAGGCGCAATCACGCTGCATTTTTCTGTTAATTTAAAAGGTTACTGCTATGCCTGCGATTTTCGGACAATCAGGAGCACCTTTTCTTGTTATTATCCCGCGACATAAGGATAAGTAGTGGGCGTTAATTCTCCCCCTATATTACCTGGTATTCAGAATTGACCCTAAATTTACAGCAGGATGCGGGCTGATGCCTCATCCATCCGAGGCAGCAATGGCTACTGGAAATTATTTCAGCTGGTGTAAGGAAACCGAGGCGGCTTTCCTTGAGGTCACAGATACGACTGAAATAATGCGACTGCTTGCCCAACACACGCTGGATCTGGGGCTAAATTTCTATGCGCTATATATACGCCATCCTGTTCCTTTTACTCGCCCTAAAATATTTGTTTTTTCCAACTATCCTGAAAGGTGGGTGCGGAAATGGCAGGAAGAAAATTTTTCGGAAGTTGATCCGATCATTCGCTATTGCCAGGTACCGGGCACTTTGCTGCTGTGGAACGATCCGGTGGTCAAGGAAGGACGAAAAGTGTTCGATGCCGCTAAAGAGTTTGGTATTCGTTCCGGGTTTTCCTGCTCCAGGATAGCCAGCAACCGCGTTGTGGGCATTTTGTCGATGGCCTCGGGTAAATCTTTTGAAAAGACAGCGTTATGCGCTGAAAAACAACTTAAACTCCAGTTTTTGTCGGACCGGATACTTGATGCTTTACAGCGCGTAAAGGATCGTTCGCTCAGCGTAATGACGATACCTTTAAGCCAGCGGGAACGAGAAATACTCAAATGGACAGCAGAAGGCAAAACCGCAGCGGAAATCTCACTGATCCTGTCCATTTCAACACATACTGTGAATTTTCATCAGAAAAATATGCAAAGAAAGTTCAACGCGCCAAATAAAACGCAGGTGGCCTCTTATGCCGCTGCGATTGGGCTACTTTAAACGAATCATAGCTACCAATTTTAGTAGTTTCGTATTGCCGGTCGGTTGTCTACCCTGCGCCTGGGGTTGCCAGGCCTGAGCCACATGGAAAGGCATTCAGCGGTGAATGCAACAGAGGATTAATGATGAAGATTATCCAGACCAAGCTAAGGGACATGCCCTCGTCTTTGCTGGCAGAATTAGGAAGTTATCGCTACAGCGTTTTCGCGCGGGGCGAAGGATGGTCGATTCCATCGCGGTTAAGTACGCCTGGCCAGGAGTACGATCGCTTTGACCGCTCGGACGTGGTCTGGTTAATCGCCTGGACCGCACAGCAAGGCATTTGCGGCTGCGCTCGCCTGATGGAGTGGAACGACAGGGAAAGCGGAGAGAAGCGCCAGCAGGCTATCTGGGAAATGTCGCGTTTTTCTGCCCGTCTGGATGTTGACCCCGAGCTACCGCTTAGCATTCTCTGGCACAGCGTGCAGCTGGCCGAACAGTCGGGCGTGGAATACCTTTATAGCGCGGCTACGCCAATGCTGGAAAGAATGTTCGAACAGCATCTGGTGGTCTATGAACCGTTAACGGCAGGCGTCATTCAGTCTGAAGATAATCTTTTCGCCGTCAGGATCCCGGTTAACCAGCCTAATCTGGCGGAAAAATTCCGTGGCGCGCGCCGTTTCAGCCCTGAAGAGGTGCTGCCGACGCTGGGTGTTTCCGTCAGCTGGAGCGGCAGAGGACGTCAGGCTTAAGCCTGACTGCGCGCCCACAGCGTAATCAACAGCCATGCGGCCAGACACCAGCACCCCACGGCGCCACCAAGCGCCAGGGGGAGCCGCATCATGCCGACAAAATACCAGAGCGTCAGCAGATAGATAAAATAGGGGATGATGGCCCACATACCAAAGATGATGGTGGTGCGGAGGGCCTCAATGCCGCGTTCGCTGGCTACGATATAGTGGGCAATCAGCGCGAAGGTAGGGAAGAGCGGCAGCAGGCCAGCCAGATAATAGCTGCGCGTTTTAGATAAAATACCAATCAAAACGACAACCAGCGCACCCAAAACAGCTTTAAAAATTAAGCCCATTGTTCCCTTAAGTCATTGGTGAGTTAAGCGAGCCCCACGCTGACCGGCAGACAATGGGCTACTTTGCTGCGGGCAATTACTGGCGGTAAGCCTGCTTAATTTGACTAATCGTGCTACTGAACACGTCCGCCTGCTGGCGATCCGTCAGCTGAGCAATATATTTTTCCATGTTAATAATTACCTTACCGGCATCGGCCTGGCCCATACCTTTCAACATAAATGTAACCAGCGCTTTCATGCAGGCCATCTCTTCGGCCAAAGTTTGCGTATCTTTACTGGTTGAAAAATCAGTGTCGCTCATGTTTTCTCCTGGTTTTTTTATTAACGGATCGGCTGCGCGATTTTTGGTGCTGATAATACAATTAAGTAACGAGTATATCATATTTACCCCATCTATACAGGCACCTGGCGCGCACGGCGTGCAATAACACCCGGCGGAACAGGCGTTTATTTATGTTCTAACGGCAATCAAAAAGAGGTAAAATCGACGGTCTGTTAATGATCCTTCCCCCCGTTAATACCCATTTGGAGAGGCCTTTTGATACGCGTTCTTCTTGTTGACGACCATGAACTGGTGCGGGCCGGCATTCGACGCATTCTGGAAGACATCAAAGGCTTTCAGGTTGTCGGTGAAGCCTGCTGCGGCGAAGACGCAGTGAAGTGGTGCCGCAGCAATGATGTCGACGTCGTGCTGATGGATATGAACATGCCCGGCATCGGCGGGCTTGAGGCAACGCGGAAAATCGTGCGCTACAGCCCGGATGTGAAAATCATTATGCTGACCATCCACACTGAAAATCCGCTGCCCGCCAGGGTAATGCAGGCGGGGGCGGCCGGCTATCTCAGCAAGGGCGCCGCGCCGCAGGAAGTGGTCAGCGCGATTCGCCAGGTTAACGCCGGACAACGCTACATTGCCTCGGATATCGCCCAGCAGATGGCCCTCAGCCAGATCGAGCCGCAAAAAACGGAGTCGCCTTTTGATTGTTTGTCGGAACGCGAATTACAGATTATGCTGATGATCACCAGGGGCCAGAAAGTGGCAGATATTTCCGAACAGCTTAGCCTGAGTCCGAAGACCGTTAACAGCTATCGCTACCGTATGTTCAGCAAGCTGAACATTAGCGGCGACGTCGAGTTAACGCATCTGGCTATCCGGCACGGGCTGTTCAATGCGGAGTCGTTAACCAGTAGTGAATGATGTTTTTGATGCCAAATCTTTCCTGAAAACGGTCACCAGCCAGCCAGGCGTCTATCGCATGTATGATGCTGGCGGCACGGTTATCTACGTCGGTAAAGCCAAAGATTTAAAAAAACGCCTGTCCAGCTACTTTCGTGGCAATCTGGGCAGCCGAAAAACCGAAGCGCTGGTCGCCAGCATTCATCAGATAGACGTGACGGTCACCCATACCGAAACCGAAGCGCTGCTGCTTGAGCATAACTACATCAAGCTGTATCAGCCGCGCTATAACGTCCTGCTGCGCGACGACAAATCCTATCCCTATATATTCCTCAGCGCGGATGAGCATCCTCGTCTGGCCAGCCATCGCGGCGCCAAGCATGCCAAAGGCGAATATTTCGGGCCTTTCCCTAACGGCTATGCGGTGCGGGAAACGCTGTCGCTGTTGCAGAAAATATTCCCGATCCGCCAGTGCGAAAACAGCGTATACCGCAACCGCTCCCGCCCGTGCCTGCAATATCAGATCGGGCGCTGCCTTGGGCCGTGCGTGGCGGGGTTAGTCAGCGAAGAAGAGTATGCGCAACAGACGGACTATGTACGGCTGTTCCTGTCCGGCAAAGACGATCAGGTGCTGAAGCAGCTGATTAGCCGTATGGAGGAAGCCAGCCAGGCGCTGAAGTTTGAGGAAGCAGGGCGGCTGCGCGACCAGATCCAGGCGGTACGGCGCGTAACCGAACGGCAGTTCGTTTCCAATAATGGCGACGATCTGGATGTTATCGGCGTCGCTTTCGATGCCGGGATGGCCTGCCTGCACGTGCTGTTTATCCGTCAGGGCAAAGTGCTGGGCAGCCGCAGCTACTTCCCTAAAGTGCCGGGCGGCACCGATATCGCCGAAGTGGTGCAGACGTTTGTCGGGCAGTTCTACCTACAGGGCAGCCAGGCGCGCACGCTGCCTGCTGATATTCTGCTGGACTTCGCGCTGCCGGAAAAAGATCTGTTAGCCGCGTCGCTGAGCGAAATGGCCGGCAGAAAAGTTTCCATTCAGAGCAATCCGCGCGGCGATCGCGCTCGCTACCTGAAGCTGGCAAGAACGAATGCCAGCACCGCGCTGGTTAGCCGTCTTTCGCAGCAGTCCACTATTCACCAACGCTTACAGGCGTTAAGTGAAGTGCTGGATCTGCCGGAAATCAAACGGATGGAATGCTTTGATATCAGCCATACGATGGGCGAGCAGACGGTGGCTTCCTGTGTGGTTTTCGACAGCAATGGCCCACTGCGTTCTGAATATCGGCGCTATAACATTACCGGCATTACGCCGGGCGATGACTATGCGGCCATGAATCAGGTGCTGCGCCGTCGCTATGGCAAAGAGCTGGAAGAGAGTAAAATTCCAGACCTGATCCTGATCGACGGCGGCAAAGGCCAGCTGGCGCAGGCGAAAGCCGTGTTTGCGGAACTGGATGTCGGCTGGGATAAAGATCGGCCGATCCTGCTGGGCGTGGCCAAAGGCAGCGATCGCAAAGCCGGGCTGGAAACGCTGTTCTTCGAGCCGGAAGGGGAGGGATTCTCTCTGCCGTCCGACTCGCCAGCGCTGCATGTCATCCAGCATATTCGTGACGACTCTCACAATCATGCAATTACCGGCCATCGCAATAAACGGGCGAAAGTTAAAAATACCAGCGCCCTGGAAAGCATCGAAGGCATAGGGCCTAAACGTCGTCAAATGCTGCTTAAATATATGGGCGGCCTGCAGCCGCTGATGAACGCTTCGGTCGAGGAGATTGCTCGGGTGCCCGGCATTTCGCAGGCGCTGGCGGAGAAAATCTTTTATTCGCTGAAACACTAAGCATTGCGTTGGCTAAGGCATTGTAGGAACATAGGGACAAATTCTACTCTGCCCAGACAGTTAGCGTACCTATGCATTTTAATATTCCGACCTTACTTACTCTGCTTCGTGTCGTGTTGATCCCTTTCTTTGTATTGGCTTTTTATCTGCCGTTTGAATGGGCGCCGCTGGTTTGCGCACTGATCTTTATCGTGGCGGCGATCACCGACTGGTTCGACGGCTGGCTGGCGCGTCGCTGGAAACAAACCACGCGTTTTGGCGCGTTTCTCGATCCGGTTGCGGACAAAGTGATGGTGGCTATTGCGCTGGTTCTGGTGGCCGGGCATTACCACGAATGGTGGATTACGCTACCGGCGGCTACGATGATCGCGCGGGAAATTATTATCTCGGCGCTGCGTGAGTGGATGGCGGAAATCGGCAAGCGCAGCAGCGTGGCCGTCTCCTGGATCGGCAAAGTGAAAACCACGGCACAGATGCTGGCGCTGTTTGCGCTGCTGTGGCGTCCGGATCGCCTGGTAGAAGGCATCGGCGTGGCGGCGCTCTACGTGGCCGCCGTCCTCACTTTCTGGTCGATGTATCAGTATTTGAGCGCGGCACGCGGCGATCTGCTCGAACGATGATCAATGCGATTTAAAAAGCAGCAAACGAGAAAAAAGTGCGGATATTTGTGTTGACTCATTTCGTCCAGTCAGTAGAATGCAACGCATCGAAAGGCAGCTGAGTCGCCAGAAGATAAAGTAAATCAGCAAGTTCTGTTAAGAACGCTGAAAAATGCGGGAATAGCTCAGTTGGTAGAGCACGACCTTGCCAAGGTCGGGGTCGCGAGTTCGAGTCTCGTTTCCCGCTCCAGATTTAGCGGTCAGCGTAGCGCTGGCAGCAAAGCAGAATAAAGGCGCGTTGGCAGAGTGGCCATGCAGCGGATTGCAAATCCGCCTACCTCGGTTCGACTCCGGGACGCGCCTCCACTTTACACCCATGCCCGGGTGGTGAAATCGGTAGACACAAGGGATTTAAAATCCCTCGGCTTATGGCTGTGCGGGTTCAAGTCCCGCCCCGGGCACCACGCTTTGACTACCGATTAAAACAAATAAAAACAAGCACTTTGTGCAATGTCGTGAAGCCGCCGCAAGGCGGTTTTTTTGTGCCTGAAAATACCCGCCTGACATGCCGCCTGACATCATTTTTTTGTGTGTGCATGACTATTCATTTTTCCTGATTACCTGGCACTGGAACTATTTTAACCTTTCTGTCATAGCGCATAGTTTGTTCGATATTTTGCGCCTGAAATTCCCCGTCTGAAATCATGATGCGTACATGGTTACCCCTTTTTCCTGACTATCCGGCACCGCAACTATTTAAACCGCTCTGGTATGGTGGGGCGCTGCCGCCTCGCTTTATATTCTGTCAATGATTTTCAGGAATAAAAAACCTTTATCGCGGGCTGCTGGCTTGCCGTGCAGGCGCAGAGCCTGTTTTGCGATAATTTTCCCAGGACCACGGCAAACCGCTTTCTGTCGACTATGATCCTTGATTATAATCATGCTCTGTTTTTTGTTAGCAACCTAATTATCAGGCTTCTATATATTGAATATTCAGGATCTCACCTTTTCCCGGCTGCTTCACCTGACTGCTCAGGCCTGGCGGCAGGCGATCGATCGTCGTGTGAAAGAAGATGGTTTAACCACCAGCAGCTGGATGGCGATAGCGACGCTGGCAACGCAAACCGCGCCCGTCAGCCAAAAAGAGCTGGCGCTGGCGCTGGGCCTGGAAGAGGCGACGATAGTGCCGCTGGTGGATCGGCTGGTTAAACAGCAGCTGGTGGTGCGAACGCAGCCGCCGGAAGATCGCCGCAAACGTCTGGTCGCCATTACGCCAGCGGGAACGGCCCTGCATCAGCAGCTGGCGGGCGAGATAGAAAAGCTGCGTAACGAGCTGCTGGCGACCATCAGCCGCGACGAATTAATCGTCGCACAGCGAGTGCTGCAAAAACTGTTGAAAGCGACCGAGGCGAAATAGCGTGCGCGCTAACCGTCCCGATCCTTTCGCGCCGCGCGAATGGGCGCCAGGCGAAAAGCCGATGCTGCCCGGATCGCCCTCAACACCTCTCCATCCCACGCCAAAACGCATCGCCTTTGGTCTGATCGGACTGCTGATTTCCGTTACCGGCGCGCTGAGTAATGCGCTGGTCACGGCGAACCTGAGCAATTTACAGGGCGTGTTTGGCGCCTACAGCAATGAAATAGCCTGGCTGCCTTCGGTTTACGTGATGGGCAACATTTCTATTAACCTGCTGCTGGTGAAATTCCGCCAGCAGTATGGTCTGCGCGCCTTTACCGAAGCCTTCCTGGTGCTTTACGCGCTGGTGTCTTTCTTTCATCTGCTGGTTAACGATCTTAGCTCGGCGATTATCGTGCGCGCCGCCCACGGCATGGTAGGCGCGGCCCTTAGCTCGCTGGGCATTTATTATCAGGTGCAGGCCTGGCCGGCAAAGCATCGCTTAAAAGCGATGGCTATCGGCCTGGGCGCTTCACAGCTGGCTATCCCGCTGGCGCGCCTCTTTTCCAGCGAGCTGCTGCAGCTGGAGCAGTGGCGTGGTCTTTACCTGTTTGAGCTTGGGCTGGCGATGATCTGCCTGGGGGCGGTGCTGATCCTGAAGCTGCCGCCGGGCGATCGTATGAAGGTGTTTGAAAAGAAGGATTTTCTGACCTTTATGCTGATGGCGCCGGGTATGGCGCTGTTTTGCGCCGTGCTGTCGCTGGGCCGCATTGAGTGGTGGACCAGCACGCCGTGGCTGGGCGTATGTCTGGCGCTCGGGCTGGTGCTGGTGATTGCCGCCGTGGTGCTTGAACATAACCGCAGCAATCCCTTAATCAATACGCGCTGGCTGCGTACCGGTGCCATTTTCCGTCTTGGCATCGTGATGGTGATGCTGCGCGTCACGCTGGCCGAGCAGAATACCGGCGCTATTGGCTATTTACAGCAGGTCGGGCTGCTGAACGATCAGATGCAGGGCCTGGCGCTGGCTATCCTGCTGGGGGTGATTGCCGGCATCGCCACCAGCGCGCTGACCATCAATGTTAAACATCTTAGCTGGCCAATCGTGGTGTCGCTGCTGTTGATTATCGTAGCCTCGTTGATGGACGCACAGTCAAGCCCTTTGACCCGCGGCAACAATATGTATTTCAGCCAGTTCCTGCTGGGTTTCAGCAGCACCTTCTTTATTGCGCCCGCGCTGCTGCTGAATATCGGCAGCGTAGTGACCCAGCCGAAAAACCTGGTCAGCCTGGTGGTGCTGTTCGGCATGAGCCAGAATCTGGGCGGCCTGATCGGATCGGCGCTGCTGGGAACGTTTCAGGTGTGGCGGGAAAAATATCACTCCAGCCTGCTGGGCGACCAGCTCTCCCTGCTGGATCCCAACGTCACCGAGCGGCTGTCGCAATATTCAGGGCTGTTCAACAGCCTGATCGGCGATCCCGCTCAGCTCAGCGCGCAGAGTACGGCGCAGCTACAGACGGTAGCTACGCTGCAGGCAAACGTGCTGGCTTACAACGATACCTATCTTCTTACGGCCGGCATGGCCTTTGTCACATTAATCTGGGTACTGTGGCGTCTGTCGCGGCTGCGCTATCTCAACTGGCAGCAGGCCAAACGCGAAGCGGAAGCGGAAAGGCAGATGCTGCAGGCGAATAAAATAATGAGGAATGAATGAGTCAGCAGGAACAGAGCCAGCTCGCCGAGCGTGAACGCAATAACAGGCTACGGATCATCTCTATAGTGACGGGCGCAGGCATTGCCCTGGTCGGGGTGCTGGTGATCCTTTATGCCTGGCAGCTGCCGCCTTTCACCAGTTCAGTTCAGTCTACGGAAAACGCCTACGTGCGCGGCCAGGTCACGTTTATCAGTCCGCAGGTCAGCGGCTACGTCACCGCCGTCAACGTGCTGGATTACCAGCCGGTGCGTAAGGGCGAGGTGATGATGACCATTGACGATCGTATTTACCGGCAGCGGGTGCATCAGGCGCAGGCGCAGCTGGCGATCAAAAAGGCGGCGCTGGAGAACAACGTCCAGCAGCGGCGCAGCGCGCAGGCGGTGATCGCCCGCAACCAGGCCGTGCTGGAAAATGCCAAAGCTCAGGCGCTTAAAAGCGGGCTGGATTTAAAGCGCGTCGAGAATCTGGTGTCTGACGGCTCGCTGTCCGTGCGCGAGCGCGACGCCTCCCGCGCCAGCAATGCCCAGACGCTGGCCGAAGTACAGCAGGCGAAAGCCACGCTGGAAGTTTCCCGTCAGGATCTGCAAACCGCGATTGTTAACCATGCCTCAATGGAGGCGGACGTGGCGAATGCGCAGGCCGCGCTGGAGCTGGCGCAGATCGATCTGGACAATACCCGGATTATCGCGCCGCGCGACGGCCAGCTGGGGCAGATTGCCGTTCGCCTGGGCGCTTACGTGGCGGCAGGCACCCGGCTTACCTCGCTGGTGCCGCCGCAGAAGTGGGTCGTTGCCAATATGAAAGAGACGCAGATGGCGCATATCCGGCCTGGCCTGCCCGTGACCTTTACCGTCGATGCACTGAACGGCGAAACGTATCAGGGCAAAGTTGAATATATTTCGCCTGCGGCCGGTTCGGAGTTCAGCGCGATTTCGCCGGATAACGCTACCGGCAACTTTGTCAAAATCGCCCAGCGTATTCCGGTGCGGATAGCCATTACCAGCGAAAAAGTAGAGCGTCTGCGACCCGGCATGTCCGTTGAGGTGAATATCGATACCGCCGCCGGAGAGTCGAAATGAGGCCTCGGGCGCTGGCGCTGCTGATCGTTATCCTGCTGCCCGTCGGCTGCGCCACCAAAGTCGAAAAGGCGCCGGGATCGCTGCCCGTTCCGGCGCAGTGGCGCCATCAGGCCGGGCCTTCCTCACCCGTAGAAGCCGGATGGTGGCGCGCCTTTGGCGATCGCGATCTGAACGTACTGGTTGAGCAGGCGCTGAAGCATAATCTGGATATCCTTACCGCTCGTTCCCGCGTCGATCAGTACCGTGCTGAGCTGCGGGCGGCCGAGGGTGATAACTTTCCCACGCTGAGCGCAGGCGGCTCCGCCAGCCACGCCAGAGCGCTCTCGTCGGTCAGCGGCCAGCCCCATGAATCTGCCGTATTTCAAGGGTTGCTCCAGGCCAATTATGAGGTGGATTTATGGGGCGCACGCAGCAGCAACATTGCGGCCGCTGAGTCCTCGCTGGCGGCAATCCAGGCCGCGTCTTCTGCCGCAGAGTTGACCGTAGCCAGCTCGGTGGCCTCTGGCTATATGACGCTGCTGGCGCTGGACGAGCAGCTGCGCGTAACGGAGGCGACGCTCGCCACGCGTGAGAATTCGCTGCGGCTGGCGCAACGGCAGTTTGAAACCGGCTATACCTCCAGGCTGGAATGGGTGCAGTCGCAGTCGGAATACCAGACGGCAAAAGCGCAGATCCCGGTGCTGCGGCATCAGATTGCGCAGCAGGAGAATGCGCTCAGCATCCTGGTGGGGATGAATCCTCGCGAAATCGCCCGACAGGGCCGTTTTAAGCAGGTCGCTCCACAGCAGCTGCCTTCTCTGCTGCCTTCCGAACTTTTGCAGCGGCGTCCGGACATCGTTCAGGCCCAGCGCCTGCTGCTGGCGGCGGACGCCACGCTGGCCTCTTCGAAAGCGCGCCTGCTGCCTTCGCTGAATTTGACGGCCAGCGGCACGCTGCAAAGCGCCGCGCTGCATCAGCTGGCGGATAATCCGTTCCGGCTCTGGAGCATCGGCGGCAGCGTGCTGGCGCCCATCCTCAACCGCGAGGCGCTGACGGCGCAGGTCGATGTCTCTATGGCGGCCCGCAATCAGGCGCTGTTTAACTATGAGAAGGTGGTGCGCAACGCTTTCAGCGAGGTGAACAACGATCTGGATGCTATTGCTCGCTATAAAGAGCAGCTGGCGGAGCTGCAAACCCAGGAGCAGGTAGTGAGCGAAGCGCTGCATATTGCCAATAATCGTTATCAGAACGGTTACGCATCTTATCTGGAGGCGCTGGACGCGCAGCGAACGCTGTTCAGCACCCAGCTGAACCTGGTGCAGGTAAAAAATAATTTACTGCAGGCGCAGATAGATCTGTATCGGGCGCTGGGCGGCGGCTGGCAGGCGGGAGACGCTGGCAGCGGATAAAACCCTGCGCAACTAATGGATTACTTCTCTTAAAGTGGCGGTAAAAGTGGAGTTTACCGCTTGCATTCCCGGCAGCTATAAAGATAATCGCAATCCGAATAATAATGATTATCACTCAGCTTGCTATCAGGGAACCGCCATGGCCCATACACGCCTGTTTCACCGCCGCTTCAATTTTACGTTGCTGGCGACGTTTATCGCGTCCGCCGGTATGCCAGCTATGTCGGCAGAAACGCCTGCCGCCGCAAAAACAGTCTCTGCCGCCGCCAACGTCCCGGCCGACAAGACCATGACCGTTATTGCCACAGGCGCGGATAATTTCAAATCGGGCGGCGACCAGCTGGTGCCCGCTTATCTGGAAGGGCAGGTCGCCAACGGCGGCCGCCTGGGCATGCTTGGCGAG
The DNA here is from genome assembly GCF_041224955.1 of Erwinia aeris. Taxonomy (NCBI): domain Bacteria; kingdom Pseudomonadati; phylum Pseudomonadota; class Gammaproteobacteria; order Enterobacterales; family Erwiniaceae; genus Erwinia; species Erwinia aeris. Next base: position 100,509 of record NZ_JBGFFX010000002.1, on the reverse strand, counting down.
CAGAATGCGCATGATGTGCCTTTCAACGTGATCGGCTACACCAGCAAGATGATCCAGGATCGGCAGGCGCAAACGCTGAAGGATGTGGTTGCTAATGACGCCTCGGTACAGAACGTGCAGGGCTACGGCAACTTTGCGGAAACTTATCGCATTCGCGGTTTCGATCTGGACGGCGACGATATGACCTTCGGCGGGCTGCCTGGCGTGATGCCGCGTCAGGTCGTTTCTACCCAGATGGTGGATCGCGTGGAAATCTTTAAGGGATCTAACGCGCTGATTAATGGTGCCGCCACCAGCGGCGTCGGCGGCATGATTAACCTGGAGCCTAAACATGCCGAAGACGCGCCGTTGACTCAACTGGGCGTGGATTATACCTCTTCTTCCCAGGCAGGGACGTCGCTGGACGTAGGACGCCGCTTCGGTGACAGCAACCAGTGGGGCGTGCGCGCCAACGTGTTGCATCGTGAAGGTGAAACGGCGATTGATAACGAAAAGCGCCGCACCACATTAGCCTCGCTGGGACTGGACTATCGCGGCGACAGGCTGCGCACTTCGCTGGATCTTGGCTATCAGAAGCAGGCGTTCCACGGCGGGCGCATTGGCGTTAACGTCAGCGGCGTCGATTTTATACCCGCCGTGCCGCGCGCAACCAGCAACTACAGCCAGAACTGGGTTTACAGCAACCTGGAAAGCGAATTTGGCATGGCGCGCGCGGAATACGATCTCACCGACAGCTGGACAGCTTACGGTGCCGTGGGCGGCCAGCACTCTCACGAAATGGGCGCTTACGGTACGCCGAAACTGCTTGATGAAGACGGATCGGCGACCATCAGCCGTATGGATACCAATAAATATGTCGACGCCTTCAGCGGCATGGGCGGCGTTCGCGGTAATTTTCACACCGGTTTCGTCAGCCACAGCGTCAACATCGGCTATTCGGCACAGACCAAACGTGAAAAAACCGCTTATGGCATGGCACTGACGCCGCAGGCGACCAATATCTATCAGACCTCCGCCGTACCGGCGCCAGCCAACACCTATTTCGGCGGCGATCTTGACGATCCTCGCCCCACCAGTCGGATCCGTACGCAGGGCGTTCTGCTGGCCGATACGCTCGGCTTTCTGGATGATAAGATTTTGCTGACGGCAGGCGTACGTCATCAGAAGGTGGTGGTGCGTAACTATGCTTACGGCACGGCGATCGAAGATACCGACTCGCGCTTTACCCAATCGCGCTGGACGCCGGGCTACGGGCTGGTGGTGAAACCCTGGGAAACGGTTTCGCTTTACGCTAACCATATTGAAGCGCTGCAGCCGGGCGACACGGCCACCAGCGACGCAAAGAACGCGGGACAGGTCACCGGTATTTCACTTTCCAGGCAGAATGAAGTGGGCGTGAAGCTTGATAGCGGTCGTCTCGGCGGGTCGCTGGCGCTGTTTGAAATCAAAAAACCAACCGGCATTATTAACCAGCAAACGCAGATGTTTGGGCTTTACGGCGAGCAGCGCAACCGTGGCGTGGAGCTGAATCTCTTCGGCGAACCGGTTTACGGCGTGCGGCTGAACGGTAGCGCCACCTGGCTGGATCCAAAAATGACCAAAACGGAAGATGGCCTCTACGAAGGGAAAAACGCTATCGGCGTGGCGAACTTCTATACGGTGCTGGGCGCGGAATATGATATCAAACCGGTTGAAGGGCTGACGGCGCTGGCGCGGGTGACGCATTCCGGTTCGCAGTACGCCAACGCCGCCAATAGCAAAAAGCTGAACAGCTACACCACGCTGGACTTAGGGCTGCGCTACCGCATAAGCGTGCAGCAAAACGAGATGACCTGGCGTCTGGGCGTGGAAAACGTCACCAACAGGAAGTACTGGTCGGGCGTGGAAAGCTATGGCTCTTATATCTATCAGGGAAACCCTCGCCAGCTTAAGCTTTCAATGGCCTACGATTTCTGATTATTTCCTGCTAAATCCGCGAGGCGTTCGTTGCAAAAAAGGGACGAGCGTCTCGCTTTAAACCGTCTCAATTTTCACCGGCAGCCCGGCTGAATTTTCCAGATTAATCTGTAATTTATTGTTCTTACTGGTAATATTAAGAAACATTACTCTACATTTACATTTGTCTAACAAAGGTGCGTTAAGCTTTAGTGAGGCTGAACAATTATCAGGCTCCGTAACGTCTTTTAGCGCCATATAAAGCTAAAGCTTGTTCTGTTTTACTGTCAGGACCCTACGTTATCTCTTTTCCTTCCACGCAACTCAATGGTGAACAATGTGCTGATTAAGAAAAAGAAGGTCAGGTCCCACACGGAAGATCGTTACCTGGCGTTAGTATTGGCCACCACGGCAGGGATTTTGAACGCTATGGCGCTGGGCGCGTTTGGCTTTTTCCCCTCGCATATGACAGGAAACACCTCGCAGATCTCCTCAGAAGTTTTCAGCGCCGATATGCAAGGCCTGATTTTTCTGGCGGTGCTGATCGCGGCTTTTGTCATTGGCTCCGTCTGTGCAAGATTTATGGTGCTGGCGGGACTAAAAAAGAATTTCAGAACCATTTTCTGCCTGATTATCCTGGCAGAAAGCGTGGTACTCTCTCTGATCTCCGTTTTTGAGCTGGCTTTCTATTCGCCGGGCAATAACAAGGAAATATCGGTGCTGCTGGGTTTCCTGATGGGCATCCATAACTCGACGTCCACGCAGCTTTCCAACGGGCGGGTCAGGGCAACGCACATCACCGGCACGCTGACGGATGCGGGTATCGCCTTAGGCTCGTTCGTCTCTTCCTTTATCAGCCATGTTTCTTACAGCGAGCGCCGCTTTCAGCAGAAACAGCTTTATACCCATCTGACCACCGTCTTTTCCTTTTTGACCGGCTGTATCGTGGGCCTGCTGCTGTTCAGATTCGCCGGCTTTGTGGCGATGCTGGGGCTGGGCGTGTTCCTGGCGGTCGTGGCGCTTTGGGCAATCGCCGTCACGCTGCACAGAGCTAAAAAAAACGTTTACGGACTAAATAAGATACGTCTGTCTTAAAGCTTTATTATCTGGCCGGCAGGGAAGCCGACTCTCCACTTTTTTTAAACGCCCGTCTTATTTCCTTCCTGTTTTACTTCAGATTATTCTTAGCTTTTCATGCGCCAATACTTTATTATATTTTATGAGTACACGCTGCTGCTCTGAGAGGTAAGACATGACTTTAATAAGGGATTCCATCCTGAAAAAGGCCGTGCGCGATGGGGTGCTCCATCGCGGTACGCTAAGGATCTGTAACTTTAGTAAATCACTGGATAACGACATTGATGTCTCGCCTGCGGGCGGCTTTATTGATTTTCTTAAGGGTATGGATGTAATAAAAGAAGAGTATGCAAAGAAAGGATTCGTTAAAAAAAATCGCGCTCTGTTTCTTTATAATGAAGGACTGGTCGATAAAAACAGTACGCTGTTGCTGGCTCGTAAAGGCGATCGGGTGTTAGGCACGATAGGCGTTATCAGAGAGAAAAATAATAAACTGCCGTGCAGTAAGCTTTTTGCCGAAGAGCTGCAGACGCTTAATCTCCAGCATCGACAGGTGACGGAAATCGGCGCGCTCTCCATTAAGAGCGATGCGGGCACGGAAAACCTGGTGTTTATGCTTTATCTGAAGACGATGATGTACGCCATTTTTGTGGATAAAGTGGACGACATCGTGGTGCAGGTCAGAGAAAAAGTGGCTGCTTTTTATATCAGAAACTTGCTGTTTGAACAGATTGGCGCAACCAAAATCCATCCTGATTACGGCAATATACATACCTGTCTTCTACGGGTTGATGTTAAGGCCATCCGGGAAAAAATTTACGAAAAGCCGCAATACGGTACCCGAGGCTGGATAAGGATATTACACGAGCTGGGCCTGCTGGCCGAATACAAGAAAACCTGCCATCAGAGCTGGCTGTGTAACAAATTTACCCTGGATAAAAAGGACGCTGAGCTTTATCACTATCTTTGCCATCTATAAATTATTCCAGTAGTAATGAATTTGCAATAATAACTACGTATGCTTTATGCGTTTGCTTTTCTGGCGCTGTTGCCGCTCAGGGAAAATAAAGACTTTCTTTCTCTGTTGATATTTATTGTTGCTGCTATTAATTTTCATTGAAAATAAACTCAGGTCTCAATGCTGGTGAGGGGCGTATTGCGCATGCCTGTTATTATTAAACGAATATGAAACTATCGTGCGGATTGCATTATAAGTGAGCTTAATTATCGATAAATAAAAATCGGGGTTCAAAATTGAGACGATAGTAGCATTAAATAAGGCTATTTATCTTTGCGTCCCCAGGCAGGGATTATGATACACTCCCTTTTTTATGCGCGGCAGATGTACGACACCTGAAGGAATCAGCGACGCTAAAGCGTAAATTTTATTTATGCGCTGCCTTGTCAGAACGATAACGCTTTGCCCGGAGTGCCTTGCGTATTTAACAGAGCAGGGCTGGCAGCGTGTCAGGCCAGCCGACAGTGATTAACATGACAGAACCAACGCAAGAAAGCCTTTCCGGCGAGTCGCGTCACCAGCTTGACGATGCCCATTTTGCTATTGTGGTGCTTGCAGTCGCTTCCTTTACGCTGATAATCTTTGTGCTACTGGTTACGTTATTAATGACGTAATGGTTGTCAGGATGGAGGTAAAAGAGCATGGACACTCGCGAAGATCGCCTGCTGGCGCTCACAGGATTGCTGGCCGCCGGGCTGATTGCCGTGGCGGTTATCTTTGTGCTGACCTGGCTGTCAGACGTGCGGCGCACGCCGGTGCCTTACCCACTGCAGGAGTGCGCGCCGCCCTCGTCCGTTATCCCCCTAAAGACTTCATCCTGATATGCTGGCTGCGCAGCTCCAGCGCATAGGGCTCGCAAATCGTGCGGTTGCCGTTGGCATCAGGCAGGCCAAACAGCCCGCCCGGCGAGCGGCGATCGTCGGCCCATGAAGGGTAGTCCACCACCGGAAAAATCGAAACGCCTTCCACATCTGCACCCTGATCCCTGGCCTGCATGACCTGTGCTACGACGTTTCGCAGCCACGGCGCGCGCTTATCGCCTTCCGCGCCCGTTTCCGCTATCAGCAGCGGTCGTTGATAGCGCTGCCAGACCTCCAGCAGCAGGCTGGACAGCTCGCGATATTCAGCCTGTTCGGGCGTAAGCGGATCGCCGTTTAAATACCATTGGTTATCGGGATAGTAATTAAGGCCGATAATATCCAGCAGCGAAGGATCGCCGCCCAGCTCGGGCATCAGCCGCCCGCTTAGCATATCCCAGGCCTCAAACTGCGCGTCGTGCTGGCGCTGAGCCTCTTCGCGAGCGGCCGCTGACGCTTCGTGGGTGGCGATATGTACCAGCGGATCGGTCAGCACAAATCTTGCGCCCGGCAGCTCTTCGCGAATAGCGCGCATCGCGGCAAGCGAAGCCCTGACCAGCTGCTGCTTCAGCGCCTTGCCACGGCCCGTCACGCCGGGATTAAACAGCGCGGCTTCGGCGCCTGCCCATGCCCAGAACGAAATCTGATTAACCGGGGTGAAAAAAGGCGTCTCGTAGCCTTCGTCCCGCATCAGACAAGCCATAGCACGCGCAAAGGCGGCAAAGCGATCGACAAAGGCCGGCTGCCAGATATCCAGGCCGTCGGGCCAGCCAAAGTGCGCCAGCTCCCAGATAATTTCCAGCCCGTTGTTTTCCGCGGCGTGCAGCATAGGCAGAAAGGTCGACCAGTCGTAGTCGCCCGGCGTTTTTTCAATCAAATACCAGCGGGCGCTGTCGCGCGCGGTGAGCAGCTGGTTAGCCGCCAGCTGTGCATAATCCTTCTCCAGCAGCATATCGTGGCCGCTGTTGATCACCAGATCCACTCTTTTTCCCTCGCCCCGACAGGCGGTGGAGCAGGCGAAACTGCCCTGGAAAAAGCTTTTGAACAGCGGCTGGTCGTGCCTCTGAGACGGCAGCGGATGCGTTACTCTCATGACGTTTTCCTCATAGCAAAACCTGCGCGATATGCGCTAAGTCTAGACCAATTGGTATTAACGACTATGTTTATCACTGCTGCCGCACCGCTATCAGAACAGTCGCATGACAATCTGCCATAACTGGAACAATAATAGAGAGTGCCTGAATTGTTCCTCACCGCCTGTATATCGGGAAGTTAAAATAAGGAAGAACCGTGGTTGAAGCTTTTGCGCCAGAAGATGAGCCAGCCGCGCGCGCGTCGCTGACGAGCGCCGTTTCCTCTCTGGTAGAGAGTCACCCTGAACACAGCGGCATTTATCCGCTGGAAGAGGGCCTGGACGCCTTTGCCGCCCGCTATCAGCTGATGGCTAACGCCGAACGCACGCTGGATATTCAGTACTATATCTGGCAGGACGATATGTCCGGCCGTCTACTGTTCAGCGCCGTGTTGGCGGCAGCAGATCGCGGCGTGCAGGTGCGGCTGCTGCTGGATGACAACAATACGATGGGGCTGGACCACACGCTAAGCGAGCTGAGCCGCCATAAAAATATTCAGGTTCGGCTGTTTAATGCCTTCTCGTTTCGTACGCTGCGCGCGCTGGGCTATCTCACCGATTTCGCCCGGCTTAACCGCCGTATGCACAACAAGAGTTTTACCGTCGATCGGGAAGTCACCATCGTGGGTGGCCGTAACGTAGGCGATGAATACTTTGGCGCCGGCGACGAACCGCTCTTTTCCGATCTGGATGTGATGGCTATCGGCCCGGTAGTGAACGAGGTGACGGATGACTTTGAACGTTACTGGGAAAGCCATGCCGTGCAGCCCTTCAGTAAAGTGGTGGATATTGAGCATGAAGCTGAACGCGCAGCGGCGTCGCTGCCCGCCGAGTGGCTGAATAACCCGCAGGTGAAACGCTATCTGCAACGTATTGAAGCCTCCTCCTTTACTACGCAGCTGGCCGCGGGCGATCTGCCGCTTACCTGGGCTAAAACGCGCCTGCTCAGCGACGATCCTCGTAAGGGATTGGGCCGTGCCAAAGCGTCGACGCTGCTGCCACAGCGTATGTTAGAAGTGATTGGCCAGCCCCAGCGGCAGTTCGATATTATCTCCGCCTACTTTGTACCTACTCGCGCGGGCGTGGCACAGCTGTTAGGGCTGGTCAGAAAAGGCGTAAAAATAGCGATTTTGACCAATTCGCTGGCGGCAAACGATGTGTCGGTGGTTCATGCAGGCTATGCCAAGTGGCGCAAAAAGCTGCTGCGGCACGGCATCACGCTTTACGAGCTGAAACCTAACACCGGGCTACGTGAAAAGCCGCACGATCGCGGCCTGACCGGGAACTCCGGTTCCAGTCTGCACGCCAAAACTTTTAGCGTCGACAGTGAAAAGGTGTTTATCGGCTCGTTTAATTTCGATCCCCGCTCGGCCATGCTCAATACCGAAATGGGTTTTGTGATTGAAAGCGAACCGTTAGCCACCAGCATCCATCAGCGTTTTATCAGCCGGATCCGCGACCGCGCCTGGACGCTGCGGCTGGATAAATGGGGCAGGGTAAACTGGGTGGAATATCCCGGAGAAGGCGATAAGGAGATCGTTCATCGTCACGAGCCGGGTACGCGTTTTATTCAGCGGCTGCTGGTGCGGCTGGTCTGGCGTTTGCCTATAGAGTGGCTGTTATAAAAGGCCCGGCGTCGCCGGGCCAGTTTTCAGGCGCTATTTTTGCGGCAGCTTGCCCGAAAAGAGAAAGCGCAGCACCGGGATCCGCAAATGGATCTCGTAAAGCATAAACGCGATACCGAAGACGAACACCAGACCGGCGAAAAAGCCCAGCGTATTGCTGCCGATATGCGGCACCAGGAAAATACCGTAAAGGATAGTCAGCGGGTGGTGCACCAGGTAGATAAACAGGGAGGCGTTGACCAGATAGGTCACGCGAGGCGAATGGCTGTTCAGCAGGCGATGTCCCAATGAAAACACCACGTTAACCATCCACAGCCCCATCATCATTGATACCACGGCGTCAATCTCATAGAGCCAGCCTTCGCCTTTACTCCATGTCTGATTAGCAATATAGGCGACAAACGCGAGCGCGGAACCGATAAACGTCCAGGGCACAGGTTTAATTAAAAGGGCCTTAATCGCCGGATATTTCCACGCCATCGCGCCCAGTATAAAGAAGGGCAGGAAGAACAAGGTTTGCATAACCACAAAATTAAACAGGGCATTACTTAACAGCTGCGGCTCGAAAATAAACAGCAATCGCCGAATCGCTCCCCAAATCACGCTGCAAAGCAGGATAGCCAGGCTAAGACGTGTCCAGTTCAGCTCGGAATAGTCCGTTAATTGTCTTCCGTCACGCAGTTTTTTAAACAGCCATGCGCCGGTCAGGGTCAGCATAACCAACACCAGCAAAAACCACAGGTGCGAGATAAGATCCCAGCTAAGCGCATTAAATTTCTGATAAAGCGTTAGCTGGCTCCAGTCGCCAATTCTCGCGGTCCAGGCCTTTAGCATAAAAAACTGCGGCAGCGTCAGCAGCGGCACGGCCGCCAGCATCGGAATGCCTACACGCTCCAGACGCACCTTCAGCCAGTACTGCGGGCTGTAGCGTAAAAAGAGCATATAAGAGAAATAACCTGAAATAACGAAGAATACCTGCATCCTGAATGCGTGAATAAAATCATTCAGCAGCGTAAGCCATTCGGAAGCGTGCGGACTATTTACTGACCAGCTTTGGCTGGAATAAATCAACGAGACGTGAAAAGGTACGCCTAAAAGCATCAGGTAGGCTCTGATCGAGTCAAAAAAATATTCTCGCTGCCCGGATTGTTTTGTCATATTCGTCCCATATTCAACACGTTACAGCGTTTGCTCACCCTGAGCCACGCTAAAGCTTACCGCTTACTCTAGTGGAGAAAACACAGGTATACTATCAGGGGAATCCGTATCCGCTAAGCAGTTGAGAACAGGGCGCTAAAAGCAACAAATGCGAGGAACAAAAATGTTGTTGAGCTGTCGGAATTGCGAATTATCCATTAAGATGGATGGGATTGATTTAAGCACACGAAAGGGGGGGATGTGCTGATTAAAATGAAAAATAAGCCAAAACTGATGAAATTGCGTCTGATTGGCGCAACGGTTTTGCTGTCAATGTATGCCAGCTCCGGCTGGGCTTTCAGCATTGATGATGTAGCAAAACAGGCGAAAGATTTGGCCGGGAAAGGGTATGAAGCGCCCAAAAGCAATTTACCTTCCCAACTGCGCGAGATGAAATATGCTGACTATCAGCAGATCCAGTTCAATCGCGATAAAGCCTGGTGGAGCAAGCTGAAAACCCCGTTCAAGCTGGAGTTCTATCACCAGGGCATGTACTTCGACACGCCGGTGCAAATTAATGAAGTGACGGCGTCTACCGTTCATGAGATTAAATATTCACCGGACTATTTTAATTTCGGCAATGTTAAGCACGATCCTGAAACCGTCAAAAACCTTGGGTTTGCCGGATTTAAAGTGCTTTATCCGCTTAACAGTAAAAATAAAAAAGACGATGAGATCACCAGTTTCCTGGGTGCCAGCTATTTCCGCGTTATCGGGGCTGGTCAGGTTTACGGTCTTTCGTCGCGCGGGCTGGCTATTGATACCGCGCTGCCTTCCGGCGAGGAATTCCCGCGTTTTAAAACGTTTTGGGTAGAACGACCAAAACCGGCCGACAAGCATCTGGTGATCTACGCGCTGCTTGATTCGCCACGCGCGACCGGCGCCTATCGCTTCCTTATCACGCCAGGTAAAGAAACCACTGTCGACGTACAGTCGAAAGTCTACCTGCGCGATAAAGTCGGCAAACTGGGCGTAGCGCCGCTGACCAGCATGTACCTGTTCGGCGCTAACCAGCCTTCCTCGCAGGTTAACTATCGTCCTGCTCTGCATGATTCCGACGGCCTGTCGATCCATGCCGGCAACGGCGAATGGATCTGGCGTCCGCTGAATAACCCTAAACACCTCGCGGTCAGCACCTTTACCGTAGAGAATCCAAAAGGCTTCGGCCTGCTGCAGCGCGGCCGCGATTTCTCTCAGTATCAGGATCTGGACGACCGTTACGATTTGCGCCCAAGCGGCTGGATTGAACCGCAGGGCGAGTGGGGCAAAGGACGGGTGGAACTGGTAGAGATCCCGACGGCTGATGAAACCAACGACAACGTCGTGGCCTACTGGACGCCGGAAAGTCTGCCGGAGCCGGGCAAAGAGATGAACTTTAAGTATCGTCTGCACTTTACCCGCGACGAAAGCCAGCTGCACTCGCCGGATATGGCGTTTGTAAAAGATACGCTGCGCTCAACCGGCGATGTGAAACAGTCTAACCTTGTTCGTCAGCCGGACGGCACGGTCGCCTTTATCGTCGACTTCGCCGGTCAGGATATGAGCAAGCTGCCGGCCGATACGCCGGTTGCGCCTCAGGTCAGCATCGGTAATAACGGCGAGCTGGTGGAAAACAGCGTTCGCTACAATCCGGTCACCAAAGGCTGGCGTCTGGTGATCCGTCTACGCGTTAAGGACAACAAACAGCCTACAGAGATGCGTGCTGCGCTGGTTAACGGCGACAAAACGCTGACCGAAACCTGGAGCTATCAGTTGCCTGCCAATGAATAAGACTAACGCTGATTATATTGATGCGCTGCCTCTGCCCGCGGAGCGGAAAGAGGCGCTGCTGAACGCGCTGCCTGACCAGTCTGAGGCGGCTTTTAGCCAGCTGCATCAGACGCTGGGCGAGCCGCCAATGCCGGAGCGCGCGGACGACGCGCCGCTGGCTTCGGTGAAATCGCGGATTGAGATGACGTGGCCGGATGCCGTGGGTAAAGGCGAACAGTTTGCCGAAGATGCGCTGCATCGCACCACGCTGAAGGCGATGCCGCCCCACACGCGTTCTTCTATGTACCCGGAAGCCTGGCGTACTAACCCGGTGTCACGCGCGTGGGATTCTCTGCGCGGGCATAAAACCAAACCGCGCTATGCCAATGCCGAAGAGCAGCGTGCAGAAGATAAATGGCGTCACGTCGGATCGATTCGCCGCTATATCCTGCTGCTGCTGACCATCGCGCAAACGGTGATCGCCACCTGGTACATGAAAACCATTCTGCCTTATCAGGGCTGGGCGCTGATCGATCCTATGGAGATGATCAACCAGAACTGGCAGCAGTCGGTGCTGCAAATTCTGCCGTACGTGCTGCAAACCGGGATCCTGTTCCTGTTTGCCGTGCTGTTCTGCTGGGTTTCCGCCGGCTTCTGGACGGCGCTGATGGGCTTTTTACAGCTGCTGATCGGCAAAGACAAATACAGTATCTCGTACAACAGTAACGATAACGATCCCATTAACCCGGAACATCGTACCGCGCTGATTATGCCGATCTGTAATGAGGATGTGGAACGCGTTTTCGCTGGCCTGCGGGCTACCTGGGAGTCCGTGGTCAGAACGGGCGAGCAGCAGCATTTCGATGTTTATATCCTCAGCGACAGCTACAACCCGGACATCGCGATGGCCGAGCAGAAAGCGTGGATGGAGCTGGTACGTGACGTGGGCGGGGAAGGGCGCATTTTCTATCGCCGCCGCCGCCGCCGCGTGAAGCGTAAAAGCGGCAACATCGATGACTTCTGCCGCCGCTGGGGCAGCCAGTACAGCTACATGGTGGTACTGGATGCGGACAGCGTCATGAGCGGCGAATGTCTGACCGGCCTGGTGCGTATGATGGAAGCTAACCCGAACGCGGGTATCATCCAGTCTTCGCCGAAAGCTTCCGGTATGGACACGCTCTATGCGCGCTGCCAGCAGTTCGCCACGCGCGTCTACGGGCCGCTGTTCACTGCCGGTCTGCACTTCTGGCAGCTGGGCGAGTCGCACTACTGGGGCCATAACGCCATTATCCGCGTGAAGCCGTTTATCGAGCATTGCGCGCTGGCACCGCTGCCGGGCGAAGGCTCATTCGCCGGTTCTATCCTGTCGCATGACTTTGTGGAAGCCGCGCTGATGCGCCGTGCGGGCTGGGGCGTGTGGATCGCTTACGATCTGCCCGGCTCCTATGAGGAGCTGCCGCCAAACCTGCTGGACGAGCTGAAACGCGACCGCCGCTGGTGTCACGGCAACCTGATGAACTTCCGCCTGTTCCTGGTTAAAGGGATGCATCCGGTACACCGTGCGGTGTTCCTGACCGGCGTGATGTCCTATCTGTCGGCGCCGCTGTGGTTCCTGTTCCTGGCGCTGTCAACGGCGCTTCAGGTGGTGCATACGCTGATGGAGCCGCAGTACTTCCTGCAGCCAAGACAGCTTTTCCCGGTCTGGCCGCAGTGGCGTCCCGAACTGGCGATAGCGCTCTTCTCCACCACTATGGTGCTCTTGTTCCTGCCTAAACTGCTCAGTATCATCCTGGTGTGGTTCAAAGGAGCGAAGCCTTATGGCGGCGTGGTGCGCGTAACCGTTTCGCTGTTCCTGGAAGTGCTGTTCTCCGTCCTGCTGGCGCCGGTGCGTATGCTGTTCCATACGGTGTTCGTGGTCAGCGCCTTCCTGGGCTGGGAAGTGGTCTGGAACTCGCCGCAGCGCGATGACGATGCGACCCCATGGAGCGAGGCGTTTAAACGTCACGGTTCCCAGATGGCGCTTGGCATCGTCTGGGCGGCAGGCATGGGCTGGCTGGATCTGAACTTCCTGTGGTGGCTGGCACCGATCGTCTTCTCGCTGATCCTCTCGCCTTTCGTGTCGGTGTATTCAAGCCGCTCCACGACCGGAATGGCGTCGAAACGCGCTAATCTGTTCCTGATCCCGGAAGAGTTTGAGCCGCCGAGAGAGCTGGTCGACACCGATCGCTACAACGCGCTGAACCGTGAACGTGCGCTGAAAGATGGCTTTATGCACGCGCTGTTCAATCCGTCGTTCAACGCACTGGCCAGCGCGATGGCCACTTCGCGCCACCTGAAAAGCGATATTCTGGAATTCGCCCGCGATCGCCGTGTCGAGCAGGCGCTGAGCGAGTCACCGGCGAAACTGGATCGCGATCGTCGTCTGGCGCTGATTAGCGACCCGGTGACGCTTTCCAGAATGCACTATCGTCTGTGGCAGAACGCCGATAAGTATCACGACTGGTTCGATTACTATCAGTCGCTGCGCATGAATCCGCTGGCTATTCAGCCGACGAAAATCTGATGCAGGCATAAATAAAAAATCCGGGAACGCAGGTTCCCGGATTTTTTTTGCCTTAAGGAAGAGGCGTTACTTTTTCGCTTCTACGCCCGGCGCGGCGTCGCGCGTCATAAACTGCTCGGTAACGTCCGGCAGATGATTCAGCGCCCAGTCGGCCATTGCCACTTCCTGCTCGCGGATCTGCGCGAAAATTCTTGCGCCTTCGGTATCGCCAACCAGTTCAGCCGCCGCAATCAGCGAGGTGTAGCTGGCAATTTCCAGGTTCTCAAACACATAGCTGCTGATAGCGCCTTTCACGACTTCATCATCCGCCATCATGCCGCCCATCGCCTGACCAAAAGCGGTGAGTTTACCCATGGTATCTTTAAAGACGGAATTTGAAGTATCGTAGCGGTCGATAACCGACTGTACCAGCGCCTGCTGCTGACGAGTTTCTTCAATATGCTGCACGATACGGGCTTTCAGATCGGGATAATGCTCAAGACGTTCTGCCTGTTTTTCCAGCATGCTTTCCGCCTGTTTTTCCATCGCGTGCGCATCTTTCACCCAGGCTAAATAGTTCTCTTCATGCGTTGTCATGGTGTACCTCTTGATTGAATTATTTTCCGGGGGCCAGCTTCTGGCGTTACTGCTGCTCAGCGATGACGGTAAGCTTCTCGTCAGTGGCCTTCTCTTCTTCCAGCGTTTCGCCCAGTAGGCGAGCAGCCTCTTTATAGCCCAGCTTTAAAGCCAGCGCGCGCAGCGTGCCGTAAGTGGCAATCTCATAGTGCTCGACTTTTTGCGCCGCGCCGATCAGGCCAGCGTCACGAACCGGGCCAGCCTCCACGGAATCAATAATTTCCTGGGCTTCTTCTACCAGGCCTTCAAGCGCGTGGCATTTCATTCGCTTAATGCGCACGCCGTCGGTGCTTTCCACCAGCTGGTCCAGACGCTCTATCTGGCCCTGAGTCTCTTCAAGATGCTGTTTGAAAGCGGCTACCAGTTTTTCATCGGTAGCGGCACGCGCCATTTTAGGCAGGGCGCGAGAGATTTGTTTTTCTGCGCTATACACATCCGACAGGTCATGAATAAATAAATCTTCCAGCGTCTTGATGGTCATATTTCACTCCATTTCAATAACAGGAAAGAAAGTGCAAATTCACACTCTGTAAAGCTACAGGAATAAGGTTAGCCTGGTCTGAGCATTTCGGAAGGCAAGAAGGGGAGAATATCCTTTTCAAGGAATATTCTGAGACAGCGGTCACAGACAGAGGGGAAAAATATAATTAACAAATAGTTAACTTATGAACGTTATCAACGACCCACGCTGGCGAGCTGTTAAAAAGTCGCCGGAGGTAAAGCATCTGGAAACGTCAGACTTCCAAAAATAGCGGCGGTACTTTACGGAAAAACAGTTCGTTTTGCCCGCCAACAGATACTGTGGCGGGCTTAAGATTAATTAAACCGTTGCCTGGGCGCTTGCCATTCCCGGCACCAGGATAATCTTGCGACAGTCTTCCTGACGCTTTTCAAAGATCTCATAGCCACGTGCCGCCTCTTCCAGCGGCATATGGTGGGTAACGATCTCTTCGGGTTTCAGGTGGCCCTGCTCGATCAGTTTCAGCAGATCGGGAAGGTAAGCGTGAACGTGAGTCTGACCCATTTTAAAGGTCAGCCCTTTATCAAAGGCATCGCCGAACAGGAAGCCATGAATAAAGCCCGCATAAACGCCCGGTACGCTGACAATGCCGCCACGGCGCACGGCCGCAATGCACTGGCGTAGCGCTTTGCCGCTGCTGCCTTCCAGCTTCAGGTTGCTGAGCACGGTTTCCGTCAGGCTGCCTTTGGCCTCAAACCCTACCGCATCGATCACCGCATCCACACCGCGATGGCCTTTGGTATTTTCAATAATCCAGGCGGCCGGATCGTCATTTTCATCAAAATTGATCGGGATAACGCCATAGCGCTCGCGCGCAAAGGCCAGTCGGTAGTTATGATGGTCAATCATAAAAATCTGCTCGGCGCCCGCCAGTCTGGCGCAGGCGGCGCTGAGTAAGCCAACCGGGCCGGCGCCAAAGATAGCCACGCTGGAACCCTGTTTGACTTCAGCGTTCTGTACCGCCTGCCAGGCCGTGGGCAGAATATCGGAAAGAAACAGTACTTTCTCATCCGACAGCGTGTCCGGCACTTTAAAAGGGCCGGCGTTGGCTTTCGGCACGCGCACGTATTCCGCCTGTCCGCCGGGAATACCGCCATAAAGGTGGCTGAAGCCGAACAGCGCGGCGGGCGGCGTGATTTTTTTCGGGTTCAGAATGGCACCGCGGCCGCTGTTAGTGGTTTCACAGGCGGCATACTGATGCAGATGACAGAAAAAACAATCGCCGCAGGCAATCACAAAGGGAATAACCACCCGATCGCCTTTTGCGACTTTGGTCACGCCACTGCCTGCTTCCACCACTTCGCCCATAAACTCGTGGCCAAAAATGTCGCCATGCTCCGTGCTGGGAATTTTTCCGCGGTAAAGATGCAGATCGGAACCACAGATAGCGGTGGCCGTTACGCGCAGAATAATATCGTCTGCGGCTTCAATCGTCGGGTCGGGCATGTTATCAACGCTGACCCGATGCGGGCCGTGGTAGGTAAGGGCTCTCATAGTCTCTGCTCCGGTATTTTTTTCAGTCTCACGTCAAGGCAAAAAAATTTGCGTTTACCAAGCATAGAACATGAAAAACGAACGCAGGGCGCGCGGCGAGCCGAAAGGTCAAACATCGGACAAAGAGAAGGCTAAAATTAAGGAAGATTTTACGGATATTTTGCGCTGCGCAGGCTTACTGCCCTTAGCCGTTGCTGTACAATGGCGCGTTTTTTATACGGATCGGGAAAGGTAATGACCACACTGTTACGTGCTTTATTGCTGGCATGCTGCCTGACGATGCTGACCGGCTGCGGCAGCATCATCAGTCGAACCCTGCCCGGACAGGGGCACGGCAATCAATACTATCCTGGCGTGCAGTGGGATGTCCGTGATACGCCCTGGCGCTTTCTGACGATTATCGATTTGCCGCTGTCGCTGGTTCTCGATACGTTGCTGCTGCCGGTGGATGCGCACCACGGACCCTACGAGTAAAATTACTCCCAGCGGTCTGCGCGGTCGGAATCGCTGTTATCGTCTTCCCACTCGTCCGCCGCTGCTTTGCCTTCTTCGGTATCGCCCGGCGGCTCCAGCTGAAATTCGCCTTCATCCCACTCATGCAGCGTATTTTCCGGCAGCCACTCCTGACGCAGTTCGATCTCGTCAAAATCACCGTCGAAAATGGCCTGTGCCGCTTCACCGCTGCGCAGCGCCAGCACCTCTCCCTCTTCGATATCATCCGCCAGGAACTCCGCCTGCCACATGATATCGCCATCCTGCATCACATATTTTTGTAGGTTGAACTGGCTGACCGCGGCATCGTCCTCTTCCATCTCCGGATTAGCGGCCAGAAACTCTTCACGCGCAGCGTCGATAGCCTCTTCCAGGGTTGCATACATGCTCATTGGGTATCTCCATAACGAAAAATGCAGGTTTTAAAGAAGGATAGTAGAAGATCGGCTGCGGTAAACCCGGCGAAGGAAAAAAATAAATGAGAATTTATATTAATTAATCAATGAGTTAATACTATAGCGTCTGTCAGCACCAGGCGAGCATCCAGGCGCCTGGTGAGATAAGCCAGGAAATAGGGAGCGGGCAGAGCTTGCTGCGCTGCCATAAAACAAAAAAACCCGGCCTGAGCCGGGTTTTGTCTTGTAGCGTAAGGCTTACTGCAGCAGAGACAGCACGCCCTGTGGAACCTGGTTGGCTTTTGACAGCACGGAGGTACCAGCCTGCTGAAGGATCTGCGCCTTCGACATGTTAGAAACTTCAGTTGCGTAGTCAGCATCCTGGATACGTGACTGTGACGCGGTCAGGTTGGTCACAGAGGTGTTCAGGTTGTTGATGGTGGATTCAAAACGGTTCTGAATCGCACCCAGGCCGCTACGTGCGGTATCAACGCTCTTGATACGCGCGTCGAGGTCTGACAGGTTACCGCCGGTCACGCTGAAGGTTGCGCCCAGGCCAGAAGACTGGAAGCCTGCGCCTGACAGGTCGATATTGATGACGTTAGCGTCGGTTGCGTCGTTGGCGCCAACCTGGATTTTTACGCTGCCGGTGCTGTTGAAGATCGCCGTGCCGTTGAAGGTGGTAGCCGTACCGATACGGTTGATTTCAGACAGACGCGCGTCAACTTCTTTCTGGATTGAGTCGATGTCGTCGGCGCTGTTGGTGCCGTTTTTCGCCTGCACAGTCAGTTCACGGATACGCTGTAAGTTGGTGTTCATCTCGTTCAGAGAGCCTTCAGCCGTCTGAGTCAGAGAGATACCGTCGTTGGCGTTACGTGAAGCCTGAGTCAGACCTTTGATCTGCGAGTTCATGCGGTTAGCAATCGCTTCGCCTGCTGCGTCGTCTTTTGCGCTGTTGATACGCAGACCGGAAGAAAGACGCTCGATAGCGGTGCTCAGAGAAGCCTGTGATTTGTTCAGGTTGTTCTGAGTGGTCAGGGACATAATGTTAGTATTGATAACGGACATAATCGTTTCCTTAAAGTTTAACCAGGGTTCGGATACGGCGCCAGGATGCCCGTCACCGTCTGTATTATTTATCGTCACACCCTGAAAAAACTTTAAACAGTTTTAGCATAAAACCTGCACAAAACGGCTTATTCCTCCACATACGAACGATATCAATGGGTTACCCGGATGATCGGCTGAAGCATCGCTAATATTTCATCAACAGCACAAAATGAATTTACACATTTAAATGTTTAAATATAATAGCGGCTCTTATTACCTGAGCGAGTGGAATTATGAGCAAGCAAACCCTGTTTACGCCTTTGCAAATTGGCGATCTGACCTTACGTAACCGTATCGTGCTGCCGCCGCTGACGCGTTGCCGCAGCGACCAGCCGGGCAACGTGCCGGGCGAGATGATGGTGGACTACTACCGCCAGCGCGCCAGCGCCGGTTTTATGATCACGGAAGGCACGCAGATTGAACCGCGCGGGCAGGGCTACGCCTGGACGCCAGGTATCCACAGCGCGGAGCAGATTGCGGGCTGGAAAAAGGTCACCGCAGCCGTCCATCAGGAAGGCGGAACAATTTTTTGCCAGCTGTGGCATGTGGGACGCGTTTCACATAGCGAACTGCAACCGGGCAAGCAGCCGCCGGTGGCGCCGTCTGCCGTGCCTGCAACGGGCGTACGCGTCTTTATCGAAACCGGACCGGGCGAAGGCATCCTGACCGCGCCGGATGCGCCGCGCGAACTGACCACCGCCGAAGTCAAAGAGATTGTCGAGCTGTACCGCACGGCGGCGCAAAACGCGAAGGAAGCCGGGTTTGACGGCGTTGAGCTGCATTCAGCCAACGGCTACCTGATCAATCAGTTTATTTCCGAACACAGCAATTTCCGCACCGATGAATATGGCGGCTCGCTGGAAAACAGGCTGCGCTTCCTGAAAGAAGTTACCGAAGCGGTCAGTTCCGTGTTTGGCAGCCATCGCGTCGGGGTACGCTTTGCACCGCTGTTTACCAGTACGGATGAAGAGCGGGTTTACCTGGGCCTGGTGGAAAGCGATCCGCAGACTACCTACACCGTAGCGGCAGAGATGCTGAATACGCTTGAGATCGGTTATCTGTCAATCGCAGAAGCCGACTGGGATAACAGCCCCGATCTGCCGGAAACCTTCCGCATTGCGCTGCGTAAAGCCTGGCGCGGGCCAATTATCTATTCCGGCCGCTACACCCAGGAAAAGGCAGAACACGTGCTGCAACAGGGCTGGGGCGATCTGTTTGGCTTTGGCAGAACCTTTATCGCCAACCCGGATCTGCCGGAACGCTTTCGCCACGGCTATCCGCTGAACGCCGTGGATGCCGCTTCGCTATATGGCGGCACGCGTAAAGGGTATACTGACTATCCTTTTTACGGTTCCTGATTTTGTGAGGCTGGATGACCCCTGAAAACGCGATGAAGCTGCTGGCCAATCCGACACGCATGGCCGTGCTGGCCTGGCTGAAAAACCCTGATGAAGCCTTTGCCGGCTATAGCCAGCTGTATGACTTCGACCGTTACGGGGTGTGCGCCAGCCTGATTCAGGACAAGGCGGGCTTATCGCAGCCCGCCACCTCGCTCTGCCTGAAGGTGCTTCAGGAAGCGGGCCTGCTGGAGGCGAGCAAAGTCGGCAAGTGGACCTACTATCGCCGCTGCGAGCCGCGTATCCGCGAGCTTGCCGACACGATAGGTAATTTCCTGGGCGCGTTATAGTTTACGCGTCCGGTCTCGTCACGCGGCGGCGCAGCGTCCGCCATGAGTAAACCGCATTGAAAAGCACGATGGCGGCCGTCACGATAAACACCGCACGAAACCCCCAGTGAGCCGAAACCACCGCGCCCATCAGCGGCCCGGTAACGTTGCCAATATCGCGAAATGACTGGTTATAGCTAAAGATACGTCCGGCGACGCTATTGCTGACGTTATAGATCAGCAGCGTCTGTACCGCGGGCAGCAGCGCGCCGTCGGCCGCGCCCAGCAGAAAACGCAGGATCCCCAGTTGCAAAGGGGTCTGCACCAGCGACATCGGGATCAGTAGCAGCACGGAAACCACCAGCATGGCGATAAGAATACGCTCAGGCCCGATACGGTCGCCCAGTTTACCCAGCCGGGGCGCGCTGAGCAGCGCAGCGACGCCGGGCACCGAGGCAATCATTCCGCTGACAAACGCCAGATTCTGGATATCGCCAGCCAGATCCCGCACGTAGAGCGTCAGAATAGGCGCGATAGATCCGGTAGCAACCTGAATAATCAGCGTGGTGACAAACAGCGCCAGCACCAGCTTCGGCCGTTTTAAAGAGCTAAAAACGTCACGGGCGTGCAGCATATCTTTCTTCTGTACCGGCACGAAGGTTTCGCGGATAGCAAACAGCGTCATCAGGAAACAGAGAAACAGCACGGCGGCGGTAATAAAGAACACCGGGCGCAGGCCAAAGCTGTCGGCCAGCAATCCGCCAATCAGTGGGCCGATCAATGCGCCGCTAACCGCGCCCGTCGACAGCCAGCCCAGCGCCCAGCCGCTTCGCTTCCGCGGCACCTGAGTCGCTATCAGCGCGTTGGCATTGGGCACAAAACCGCCCAGCAGACCTAACAACGCCCGCAGCGCCAGAAACTGCCAGATGGAGGTGGCCATCCCCATCAGCACCATCACTATCGCCATGCCAAGCGCCGACCGCAACAGCATGATTTTGCGGCCTTTACGATCGGCCAGCCCGCCCCAGAATGGCGACGCGACAGCGGAAAACAAAAAGGTAATGCTGAATACCACCCCCGACCAAAGATTCAGCGACTGCGGATCGGTTACGCCAAGCTGCTCGACGTAAAGCGGCAGAAAGGGCATCACGAGGCTGAAGGCGACGCCGGTCAGAAAACAGCCGCACCAGGCGACAAAGAGGTTTTTTTGCCAGTTAATCGGGGAAGGGGAAGCATCGGTCACAGCCATAAGCGCAGCCTGGTCAGTTTGTTAGCAGACTAAGTATGCGCCTAAAGCGCACGACTTAATAGCACCCGCCGGGGAAAACGCGGGAGGATTGAGCCGTGGTTGAGAAACGGGCGGGGTCGGTTCCGCCCGGAGCATCAGTACAGAGAGGGTTCGCCTGCGGGGCGCGTTTTAAAGCGGCGGTGCAGCCACATATACTGCTCCGGCGCCATCAGCACGCCGTGCTCGACGACTTTATTCATTCGCGCGGCGGTAGCAGCTTCATCATCCAGCGGCATATTCTCTTCCGCCGGCAGGATCACCATCTCATAGCCTCTGCCGTGCGGTAAGCGACGCGGCACAAAAGGGATCACGGCGGGCTGGCCGCTGCGGATCAGCAGATAGCTGCCTTTGGTGGAAGCCGCTTTTTCCACGCCGAAAAAGGGCACGAACACGCTGCTTTTTGGGCCGTAGTCATGATCGGGCGCGTACCAGATAATATCGCCGTTTTTCAGCGCGCGGATCATGCCTTTCAGATCCTTGCGATCCAACATGCTTTTATTGGATCGCATTCTGCCCCAGGTTTGCAGCCAGTCCAGCAGCGCGTTGTCGTTAGGACGATAAACGCCGATACCGGGATTATGGATGCCGAAGATGCGGGCGCCCAGTTCCAGGGTCAGAAAATGCATCCCGATCAGCAGCACGCCTTTGCCTTCCTGATGCGCTTTGTCGATATGCTCCAGACCGCTGACCTGAAACCATTTGCTGATGCGCCAGTCGGGCCAGAACCAGGCCATGCCGGTTTCGATTAAGCCCATGCCGACGGATTCGAAGTTGCGAACCACCATCGCCTCGCGCTCCGCTTCCGGCATTTCAGGGAAGCAAAGTTCCAGATTGCGTCGGGCTACCGCCACGCGGCGAGTGATAAAACGCATGGAAAGACGACCCAGGCCGCAACCGAGGCGATAGAGCACGGGATAGGGCAACAGCACCAGCACGTAGAGCAGACCAATACCCAACCAGGTAAACCAATAACGGGGATGCAACAAAGCGCGCGAAAACTGAGGCAGCTGAGTCATGAGTTTCCAGATCGTAAAAAAGGGGCACCATTATGCTGCCCGGGATTTATTATTTATGACCTATTGTGCCATTTTTTGACAGCGAACTGAAATAATGCGTTGAGATTCAGAAGGTTTAAACACCAGCGCGCGGGCGCGCGCTGGTTAACAGGGACTACGAATTAAACAGCCCTTTGACTTCATGGGGTTCGCAACGCCAGTATTGCTCTGGCGCGTCCACCTTCGCACCCAGCTCGGCGGCGGCATGCCACGGCCAGCGCGGGTTATAAAGCATACCGCGAGCCAGCGCGACCATATCCGCTTCGCCTTCCACCAGCACCGCTTCCGCCTGGCGCGGTTCGGTAATCAGCCCGACCGCAATCACCGGGATGGCGACTTCTTTTTTAATCGCCGCAGCGAAAGGCACCTGATAGTTCGGGCCGACGGTGATTTTCTGCTGCGGTGCCAGGCCGCCGCTGGACACGTGGATATAGGCACAGCCTTCCGCCTCCAGCGCTTTGCTCAGCGCGATGGACTGCGCCAGATCCCAGCCGCCGTCTACCCAGTCGGTAGCGGAAATACGCACGCCAACCGGCTTGTCTGCCGGGAATACGCGACGCACCTCGCGGAACACTTCCAGCGTCAGGCGCATACGATTTTCCAGCGAGCCGCCGTACTGGTCTTCGCGCTTGTTGGAAAGCGGAGACAGGAACTGATGCAGCAGATAGCCATGCGCGGCGTGAACTTCCACCAGATCCAGACCAAGGCGATCGGCACGAACAGCGCTGTCGACGAAGGCCTGTTTGATCTCTTCAATACGTTCGAGCGTGAGCGCAACCGGCGCGTTATCGTCATCGCTGAAAGGCACCGCAGAAGGCGCGGAGGTCTGCCAACCGCCCTGTTCCGGCTGCAGGAAACCGCCGCCGCGCCATGGCACATCGGTAGAGGCTTTGCGGCCGGCATGGGCCAGCTGGATACCAATCGGCATCGTGGAATAGCTGCGTACATCCTGCAGCACGCTGCCCAGCGCCTGTTCGGTTTCGTCATCCCACAGGCCTAAATCCTGCGGCGTAATGCGGCCGGCGGCTTCAATGGCCGCCGCTTCGACAATCAGCAGGCCGGCGCCGGAGAGCGCCAGATGACCCAGATGAATGCGGTGCCAGGCGGTGGCTTTGCCGTGCTCGGCGGAGTACTGGCACATCGGTGCGATGGCGATACGGTTCTTAAGCGTTAACTTGCCCAGCTCGATTGGGGTAAATAGCTGACTCATGCAATATCTCCGTAAAAAATTAAGTCGGAACAGGCTAACTATAGGCGGATTTTTTTGTGATGTTGGTCCGGATATGCTTTTCCGCCTGTTGCAAGGCTCTAACTTTCCTGAGACAAATTTTTTACGCTGCGTCCCGATTTTGGTTTGCTTCTGGCGCTATTCAGGTATGATATCGCCCGCAAAATTTCTCAAAAGTCGCAGGAACGTACACCATGCCAGTGTTACATAACCTTGTTTCTAATGAAGAGCTGAAAGCGCGGATGCTGGCCGAGACCGAGCCGCGTACCACAGTCTCTTTTTACAAGTATTTCACCATTACCGATCCCAAAGCGTTTCGTGACGCGCTCTATATCGCCTTAACCAAACTGAAAGTGTTTGGTCGCGTTTACGTCGCCGCAGAAGGGATCAATGCGCAAATCAGCGTGCCGGCCAGCAATTATGAAGCGATGAAGACGATGCTTTACGCTTTCGACCCGGCGCTGGACAACCTGCGAATGAATATCGCGCTCGACGATGACGGAAAATCGTTCTGGGTGCTGCGTCTGAAAGTGCGCGAGCGCATCGTTGCTGACGGCATCGCAGACGAAACCTTCGACGCCAGCGACGTCGGCGGCTACCTGAAAGCGGGCGAGGTCAACGCCATGCTGGACGATCCGGATGCGGTCTTTGTCGATATGCGCAACCACTACGAGTATGAAGTCGGGCACTTTGACAACGCGCTGGAAATCCCGGCGGATACCTTCCGCGACCAGCTGCCGATGGCCGTGGATATGCTGCAGGACAGCAAAGATAAAAAAATCGTGATGTACTGCACCGGCGGGATCCGCTGTGAAAAGGCGAGCGCCTGGATGCGGCACAACGGTTTTGAGAACGTCTATCACATTGAAGGCGGCATTATCGAATACGCGCGTCGCGCACGCGAGCAGGGGCTGCCGGTACGCTTCAAGGGCAAAAACTTTGTTTTTGATGAGCGCATGGGCGAACGTATTTCCGATGATGTTATTGCGCATTGCCATCAGTGCGGCACGGCCTGCGATACGCACGTTAACTGCAAAAACGACGGCTGCCATCTGCTGTTTATTCAGTGCGCCAGCTGTGCGGAAAAGTATCACGACTGCTGTAGCCCAATCTGTATGGAAGAGCTGGCGCTGGCGCCGGAAGAACAGCGGGCGCGTCGCGCCGGTCGGGAAAACGGCAATAAAATTTTCAACAAGTCGCGCGGCTTGCTGAATATGACGCTAAAAATCCCAACGCCCGATAACTGAGTGACCGTCAGGCAGCATTCAGGGCCGGTTTTACCGGCCTTTTTTGCTCTTTCAGCCGGTAACGGCGGCAATTCCCCGTTTTCTCACTTTTTTGCTCCGCTAACATTGCGCTAACGTTTTGTCGTCTGCACATAGTTACAACATACTGAAAGCCCGTAAAGAATGTCAATCTGAGCAGCCAGTAGCGCATCAGCACGGCTTTTTCAGGCAGGGCGTCCTGCTGCCTTCCGGCTCCCCAACGCGATACGCACAGTATTAAAATGGCTATTACAGCGATTTCTGTCACAAACTTGATAAAAAGAAGACTGTCGTATAGAGTAAATTCCCGTAAAGAAACGTTTTTAAGCGCCGTACTTTTAATCTTCGCTGCTTTATAGCTTTCATTCCCTTCTTTCTCTACAGGCTCCACCGGCAACGAAAGCTATGATGCTGCCAGTCATTCTCATTAAGGGGACTGCATGAGCACGCACTCAGAAAACAGACATAAAAAGCACTTCTGGCAGAAAAAACAGAAAGAACTCACCGTAGACGATATCACCATCGTGGATAACGACATGCTGAAGCGTGCCGTCGGCGCAGCCGCGCTCGGTAACGCGATGGAATGGTTCGACTTCGGCGTCTACAGCTATCTGGCCGTGACTATTGGTAAGGTCTTCTTCCCCGGCGGCAGTTCGGCGGCCCAGCTGCTTGCCGCCTTTGGTGCCTTTGCGGCAGCCTTTGTGGTGCGTCCTATCGGCGGGCTGGTGTTCGGGCCGCTGGGCGATAAAGTTGGACGGCAGAAAGTGCTGGCCGTCACCATGATTATGATGGCTATCGGTACCTTCTGTATCGGCCTGATCCCCAGCTATGACAGCATCGGTATTCTTGCGCCAATTCTGCTGCTGGTCGCTCGCCTGGTGCAGGGCTTCTCCACCGGCGGTGAATATGGCGGCGCGGCGACTTTTATCGCCGAATACTCTACCGATAACCGTCGCGGCTTTATGGGTAGCTTCCTGGAGTTCGGCACGTTAGGCGGCTATCTGCTCGGCGCAGGGCTGGTCACCGGCCTGACGGCGGCGATGCCGGAGGCGACGCTACTGGACTGGGGCTGGCGTATTCCGTTCTTTATCGCCGCGCCGCTGGGGCTGTTTGGTCTTTATGTCCGTCTGAAGCTGGAAGAAACTCCGGCGTTCCAGAAGCATATGGAAAAGCAGGACGCGCTGGAACACAGCAAGCCGCGTCTGACGCTGCTGCAAATGCTGAGCAAATATCGCGCCCAGATGCTGAAATGTATTGGCCTGGTGCTGCTGTTTAACGTCTCCAACTACATGCTGACCTCCTATATGCCAAGCTACCTGACCGGTATCCTCGGCCTGAGCGAGATGAGCAGCCTGCTGCTGATCCTGGTGGTGATGTTTGTGATGATGCCGCTGACGCTGTTTTCCGGGCACTGGAACGATCGCCTGGGCCGTCGTCCGGTTATTTTAAGCGGCGCTATCGGCCTGATTGTGCTGGCTATCCCAAGCATGATGCTGATTGGTTCCGGTAATATGTGGCTGGTGTTTGCCGGGCTGATCATCCTTGGCGTGCTGCACACCTGCTTTAGCGGCTCGATGCCGGCCACGCTGCCTGCGCTGTTTGCCACGGATATTCGCTATAGCGCGCTGGCGATCGGCTTTAACCTGTCCGTTTCGCTGTTTGGCGGCACCACGCCGCTGATTACTACCTGGCTGGTGGAAACGACGCATAACCTGATGATGCCGGCTTACTATCTGATGGGCGCTGGCGCAATCGGCGTGATCACCGTCTTTACCATGCGTGAAACGGCACGTAAGCCGCTGACCGGTTCAGCGCCTGCGGTTGGCAGCGAAGCGGAAGCGCACAAGCTGGTGAAAAAACTCCGTCTGCGTCAGCAAAAGAAAGATGCGGCGGCGTCGGTTAAATAATATTTCTCGCCGTTATCAGATGACGGCTGGAAATAATTAGCGTTATGGAAAGGCGGCATTTAACGATGCCGCCTTTTTTATTTATAAGCGGGAAAGTGAGAAGGGCGTTAAATCAAATTCTGCGGTTTTTCCCTGAGCAAATTGCGCGGCGATTTCACCCAATACCGTGGCGAATTTAAATCCGTGTCCGCTTAGCCCGCTAATAATCAACCTGTCTGCTCCCAGCGTATCGATAATAAAATCTTCGTCCGCCGTATTATCGTAGGTACAGGCTTCACCACGCAGGCAAACGCCTACACCAGGTAAAAACTGCCGTAAAAATCCGAAGAGTTCGCTGCCGTCTTCAGCAACGGCGCCAAAAGGCTTACGTTGTTCCGGCGCGCTAATCGGCTGACCGCCGTTGTGCTTGCCGATTTTGATCGCGTTGTTTTCAGCAGGAAATCCATAAAAATGGGTGCCGTCCGGCATTTCCACGGCAAACGCGGGAAACTTATTATTTTCACTGTAGCGGCCGTCCGCCTGATGCCAGGCAAAGACTTTTCTGACAGGGGTGACAGGCAGTTCCGGCAGCAGCGTTTTGATCCAGGTTCCGGCGCTCAGCAGCAGCTTTTTGCCCCGGAAGGCGCCTTCCGGGGTCTGGACGACTTGCAGGCCGTCACGCTCCTCCAGCCCGGTGACCGCGCAGTTAAACAGCTGCGCGCAGCCCGCTTCTTTGCACAGGCGGATCAGGTGACGAATAGCCAGTTCGGATTTCAGATAGCCGGACTGCGGCTCGTAAATCCCCGTATAGTTTTCAGGGACGGCCAGCTGCGGCCAGCGCCGCATGGCATCTTTACCGCTGAAGATCTCCACCGGCAGGCTATAGGTTTCGGCGCTCTGCCGCACGTTGCGGATAAATTCGGAACGATCAGGCGCAAGATTCAGCACGCCGCTGCGCTGCATAATTCGCTCGCCGCACTGCTGCTCCAGCTCGTCCCACAGCTGCTGAGCGCGCAATACCATCGGCACGTAGCGGGCGCCTTCGCCGTAAGCGTGGCGAATTAAACGCGTGTCTCCATGATGGCTGCCTTCGCGATGGGGCGGATGCGCCCGATCGATCATCAGGACATTCAGTCCCGCCTGGGTGGCGTACCAGCCGGCCGCTGCACCTACCGAGCCGCTGCCCACCACAATTAAGTCATAAACCATCAGTACCTGGCTCCATCGGTTATACAGGCAGGCAGAATAGCAAAATGCGGCTGGAATGAAAAAAAATGCGGCAGAAATGAAAAAGGCACCCATTTGGGTGCCTTCAGGCCAACGCGGACGAAATTAGTGCTTTTTGTAGTCGCGATCCTGATATTCAGTAGCTTCTATCTTCGCTATGCCAGCTTCGAGAATGGAGATAAATTGTCTGGCAACATCGGTGGTCAGCCAGTAGGTCTGGCCCACTTCAGCTTCATCGTCTGGCTGTTCATTTGATGAAAGTGAATGCAGACGGATCATCATAGCATCGTAGCTGTCTACGGTACTGATATCCCACCCAACGAGGGGATGTGTCTGGATAACCTCTTTGTTTCTGTCCATTATAACCCCCTTATTACTCGTGTTAACAATGACAACGAAGTGATTTATCGAGGTTCAATGCGGCTTTTTTTCATAGAACAGGAAAATTATAACAGAAATTCCAATGTTCGCAGAATGAAATGTCGATCTGAGCCGATTGCCTTTAATTGTTACGGGATTGCGTACGCAGAAACTAAGAGCGGGTGCTCCCGATATAATAAATATCGGCAGCGAAATAACAATACTTGAGTAAATATTATTCACCCGGCTCGTTTGGCTAACTCATCGGCCAGCGCGGCGAAGTGCTGCCGCTTATTTTCATCATAATCTGAACGGGTCGCTTCCAGACGAAGCTTGTCGACCAGCCGCAGCGCGGCCTGTTCATCCAGGCACAAAGAGAGAGAGGAGAAAGCAACTTCCAGCACGCTCAGGCGGCGCTGTTGATCGGCGATCAGCGCCAGCAGCTCGCCAAACGTCATCGCTTCTTCAGGATTTTCAACATTCATGGCAGACCTCTTAGCCAGCGGCAGCAACGCATATTTGGTCACTCTACTATAGCCAGATTCCGTCAGGAGCAAAGAGGGGAGAAAAGAAAAAAGCCGGACGGCGAAGCCCGGCAAAAAACGGAAAGACCACGGGACGTCGATCAGTCGGTGATAAACCAGTCGTCGGCGCTTTCCCAGGTTTCCTGCAGGATATCGGTAATCTGGTCTTTTGCCTCTTTACCGCCGCCCATCACCGTCAGATTATTGGCTGCGGCGTAGCGTACCGAAACGCTGTGGGCGGATTCAGGAAATTGTTTGTCGATTCGCTTGCTCAGCTCGGCGCTCAGCGCATCGATGGCGCCAGCGGGCAGCGAGGTGGTTCTTGCTACAGTGACTTCAATACGCATAAAAGCCTCCGATGAATTCACTGTGAATATATACAGTAAGATCGGCGGAAGCAATCATTTTGTCTGAATTACAGCTCGACGCGCCAGTTCAGCGTTTCGCCAGCCAGGAACGGCACCAGCGTGTCTTCGCCCAGCGTGACGCTCTCCGGCACCGTCCACGGCTGACGCACCAGCTTCAGCGTGCCTTCATTCAGCGGCAGGCCGTAGAAGCGCGGGCCGTTCTCGGAACAGAACGCGGCGAAATGCGCCAGCGCGCCCAGCTCTTCAAACACGGTGGCGTAGGCGGGCAGGGAAGAAGGGGCATTAAAGACGCCTGCACAGCCGCAGCTGGCCTCCTTACGATGACGCAGGTGCGGCGCGGTGTCCGTTCCCAAAAAGAAGCGTTCGTGGCCGCTGGCGACCACTTTGCGCAGTGCTTCCTGATGCACGTTGCGCTTCAGGATGGGCAGACAGTAAAGATGCGGACGCACGCCGCCCACCAGCATATGGTTACGGTTGAACATCAGGTGCTGCGGGGTGATGGTAGCACCAAGCAGATGATTGCCTTCCTGCACGTACTCAGCGGCTTCTTTGGTGGTGATATGCTCAAAAACCACTTTCAGCGCCGGATAGCGTTTGCGCAACGGCTCCATCACGGTTTCGATAAAGCGTGCCTCGCGATCGAAAATATCGATGTGCGCATCGGTCACTTCGCCGTGGATCAACAGCGGCATGCCGATTTTCTGCATCCGCTCCAGCACGGTGGCGATGGCATCGATATTGGTCACGCCGTGGCTGGAATTGGTGGTCGCATGGGCGGGATAAAGTTTGGCAGCGGTAAACACGCCTTCGCTAAAGCCTTTCTCGACCTCGTCCGCAGCCAGCGAATCGGTCAGATAACAGGTCATCAGCGGCGTAAAACGGTGGCCTTCCGGCACGGCGGCCAGGATGCGATCGCGATAGGCCACGGCGGCGGCTACGCTAACAATCGGCGGCACCAGATTAGGCATAACGATTGCCCGACCGTTGACCTCGCTGGTGAAGGGCAGCACGGTTTTCAGCATCTCATCGTCTCGCAGATGGATATGCCAGTCGTCAGGGCGGCGGATAATAAGTTGCTGAGGGTGTGCAGTCATGAACAGGCTCCGGCAGAAGTGAAATCGTATGGCGCGATTTGGCCGGGTATCAAGGATAAAGGGAAAGCCAAACGTTTGCACCTGCTTTATGAGGGCGGCAGCGAAATGGGCCAGGGTTTCCCATAGCGTTTGCACCTGCTTTATGAAGGCGGCGGAGAAATAAATCAGGGTTTCCCGCAGCAGTCGGGAAACCCTGAGGTGTTAATCAGTAAATGGGATCACTAGCTCGCCAGGCTTCACTACCAGACCTTTAGCGAAACGCTTCGCCATCGACTCCGCCTTGCTGCGATCGGTGCTGAGCAGGTAAGCCGGCTTCTGATTGAAATACTCTTTCAGCGACTGATTCAGGTAGGGCGTCAGCGTATTCAGCACGCCCTGCATTTTCGCGGGCTGCGCCTGGACGTCGGTCAGCTGCATATCTTTCAGGAAGATTGCCCCTTTTTCCTTATCGAAAACAGGCTGCGCCTTCATGGTCAGCAGCATTTCCGCGTGCTGTGGGCCGAACAGCGAGCTGATGTCCACGGTAGCTTTACCGGTCAGCGTGACTTTGTCCGCCTCTTCGCGCCCGATTTTGCTGTTGAGATCGGTCAGGACAATATGGGCATCGACCAGCCCGGCCACGCCAATCTGCTTTTCATAATTATTATGCTTTTGCAGCGCCTGGTTTACTTCCTGCTCGCTGACGGAATATTGAGTCAGCTTGTTGCAGCCCGCCAGGCTCAGCGCCAGCATCAGGGCCATCGCGCCCCGC
Source organism: Erwinia aeris (assembly GCF_041224955.1). Taxonomy (NCBI): domain Bacteria; kingdom Pseudomonadati; phylum Pseudomonadota; class Gammaproteobacteria; order Enterobacterales; family Erwiniaceae; genus Erwinia; species Erwinia aeris. Next base: position 70,018 of record NZ_JBGFFX010000002.1, on the reverse strand, counting down.
ATAAGATTGTTCATAGTGCTCCTCGTCACGTTATGACGTCAGTTACCCCTTCTGACGCGCAGCGATAGCTTGCCCGACAAATGACAAAGAGTCACCCGGCTGGTGGGAAAAGTTGTGACGAAATAAGGCGGGGCCGTGAAAACGGCCCCGGAAGATCAGGCAGCCACGGAAGAAAGCAGATTGATCTGCGTCTGTTTCGCCATATTGTCGCGATAGTCAGCCACGCGGCTGGGATAGTCGACGCCCGCTACCAGGGTCAGGGAACGCAGCACCGGGAAAAGGTGGATATCATCCAGCGACAGCTCGCCGTTCACCGCGTTGGGCTTCACAATCAGCTTGTCGAGCTTGCGCAGATCGTCATTGATATTTTTAATAAAGCCTGCGGAATGCTGCCTCAGCTCGTCAAAGCTGCCGACGCTGGCTTCTTTTTTCTCCGTGAAGTAGCGGCGCGCTTCGGGCGTGGCGAACTCGGCAAAGGATGCCGTGGCGATGCGAGGCAGCAGCAGCTTGTTCAGATAGCTGTTAACGTGACGCAGCCAGTCGCTGATCGCGGGATTAGGACGGCCCGTCAGCAGCGGCTCGCCGTCGCTTTTATCAACAAAGGCGACGATATCCAGGCTTTCCGGCATGCAGCTGCCGTCTTCTTTCATCAGGATCGGCGCCATTTTTTGTCCGATCAGCTTCTTCGGCGTTTCTTCATCGTCATTCAGCATCACCACCAGTTCGACCGGCAGGTTTTTCAGGCCAAAGATCATGCGTGCCTTTACGCAGAACGGACAGTGTTCGTAAATAAACAGTTTCAAAAGTGCCTCCTTACAGCGATAAAGGTAACGGCAAATACCATTAACCTTCTTAATGTATGCAGGGAGTATGGAAGAGAACGGCTGACAGGGCAAACCGGTGCGCCAGCTATCGTGCGTTTCAGCCGTTTCCGCCATTCACAACGGGAATATTTCCCGGCATTATTTTACCCGACTGCAATCAGGCGGTTATAGTAAAAAGACGTGCCGTCGACGCAACGCGGCGCTTTTATTTATGATCGGCTGAATTCAGGAGAGAAGATGTTTGGCTATCGTTCCGCAGCCCCTAAAGTGCGCCTGACTACCGACAGGCTGGTCGTGCGCCTGGTACACGAGAGAGACGCCTGGCGTCTGGCGGATTACTATGCGGAAAACCGGGCATTTCTTAAGCCCTGGGAGCCGATTCGGGATGAAAGCCACTGCTATCCTTCCGGCTGGCAGGCGCGGCTGGGGCTGATCACCGATATGCATAAGCAGGGCAACGCCTACTATTTTGCGGTGATGGATCCGGACGAAAACGAAGTGCGCGGCGTGGCCAACTTCAGTAACGTGGTGCGCGGCTCGTTTCACGCCTGCTATCTGGGCTATTCGCTGGGGCAGAAATGGCAGGGACAGGGCATGATGTTCGAGGCGCTCCAGTCGGCTATTCGTTATATGCAGCGCCAGCAACATATGCACAGAATTATGGCGAACTACATGCCGCATAATCAGCGCAGCGGCAACTTACTGGCCCGGCTCGGCTTTGAAAAAGAGGGCTATGCCAAAGACTATCTGCTGATAGACGGACGCTGGCAGGATCACGTGCTGACCGCGCTGACCGCCAGAGAATGGACACCCGAACGACGTGGACCTCTTTGATGAAAATTCTTCTTTCGCCCGTTGAGGCGCGCATTATTGGCTGCCTGCTGGAAAAGCAGGTGACGACGCCCGATCAGTATCCCATGTCGTTGAACGGCGTGGTCACGGCCTGTAACCAGAAATCGAACCGCGAACCCGTGATGACGCTGGCTGAAACCGGCGTGCAGGATGCGCTGGACATGCTGGCGAAAAAGCATTTGGTTACCTCGTTTAGCGGATCCGGCCAGAGAGTGGTGAAATATGAGCACCGCTTCTGCAACAGCGAGTTCGGCCAGCTCAAATTTTCTGCCGCAGAGCTGGCGCTGGTGGCTACTTTGCTGCTGCGCGGCCCGCAAACGCCGGGCGAACTGCGCACGCGCAGCGCACGGCTGCATGAATTTGCCGATATGGCTGAGCTTGAGCGGACGCTGGAAAATCTTGCCGCGCGCGAGGACGGCCCCTTTGTCGTCCGGCTGGCGCGTGAGCCAGGCAAGCGGGAAAGCCGCTATATGCACCTGTTCAGCGGCGAGGTGGATGAGGCCGCATTGCCCGCCTCTTCAGACGCACCAGAAAGCGGCGATTTGACAGAAAGAGTGGCGGAACTCGAGCGCCAGATGGCGGAAATGCAGCGGCAGCTGGCTCAATTGCTGAAAGGATCCTGATATGACGTTGCGTATAGGTATGGTGGGGCTGGGCAATATTGCGCAGAAAGCCTGGCTTCCGGTGCTGGCTGACGCGCAGGGCTGGCGGCTGGCGGGCGCGTTTTCCCCTAATCAGCAAAAGGCCCGCCCGATTTGCGACAGCTGGCGTATTCCTCTTTATGCCACGCTGGATGGATTGATTAACGACTGTGACGCGATCTTTGTGCATACCTCAACCGCCACGCACTTCAGCATCGTTAAACAGCTGCTGCTGGCGGGCAAGGATGTCTGCGTCGATAAACCGCTGGCGGCAACGCTTGCCGAAGCCGAACAGCTGGTGGCGCTGGCGCAGCAGCGTGGCCGCAAGCTGATGGTGGCGTTCAACCGCCGCTTTGCGCCTCGCTATCTGCAGCTAAAAGCGCTGGGCGGTCTGGCCTCGCTGCGCATGGACAAACACCGCAGCGACAGCGTCGGCCCGCGCGATCTCTTTTTTACGCTGCTGGACGATTATCTGCACGTCGTGGATACCGCGCTGTGGCTCGGTGGCGGCGGGGCGACACTGCAAAGCGGTACGCTGCTGACCAATGACGACGGCGAAATGCTCTATGCCGAGCACCATTTTCAGGTCGACAAGCTGCAAATCACCACCAGTATGCACCGTCGGGCGGGCACCCAGCGCGAATCGGTGATGGCGATAGCGGACGGCAGCGTCTGGCAGGTTGACGATATGCGGGAGCTACGGCAGGAAACGGCCGGTCGCCTCGTTATCGATCCCGTTCCAGGCTGGCAGAGCACGCTGGAGCAGCGTGGGTTTGCTGGCGCGGCGCGCCATTTTATCGACTGCGCGCAAAATCAGACTATGCCGCAAACCTCCGGCGAGCAGGCGCTGGCGGCGCAGCGCGTCATTGAAAAGCTCTGGCGCGACAGCGACAGGGAATAATGCTGTAACAATAGGATGTGGTTATTTCACGGCATATCAGTAGACTATGCCAGCTTTCGCGCCGTCTGAAGCGGCCGGATGATAACCGTGGCGCGCCACCTCCTTTAAAAGAATCGAAGATCATGAACCTGTTGAAATCCCTGGCAGCGGTCAGCTCGATGACCCTGTTTTCTCGCGTGCTGGGCTTTGCGCGCGATGCCATCGTGGCAAGAGTGTTCGGCGCGGGAATGGCAACCGACGCCTTCTTTGTCGCCTTTAAACTGCCGAACCTGCTGCGCCGCATCTTTGCCGAAGGCGCCTTTTCTCAGGCCTTTGTGCCGATCCTCGCGGAGTACAAAAGCAAGCAGGGCGAGGAGGCGACGCGGGTGTTTATCGCCTACGTCTCGGGGCTGTTAACGCTGGCGCTGGCGATTATTACCGTGGCCGGGATGTTTGCCGCGCCCTGGGTGATTTTAGTGACCGCGCCCGGCTTTGCCGATACGGCCGACAAGTTTGCGCTGACTTCAGCGCTGCTGCGCGTCACCTTTCCCTATATCATGCTGATTTCGCTGGCCTCGCTGACGGGCGCGATCCTGAATACCTGGAACCGCTTTTCCGTGCCGGCCTTTGCGCCGACGCTGCTGAACATCAGCATGATCGGCTTTGCGCTGTTCGCGGCCCCGCATTTCCACCCGCCGGTGATGGCGCTGGCCTGGGCCGTGGTGGTCGGCGGCGTCTTACAGCTGGGCTATCAGCTGCCGCATTTAAAGAAAATTGGCATGCTGGTGCTGCCGCGCCTTAACCTGAAGGATGCGGGCGTCTGGCGGGTGATGCGCCAGATGGGGCCAGCGATCCTGGGCGTGTCCGTCAGCCAGATTTCCTTGATTATCAACACTATTTTCGCTTCATTTCTGGTTTCCGGTTCCGTTTCCTGGATGTACTACGCCGACCGCCTGATGGAGTTTCCTTCCGGGGTGCTGGGCGTGGCGCTGGGCACCATTTTGCTGCCCTCGCTGGCCAAAAGCTTCGCCAGCAATAATCACGATGAATATAACCGTCTGATGGACTGGGGACTGCGCCTCTGCTTCGTGCTGGCGCTGCCAAGCGCGGTTGCACTGGGGATCCTCGCTAAGCCGCTGACCGTCGCGCTGTTTCAGTATGGGAAATTCTCCGCGTTTGACGCGGCCATGACCCAGCGCGCGCTGGTCGCCTATTCGGTCGGACTGATGGGGCTGATCGTGGTGAAAATCCTGGCACCGGGCTTTTATTCGCGGCAGGACATCAAAACGCCGGTCAAAATCGCCATCGTGACGCTGATTATGACGCAGGTAATGAACCTGGCCTTTATCGGCCCGCTGAAACATGCCGGTTTGTCGCTGTCGATTGGTCTGGCGGCCTGTCTGAACGCCGCGCTGCTTTACTGGCAGCTGCGCAAACAGAAAATATTTCTGCCACAGCCTGGCTGGTTCAGCTTTTTGCTGCGTTTAGTTATCGCGGTTATCGCTATGGCGGCCGCGCTGGCAGGGATGATGTGGGTCATGCCGGAATGGGCGCAGGGCAATATGCTGATGCGTTTGCTGCGTCTGGCGGCGGTCTGCGCCGTTGGCGGCGGCGTCTACTTTGCGGTGCTGGCGCTGCTGGGATTCCGCGTTAAGGATTTCGCCCGCACTACGGCCATATAAAGCAAAACCCCGTTGCAAAACGGGGTTTTTAGCTTCTGCACTCACTAAAACGCAAACCCCGGCGCAGGCCGGGGTAGTGACGGCGCTTTATACCTTACGGCTGATAAAGCCGCTTGAAGTTGCCTGGCCGTTCGGGCCATAAAACTTCTGGGTCTGATAGGGCTTTAATACCTCAATCGCCTTTTCCGTAAAGGTGATTTGATGGTTAAGCAACATCCCGTTATGCAAATTAGTATCGCGCAGTTTTACCGTCTGCTCCTGTAGCGCAGCCCAGCGACGAGCCATTTCCGGCTGACCGCTGTAGGGCGCGTGGAAGCCCGCTTCTTTCTCCGCATCGCGGCGCAGCTGCTCAAGGAAATTGAGCGTGGCCAGCAGCGAACTTTTATCTTCCGTAATACGTTGCAGCAGGCTGCTGTTGATCTGACCGCTCGAGAGCTGTTGTTGCTCTGCCGCCATTACGTCAGACAGACTTTTCAGGACTTCCAGCATTTTATCGAGCGCGTTCAACAGTTTAGTCATTTACCTGATTAACCTTTTAAAGAGTCTTTGGCTTGCTGGATCAGGGCGTCGGCGATTTTGCCGGTGTCCATTTTCAGTTCGCCGTTACGGATGGCGGTCTTCAGCTGCTCAACGCGCGCGGTATTAATATCCTGCGAGCTGGATTTGGTCAGCTGTGACTGTGCGCCGCTCAGTACCACCTGGGTACCTGATTCGGTTGTTTTTGTCTCTACCTTCTGCGCCTTCGGCGTAGCCATTTCAGGAAGATCGCGAGGCTGCACGGTACTGGCCGGCTTCATAGGTTGAGTTCTGTCAATGCTCATAATCTGGCTCCAGTTTGCTCAGGCAAATAGCGGCCTGAATTGCTCAAGTGTATTACGTCTGTTATTTACACTATCGGCAGAGATGAAGCCATCTTTAACGCTTTACAACGATATAAGAATATTCCCATCGGAGCCGACTTTCCCGCTCACAATCTGCCCTGAATTCATGCGTACTCTGACCGGCTGCGCCGCCGTGGCGTTGTTCATGGCGCGGCCCTCGCTGGCGACGTTAAAACCGTCTCCGCTGGCGATAACATTGACGTTGTCGCCGGCCTTCACGCGCCACGGCTGGCGCACCATCATCATCGTCAGCGGCTGGCCGGGCACGATGTCCCGCAGCGCGACAGCGTCGGCCACGTCGGCCATATTGATCACCGCACGCGCCGGCAGCGTATCCAGACGGCCATGCACCACTTTTAAATCGTCCGCGGTCAGCGCGGTACCGCGCACGACCTGACGAGCCGCCACCAGATAATCGCCTTCAACCTGCACCTGTACCTGTAGATAGCGCCGGTTCTGGCCACAGTTGGCGGCCACGCTCATGTTGCCCCACATCCGGCTATTGCCCGGTAAGGAAAATTGCGGTGCATCACAGGCGGGCCACTGCCCCTGCGGCGTTTTCACTACCACGCTCAGGGTATCGGCACCCTGGCCGGTTTCCCCATAGCGGGCTTTAAAAAATTGATTGAGCTGGGCCGTCAGGTCGGCGGCGCTGGCGCTAACCGTTGCCAGACTCAGACTCATCAGGAAGAGAGTCAACACACGCATATTTTTCATCCTCGCTGCAACATGGCGACGATTCTACGCACGGGGCCGCAAAGTCAAGGCGCAAATTAACGACGCTTTTTAGCGCTATTCTGCCGATCGGATTAATCCTAACCCGCTTATTCTCTCCCCACTGAATTTTCAATTGCGGAGGAAACATGCTCGACAAACTCGACGCAGCCCTACGGTTTAACACTGAAGCACTTAACCTGCGTGCACAGCGGCAGGAAATCCTGGCATCCAATATCGCTAACGCGGACACGCCAGGCTATCAGGCGCGCGATATCGATTTCGCCAGCCAGCTGAGCAAAGTGATGGAGCAGGGGCGAGCGCAGGGAACGGGCATGTCGCTGGCGGTCACCTCGTCACGCCATATTGCTGCGCAGTCTTCTGCACCGGCATCGATGGATCTGATGTACCGCGTGCCGTCCCAGCCCTCGCTGGATGGCAACACGGTGGATATGGACCGCGAACGTACCGAATTTGCCGATAACAGCCTGAAGTATCAAACGGATCTGACTCTTATCAGCGGCCAGATCAAAGGCATGATGTCCGTATTACAGGGGCAATAATAAATGGCTTTACTGAACATTTTTAATATCGCCGGATCGGCAATGGCTGCCCAGTCGCAGCGTCTGAACGTCAGCGCCAGTAACCTGGCCAACGCCGACAGCGTAACCGGGCCGGACGGTCAGCCTTACGTGGCGAAGCAGGTGGTTTTCCAGACCGATGCGGCGCCAGGCGCAGCGACCGGCGGCGTACGCGTCGCGCAGGTAGTGGACGATCCTACGCCAGCGAAGCTGGTTTACGAACCGGGCAACCCAATGGCCGACGCGAAAGGTTACGTCAAGATGCCAAACGTGGACGTGGTCGGGGAAACGGTTAACACCATGTCGGCGTCGCGCAGTTACCAGGCCAACGTTGAAGTGCTGAACACCGTTAAACAAATGATGATGAAAACCCTGACGATGGGTCAATAAGGAACAGACAGATGGGCATTACCGTTGGCGTTAATGAGTCACTTGACAACACAGCTATTACTTCTTCGTCGTCGACTACCGATAAAACGGCAGCCGACCTGCAAAGTAACTTCCTGACCCTGCTGGTCACGCAGTTAAAAAACCAGGATCCGACGAACCCAATGGATAACGGCCAGCTGACTACACAGCTGGCACAGATCAATACCCTGAGCGGCATTGAAAAACTGAACACCACGCTGGGATCGATTTCCGGCCAGATCAACAGCGGACAGTCTTTGCAGGCTTCCACCCTGATCGGCAAAGGCGTGATGGTTAACGGCTCGCAGGTGCTGGTCGGCAGCGGTCAGACCACGCCGTTTGGCGTTAGCCTGGAACAGGCTTCAACGGCGACCACCGCCACCATTACCGATCCTTCTGGCAAGGTAGTGCAAACCATTAACCTGGGTGCGCTCAGCGCCGGCGTCCACACCTTCTCCTGGGATGGTTCGTCAGCAGACGGCACCACCGCAGGCGACGGCAAATATAACGTGGCCATCAGCGCCAGCAACGCTACCGGACAGCTGGTCGCGCAGCCGCTGAATTATGCATTAGTCAATGGGGTTACTAACGACACCAGCGGTGCCGTTCTCGACCTCGGCACGATGGGTAAGACCACCATCGCGAATGTTCGTCAGATTATTTAACTTAACCCCGATTCAGGAATACACACATGGCATTTTCTCAGGCAGTCAGCGGTTTAAACGCAGCATCCAGCAACCTGGACGTTATCGGCAACAACATCGCCAACTCCGCAACGGTGGGTTTTAAATCCGCTACCGTTTCCTTCGCTGATATGTTCGCCGATTCTAAAGTCGGTCTGGGCGTAAAAGTAGCTGCGGTAACCCAGGACTTTAACGACGGTACGACCACTTCTACCAGCCGTGGCCTGGACGTGGCAATCAGCCAGGCCGGCTTCTTCCGTATGGCTGACGCCAGCGGCGCGGTTTACTACAGCCGTAACGGCCAGTTCACGCTGGACGCTAACCGTAACATCGTTAACGCCAACGGCCTGCAGCTGACCGGTTATCCGGCAACCGGCACGCCGCCAACCGTGCAGACCGGTGCTAACCCGGTTGCGCTGAGCGTACCAACCACGGCGATGGCGGCGAAATCCACCAGCGCAGCGGCACTGGTAGCTAACCTGAACTCAACCGACAGCGTGCCGACGACCACGCCGCTGGATATTAACAACACCAGCTCTTACAACAGCAAAGCGTCAATGACCACCTATGACTCGCTGGGTAACGAGCACAACCTGAACCTGTACTTCACCAAAACGGCTGACAACGCCTGGACGGTGAACGTGAAGGACGGCAGCTCGGCGAACCCAACCGCTGACGTGGGCACGTTCAACATGACTTTTGATACCAGCGGCCAGATGACATCCACCGCGACGCAGGCGATTACGCTGGCGGGCCTGAACGGTTCTGCTGCCACTAACTTCACGCTGAACATGACGGGCAGCCAGCAGCAGAACACCGGCACCAGCACCTTCGGCAACCCAACGCAGGATGGTTACAAGCCGGGCGAACTGACCAGCTACCAGATCAACAACGACGGCACGGTAGTAGGTAACTACTCCAACGAGAAAACCCAGACCCTGGGTCAGATCGCCCTGGCTAACTTTGCTAACCCGGAAGGCCTGAAGTCTGAAGGCAACAACGTGTGGTCAGCAACGGCTTCTTCTGGTCAGGCGCTGGTTGGCCTGGCGGGCACCGGTAACCTGGGTACGCTGACCGCAGGCGCGCTGGAGTCTTCCAACGTCGACCTGAGTAAAGAACTGGTCAACATGATTGTGGCACAGCGTAACTATCAGTCTAACGCCCAGACCATTAAAACACAGGACCAGATCCTCAACACCCTGGTCAACCTGCGTTAATTCGGCTAACAGGGGAGTCAAATGGATCACGCGATATATACCGCAATGGGGGCTGCCAGTCAGACCCTCCAACAGCAGGCAGTCACGGCGAACAACCTGGCCAACGCCTCCACGCCTGGCTTCCGTGCGCAGCTGAACGCGCTGCGCGCCGTGCCGGTGCAGGGCGAGTCACTGCCGACCCGTACGCTGGTGACGGCTTCGACGCCGGGCTCAGATATGACCCCGGGCGCGATGGACTACACGGGACGTTCGCTGGACGTCGCCGTTCGTCAGGATGGCTGGCTGGCCGTGCAGGCTCAGGATGGCGCTGAGGCCTACACCCGCAACGGCAACATGGAGCTGAACCCGGCCGGACAGCTCACCATCCAGGGCAAACTGGTGATGGGCGACGGCGGACCGATTGCCGTACCGCAAGGCTCGGAAATCACCATTGCCGCTGACGGTACGATTACCGCGCTGAACCCTGGCGATCCGCCGAACGCCACTGTCCAGCTGGGACGTCTGAAGCTGGTAAAAGCCACCAGCTCGGAAGTCACTCGCGGCGACGACGGCCTGTTCCGTCCGACCGGCGCAGCGCAAACCCTGCAGGCCGATGCGACCATTCAGGTGATGCCTGGCGTACTGGAGGGCAGCAACGTCAGCTCCAGCCAGACCATGGTCGATATGATCGCCAACGCACGCCGCTTTGAGATGCAAATGAAAGTCATCTCCAGCGTCGATGAAAACGAACAACGCGCTAACCAGCTGCTGTCAATGAGCTAAGAGCAGAGGAACTAACATGATTAACTCTTTATGGATTGCCAAAACCGGTCTTGATGCTCAGCAGACCAATATGGACGTTATCTCGAACAACCTGGCGAACGTCAGCACCAACGGCTTTAAACGCCAGCGTGCCGTGTTTGAAGATCTGATGTATCAGACCATTCGTCAGCCTGGCGCGCAGTCTTCTGAACAGACTTCTCTGCCTTCCGGGATGCAGCTGGGTACCGGTACTCGTCCGGTAGCGACCGAGCGTCTGCACACTCAGGGCAACCTGAACAAAACCGACTCATCGAAAGATGTGGCGATCAGCGGGCAGGGTTATTTCCAGGTACAGATGCCGGACGGCACGCTGGCCTATACCCGTGACGGCTCTTTCCAGACTGACCAGAACGGCCAGCTGGTGACCAACGCCGGTTTCCCGGTGCAGCCGGCGATCACTATCCCGGCCAACGCCCTGAACATGACTATCGGCCGTGACGGCGTGGTCAGCGTGACGGTGCAGGGTCAGACCCAGCCTACGCAGGTCGGCCAGCTGACGCTGAGCACCTTTATTAACGATGCTGGCCTGGAAAGCAAAGGTGAAAACCTGTACCAGGAAACGCAGTCATCGGGCGCACCGACCGACAGCACGCCGGGCAACAACGGCGCGGGCCTGCTCTATCAGGGCTACGTTGAAACCTCCAACGTAAACGTTGCCGAGGAGCTGGTCAGCATGATCCAGACTCAGCGCGCCTATGAGATCAACAGTAAGGCAATCAGCACGTCCGATCAGATGCTGGCCAAACTGACTCAGCTGTAAGTAAGACCGTGCCGGGTTCGCCCGGCGCTTAATAAAAGCTTTCTCTAATGATTAAAGGTTAATTCCATGGCGAAGCAAATTTCAGTGCCTGGACGCTTGTTAGTAGCCTTAGCGCTTCTGACGCTTAACGGTTGTGCTTTAGTTCCACGTCAGCCCCTGGTTGAAGGTTCGACAACGGCCCAGCCGCTGGCCGCTTCGCCGCCTGTGGTTAACGGCTCCATTTTTCAGGGCGTGATGCCGATGAACTACGGCTACCAGCCGCTGTTCGAGGATCGTCGTCCACGTAATATCGGCGATACGCTGACCATTACCCTGCAGGAAAACGTCAGTGCGAGCAAAAGCTCCACGGCCTCCGCAGGACGTGACGGTAGCGCATCCCTTGGTCTGACGGCGCTGCCTTCCGCGCTGACCGGCCTGCTGGGCGGCGAAAAAACCAATATCGACGCCAACGGCAAGAGCGACTTTGCAGGTAAAGGCGGCGCAACGGCGAACAACACCTTTATCGGCGTCATCACCGTGACCGTGAATCAGGTGCTGCCGAACGGCAACCTGAAAGTGGTTGGTGAGAAACAGATTGAGATTAACCAGGGTACGGAATTTATCCGCTTCTCGGGCGTGGTTAACCCACGCACCATCAGCGGCAGCAACAGCGTAGTTTCGACCCAGGTGGCGGATGCCCGCATTGAGTACGTCGGCAACGGCTATATCAATGAGGCACAGACGATGGGCTGGCTGCAACGGTTCTTCCTGAACCTGTCACCATTCTAAGAGGTTAAAATGCGTAAGATTATTCGATTCACCCTGCTGCTGCTGACTGCGGTCAGCGCTTTTGCCCACGCCGATCGCATTCGCGATTTGACCACGGTTGGCGGCGTGCGCGACAACTCCCTGATCGGTTACGGTCTGGTTGTCGGGCTGGATGGATCCGGTGACCAGACTACCCAGACGCCGTTTACCACGCAAAGTCTGAACAACATGCTGTCGCAGCTGGGCATTACCGTGCCCAGCGGCACCAACATGCAGCTGAAAAACGTCGCGGCGGTGATGGTCACCGGCAAGCTGCCTGCCTTTGGCCGTCAGGGCCAGGTGATTGACGTGGTGGTTTCTTCTATGGGTAACGCCAAAAGCCTGCGCGGCGGCACGCTGCTGATGACCCCGCTGAAAGGTGTGGATAACCAGGTTTATGCGCTGGCGCAGGGCAACATCCTGGTGGGCGGCGCGGGCGCTTCTGCCGGCGGCAGCAGCGTCACCGTTAACCAGGTGAACGGCGGCCGTATTACCGGCGGCGCGACCATCGAGCGTGAGCTACCGAACAGCTTCGGCGCGTCTAACGTGATCAATCTGTTCCTGAATGAAGAAGACTTCAGCATGGCGCAGCGTATTGCTGACGCGATTAACGGTCGCTACGGCTCTGCTCAGGCGCTGGATGGCCGTACCGTGCAGGTGCAGGTTTCCGCTAACGGCACCTCTCAGGTTCGCCTGCTGGCTGATATCCAGAACATCGATGTTTCCGTGCCGATTCAGGATGCAAAAGTGATTATCAACTCGCGCACCGGCTCGGTGGTAATGAATCGCGAAGTGATGCTCAGCTCCTGCGCTATCGCTCAGGGCAACCTGTCGGTCACGGTTAACCAGCAGCAGAACGTCAGCCAGCCGAACACGCCGTTCGCAGGCGGCCAGACCACGGTCACGCCGCAAACGCAGATCGACCTGCGCCAGAGCGGCGGCGCGCTGCAAAGCGTAAACGCCAGTGCCAACCTGAACAGCGTTGTTCGTGCCCTGAACGCCTTAGGCGCCACGCCGATCGACCTGATGTCCATCCTGCAATCAATGCAGAGCGCGGGCTGTCTGCACGCCAAACTGGAAATTATCTGATGAGCAACGCCCAGTCTCTGATGGGAGCCGCCTACGACAGCGGCTCACTGAACAACCTGAAACGCCAGGCCAGCAACGACCCGAAAGCGCATGCGCGGGAAGTCGCCAAACAGGTAGAAGGGATGTTTGTGCAAATGATGTTGAAAAGTATGCGCCAGGCGCTGCCGCAGGATGGTCTGCTGAGCACCGAACAGACGCGTCTTTATACCTCAATGTACGATCAGCAGATTGGGCAGGAAATCGCCTCGAAAGGGCTTGGCCTGGCCGACATGATGGTCAAGCAGATGGAGCAGGCGCAGGCGCCCGATGAGAAAGCGGGCACCGTGCCGATGAGGCTGGATAAAGACTTTATCAACACGCTGCCGCCGCTGGCGATGGCGATGGAAACAGAGCAGGAGCGGATCGTCCGTCGCGCCGTGCCGCGCCTGCCTGCTTCGCCGGACAGGCCGCTCAGCGGCGACAGCGCTGACTTTATTGCCAAACTGTCGCAGCCGGCGAAAGAAGTCAGCGCCGGTACCGGTATTCCTCATCACCTGATCCTGGCGCAGGCCGCGCTGGAGTCTGGCTGGGGCCAGCGGCAGATCATGACCGCAGAAGGCAAGCCAAGCTTTAACCTTTTCGGCATTAAGGCGACGGGCAGCTGGCAGGGCAAAACTACCGAAATCACCACCACCGAATATGAGCACGGCGAAGCGAAAAAGGTGAAAGCCAAATTCCGCGTTTATGACTCCTATTTCGATGCGCTGAGCGACTACGTGAAGCTGATTGCCAACAACCCGCGCTACCAGGCGGTGACCACGGCGGCAACGCCGGAGCAGGGCGCGCAGGCGCTTCAGGCGGCAGGCTACGCCACCGATCCGAAGTATGCGCAGAAGCTGGTGGGAATGATCCAACAATTCAAGAACATGGGCGAGAAAGTAGTGAAAGCCTATAGCCAGGATATCGGCGATTTGTTCTGATTTTCTGCTCAAGTTTGCCTTATTTTTGCCGATAACGTTTAAAAGCCGGTTCCGCATCAGCGCATGCCGGCAACCGATTGTAATGCCGGCCCGTGCTGGAGCAATAAGGAACCGACATGTCTAACTTAATTAACACCGCTATGACCGGTATCAACGCCGCTTCGGCCGCGCTGAGCACCACCAGTAACAACATCAGCAATTACAACGTTGCTGGCTATTCACGTCAGACCACGGTTCTTGCCCAGGCAAGCAGCACGCTGAACGGCACGCAGTATTATGGCAACGGCGTGGCGGTGGCCAGCGTCAACCGCGAATACGATGCCTTTATTACCAATCAGCTGCGCAGCGCCAGCACCCAGTCCAGCGCGCTGACCACGCAGTACAGCCAGCTGTCCAACATTGACGATATGTTTTCCAGCACCACCAATACGCTGTCGACCACCGTGCAGGATTTCTTCTCTTCGCTGCAAACGCTGGTCAGCAACGCCTCCGACTCGTCTTCGCGTCAGGCGGTATTGGGTAAGGCCGACGGTCTGGTTAACCAGTTCAGGGTTACGGATACTTATTTACGTAACGTAGACAGCAGCCTGAGCACCTCGATCACCTCCAGCGTCGATCAGATCAACGGCTACGCTAAGCAGATCGCCAATATCAACCAGCAGATCACCAAGCTGAAAGGCGCGGGCGCGGGCAACGAGCCTAACGATCTGATGGATCAGCGCGATCAGCTGGTCAGCGATCTGAACAAAATTGTCGGCGTAACCGTCAGCCAGCAGGACGGCGGCAGCTATAACATCAGCATCGGCAACGGTATTTCGCTGGTGCAGGGCGACAGCTACAGCAAGCTGGCCTCCGTTTCTGCCAGCAGCGATCCGAGCCGTAAAACTATCGCTATGGTGGATAATACCAGCGGTAAGGCGACGGAAATCCCGGAAAGCCTGGTGACCACCGGCTCGCTGGGCGGCCTGCTGGCTTTCCGCACCGATCTGGATAATACCCGTAACCAGCTTGGCCAGATGGCGATGGCGCTGGGCGACAGCTTCAATACCCAGCACAAAGCGGGCTATGACAGCAACGGCGACGCGGGCGAGGCCTTCTTTAACCTCGGCGGCCCGTCGGTGACGTCCAACACCAATAACAGCAAGACGGCTTCGCTTTCGGCAGCCTGGACCGATACCAGCGCGGTAAAAGCGTCTGATTATAAGGTGAGCTACGACACCAACGGCTGGAGCGTAAAGCGTCTTTCCGACAATGCCAGCGTGTCCGCGAACCCGTCTACGGACGCCAGCGGCAACACCACGCTGAACTTTGATGGCCTGCAGCTGACGGTGTCCGGTACGCCAACGGCGAAGGACAGCTTCCTGGTGAAGCCGGTTGCCAACGTTATCACCAATATGAGCGTCAATATCACCGACGAAGCTAAAGTCGCCGCTGGCGATGCCGATAATGGTGTGAGCAACAACAAAAATGCTCAGTCGCTGCTGGATTTGCAGACCAAAAAAGTGATCGGCGGCAGCAGCACGGTGACGCAGGGCTACGCCAGCATGGTTGCCTCTATCGGTAACAAAACCAGCAACCTGCAAACGACCAGCACCACGCAGGGCAACGTGGTGACGCAGCTGACCAATCAGCAGCAGTCCGTTTCCGGTGTGAACCTGGATGAAGAATACGGCAACCTGACGCGCTATCAGCAGTATTACACGGCCAATGCGCAGATTTTGCAGACCGCCACGACCATATTTAACGCGCTGATTGGCGCCGTAAGCTGATTCCTCAGAAGGATAAAATCATGCGTTTAAGCACCACAATGATTTATGACCAGCAAATGCGCGGCATTTCTGATTCGCAGGCCAGCTGGCTGAAGTCAGGCGAACAGTTATCGACCGGCAAACGCGTGGTCAGGCCCTCGGACGATCCGGTCGCGGCGGCCCAGGCCGTTGTGCTGTCTCAGGCTCAGGCCGAGACCAGCCAGTACAAAACGGCGCGTAACTTCGCCACCAGCAGCCTGTCGCAGGAAGCCACCAATCTGTCTCAGGTGACCAGCGTGATCACCCAGGCGCAAACGGCGGTAGTGGCGGCTTCAACCGGCACACTGTCGGACGAAGACCGCTCGACTTATGCAACCACGCTCACCAGCCTGCGCGATCAGCTGATGAACCTGGCGAACTCCACGGACGGTAACGGCCGCTATATTTTTGCCGGTTACAAGTCCGATACGGCGCCTTTCACTCAGGATGCCAGCGGCAACGTCGCCTACAGCGGCGGCGATACCGCCATCAGCCAGAAAGTGGATGCCAGCCGCACCATGACCACCAGCCACACCGGCAGCCAGGTCTTTACCTCGCTGACCAGCAATGCGGTGGCGGAGCCGGACGGCAGCGCCAGTGAAAGCAACATCTTCACCACGCTGAACACGGCGATTAACTCGCTGAAGCAGCCGCTGGCGAATGCGGACGGCGCGACCAAAGATGCGGCGGCAGCGGATATGGCTAAGGCCAACCGTGGCCTGCGTAACTCCATGAACAACGTGCTGAAAGTTCAGTCCGAAGTGGGTACGCAGCTGAGCGAGCTGGACAGCATTGAAGCGAAATCTGACGATACCGCGCTGAGCCAGGCGACCCAGATGAGTAATCTGGTAGATGCCGATTACACCAGCACGATTTCGTCTTACACCATGAAGCAGGCTGCGCTACAGGCGTCTTATAAAGTGTTCAGCTCCATGTCGCAGATGTCGCTGTTTAAAATGAATTCTTAGGTTTACCCATTTTGGACGCGCTTAAACCGGGTGCGTCCGTTTTTTCCCCGTCTTCAGATTAACCTCCTGACGACGGGTTTTTTTTGCCTGTTGTTTGCTTATTCCACCACCAGCGACGTGCCGGTGGTATAGAAATGTTTGCCGGCAATATAGTGCAGGCTACGCCACTCATCGCCCGCTTCTTCAAAGTGCCAGTGACCTTCTCTGAATACCCGGCTGTCAGCCCACGCGCTTTTAATTTCCCCGATAAATAAATCATGATCCTGCTGATTTTGTTCAAGCGGGATAAGATGACAAAAAAGCCAGGCGGCACAGCCTGCCACCAGAGGCGGCGCAACTTCCGGCACGGAGAAAAGATCCACGCCCGACTTTAACAGCTTATCCTGCTCGTGATGGCGTGAATGGGTGCCCAGGTAATGCACAAGGTCAGCCTGCGCTGCGGTGGGAACCTGGATAACAAACTGACCGCTGGCTTCAATCAGGCGGCGGGTAAAGGCGCTTTTATCAAGCACCACCGTTAATTTTGCCGGTTTGAAATCCAGTCCACACGCCCAGGCGGCGGACATCACGTTTTCGACGCCTTCATGTGTTGCCGACACCAGGATTGTTGGGCCGTGATTGATCAGTCGATAAGCTTTTTCGAGTTCAACAGGTTGAAAAAAAGCATCCATAAATAGCCTCCTTTGAAATGGATAAATAAAGCTAAGCGTGGCGGTGGGATATTACAATGCCGAATGGCGTCCCTTCACCGGAGTAACGGCTTCCGGTAACAAAGCCACGTGTAAAACAGTCGCTTCTGCATGCCATTTACCGACGATCTGCACTGCCCGTACCAAAAGAAAGCGACACGCCGGGTAAACCGGTTACGTTAAGCGGCACCGTCGCCCCTTGCAGACAGATTGCGTCAACGCTTTGCCCCGCAATAGTAAACTGTTCAACGCCATGTTTATGAGCAGGAACGGGCAGCACTTACGTAATCAGCAGGTCATAGCGTGAAAAATAATCGGCAACGCCATCGCGTAGCCGCCTGGCCGGCCTGATCCCGACCAAGGCCGGAAATCGAGCGTTTGGCGCGGATAATTACTATCAAAAATAATGATTAATAGCGGAGAAGCGGCGCATATCGCGCAGCCAGCATAGTTTTGCGCCAGCGCAGGCAAAAAAAAGCCCCGGTCAGTGACCGGGGCTTTTTATCAGCATCGCTGCTTACTCAGGGCGAGTGGCCGGAGCCGTCGCCTGATGAGTGGCGGCATGACCACCTGCGGAACCTTTGCCTTCAAAGTTGAAGGAAGGACGCACCCAGTCGCTGTTGCGAGCAGGTTCTGCCTGGTACTCAGGCGCTGGCGCTTTGGTCATCGGTGCCGTGGCATGATGTTTAAAGGCCGGCGCGGCAACTTCAGGCTGCGCTTTTTCAGCAACGGCTGTTGTTGACGCCGGTGCTGCCTGAGCCTGTGGAGCGGCTTCAGCAGGTGCCTGAGGACGCGCTGGCGCAGCGGAAGCAACACGCGGTGCTTCAGCCTGGGCTACTGGCGCTGCTGCTTCAGCCGGAGCATCAGTCTGCGCTGCTGGTGCTGCTGCTTCAGCCTGAGCCGGAGCCTGTGCTGCTGGCGCTGCTGCTTCAGCCTGAGCCTCAGTCTGTGCTGCTGGTGCTGCTGCTTCAGCCTGAGCCGGAGCCTGTGCTGCTGGCGCTGCGGCTTCAGCCTGAGCCGGAGCCTGCGCTGCTGGCGCTGCGGCTTCAGCCTGGGCCGGAGCCTCAGTCTGCGCTACTGGCGCTGCTGCTTCAGCCTGGGCCGGAGCCTCAGTCTGCGCTGCTGGCGCTGCGGCTTCAGCCTGTGCGGACGCAGAAGCAGGCTCGTCGCGACCGGCAACCGGCGCGTGCGGCTCGGAAGCCACTACGGGTGCTTTGACTTCTGGCGCGTTAAGCACTTCGGCTACCTGCTGCTCTGTTTGCTCGCTGACGTCGGCGGCGAAAGCCCGATCGGCAGCTTCGCTTTCTGCGGGTTCCGCAGCCGGGAAGGCGGCCTGTGCAACCTCTTGTGCGACTTCTTCGTCAGCGGCGGAGATAACGGCAGGTTCTTCATTCACCGGCGCAGCAATCGCAGCGTTGTCGGTTACGGCTGTTGGCGCTACGGCAGCAGCGATTTCAGCCGATGTTGTTGGCTCGACAGAGACTGGCTCAGCGATATGTACCGGCTGCGCTTCGTCCTGTACGTCCTGCGGCAGGCTTTCAGCGACCGCCACGGCAACGGCTGCGGCCGTCTCTTCGTGACCGTAATCCGGCACTACCGACTGCTCAATCTCATGGTTATCAGAGATATGGGCTACCGGATAGGAGACCCACACTTTACCTGAAGCCATTTCCGGGGAAGCGGCGGCAAAGGTCAGCGGCATCGGCGACTGGTTCGGGTAACGCTCGTCACGATAGCGACGACGACGCTGGCCGCTAACGCGCAGATGACGTGGCGAACGACGTGAACGACGAGGCATGCTGTTGGTGTCGCGCTCTTCCTCATCAGCTTCCACGATATCCACCGCTTCGGTCAGGGCTGGCTGCTGTTCTTCAGCTGGCGCGGCTTCTTCCGGCGCGAAAGAGCGGGCTGCGGTTTGCTCAGCCGTCTCGATACGCACTTTCTGGCTCAGCTGGCGCGGCTTACGACGCGGCATTACCTGAACCTGCTCTTCACCCTGTTCAACAGCGACAGCCGCTTCTTCTTCTGGCAGTGCGCTTTCAACTTTTTCTTCCTGAGCGGCCAGGCGTTTTTCTTCCTGACGACGTTTGCGCTCGGCGCGCTGTTCGCGGCGTTGCTGCTGCTGCTCTTCACGCTGCTGGTTGCGAACTTCTTCACTGACCGGCGCATCATCCTGCGGCGTGACGTTGCGTTTGTTGCGACGATTCTCTTCGCGTGCTTCCGCCTGCGGATCGCTGTCGCGCACCATGCGCTCGTTACGATTGCTGTTGCGATTGTTGTTACGCTCGCCGTTGCGGTCGTTACGTTCGCCATTGCGGTCATTACGCTCGCCGTTGCGGTCATTACGCTCGCCATTGCGGTCATTACGCTCGCCGTTGCGGTCGTTACGTTCACCGTTGCGGTCGTTACGTTCGCCGTTGCGATCGTTACGCTCGCCGTTACGGTCGTTGCGTTCACCGTTGCGGTCGTTACGCTCGCTACGGTCACCGTAACGATCGCCATTGTTGCGGTCGCGACGGTTATTCTGACGGCGGTTGTTACGACGCTCGCTGCGCGGCGGGGTAGCTTCCGGCGCTTTCTCTTCTTCTTCCACCACGGCGGCAGGCTGAGGCTGTTCGGCTGGCTTCTCTTCGGCAGCGAACATCTTCTTCAGGCCACGCAGGAAGCGGCCGACCAGGCCCGGCTCGTTAGCAGCAGGCGCGGCGGCAGGCTGAGCGACAGCAGCAGGCTCGACAGGCGCTTCTGGTTCCGGCTCGTGCGGCACAGGCGGCGCATCCGGCATTACAAACGCGGCCAGAGCCGGTTGCTCAGGACGTTTGCGCTCGGCGTGCTCTTCTTCCGAAGGCAGCGCCATTTCGGCTTCATGCAGCTTTGGCAGATGATAGCTGAGGGTCTGCGTTTCTTCGCCGCTGCGCACGCGCAGCACGGAGTAGTGCGGTGTCTCCATCTGATCGTTAGGCACGATAATCGCGCGCACGCCGCCCTGGCGTTTTTCAATGGCGCTTACCGCTTCACGTTTCTCATTCAGCAGATAGGATGCGATCTGTACCGGAACAATAGCGTGGACTTCTTTGGTGTTCTCTTTCAGCGCTTCTTCTTCAATCAGACGCAGAATAGAAAGCGACAGCGATTCGTTATCACGGATGGTGCCGGTGCCGCTACAGCGAGGGCAGACGTGATGACTGGATTCGCCCAGCGACGGGCTGAGGCGCTGACGCGACATCTCCAGCAGGCCGAAACGCGAGATATGGCTAATCTGGATACGGGCACGATCCTGGCGCACGGCTTCACGCAGGCGGTTTTCTACCGCGCGCTGGTGGCGAACCGGCGTCATATCGATAAAGTCGATAACAATCAGGCCGCCCAGGTCACGCAGGCGCAGCTGGCGGGCAATTTCATCCGCCGCTTCCAGATTGGTATTAAAGGCGGTTTCTTCGATATCGCCGCCGCGGGTAGCGCGCGCGGAGTTGATGTCGATAGCGGTCAGCGCTTCGGTGGAATCGATAACGATAGAGCCGCCGGAAGGCAGACGCACTTCACGCTGGAAGGCCGACTCGATTTGCGATTCGATTTGGTAATGGCTGAACAGCGGGATTTCGCCGGTGTACAGCTTGATTTTGCTGCTGAAATCGGGACGGCCCAGCGCGGCGATATGCTGGCGAGCCAGCTCCAGCACTTTCGGGTTATCAATAAGGATTTCGCCGATATCCTGACGCAGATAGTCGCGGAAGGCGCGAACGATAACGTTGCTTTCCTGATGGATCAGGAAGGGAGCAGGGCGGCTGTCGGCAGCCTTTTTAATCGCTTCCCAGTGCTTCATACGGAAGCTTAAATCCCACTGCAGCGCCTCGGCGGATTTGCCGACGCCTGCGGTACGCACGATCAGACCCATGCCTTCCGGGAGATCCAGCGCGGAAAGCGCTTCTTTCAGCTCGGTGCGGTCATCGCCTTCGATACGGCGGGAAATGCCGCCTGCGCGCGGATTGTTCGGCATCAGCACCAGGTAGCTGCCGGCCAGACTAATAAAGGTAGTCAGCGCCGCGCCTTTATTGCCGCGCTCTTCTTTATCAATCTGAACAATAACTTCCTGACCTTCACGCAGCACGTCTTTGATATTAGGACGGCCATGAGAGGAATAGTTGGCAGGAAAGTTTTCGCGGGAGATTTCTTTCAGAGGGAGAAAACCGTGTCTCTCAGCGCCGTAATCAACGAAGGCGGCTTCAAGGCTGGGTTCGATGCGGGTAATTTTACCTTTATAGATATTGGCTTTCTTCTGTTCGTGTCCTGGGCTTTCGATATCCAGATCGTACAGACGCTGTCCGTCTACAAGGGCGACACGCAACTCCTCCTGTTGAGTTGCGTTGATCAACATTCTTTTCATCGTAACTTACTCATTATTCTTACATTAGTGACAAAGCTACGGGCATAGTAACGCTGGACGCGTCTAAACCGATGGCCCCGTGTCTCATCGCAAAGCCGTCAACCTCCCGGTTGTCGCCAGCTCAAGGGGCGCAAATCTCGGTAGCCTGCTTTTCAACTGGAAAAACAGCGCGTTTATAAAGAGGGATAACCACCAGTGGTACCAGAGTGAACCTGTCCCGTCTTGTCGTCCAGGCTGCAACCCGCAGCCCGCTAAATGCCTGATTGCACAATACGTCTTACGCCATTGCTGCGTGTATGTACGATCCGGCAAAATTCTTATAACGCTATTCTCTTGTTTCACATGCGTTGAGCCAGTAAAACGGAATCATTATTCCACTGCTAAGCTTGTGATAGCAAGGTGACTTTTCCCGCTCTGCGAAGTTTATTCCAGCTTTTAAAACGATTTGCAGCGCTTTTCAGCAAATTGCCGAAAAAACAGGCATAAACCTTCTGCGGCAGAGGTCACTGTCAGTTAAGCACAGAAAAAGAAGTGGCGCTATGCTGACGCTCTATTTAGAATCGCCAACCATGAAAACCAATACTCCAGCAGTTCAAATTGTGACTATCGCCGCCGATGACGCGGGGCAGCGCATCGATAATTTTTTACGCACGCAGCTAAAAGGCGTGCCGAAAAGCATGATTTATCGCATTTTGCGCAAGGGCGAAGTGCGGGTAAATAAAGGACGCATTAAGCCGGAATACAAGCTGGAAGCCGGGGATGAAGTGCGTATTCCACCGGTTCGGGTCGCAGAACGCGAAGAAGCGGCCGTTTCGCCAAAGCTGGATAAGGTGGCCGCGCTGGCGAACGCTATCGTTTATGAAGACGATTATATCCTGGTGATGAATAAGCCCTCAGGCACCGCCGTTCACGGCGGCAGCGGGCTAAGCTTCGGCGTAATCGAGGGCCTGCGGGCGCTGCGTCCGGAGGCGCGTTTCCTGGAGCTGGTGCACCGTCTGGATCGCGATACCTCTGGCATCCTGCTGGTAGCAAAAAAACGCTCCGCGCTGCGTTCGCTGCATGAACAGCTGCGTGAAAAGGGGATGCAGAAAGACTACCTGGCGCTGGTGCGCGGCTCGTGGCCTTCCCATGTAAAAGCGGTGCAGGCGCCGCTGCTGAAAAACATTTTGCAAAGCGGCGAGCGCGTGGTGCGGGTAAGTAGCGAAGGCAAGCCTTCCGAAACGCGTTTCAAAGTTGAAGAGCGTTATGAAAAGGCGACGCTGGTCAAAGCCAGCCCCATTACCGGGCGGACGCACCAGATCCGCGTACACACGCTGCATGCGGGGCATCCGATTGCCTTTGACGATCGCTATGGCGAAAGAGATTTCGATGCTCAGCTGGCGGGAACGGGTCTGAAAAGGCTGTTTCTGCACGCCGCCGCGCTTAAGTTCACCCATCCGAACAGCGGAGAAGTGATGCGAGTGGAAGCGCCGCTGGATGATGAGCTGAAGCACTGCCTGGCCGTATTGCGAAAAACCTCTCCGGCGAAGTGATCTTTAGTGCAGCGTTATTCGACATTGGGCATGGATGCTCAGCGTCAGTAAAGGCAGGTCATAACCGGTTCTGGCAATCGTCAGCGGTAAAGACGGTTCGCCAGTGAGAGATAACGGACGATCGTATGTCTTAAATAATATGCCTTCAATAAATCAGTGATAAATTGCAGGCCCTGTTTTTAAGCGATTCCTCCCTGGCGCTACGCTAAGGCTAATGGCGGGAGGCGCTGTCCGGATAAGCGAACCGAGCGTGTCAGGGATGACGTTTTTTGCGTGTCCCGGTTCCGGATGGCCCCTCCCGCTTTCTTACAGGCTAAAGCGACTTAGCCCATGGGGACTTACGTATAGCCTTGAACCTCCTGACAAGCCAGAAACGACCTGCCAGCCTCAAAATTTCTGACCAGCCAGAAGCTGCCGAGCCGACAGGATCCTAACCTGCCAGCGGATCCATTCCCGCCTCGCGCAGCATTTCGCAAAGCGCGATTAGCGGCAGCCCGACCAGCGTATTAGGATCGCGGCCCGTTAATCTGTCGAACAGCGTAATACCTAATCCTTCGCTCTTAAAGCTGCCTGCACAGCCCAGAGGCTGCTCTTTGCGAACATAATTAATAATCTCCTGCTCCGTTAATAATCTGAAATCCACGCTGAAAGGTTCGCAGATCGCCTTTATGCTTTTCGTCCGGCTATTAAAAAGCGCAAGGCCGGTATAAAAAATCACGCTATGGCCGCTGGCCTGGCGTAACTGCTCGCAGGCTTTCTCTTCCGTATGCGGTTTTCCGGTTATTTTACCGTCTATTACGCAAACCTGGTCGGAGCCTATAATCAGATGGTCAGGATAGCTTGCCGCCAGCGCGCGGGCCTTCTGGCCGGCAAGGCGCTGCACCAGATCTATCGCAGATTCGCCGGTCTGCGGCGTTTCATCCACCTCCGGCGCTGCGGTAATAAAAGCGAGGCCCAGTTTCTCAAGCAAGGCTTTTCTGAAAGGGGAGGTTGAAGCCAGAACCAGCTGTGTCATAATTTTTTCCGGAATAGATAGCGCAGGAGTGCAGGACATTTTAAACTATGCGCCGCACTGGTTGCGAATAATGGGTGAAAGATGCTGTTAAACGGCCTTTTTCTTTGACTCTAACTCGTTACAAAGTTAATATGCGCGCCCTATGCAAAAGGTAAAATTACCCCTGACTCTCGATCCGGTTCGCACCGCTCAGAAACGCCTGGACTACCAGGGCGTTTACACCCCTGAACAGGTGGAGCGTCTTGCCGAATCGGTAGTGAGTGTGGATAGCGATGTAGAATGTTCGATGTCGTTCGCAATCGACAATCAGCGTTTAGCGGTGCTGAAAGGCACTGCGGCGGTCTCCGTTACGCTGTGTTGTCAACGCTGCGGCCAGAACTTTCCGCATTCTGTCCACGTAACGTATTGCTTCAGCCCGATCGTCAATGACGAGCAGGCGGAGGCACTGCCGGAAGCGTACGAGCCGGTCGAAGTCAACGAGTTTGGCGAAATCGACCTGCTGGCGGTGGTGGAAGATGAAGTTATCCTCGCCCTGCCGGTCGTTCCGGTGCATGATTCTGAACACTGTGAAGTGTCCGAGGCGGACATGGTCTTTGGCAAGTTGCCTGCAGAGGCGGAAAAACCAAACCCATTTGCCGTATTAGCCAGTTTAAAGCGTAAGTAATAGGAGTAAGGTCCATGGCCGTACAACAGAATAAACCAACCCGTTCCAAACGTGGCATGCGTCGTTCACACGATGCGCTGACCACTGCCACTCTTTCCGTAGATAAAGTTTCTGGCGAAACGCATCTGCGTCACCACATCACTGCGGATGGTTACTACCGCGGTCGCAAGGTCATCGTTAAGTAACTCACGGCCCAGCCGGCGATACTTTGACACGTTTGACCCTGGCGATTGATGCCATGGGCGGGGACTTCGGTCCCTGCGTGACAGTGCCTGCGGCAATGCAGGCACTGGCGTCCGATCCGCAGCTACATCTTCTTCTGGTCGGCGATCCCGACACACTCACGTCATTACTCGCAAAAGCTGATTCCGCGCTCCGGGAACGTCTACAGATTATTCCTGCCGAGTCGGTTATTGCCAGTGATGCCAGACCGGCACAGGCTATTCGTCATAGCCGGGGTTCCTCAATGCGCGTGGCGCTTGAGCTGGTAAAAGAAGGACAGGCCGACGCCTGCGTCAGCGCAGGCAATACCGGCGCGCTGATGGGGCTGGCCAAGCTCATGCTCGGATCGTTAAACGGTATCGAGCGTCCGGCGCTAATGACCGTGCTGCCCAACGTACGGGCTGGCAAAACGGTGCTGCTGGATTTAGGCGCTAACGTGAATTCCGATAGCGCTATGCTGGTGCAATTCGCGATAATGGGTGCGGTCATGGCGGAAGAAGTGCTGGCCATCAGCCGACCGCGCGTTGCGCTGCTGAATATTGGGCAGGAAGAAACCAAAGGTCTGGAAACGATTCGGGACGCCGCAGGTATTCTGCGTGACGCGCCGGAAATTAACTATATTGGATACCTCGAAGGCAACGAACTCCTTACCGGGAAAACGGACGTCCTTGTGTGCGATGGTTTCATCGGCAACGTCACGTTAAAGACAATGGAAGGCGTGGTCAGAGTGTTTCTTTCGCTGTTGCAATCGCCAGAAGGTAAAAAAAGGGCCTGGTGGCTGTCGCTGCTGGGGCGTTTGCTGAAAAAACGCCTGGCTAAGCGCTTCGGTCATCTTAACCCCGACCAGTACAATGGCGCCTGCCTGTTAGGGCTACGCAAAACCGTGGTAAAAAGTCACGGCGGCGCCAGCCAGCGCGCATTTGTTGCGGCGATAGAACAGGCAGAGCAGGCGGTGCGGCGGCAACTTCCGGATAGGATTGCCGCCCGCCTTGAAACTGTATTACCTAAGAGTGACTGAGCGGACATGTATACAAAGATTATCGGTACGGGCAGCTATTTGCCTGAACAGGTGCGGACTAACGCCGATCTGGAAAAAATGGTGGATACGTCGGACGAGTGGATTGTCACCCGTACCGGTATCCGTGAACGTCGCATCGCTGCGCCCGACGAGACCGTGGCGACGATGGGCTTTCATGCCGCCGAGCGCGCGCTGGAAATGGCGGGTATCGATAAAGACGATATCGGCCTGATTGTGGTGGCAACGACCTCCTCCAGCCACGCCTTCCCAAGCTCCGCCTGCATGATCCAGCAAATGCTGGATATTAAAGACGCCGCGTCTTTCGATCTGGCGGCGGCCTGTGCGGGCTTCACCTACGGCCTGAGCGTCGCCGATCAGTACATTAAAAACGGTGCGGTAAAAAATGCGCTG
Source organism: Erwinia aeris (assembly GCF_041224955.1). Classification (NCBI taxonomy): domain Bacteria; kingdom Pseudomonadati; phylum Pseudomonadota; class Gammaproteobacteria; order Enterobacterales; family Erwiniaceae; genus Erwinia; species Erwinia aeris. The sequence continues at coordinate 43,573 of NZ_JBGFFX010000002.1, read as the reverse complement.
GTGATTGGTTCCGACGTGCTGGCGCGTATGCTCGATCCTGAGGATCGCGGCACGATCATTCTGTTCGGCGATGGCGCGGGCGCCGTGGTGCTTGGCGCCAGCGAAGAGCAGGGCATCATTTCCACCCATCTGCACGCCGACGGCCGCTACGGGCAGCTGCTGACGCTGGCTAACCAGGATCGTGAGAATCAGGCACAGCCTTCTTACGTCACCATGGCCGGCAACGAAGTCTTCAAAGTTGCCGTGACGGAGCTGGCGCATATCGTTGAAGAAACGCTGCAGGCCAATAACCTTGAGCGCGAAGCGATTGACTGGCTGGTGCCGCATCAGGCCAACCTGCGTATTATCAGCGCTACCGCGCGCAAGCTGGGTATGGAAATGGATAAGGTCGTGGTCACGCTCGATCGTCACGGCAACACGTCTGCCGCCTCTGTGCCGACCGCGCTGGATGAAGCGGTGCGCGATGGCCGCATCAAGCCAGGTCAGCTTATTCTGCTGGAAGCCTTTGGCGGCGGTTTCACCTGGGGCTCGGCGCTGGTTCGTTTTTGATTAACAGGATATAACAATGACGCAATTTGCTATGGTTTTTCCAGGTCAGGGTTCGCAGACCGTGGGTATGCTGGCCGAACTGGCGGCAGAAAACGCGCTGGTAGAACAGACGTTTCGCGAAGCTTCCGACGCGCTGGGTTACGATCTGTGGGCGCTGGTGCAAAACGGCCCTGCTGAAGAACTGAACAAAACCTGGCAGACGCAGCCCGCTCTGCTGGCTGCATCTGTTGCTATTTTCCGCGTTTGGCAGGAAAAAGGCGGATCTCAGCCTGCAATGCTGGCAGGACACAGCCTGGGCGAGTATAGTGCGCTGGTTTGCGCAGGCGTGATCGACTTCAAAGAAGCGATCAAACTTGTCGAACTGCGCGGCAAACTGATGCAGGAAGCGGTGCCGGCAGGCACGGGCGCCATGCAGGCGATTATCGGTCTGGACGACGCGGCTATCGCTAAAGCCTGCGAAGAGTCGGCGCAGGGCGAAGTTGTTTCTCCGGTGAACTTTAACTCGCCGGGTCAGGTTGTTATCGCGGGCAACAAAGCGGCGGTAGAACGCGCTGGCGCAGCCTGTAAAGCCGCTGGCGCAAAACGTGCGCTGCCGCTGCCGGTTAGCGTCCCGTCGCACTGCGCGCTGATGAAGCCCGCTGCGGACAAGCTGGCCGTCGCGCTGGAGGCGATTGTCTTTAGCGCGCCAACCGTGCCGGTCGTCAACAACGTGGATGTTAAGTGCGAAACGTCGCCTGAAGCGATCCGCAGCGCGCTGGTTCGCCAGCTCTACAGCCCGGTTCGCTGGACTGAATGCGTAGAGTTCATGGCGCAGCAGGGCGTTACGTCGCTGCTGGAAGCAGGGCCTGGCAAAGTGCTGACCGGCCTGACAAAACGAATTGTAGACACCCTGACGGCAACGGCGATCGGCGATGCGGCCAGCCTGTCAGCGGCGATCGAGCAGTAAAAAGAGGATGAAGATGAGCTTCGAAGGAAAAATTGCGCTGGTGACCGGCGCGAGCCGCGGCATTGGCCGTGCGATTGCAGAAACCCTGGTCGCGCGTGGCGCGAAGGTGATTGGTACCGCTACCAGCCAGAGCGGTGCGGATGCAATCAGCGCTTATCTGGGCAGCAATGGCAAAGGCCTGCTGCTGAATGTTACCGACAGCGCGTCTATTGACGAAGTGTTGGGAAATATTCGCGCAGAATTTGGCGAAGTGGACATTTTAGTCAATAATGCTGGCATTACGCGTGATAATCTTCTGATGCGTATGAAGGACGACGAGTGGCAGGATATCCTGGACACTAATCTGACTTCCGTATTCCGCCTGTCAAAAGCGGTAATGCGCGCTATGATGAAAAAACGCGTGGGCCGAATTATTACCATTGGCTCCGTTGTTGGAACAATGGGTAATGCGGGTCAGGCAAACTACGCGGCAGCAAAAGCGGGTTTGATCGGCTTCAGCAAGTCACTGGCGCGTGAAGTCGCGTCACGTGGTATTACCGTTAACGTTGTGGCTCCCGGTTTCATTGAAACCGACATGACGCGTGCGCTGACTGAAGAGCAGCGTGCGGGCATCCTGGCGGAAGTGCCGGCGGGTCGCTTAGGCGGCGCGCAGGAAATCGCCAGTGCCGTTGCATTTTTAGCCTCTGACGAGGCGGCGTACATCACTGGTGAGACGCTGCACGTCAACGGCGGAATGTATATGGTCTGATAATCGCGAAAACTATTTGCGTTATTTGCGGTAATGCCCGCAAAATAGCGTAAATTCGTGGTTTGACCAGCCGGGATTTAGTTGCATCTTTTTCAACATTTTATACACTACGAAAACCATCGCGAAAGCGAGTTTTGATAGGAAATTTAATAGTATGAGCACTATCGAAGAACGCGTTAAGAAAATCATTGGCGAGCAGCTTGGCGTTAAGCAGGAAGAAGTTGTTAACACTGCCTCTTTTGTAGAAGATCTGGGCGCTGATTCTCTTGATACCGTTGAGCTGGTAATGGCTCTGGAAGAAGAGTTTGATACCGAGATTCCGGACGAAGAAGCTGAGAAAATCACTACCGTTCAGGCTGCTATTGATTACATCAATGGTCACCAGGCGTAAGTGAGCATCTCCAGGCGGTCGCTCGACCGCCTGAGTTTTATCTGTAGGTCCCACTGATTCTCTTTTATCCCCTCCCTGGAGGACGAACGTGTCTAAGCGTCGTGTAGTTGTGACCGGTCTTGGCATGTTGTCTCCTGTCGGCAATACCGTAGAGTCTACCTGGAATGCTCTTGTTGCCGGTCAGAGTGGCATCAGCCCGATCGACCATTTTGAAACCAGTGCCTACGCAACGCGTTTTGCTGGCTTAGTAAAGGATTTCAACTGCGAGGAGTTTATCTCGCGTAAAGATCAGCGCAAGATGGACGCCTTCATTCAATACGGCGTTGTTGCTGGTATGCAGGCTATGCAGGATGCCGGTCTGGTCATTACTGACGAGAACGCGCACCGTATCGGCGCCGCTATCGGCTCCGGCATCGGCGGTCTTGGTCTGATAGAAGAAAACCATACCTCGCTGGTGAACGGCGGTCCGCGTAAAATCAGTCCTTTCTTTGTGCCTTCCACTATTGTGAACATGATTGCCGGTCATCTGACTATCATGTACGGCATGAAAGGGCCGAGCATTGCCATTTCTACCGCCTGTACAACCGGTGTGCATAACATTGGTCAGGCTGCGCGTATGATTGCCTACAACGACGCCGACGTCATGATTGCTGGCGGCGCAGAGAAAGGCAGTACGCCACTGGGCATTGGCGGCTTTGGCGCGGCACGTGCGCTTTCTACCCGTAACGACAATCCTCAGGCGGCAAGCCGTCCGTGGGATAAAGACCGTGACGGCTTCGTGCTGGGCGACGGGGCAGGTATCGTCGTGCTGGAAGAATACGAACATGCTAAAAAGCGCGGCGCGAAGATTTACGCCGAGCTGGTTGGCTTCGGCATGAGCAGTGATGCTTACCACATGACCTCGCCGCCGGAAAACGGCGCGGGCGCGGCGTTGGCAATGGAAAACGCCCTGCGCGATGCACAGCTGTCGCCGGAAAAAATCGGCTATATCAACGCACACGGCACCTCGACGTCTGCGGGCGATGTGGCAGAAGCGCAGGCTGTGAAATCCGTATTTGGCGCTGCGGCGTATGACGTAATGGTCAGCTCCACAAAATCCATGACCGGTCATCTGTTAGGCGCGGCGGGAGCAGTAGAATCCATCTACTCTATCCTTGCACTGCGCGATCAGGTCATTCCGCCTACCATCAATCTGGATAACCCGGATGAAGGTTGCGATCTGGATTTTGTGCCGCATACGGCGCGTCAGGTTAAAGGACTGGAGTACGCTCTGTGCAACTCCTTCGGGTTTGGCGGCACTAATGGCTCGCTGATCTTCCGGAAAATCTGATTGTCTGTTGTGAAAAAAGGCCCGCAAATGCGGGCCTTTTTTGTATAGTATTCACGCCTGTTTTATTATCAATTCAGCATCTTAGATGTTTTCTGGTACATCACGGCTCCTCTGGAATCCACAGATGTAGTCCTCTGCATTCGTTTGTTGATGCGCGTCCGATGCACTCTGTATTAACCCGGCCAGCAGGTGAGCGCACTTAAACAGAAGTCCAGTCTTCTAATCGACTAAATTGTCACTCGCGCGCGGGTTTTTATACGCCTATTAAAGTGTCGCCTGTTGCTTACTGAGTCGTTCAGACCTGGCCGCCATTGCAGCGTACGCACCCCTGTAATTTGACAGAATAAATAGTTTGCAGACAAACCAGCACCGCGCCGGGTGTGCTTGCGTAATTCCAGCCAAAATTTTCTACAGTGGGCTTGATTCTGAAAGGAAAAATAGTCGATGGAAGGGATGTGATTTCCTGGTTATTATTTGGGCTACCTTGATGGAAAGGAGCTCCATAAATGAGTAAACGGCAAAATATAATTGACGGTCGCCAAAGTCATTTAAGATATGGATTGATTTATACTGAAGTACTTGGATGGGTCGATCTCGGTCATGCGCAGGGTAGCGATATTAAAAGCCTGTTGAGAAAAATCGATAACGGAGAACACTCAGGTCAGGCGTGCTATGACGTTTCTTATTCGCAGGCTATGGTTGACCCGACTCACTCTTACAGGACAGGTAAATTTATAACCTGGCGCATTAAAAAAGGGCGTTCTAATTCTGAACGGCAAAGTATTGCACTGGCAATGATGATGTCGCTGGCACGGAAATTTGAAGGTTTGCAGGCCTCGTTTCCGTTTAATCTTATGACGGATAGTGGATTTAGCGGGGAAGATTTGGTTTCAGATTTACTGGGGTTCTACCGCGTCATTTCCAGCCACGATGTTTTTTCAGCATTACGACCTGTTAGTAAGAAAGAGGCGCTCAGGCGTTGGGATCATTACGGCCCAATAGGATCCTTTAAAAACGATTCATTTTCACCACTTCTTTTCCCCGATCCTGAAAAATCCCCTAATGCCAGGCCGCATAAAGGTGTATTACCTGATTTTATGAACTGGGTCAGGCCGTGGGATGACTTTCATTCCGGGAAGGTCAGTATCGCTTCCGCTGATGGTTCGTACATTGATAAAGCAAAGGGAGGCACATTACCCTATGCGTAAATCGTTGAAGATACTTTGTCCCATTTTTATAGTAGCTATTGCCGCACTTGCCTGTACCTGGCCTTACATAAGGATGGAGTTTGCTGGTAGCGCACACTATACCGAACAGGATAAACGTGAATACAATTTTTATACGCCTGATATCCTCAAAAAAATGCCGCGTATTTCCTGTCGCTATGACTTCGATTTTGCCAACATTACCGGCCCGGCAACGCACGTCTATGCAATAAAATTTTATGATACTGCGGATACTCATATAATTAATAATTATCTGGCTTCAGCCGGTTATAAGCAACAAAATGAATGTGATGCAGAGTCAGTGTGCTGGCGTGGCTCAGATCCTCTGGAAATAATTTATGTCGGAGTATTGAGAGGGGAAAAAACCGTCATTGTGCAGGTTGTTTACAATTTTACATAATGTTAGCCTGCTGGCCTGAAAATGAGTATGGAAAGAAACATAATCTATGAAGTAAAATTATTTATGTTTTAGTAGGTTAGTTTTATTTTCAGGCCCGCAAAAGCGGGCCTTTTTTGTTTTAACGTCTCGCTGCTTTGAGGATTCAAAAGGGCGTGGATCTGCGTAAGGATGCAGGTAAGCTTGCGCGTAGCAAATAAGGAGAGCAGATGATCTGGATAAACGGCCAGCCTCAGGAGCATTTGTCCGTCAGGGATCGCGCCGTACAGTTTGGCGATGGCTGTTTTACTACGGCCCGTATAGAGCAGGGTAAAGTCTTTGACCTGCGCGCGCATCTTGAACGATTACAGCAGGCCTGCGAGCGCCTGCTAATCCGTGATGTTGACTGGCAAGCCTTGCGGCAAGAGATGAAGATAGCCGCCGCGACGCGTACAACCGGCGTGCTTAAAGTTATTGTTTCTCGCGGTGTCGGCGGCCGGGGCTACAGCGCCAGCGGCTGCCAGCAGGCTTCACGCATCATTATGCTGTCGGACTATCCGACGCATTATCATCAGCTGCGCCAGACGGGCGTAAGGCTGGCGCTAAGCACCATCCGTTTGGGCCGCAATCCGCAGTTAGCCGGTATCAAGCATCTTAATCGCCTGGAACAGGTACTCATTCGCACAGAGCTTGAGCAGACCGGCGCTGACGAAGCGCTGGTCCTTGACACTCAGGGGCTGCTGGTGGAATGCTGTGCGGCAAATTTATTCTGGCGTAAAGGCGAGGAAGTTTTTACCCCCGACGTGACGCAGGCCGGCGTAAACGGTATCCAGCGTCAGCGGGTGATGCGGCTGCTGGCCGCGCAGGGTGTCAGAGTCAGGGAAGTCAGCGTACCGCCACAGATCCTCGAACAAGCGGACGAAATTTTTATCACCAATGCGCTGATGCCAGTGCTGCCGGTAGTGGAGATAGACAACCGGTTTTATCGCTCAAGAACGTTGTTTAATCGGATCAATGAGCACGATTTTCAGGGAAATTTATGACAGTAAAACGCAAACTAGTCGGCGGGATCGTCGCGCTTGTTATCGCCGGTTTGGCTTTCAGCTACTGGCAAATTAAGCAGCTGGCCGGTTCGCCGCTCTCGATTAACCATGAGACGATTTTCACGCTTCCGGCCGGATCGGGCCGCGTGGTGCTGGAAGCCGAGCTGAACAGGCAAAAAATTATTCCGCATTCCATCTGGTTTGGCTGGCTGCTCAAGCTGGAGCCGGAGCTGGCGAATTTTAAAGCCGGTACCTATCGCTTCACGCAGGGTATGACGGTACGCCAGATGCTGGCGCTGCTCTCCAGCGGTAAAGAGGCGCAGTTCCCGATCCGGTTTATCGAAGGGTCGCGGATGCAGGAGTGGCTGGCGCAGCTGCGCGCAGCGCCCTATATCAAACACACGCTGGCTGACGATAAACTGACCACGCTGGGTCAGACGCTGAAAATGTCGGAGCAAAACGTCGAAGGCTGGTTCTATCCCGATACCTATTCCTACACCGCCAATACCACGGACGTGGCGATCCTGGAGCGGGCTCACGGCCAGATGGTAAAAATCGTCGATACGCTGTGGCAGAACAAAGCGGACGGGCTGCCCTATAAAGATAAAAATGATTTGTTAACCATGGCGTCGATTGTGGAAAAAGAGACGGCGTTGGGCGAAGAGCGCAGCAAGGTCGCTTCGGTATTTATCAATCGTCTGCGGCTGGGAATGCGTTTGCAGACCGATCCGACCGTGATTTACGGTATGGGCGACAGCTATAAAGGCACGCTGACGCGCAAGGATCTGGAAACGCCGACGGCCTATAACACCTATGTGATTGCCGGCATGCCGCCGGGGCCTATCGCCACGCCGGGCAAAGCCTCGCTGGAAGCCGCGGCGCATCCGGAAAAAACGGACTTCCTTTATTTTGTTGCGGACGGCAAAGGCGGACACACTTTTACCACTAACCTGGCGAGCCACAATCGCGCGGTCCAGGCGTGGCGCCTGCTGCTCAAGGAAAAAAATGAAAAGTAATTTTATCGTTATCGAAGGGCTGGAAGGCGCGGGCAAAACGACCGCTCGGGATACCATCGTTGCGACGCTTAAACAGCACGGCATTGAGGATATCGTCTTTACCCGCGAACCGGGCGGCACGCCGCTGGCGGAAAAACTCCGCGAGTTGATCAAGCAGGGGATTGAAGGCGAGCAGATCACCGACCGCGCGGAGCTGCTGATGCTTTACGCGGCGCGAGTGCAGCTGGTGGAGAATGTCATTAAACCGGCGTTGGCGCGCGGCGCCTGGGTGGTTGGCGATCGCCACGATCTCTCTTCTCAGGCCTATCAGGGCGGCGGGCGAGGCATGGATATCCGTCTGATGGCGCAGCTGAAACAGAGCGTACTGGGTGATTTCGCGCCTGATTTGACCCTCTATCTGGACGTGACGCCAGAAATCGGTCTGCAACGCGCCCGCTCGCGAGGCGCATTAGATCGGATCGAACAGGAGTCGCTGAACTTCTTTACCCGCACGCGTGAACGCTATCTGACGCTGGCCGCCGCGGACGAAAGCATTAAAACTATCGACGCCACGCAGGATATAGAGGGCGTCTCCGCCGCTATCCGACAGACGCTGGCGCAGTGGCTACAGGTACGGTCATGATCTGGTATCCGTGGCTTAACCAGCCTTACCGGCAGATCGTCGGCCAGCATCAGGCCGGACGCGGACACCACGCGCTGCTGCTCCAGGCGCTGCCGGGCATGGGCGATGCCTCGCTGGTCTGGGGGATCAGCCGCTGGCTGATGTGCCAGCGCAGAGACGGGCTGAAAAGCTGCGGAGAGTGCCACGCCTGTCGTTTGATGCAGGCCCATACGCATCCGGACTGGTACGAACTGACGGCGGAAAAGGGCAAAAGCTCGCTGGGTATTGATGCGGTGCGCGGCGTTACGGAGAAGCTCTTCCATCATGCCCAGCAGGGCGGAGCGAAAGTGGTCTGGCTGCCCGATGCCGCTCAGCTGACGGAGGCCGCCGCCAACGCGCTGCTGAAAACGCTGGAAGAGCCGCCGGTGAACACCTGGTTTTTGCTCTGCTGCCAGCAGCCTTCACAGCTGCTGGCCACGCTGCGCAGCCGCTGTCAAAGCGTTCACCTGGCCGCGCCGGACGAGACGCAAAGCCTGAGCTGGCTGCAAAAGCAGGCTGGCGCATCACAGCAGGATTGCCTGACCGCGCTGCGGCTAAGCGGCGGCGCGCCTGCAGCGGCGCAAACGCTGCTGGAAAAAAGCTGGGCGGCGCGGCAGGCGCTGTGCGAGGCGCTGCCGGGGGCGCTGCAAAAAGATATGCTATCCTTGCTGCCCGTTCTGAACCACGACGACGCGGCGGCGCGTACCGGCTGGCTTTGCGCGCTGCTGGTGGATGCGCTGAAATGGCAGCAGGGCGGCGGGCGCTTTATCGCCAATGCCGACAGCCAGACGCTGGTGGCGGAGGTTGCCCGTCAGCTACCGGCCAGCGCGCTGGATGAGAGCATTCGCCAATGGTTCCTGTGCCGCGATCGCCTGCTGAACGTGGTGGCCGTAAACCGTGAACTCTTATTGACCGACCAGCTGCTGGCGTGGGAGCAAATGCTCCATGCTTCCGTGGTCGGCTAACGAACCAGAGAATAATTATGTTTTTAGTAGATTCCCACTGTCATCTTGACGGCCTGAATTATGAAAGCCTACACCGCGATGTGGATGACGTGCTGGCGAAAGCCGCCGCACGCGACGTGAAGTTTATGCTGGCGGTAGCAACCACGCTGCCCGGCTATAAAGCGATGACCGACCTGATTGGCGATCGTCCCAACGTGGCGTACTCCTGCGGCGTGCATCCGCTCAATCAGGATGAACCTTATGATTTTGCCGAGCTGCGCCAGCTGGCCGCCGACGAGCGTGTTATCGCCATGGGCGAAACCGGGCTGGACTACTACTATCAGAAAGAAACCATGGCGCAGCAGCAGGCCTCTTTCCGCGAGCATATTCGCATCGGTCGCGATCTGAATAAACCGGTTATTGTGCATACGCGCGATGCGCGCGAGGATACGCTGGCGATCCTGAAAGAAGAGAAGGTGGAAGGGTGCGGCGGCGTACTGCACTGCTTCACGGAAGATCGGGAAACGGCGGAAAAGCTGCTGGATATGGGCTTTTATATTTCGTTTTCCGGCATTGCCACTTTCCGCAATGCGGAAACGATCCGCGAGGCGGCACGCTATGTTCCGCTCGATCGCATGCTGGTGGAAACCGACTCGCCTTATCTGGCGCCCGTGCCTTACCGCGGCAAAGAGAATCAGCCAGCTTACACGCGCGATGTAGCGGACTATATGGCCGTAGTGAAAGGCGTCAGTATTGAAACGCTGGCCGAAGCCACCACAGCGAATTTCTCCCGCCTTTTCCACGTGCCGATGAGCCGCCTTACAGACTAACCGCTTTATTTTATTGCTCGTAATAAATTTGTAAAAAAAGCAGTTCGTATCGCCTCTTTGCGGGCGATACGGCTTTTCAATGGGCAAAAACTGGCAAATTTCCGGGAATTAAACTACATAGCAGGCGGTTGTTCAGTGAAACGTGATAACCGTCAAACAAATGCTTTCGGAATTATTTTACAGTTCGTAATAAATCACGAGGGCGCAAAGCGCTCCACCCATAGCGGGTCCTCCCCCCGTTATATCGCGTTGAAAAGCGCGTAAAGCACCCATACTCAGGAGTTTCACACTATGTTCAAAAACGCATTTGCAAACCTGCAAAAGGTCGGTAAATCGCTGATGTTGCCGGTATCGGTGCTGCCGATTGCCGGTATTCTGCTTGGCGTAGGCTCCGCCAACTTCAGCTGGCTGCCCGCCGTTGTCTCTCACGTTATGGCGGAAGCAGGTGGATCCGTCTTTGCCAATATGCCGCTGATTTTCGCCATCGGCGTGGCGCTGGGCTTTACCAACAATGACGGCGTCTCTGCGCTGGCGGCGGTGGTGGCCTACGGCATCATGGTAAAAACGATGGCGGTCGTAGCACCGCTGGTGCTGCATATGCCAGCCGGGGAGATCGAAGCGAAGCATCTCGCCGATACGGGCGTATTGGGCGGTATTATCGCCGGTTCGATAGCAGCCTATATGTTTAACCGCTTCTACCGTATCAAGCTGCCGGAATATCTCGGCTTCTTTGCGGGTAAGCGCTTTGTTCCAATTATCTCCGGTTTCACGGCGATCTTTATCGGTATCCTGCTTTCCTTTATCTGGCCACCAGTTGGTACCGCCATTCAGGAATTCTCACAGTGGGCCGCCTATCAGAACCCGGTAGTCGCTTTCGGTATCTACGGCGTAATTGAGCGTTCTCTGGTGCCGTTTGGTCTGCACCATATCTGGAACGTGCCTTTCCAGATGCAGATCGGCGAGTTCACCAATGCGGCTGGTCAGGTTTTCCACGGCGATATCCCGCGCTATATGGCAGGCGACCCGACCGCGGGCAAACTCTCCGGCGGCTTCCTGTTTAAAATGTACGGCCTGCCTGCGGCAGCGATTGCTATCTGGCACTCCGCTAAACCAGAAAACCGTGCGAAAGTGGGCGGCATCATGATTTCCGCCGCGCTGACCTCGTTCCTGACCGGCATCACCGAGCCAATCGAATTCTCCTTTATGTTCGTGGCGCCAGTCCTGTATGCGATCCACGCTATCCTGGCCGGTCTGGCTTTCCCTATCTGTATCCTGCTGGGGATGCGCGACGGCACCAGCTTCTCGCACGGCCTGATTGACTTTGTGGTGCTGAGCGGCAACAGCAGCCGTATCTGGCTGTTCCCGATTATCGGTATCCTGTACGGTCTGGTTTACTACACCGTGTTCCGCGTGCTGATTGTTAAATTGAATCTGAAAACGCCGGGCCGTGAAGAAACTTCAACGACGCAAACGGCAGGTAATTCCAGTGAAATGGCTGCTAACCTGGTAGCCGCTTTCGGTGGTAAAGAGAACATCACTAACCTTGATGCCTGCATCACGCGTTTACGCGTCAGCGTGGCGGACGTATCCAAAGTGGATCAGTCCGGTCTGAAACAGCTTGGCGCAGCGGGCGTGGTCGTGGCGGGTTCCGGCGTTCAGGCCATTTTCGGCACCAAATCCGATAACCTGAAAACCGAGATGGATGAGTACATCCGCAAGCAGTAATCAATCGGTAAGATAAAACAAAAAGCCCCACCTTCGAGTGGGGCTTTTTTTATCCGGCGTAAATGTCAGCCGCCAAAAAGGCCGCGATTCATCCATCCAATCCAGACAAGCGCCAGCAGCACCAACACCAGCATCGGCATAATCGCTCCGTCTCAATACGGCAGCTGACATCGGACCGCCGTCTCTTCTTGCTATCCTTGTAACACCCGAAACAGGCAAACGTTACTCGCGCAAAGCGTCACGTAAGGCGTTAAATCTGCGGTCAGCGCCGCGAAAAGCGGCAGACAGTAAAGAAAAGCCAGCGGAAGGTTGAAAGAAAACAAATATCTCGCTCATACTGCCGTAACTCATCTCATAGCTTAAGGACATGCATCATGGCTGAAGAAACGATTTTCAGTAAAATTATCCGCCGCGAAATCCCGGCCGATATTGTTTATCAGGACGAGCTGGTCACGGCCTTTCGCGATATCTCGCCAAAAGCGCCGACGCACATTCTGGTCGTGCCGAATATCCTGATCCCTACCGCCAACGATGCGGTGGCGGGGCATGAAGCCGCGCTGGGCCGGATGATTGTGGTGGCCGCGAAAATCGCTAAACAGGAAGGGATCGCCGAGGACGGCTATCGTCTGATCATGAACTGCAATCAGCATGGCGGACAGGAAGTCTATCATATCCATTTGCATCTGGTTGGCGGTCGTCCGCTGGGCCCGATGCTGGCTGAATAACGTGCCGGAGGCACTATGATGCGGATTATCGTCCTGGGCGCCATGCTGGCGTTGCTGAGCGGCTGCGCCAGCGATCGCACGACCATTGATACTTCGCAGTCGCTGGTTATGGAATCATCGGTACTGTCGGCGGGGATCCTTACCGGCGAGCCGGTGATATCGGAGCATGAAGGGCAGCAGCGAGGCGCTTCGCAGCTCTATAACCAGCAGGAAAAACCCGTTACGCTCTACTATCGCTTTTACTGGTATGACGATAAAGGGCTGGAAATTCTGCCCTTCGAAGCGCCTCGCAAGATTACGGTCGCGCCGCATAGCAGTGTTGAAATATCGTCGCAAACGGGTAACCTGACGGCCAGTAAGGTTCGCCTTTACCTGTATCTGTAGGAGATTATTGCGTGGAAAGGAAGATAGCTAAACTCTCGGGCGTCATGTTGCTGGCGCTTATTCTTAGCGGCTGTGTGGTGCAACAGCAGCAACAGCCCGCGCCCGTCGAGCCGGTGCAGCCGGTTCCCGAACAGCCGCAGCCCGTGCCGACCCAGCCGCCGCCGCCGGAAACGGTGCCGCAGCCGCCTAAAATGCGGTCGATTAACTGGGATGCCAGCGTAACGCCGCTGGTGGCGCAAATGCTGAAAGCGGACGGCATCACGCCCGGTAGCGTATTGCTGATCGACGGCGTGAAAAACAGCACCAACGGCAGCCTGCAACGCGCCAAAGCCACCGCTTCGCTGCAAAGCGCGCTGCAAAATAACACCCAGTTCAAGCTGGTGACGCCTGAACAGCTTGCTACCGCTAAACAGACGCTGGGACTGTCAGCCGAAGACAGCCTGAGCTCGCGCAGTAAAGCCGTCGGCCTGGCTCGCTACGTTGGCGCACAGTATGTGCTCTATACCAACGCTAAGGGCGACGTAAAATCGCCGGAACTGCAAATGCAGCTGATGCTGGTGCAGACTGGCGAAATCATCTGGTCGGGTAACGGTGTCGTACAGCATTGATCCCGCACTGAGCAGGCTGATTAAACAACGATTTCCGGCGGAGCGATCCGCCGGTTCTTTTTTTCCGCTGCACGGCCTGACGGGGCTGACGGCAAAGGTGGAGCTGGAAAGGGCGACGCTGCTGGCCCGCCATCAGCGACAGGATAATCCCGTGCCGGGTGTGGATCGCCAGCGTGAGTATCGTATTTTACGCAAGCTTTCCGGCTGCGATCTCGCGCCTGCCGCCTGCGGCTATGCTGATAACTGGCTGCTGCTGGGCTGGCAGCCGGGCGAGGCGCTGAGCGAGGCGGCCTTTCCCGGCGCGCTGGACGCGGTTGTCAGCGAGCTGGCAAGGCTGCACCAACAGCCGCTCAGCGGCTATCCTTTGCAGCTGCAAAAGCTGCTGGAGCGCTACTGGCAGCTCAGTCGGCCTGCACGGCGGCACTGCGGCTGGCTGCGGGCATTGCAGCGGCTACAGCGGCGCGGCGAGCCAAAACCGCTGCGGCGGGCGCTGCTGCATATGGATGTGCATCCGGGCAATCTGATCCGTCAGCAAAATAGCCTGCGGCTGATTGACTGGGAGTATGCCAGCGATGGCGATGTCGCGCTGGAGCTGGCCGCGCTGGTTGCAGGAAACGCGCTGGATGCTGAGCAGCAGCTGGCGCTAACCGAGCGCTATGCCGCGCTGCAACGGCTGGATGCGGCAAGGCTACGGCAGCAGATGGCGCGCTGGCAGCCCTGGCTGACGCTGCTGGCGGCAAGCTGGTACGAGCTGCGCTGGCAGCAGAGCGGCGAACAGACGTTTTATACGCTGGCGGCACAGGCCTGGCAGCGAGTTCGATCATAAGAGGTAATCTGTGGGACCGGTAATGTTAGATGTGCTCGGTTACGAGCTGGACGCGGAAGAGCGGGAAATTTTACAGCATCCGCTGGTGGGCGGGCTAATCCTGTTTACCCGCAACTACCACGATCCTGAGCAGCTTCAGGAGCTGATCAGGCAGATCCGCGCGGCCTCGCGTCATCGCCTGGCGATCGCGGTCGATCAGGAGGGCGGGCGCGTGCAGCGCTTCCGCGAAGGCTTTACGCGCCTGCCTGCGATGCAATCTTTTGCCGCGCTGAACAGCGAAGCCGAAGCGGCAAGGCTGGCGCAGGAAGCGGGCTGGCTGATGGCTGTCGAAATGATCGCGATGGATATTGATATCAGCTTCGCGCCCGTACTGGATATAGGACACGGCAGCGCGGCAATCGGCGAACGCAGTTTCCATGACGATCCTGCCGTGGCGCTGGCGATGGCGCGCCGTTTTATTGATGGCATGCATGAAGCGGGTATGAAAACCACCGGCAAGCATTTTCCCGGTCACGGTGCGGTAAGCGCGGACTCGCATAAAGAAACGCCGCGCGACGATCGTCCCGAAGCGATGATTCGTCAGCACGATATGCAGATCTTTAAGCAGCTGATTGACGAAAACAGGCTGGATGCGGTGATGCCTGCGCACGTTATCTATACTCAGGTAGACCCGCATCCGGCCAGCGGTTCCTCGCACTGGTTGAAAAAAGTGCTGCGCAAAGAGCTGGGTTTCGACGGCGTGATTTTTTCCGACGATCTGTCGATGGAAGGCGCAGCGATTATGGGCAGCTATGCCGAACGCGGTCAGGCTTCGCTGGACGCCGGCTGCGATATGATCCTGGTCTGCAACAACCGTCAGGGCGCCGTCAGCGTGCTGGATAATCTGTCGCCGATCAATGCCGAACGCGCTACGCAGCTGTACCATCGTGGCACGTTTACCCGCCAGCAGCTGCTGGCTTCGCCGCGCTGGAAAGAGAGCAGCCAGGCGTTAAGCAAGCTGCAAACCCGCTGGCTGGAGCAGCGAGGCTGACGCATACACCACAGGAGAAGGGCGATGATCATCTATCTGCACGGGTTTGATTCAACCAGTCCCGGCAATCATGAAAAAGTGCTGCAGCTGCAGTTTATCGATCCCGATGTACGGCTGTTGAGCTACAGCACGCTGCATCCTAAACATGATATGCAGTATTTGCTGAATGAAACCCACAAGCTTCTGAGCAGCAGCGACGATGAACGCGTGCTGATCTGCGGCGTAGGGTTAGGCGGTTATTGGGCCGAGCGCATCGGCTTTCTGAACGATATCCGTCAGGTAATGTTCAATCCCAACCTGTGGCCAGAAGAAAACATGCCGGGCAAAATCGACAGGCCTGAAGAGTATGTGGATATTGCCACCAAGTGCGTCAGCAACTTTCGGGAAAAAAACCGCGATCGCTGCCTGGTGATCCTCTCCCGACGCGACGAGGCGCTGGACAGCCAGCGTAGCGCGTCAACGTTGGGTGACTATTATGAAATCGTCTGGGATGACCACCAGCCGCATAAATTCAAAAACATCTCCTCGCACCTGCAGCGGATCAAAGCATTTAAAACGCTGGGCTAACCGCTAACGCTCGCCCGCCTTATCCCGGCGGGCAGCAAACGTTCACAAGCTTTTCTTCATCGGTCACTGCTCCGGCATAATATTACTCGTGGCGGCGGCCTGGCCGAATGTTGCTAACGTCGCTGATATCCCTGTCCGGATACGCCGCGCTTTCATGTTCCACAATCACCACGCTGTTATTCGGCATGTCAGCCAGCAGAAAGGCTACCGCGCCTGCCTGGCTATGACCACGTAATTGACTGTTTATATCAGCATCCTTTCAAACCAGCCTTTTTAAATAGCCGCTGTGTAGCTCATGTACGCACCCGTAAATAGCGATGTCTCTTCCCGCTTTGATTGCTGATTTAACAGGCCAGGCATTAATTAAATTCACCGCCTGCGCCATAAGGTGGTATTCGGTTAATTTTTCCTTCCCTGTCGTGGCTATTTTCATTTCAGGCTGGAAAACAGCCATCCAGTCGTTAAGCGAGTCGTACAGTTTTTGCAGATAGTGGGTTAACGGATCGGAAAAAAGCGGCGCGTTGACCTGCTGCAACGCCAGCGCGGCCTGGATACCGTCGCAGTCGTAGTGGCCGCACAGGATCAGGGTATCAATCTGCAAATGCCCGAGCGCGTATTGCAGCACGCTCATCAGGCTCTCATCCTCTTCCAGCACCATATTGGCGATATTACGGTGCACAAAAAGCTCACCGGGATGAGCGTTAGTTAATACCTCGGCGGGCACCCGGCTGTCCGAGCAGCCTATCCATAGCGCCTGCGGCGGCTTGGCGGCCATCAGATTTAAAAAGTAATTTGGATCGCGGTTTGCCTGCTGCTGCGCCCAGCTGCGGTTTTGTGCCAGCAGTCTGTTCAATATCTTCATTCCTTTTCCCTCTTCCTTTTTCGGCAGAATAGCCGGAATAGCTTAAGAGGATATTAATAACTAAGCCTGCTGCAAGTTTTTCAGGGTAATTACTATTAAATATGCCGGGTTTTTTATTGGAGCTTGATTTGGTTTTTTTAGTATATATTTAAATACGATTACCACAGGTGATTGCAGGACAATAAAATAAACTGAAAAAGGGGACGTCATATTTACTCCACCCAATCGGAGCGGGTATCGGTCAATTATTCCTGTTGAGTCGCATTATCAGAGATAAAAAATCACTCAGGTGGTGAAATAAACGCCTTGCGGACGCACCTTATCCTCCCCGAAACACGGAAAATTATTCAGCAAAAACAGCGTGCTAATAAGAAATGGTTGAAAAAAATTGACCTGTATCAATTTTTACAGGACGGCCGATTTCCCGCGTGCTATTCTGCCTGCAGATAGCGAATAAATCGCCAACCCTATGTTAATTAAGGATATTATTTAACCTTTAATTAACGACTGGTTCACAATTTAAGGGGGTCGTTTGACTACACCAATGAAGAAGATTGTTATTGTCGGCGGAGGAGCCGGCGGGCTTGAGCTGGCGACACAGCTTGGTCAGAAACTGGGACGGAAAAAAAAGGCGGAAATAACCCTGGTGGACCGTAATCACAGCCATCTCTGGAAGCCGCTGCTGCACGAAGTCGCGACCGGATCGCTGGATGAAGGGATTGACGCGCTGAGCTATCTGGCCCACGCCCGCAATCATCACTTCCAGTTCCAGCTGGGCACGCTGACCGAAATCGATCGGGACAATAAAAAATTACAGCTGGCGGAAATCCGCAACGAGCAGGGCGAGCTGCTGGTGCCGGAACGCGAAGTGGCGTACGACACGCTGGTCATGGCGCTGGGCAGCACCTCCAATGACTTCGGCACGCCGGGCGTTAAGGATCACTGCATTTTCCTGGATAACCCGCACCAGGCGCGCCGTTTCCATAATGAAATGCTGAACCTGTTCCTGAAATTCTCCGCCAGCGAAGGGCGCCAGGAGCAGGTGAATATTGCTATCGTCGGCGGCGGCGCGACCGGCGTAGAGCTTTCCGCCGAGCTGCATAACGCGGTGAAACAGCTGCACAGCTATGGCTATAAAGGTCTGAACAACAGCGCGCTGAACGTCACGCTGGTAGAGGCGGGCGAGCGTATTTTGCCTGCGCTGCCGCCGCGCATTTCCACCGCTGCGCATCAGGAGCTGACTAAGCTGGGCGTACGCGTGCTGACGCAGACGATGGTGACCAGCGCCGATGAAAATGGCCTGCATACCAAATCGGGCGAGTTTATCAATGCCGATCTGATGGTCTGGGCGGCGGGTATCAAAGCGCCGGACTTTATGAAAGAAATTGGCGGGCTGGAAACCAACCGTATTAACCAGCTGGTGGTACAGCCAACGCTGCAAACGACCCGCGATCCGGATATCTACGCGATTGGCGACTGCGCTTCGTGTGCGCTGCCTTCTGGCGGCTTTGTGCCTCCTCGCGCGCAGTCAGCGCATCAGATGGCGTCGCGCGTGCTGGATAACATTCTGGCACAGATGAAAGGACGCGAGCAGAAAGCCTATATTTATAAGGATCACGGCTCGCTGGTTTCGCTCTCGCGTTTCAGCACGGTCGGCAGCCTGATGGGCAACCTGATGCGCGGTTCAATGATGGTTGAAGGACGCATCGCGCGCTTTGTCTATATTTCGCTTTATCGTATGCACCAGGTCGCTCTGCACGGCTACTTTAAAACCGGCCTGATGATGCTGGTGGGCAGCATTAACCGGGTTATCCGTCCGCGCCTTAAGCTGCACTAAGTAAAATCAGGACCGCCTGATCTATAGTAACAGGGCTTATAACGATACCGTCGTTATAAGCCCTTCTTCTGCCGCATCCCTCCTAAGAACTCTCTTAAAAGCTTTTGCATTTGACTTTAAACATTTATTTCGTCCTGAATTCTTATTGTCATAACTGGTCCTGATAAGCACACTTTACCGGACAAAGCGCGTCGCGTATGGCCCGGACTCTGCGGCTGGCGACGATGCGTAATAACCGTTTCAGGAGACAGCCCTGTGAATAAATCAATGTTGGCAGGTATCGGAATTGGCGTAGCGGCCGCGCTGGGCGTTGCCGCTGTAGCAGGCATGAATGTATTCGAGCGTGAGCCGCAGTTTGCTCAGGTGCTCTCCGCCACGCCAATTAAAGAGACGACGAAAAATCCGCGTCAGGAGTGCCGTAACGTCACGCTGACTCACCGGCGTGCCGTGCAGGATGAGAACCGTATCGCCGGTTCCGTACTGGGCGCGGTGGCGGGCGGCGTGCTGGGTCATCAGTTTGGCGGCGGACGCGGACGCGATGTGGCTACCGTAGCGGGCGCGCTGGCAGGCGGATACGGCGGTAATCAGGTGCAGGGCGCTCTGCAGGATCGCGATACCTACACGACCACCGAACAGCGCTGCAAAACCGTTTACGATAAGCAGGAAAAAACGCTGGGCTATGACGTCACCTATAAAATTGGCGACCAGCAGGGCAAAATCCGCATGGATAACGACCCGGGGACACGCATCCCTTTAAACAGCAACGGTCAGCTGATCCTGAACAGCCAGAACCAGGCATAAGTTGCCCGGCCTCTGCTAAAGCATGACGCTCGGCCCCCTCTTAACGGAGGGGGTTTTTTTAGCACTATGCTCGAATTTGCTCACCTGCAGCGCCCTTTATCACTATGCTCGTATTTGCTCACCTGCAATGCCTTTCATCACGATACTTGAATTTGCTCACCTGCAACCTCCTTTATAAGTCCCTCCTGCAAGCGGTCAACCGTATTCTTATACAAAAAGACCAGGCGCTTTCCGAATTGATCCGTAGAAGCATTGACCTTGTTATAACGGTTGGTTAAGGAAATTTATTATCAACTGCATGACTTAAGCTAAATTTATGTGGTTGAGGGGCGTTACATAAATATTAGCCTCCGATCATTTCCAGAAATGCGGTTGTAACCATCCATTATGTCCGGGGCTTTAAAGCAAATAATATGAGGTTTTCTTGTTTTTTTTGTTTGATTTTTAATGAAAAAATTATAATTAGCTGATTCATGTCCCCCTTTGAACCTCTCAATAATCGTGTCTTAATTTCCCTTAAATCTCCTTCTATTAGTGGAACGCTTAACTGGTTTCATTAATCCCGCTCACTTATTAATGTAAGCTTTTTGTAAGTTTTTCTCTGTTTTTCCTTGAGCTTTTGCCCGGCAGGTGCATAATGTGCGCATAAAAATACGTAATACACATTTTGTTACATATTTGGCGGGCAGAATAGTCATGCAGGGAAAAATGGAAAAGCGCCTGAAGTCGGCGCTGGCTGTTATTGGGCTAACCGGCTGCGGTGCGGTTTACGCAGCGCCGGGCGATGAGCAAATTCAGCATCAGCAGGAGCAGCAAAAAGCTCGCCAGGCACAGATAGCGCCAAAAGCACCCGATATCCGTCTTGCCGAACCGCTCCCCGCACCTTCGCGGATAACTTTTCCGGCTGAAAAACCCTGTTTTACGCTTCAGCGCGTCTCGCTATCCGGCCAGCAGGCTCTGCCGCATTGGGTGCCGTTGCAGCGGCTGGCAAACCAGGCTGTCGGTCATTGCGTAGGCGTGCAGGGCATCAATCAGCTAATGGGCACGCTGCAAAACCGTCTTATTAATCATGGCTGGGTGACAACCCGGGTGCTCGCGCCGTCGCAGGATTTGCGTCAGGGCGAGCTGAAGCTGCTGATTGTGCCGGGTAAAATCCGTCGGGTTGAGCTGGCTCCCGGCGCTTCGCGCTACGTCAGCCTCTATCCCACCATGCCGGCGCATTCCGGCGATCTGCTGGATCTGCGCGATATCGAACAGGGACTGGAAAATCTGCAGCGCCTGCCGGGCGTCGAGGCGAAGATGGCGCTACGTCCGGCAGAAAAACCCGGCGAAAGCGATATTATTATCGAGCGCACCCAGCGACGTTTCTGGCGTCTTGGCGCCTGGCTGGACGATTCCGGCACGGAAAGCACGGGACGGTATCAGAGCGGCATCATGCTGGCGCTGGATAATCCCACTTCATTGAGCGATCTGTTTTACCTGACCGCCAGCCGCGATTTGGGTTTCGCCGGCAGAAAAAGCAGCAAAAGCCTGACCGGACACTATTCGGTGCCGGTGGGCTGGTGGCAGTTTGGGCTGACCGCCAGCGATTACGACTACCACCAAACGGTGGCTGGCTACAGCCGCGATTTTCTCTATGCCGGGAAAAGCCGTTCGCTTGATGTGCAGGCCAGCCGGGTGCTGCACCGCAACGCTTCTTCTAAAACTCTCGCCACCTACGATGTGCTGGTAAAAGAGTCACGCAATTTTATCAACGATACCGAGGTCGTCAGCCAGCAGCGCCGTACCAGCGCCTGGCGGTTAGGGCTGTCGCATCGCCACTATATTGGTCCGGCCACGCTTGATGCCGGAGTCAGCTATCAGCGCGGCACGCGCTGGTTTGGCGCCTTACCGGCCTGGGAAGAGTCTTATCACGACAGCACCTATGCGACCGCGCTGTCAAAAATACTGACCTGGCAGGCGGCGCTGACGGTGCCATTCTCACTGAGCACTCAGCGTTTTAATTACAACATTCAATATCGTCGGCAGGTGAGTAACACGCCGCTGACGCCGCAGGATGAGTTTGCTATCGGCAACCGCTGGACGGTGCGCGGCTTTGATGGCGAGCGCACCCTGAGCGCCAGCCGTGGCTGGACGCTACAGAATACGCTGGCCTGGCAGACGCCGCTGCCTGCCCAGGAGTTCTATCTTGGGGTCGACTATGGCGAAGTCAGCGGCAACAGCGCAATCCAGGGCGGTTTGCCCGGACGCCATCTGGCCGGAGGCGTAACGGGGCTACGCGGCGTCATCGCGCCCGTCAACCTTAGCTATGACCTTTTTGCCGGGATCCCGCTCTCAAAACCAGAGGGATTTAAAACCGATCCGGCAACCTTTGGCTTCAGCCTGAACTGGAACTACTGACCCGCTTCTTTTGCCTGACAAGGGACTGTGCGCATTATGAACAAGCTTTGCTACCGCATTATCTTCAATAAAGTTCGCGGCATGCTGATGGTGGTGCCCGACATTGCCCGTAGCGGCTACGGCCATCTTGCCCGTCGCCGTCAGCGCAACTCGCGTACGGAAAAGCCGATCCGTATCAGTCCACTTAGTTTCGCGCTTTGGCTGGCGGCTGGGGCGGTTAGCCTGCCTGCGCAGGCCAATATCGTTGCCGACAGCAGCGCGCCCGGCAACCAGCAGCCGACGGTGATGTCCACCGCCAACGGGCTGCCGCAAATTAATATCCAGACGCCGAACGGCCAGGGCGTCTCGCGCAATCAATACAGCCAGCTCGATGTCGGCGAGCGCGGTGCCATTCTGAACAACAGTCATCAAAACACGCGCACCCAGCTGGGCGGCATGGTGGCGGCTAATCCCTGGCTGTCAAAGCAGGAAGCCAGCGTCATCCTCAATGAGGTCAACAGCCGTAATCCCAGCCAGCTCAACGGCTTTATTGAAGTGGCCGGAAAGCGGGCCGCGGTAGTTATTGCTAATCCCGCAGGGATAACCTGCAACGGCTGCGGTTTTATCAATGCCAGCCGTAATACCCTGACCACGGGCCAGCCGATTATGGAAAACGGCCAGCTGAAAGGCTTTGACGTGAACGGCGGGCGGATCAATATCGAGGGCAAAGGCTTAAACGACAGCGATGCCGATTACACCCAGATCGTCGCACAGTCGGTAGCGGTAAATGCCAGGCTGCACGCCCGAGAACTGAACGTTGTTACCGGACGAAATCAGGTAGCTACGGAAGGTAGCGTAACCACGGTGAAAACCAGCGACGCGACCGCTCGCCCAGCCTATGCGCTCGACGTCGCCGCGCTTGGCGGCATGTATGCCAACAAAATCACCCTGACCGGCACCGAAAAAGGGGTTGGCGTACGCAATGCCGGCGAACTGGGCGCCGGCGCGGGCGAACTACGCCTGACCGTAGATGGCCGGCTGGAAAACAGCGGCACGCTGCAAAGCCAGGCCGCTTTGCAAATCGCTACTCAGGATGACCAGACCAACAGCGGCAGGATCCTGTCACAACAGGCGGTCACGCTGGCCTCTAACGGCACCCTGCATAATGACGGCACCATCGCCGCAAAAGGCAACGTGACGCTGACCGCCAACGGGATCGAGAGCAATGGCGGAAGCGCGCTGGCAGCAGGGGTTGATGACAGCGGCGCGCTGACGCAGCCCGGCAGCCTGGTTTTAACCAGTCAGGGCGAGCTGAAAGCGCAGGGCAAAAACCTGGCACGCGATGGGATCCAGGCGCACGGAAGCCGGGTCGATTTGGGTGGCAGCCAGACTGCAGCGGATGGGATAGTGCTAAGCGCTACCCAGGGCGACATCAGTACCGCAGGCGCAACGGTGACTGGCAAAACGGTGCAGATACAGGCCGCTACCCGACTGAATAACGATGACGGTCAAATATCAGCCGGAAAGCTGGTCGTTGCTGCCCGGGACATCAGTAACAATCGCGGGCTGCTGCGTCAGCAAAACAGCGAGGCGCTGAGTCTGGACAGCGGGCAAATCCACAACAATCAGGGCACGATTGTTAACGCAGGCGATACCCATCTTAAAGCGCAACAAATTGAAAACCGCAGCGGGCTGATTGCCGGTAACGGTCATGCGCTTTCGCTGGATGCTCAGCAACTTGATAATCAGCAGGGGACTATACAGCTGGCTGGCGATGGCGCACTGACGCTGACTGCCTCGCAGCTTAATGGCAACCAGGGCGCGCTGCTGTCGGCCGGGGCGCTGGATCTGAAAGGCGGGCGGCTCGATCTCTCACAGGGGCATACTCAGGCGCAGGCGGTAACGCTGTCGGCGGAAACGCTCGATCACCGCCAGGGCCTGCTTTCCCAGCGCGGCCCTGGTGAAATGACGCTGTCGCTCTCTGGCGCGGCGGACAATCAGGATGGTCGCATGGAAAGCGGCGGCAGTCTGCGCATTGCTTCCGGCAGTCTGGATAACAGCCGCGGCACGCTGCTGGCGGCTCAGGGCGATCTGCTTCTGACCGCGGGCGAAGCGCTGAACAATAATCAGGGCGAACTGCTGGCCAACCGGGATCTGCGCCTTGCCGCAGCAAGTCTGGATAATCAGCAAGGACGCATTTCCGCGACGGGCGGCGAAGCACAGCTAAAAACGGATCGGCTTATCGACAACGATCGGGGGCGGATTGAAGCCAGCCAGCAGCTGACGGCGCAAAGTCAGGGAGTGAATAACCACGGCGGCACGCTGCTGGGCGATCGCATCGTAGTGGCTACGCAGCAGGGCGATTTTATCAACGCCAGCGGCAATGTAGTCGCGCAGGACACGCTCAGCCTGTCGGGCGGCGCGACAGATAATCACGCGGGCCTTATCCAGTCCGGTCACGATCTGACGATCGATACGCACGGACAAAAGCTGATCAACAGCGACAGCGGTAAAGGCGGCATCCTGAGTGGCGGCACGCTGACCCTAACCAGCGGCGAGACTGATAACCGTGGCGGCATTATAGCCGCACAGGCGGCTGGTATCGCCAGCGGCGCGCTGACGAATACCGACGGTACTGTGCTGGCAGATCGCACACTCTCTCTTACCACCGGCGCAATGGATAATCAGCGGGGCCTGTTGCAGGCGGGTGAGGATCTCTTGCTTGATACGCAGGGCGCAGCGCTTGATAACCGCGACAGCGGCGAACGAGGCGGGATCGTCTCTCGTGGCGATCTCAATCTGGCAACCGGGCGGATCCTGGGCGATCGGGGTACGATCCAAGGGCGGAACGTTGTTATCGACAGCCATGAGCAGGCGTTTGACCATCAGGACGGCAGCCTCAGCGCGAAGGAAAGCCTGCGGCTGAACAGCGGCGAACTGAACAACCGCGCGGGACGTATTCAGTCCGGCGGTGATATGCAGCTTGATACGCATGGCCGCACGCTTACCAATCAGCAGAGCGGAGCGTCGGGCGGCGTCATCGCGGGCGGCGAGCTGAGCCTCAACAGCGGCGATATAAATAACGACGCTGGCATGTTGGCGGCAGCGGGCAATATCCGGCTGCACAGTGGCGCGCTGAGCAATATTGACGGCACGCTGGCTTCAGACGGATCGCTGACGCTAACTGGCGGCGCGGTAGATAATCAGCGTGGCCTGATCCAGGCGGGCCAGGCATTATCGCTCGATACCCAGGGCGCAGCGCTGACCAATACCGACAGTGGCCAAAAAGGCGGTATTGTCTCCGCAGGCGATCTGCTGCTCAACACCGGGCAAATCAACGGCAACCACGGCGTGATGATTGGGCAGAATGTCACAGTCGACACGCATCGGCAGACCTTTGACCATCAGCAGGGAGAGCTGGGCGCGCGGGGCGCTTTGCAGCTGGATACCGGCACGCTGAACAACCGCGCCGGATTGCTGGAATCAGGGCAGGATCTGCGGCTGGATACCCAGGGTAATCCCTTTATTAATGAAAATGGCCAGCTGATCGGCGGCGGCACGTTAACGCTTCACGCTGGAGAGATAAATAATCAGCAGGGCACGATCGTTGGCAAAAACGCGACCCGGCTTACCGGCGGAAACCTCAACAACCGCGCAGGTACGCTGAGCGGCGGTAAGGGGGAGCTGACTCTGACCGCAGGAGAAATACAGAACCAGGGCGGCCTGTTACAGGCAGGCAGCGATCTGACGCTGGACACCCAGGGGCAGGCGCTGATTAATACCGACAGCGGCAACCAGCACGGCATTGTCGCCTTGGGTAATCTGGATCTGCGCAGCGGCGGGGTTAACAACCAGACCGGTTTTATCGCGGCGGGCAATCTGGCGTCGCTGCAGGCCGCCGATTTGAACAACGTTCAGGGGCAGCTGGCCGGCAACGGCGGGTTGACCTTTAGCGGCGGAGCCTTGAATAACACAGACGGCAAACTGCAATCTGCGGGCGATATCGCGATTGATACCACAGGCCAGACGCTGATCAATCAGCGCGGCCTGATTGCCGGTTCTGGCGCGACCCGTATCGACAGCGGCGCGCTGGAAAATCAGCAGGGACAGATCCAGGGCGGAAAAGATCTGACGCTGGCGCTGGGCCAGAATGCGCTACAAAATCAGAGCGGCAAACTGTTTTCCGCCGGAACGCTGACGCTGACCGCGGGGCAGCTTGCTAATCAGTCCGGCCAGCTACAAAGTGTGGACGCCGGACGGTTAACGCTTTCTCAGCAGCTTGATAATAGCGACGGCCTGCTCCAGGGCGGGCAGGGGTTGACTATCACCACGCCACGCCTGCTCAATCAAAACACGCAGAAGAGTGGTAAGGGCATTGAGGCCGGAACGCTGACGGTACAGGCCGACACGCTGGACAACAGCAAAGGCGCGCTGAAGGCAACGGCCATGCTTTCGCTGACCGTGCGGCAGGCGTTGGAAAACCTCAACGGGCTGATCTCCTCCGCCGGTACGCTGATTGTTCAGGATGCCGCTCAGGGACAGGCGCTGAGTATTAATAACCGTAAGGGCACGCTGATTGCCGATAAGCAGGCCCAGATCGGTGCCGCCTCGCTGAGCGGCGACGGGCAGGTGCTGTCACAGGGTGATTTGGGCATTACGCTGGCGGGCGACTTCCATAATGCTTCCCAGGTTAAAGCCAACGGCACGCTGCGGCTGGCTACGGGCGGCAGCCTCACCAATGACGGCACCATCAGCGCGCAGCATGCGCTCTGGCTCTCTGCCCGCAACGTCACTAACGGCAAAAAAGGGGAAATCAGCGCGCAGGAAACGCACGTCACCGCTGCGGATACGCTAAATAACACCGGCCTGATAGACGGCACGCTGACGCACCTTGTAGCCAACGTGCTGAATAATACCGGCACCGGCCGCATTTTTGGCGATCGTATAGCCATTGCCGCTACGGTGCTGAATAACCTCAGCGACGGCGGCAAAGCGGCTGTGATTGCCGCACGGGATCGCCTCGATCTGGCTGCGGATACGGTGAACAACCGCGACCATGCCCTGATCTACAGCGTTGGCGATATGCATATCGGCCGCCAGCTGGACAGCAACTATCAGGCCATCGGGCAGGGGCGGCAGCTCAATAACGACGGGGCGACTATTGAAGCCGGACGGGATGCGGCGATCGCCATGGCCGAGGTCAACAATACCAACCGTAACCTCACCACCAAAACGGTCACCACGGAAAACGCTCAGCATCATGATGCGGTGCTGAAAGGCCATACCGATCGTTTCGACTGGAGCGAGGTGGATACCAGCCATAAAAATAAATATAAGGTGCACAGCGCGCGCATGCCGGACGGTACCAGCGGCAGCGAGTTTTATGAGTACACCTATCAGCGGGTGGTAAAGGAAACGCAGATCAAATCGAGCGATCCGGGCAAAATCCTGTCCGGCGGCAACATGACCTTTACCGCCGATCGCCTGTTCAATCATGACAGCCAGATTGTGGCTGGCGCCACGCTGGGTGGGCAGATTGGCGATCTGGATAACCAGGCCACGAAGGGAACGCGCGTCACGACGGATAACGGCAAAGTGGTGCGCTGGTACGCCAAGAAAAAGAAAAAGAAACTGGGCGGCACCAAGACTTCTCAAGGTAAAAGCAGCAGCAACTATCGTCCGGCTGCCGTAACGGAAACCATCGACCTGAAAACCTTTGCCTGGCAGGCGAACGCGGCGCCACAGGGCAGCGGCTATCAGACCGGCAACCGACAGCAGCAATCGGTAAGCATACAGGCGGGGGCGGTCGGCGCGATTAACGGCCAGCAGGCGGCGACGGCGGTCGCGCTGACGCCGTCTGGCGATACGGCTTCGCAACCCGTTATCGCACCGCGTTACGACAGCACTCTGACGCTGGACAAGCTGGCCGGGCAGAAGGATCGTCCGCTGCTGTTGCCAGCCGGGCAGCAATTCTCACTGACGCTGCCCGCCACGGTGGTTAACGGACAAAGCATTACGCCCGTTATCCGCGCCGTTTCGGCGGATACGCGTCTGCCAGACAATAGCCTGTTTTCGCTTCAGCCTGCCAGCGACAGCCACTACCTGGTGGAAACCGATCCACGCTTCGTTAATCAGAAGCAGTGGCTGGGCAGCGACTATATGCAGAACGCGCTGTCGACGGACGGCAGCCAGACCCTGAAGCGACTGGGCGACGGCTATTATGAACAGCGCCTGGTACGCGATCAGATTACGCAACTGACCGGCAGTCGCTATACCGCGGGCTACAGCAATGATGAAGATCAGTTCCGCGGATTGATGAATAACGGCGTGGCTTTTGGTAAAACATACCAACTGACGCTCGGCGTGGCGCTGACGCCCGCGCAGATGGCGCTGTTGACCAGCGATATCGTCTGGCTGGTTAACCAGACGGTCACGCTGCCGGACGGGACGCAGCAGAGGGTGCTGGTGCCGCAGGTCTATGCGAAGGTAAAAGAAGGCGATCTTACCGGCGACGGCGCGTTGCTCGGTGGCGGTAGCGTGGCGCTGAATGCTCAAAAGGATATGACCAATAGCGGCACTATCCACGGGCGTGAAGTGACGCAGCTGACGGCGCAGACGCTGACCAACAGCGGGTATATCGACGGTAATCAGGTCAGCCTCAGCGCTCGCCAGGATATCGCCAACCTTGGCGGCACCATCAGCGGTGATAAATCTGTTTCGCTGCTGGCGGGACGCGATATTACCAGCCAGGCGACGCTGCGGGGCGACGGCACGGACAGATGGGTGGATCGGCCTGCGGGCATCTACGTGCAGGGTTCCGACGGCAAGCTGTCGCTGAGCGCGCTGCATAACATCACGCTGGCGGGTAGCGATATCGCTAATGCGGGTGAAAACGGCACCACACAGATCCGCGCGGGCAACGATCTGACGCTGGGCACCGTCTCCACGCAGCACAGTGAAAACGACAGCTGGGGCAGCGATAATTATCGTCGTCTTTCGCAGCAGAACGATGTCGGCACACGAATTACTACCGCAGGCGATTTGCAGCTCAGCGCGGGGCAGGATATTTATTCCCGCGCCGCAGAAGTGACGGCTGGCGGTACGCTGACGGCCAGCGCCGGGCGCGATATCACTTTAGGCACCGGCAACAGCAGCACCGATCTGGTCGAGCACAGCAAGCAGAGCAGCAAAGGGCTGCTGTCCGCCAGCAGCCTGGAAACGCACGACGAGGTACACGATCGTCAGGGGATTAGCACCACGTTCAGCGGCGACAGCGTACAGCTTCAGGCAGGCCGCGATCTTACCGTCACCGGCAGCAACGTGGCGGGCACGCAGGATGTGACGCTGAGCGCAGGACAGGATCTGAAAGTCACCACCGCGGCTGAATCCCACCAGGAAAATCACCAGCGCGAAGAGAAAAAATCGGGCCTGATGGGCACGGGCGGCATCGGCTTTACCGTCGGCCAGGCGATGCAGAAAAGCACCACTGACGCGGACGGCGCGCTCAATAAGGGCAGCACGATTGGCAGCAGCGACGGCAACGTGACGCTCAGCGCCGGTAACCAGCTTAACATCCACGGCAGTGACGTCATTGCCGGTAAAGATCTGACGCTCAGCGGCAGCGACGTGGCGATTACGGCAGCGGAGAACAGCCATACCGCACTGACCAGAACCGAGCAGAAGCAGAGCGGCCTGACGCTGGCGCTTTCCGGCACCGTGGGCGCTGCGCTGAACACGGCAGTCAGCGTGGCGCAGACGGCGCAGGATACCGGCGACGGCCGCCTGAAAGCGTTGCAGAACACCAAAGCGGCGCTGAGCGTCGCCCAGGCGGAGCAGGCGTATGAACTGGATGGCGCGCAGACCGCTGCGGCAACCGCACATAATGATGCGCTGGGCCTGAAGCCGGGCGATGAGGGCTATCAGGAAGGCGCGACCAACACCGTAGGCGTTAACCTCTCTTACGGCAGCCAGTCGTCTAAAAGCGAAACTCGCACGGAGAGCCATCAGGCGCAGGGCAGCTCGCTGGGCGCGGGCGGCAACGTGCAGGTAACCGCCACCGGCGCGCAGCCGGGCAGCCGGGGCGATATCACCGTGCAGGGCAGCCAGCTGCAGGCGGGCGGCGACATGACGCTGGCGGCGAAGAACGATATCAGCCTGCTTTCCGCGCAGAACAGCGAGCGAACCGACAGCAGCAACAGCAGCAAGGGCGGCAGCGTCGGCGTGGGGCTGACCGCCGGTTCCGGCGGCACCGGGCTCAACGTCTCGGCCAGCGTCAACGCGGCAAAAGGGCGCGCTAACGGCAACGGCCTGACGCACAGCGAGACGACGCTGAACGCGGGCAACGGCCTGAGCCTGAACGCCGGACGCGACACGCTGCTGCAGGGCGCGCAGGTCAGCGGGAACAGCGTGAAGGTGGACACCGGGCGCAACCTGACGCTGACCTCGGAGCAGGACAGCGACCGCTACGACAGCAGGCAGCAGAGCGCCAGCGCCGGAGCCAGCTATACCTTCGGCGGCGGCGGTGGCTCGGCCAGCGTGAACCTGAGCCGGGACAAGATGCACAGCAACTGGCAGAGCGTGGCCGAACAAACCGGCATCTTTGCGGGCAAGGGCGGCTTTGACGTGACGGTGGGCGACCACACGCAGCTGAACGGCGCGGTTATCGGCTCGACGGCAGCGGCGGATAAAAACCGGCTGGATACGGGCACGCTGGGCTTCAGCAGTATTGAAAACCACGCGGACTATAAGGTCGAACACCAGAGCGTGGGCATGAGCAGCGGCGGCCCTATTGGCAGCCAGATGCTCGGCAACCTGGCCAGCACGATGCTGGCGGGCATCAACGGCGGCGGCAGCGCCTCGTCAGTGACAAAGTCGGCGGTGAGCGAGGGCGCCATTACCGTTCGCAACGGTGAGAAGCAGCAGCAGAGCGTGAACGACCTGAGCCGCGACGTGGCGAACGCCAACCCGGGTCTGGATAAAATCTTCGACAGGGAGAAAGAGCAGCGGCGGGTGGAGACGGTGCAGGCGGTGGTGGACATCGGCCTGCAGGCCAGCGATATCGTGAGGACGCAGGGCCAGATAGCGGCGACGAAGAAGGCCACGGACGCGCTGAATAAGGCCGGTCCGGAAGAGCTCAAAGCAGCACAGAAAGCGTGGCAGAAGGCGAACCCGAACAAAACGCCGACGCAGGGCGATATCGTTCAGCAGCTGTACCAGACATCCTATAACAAAGCGATGCTGGACAGCGGTAAAGGAACGGGCGGGGCCCTTCAGCAGGGCATCAGCGCGGCGACGGCGGCGGCCTCGGCGCTGGCGGGCGGCAACGTGGCGGGAGCCGTTGCGGGCGGTGCGGCGCCGTATCTGGCGGAGCTGATACATAAAGCGACCACCACCACGGATGCAAACGGCAAAGAGGTGGTGAACGTCGAGGCAAACCTGATAGCGCACGCGGTGCTGGGCGCGGCGGTGGCGCAGGCGTCGGGCGGTTCGGCGCTGGCGGGAGCGTCAGGCGGTGCGGCGGGCGAGTATATCGCGCAGCAGCTCTATCCGGGCGTGGACCGTGCAGACCTGAGCGAGGAGCAGCGTCAGACCATCAGCGCGCTGGGGACGCTGGCGGCGGGGCTGGCGGGCGGGCTTGCCGGGGACAGTGCCGGCGGTGCGGTGACGGGCGCGCAGGCCGGGAAGAACGCGGTTGAGAATAATACGTTGTCCGACCTCACCGATGCTCTGGCCGCAGGTAAATCACCGCAACAGGTTGCCAGAGAACACACTGAAGAAACGCTCGAAGAGATTAAAAAAGAGCAGTGTGCAGGGCTGGGTGCGGAAGCATGTTCTGTCAGACTGGAAGCTTACCGGCAGGAAATGGTTGCAGGGGCAGTGTCTCTCGGTCTGGATTTTGTGCCGGTAGTGGGTACGTTGAAAAGCGTGGCGGAAGCAGAAAGTGCGCTTGGATATCTTGAAGCTATTGCTTCAGTTATTCCGGGTGAACGGGTTGCTGGCAAGATATTCAGGGCAGCAAGAGCAGCGCTGAATAAAGGGGATGTTGCTGAAGCGTCGAAGCTGATCAATAAAGCCAGCGATGAAATTGAAACTGTAGTCCGCCCAGGTCACAGGCAATCTGAAATAGATGTAGGTAAAGATCTCGGTGACGGATGGCGCGAACAAGTCAGCTTCAAAGATGGTAAAGAAGTTCCCTACGGTACAAAAGGTGGGGTTCGCCCTGACTGGTGTCAGGGAAATGTCTGTAGTGTTGAAGTGAAAAACTATAATATTACGACTAACAAAAATGGGCTGATTAATAACGTAGCAAAACAGGCAATTGAGCGGCAGAAGAATTTACCTGCGGGAATGCAACAGCGTGTTGTTATAGATACTCGTGGGCAAACAATTTCATTAGATCAGGAACGAGAGATTATTAAAGGTATTGTTGGGAAATCCAATGGTGCTATTGACCCAACCTCTATTAGGTTCAAAAGGTAACAACAAATGAAACATGTTGGTTTCTGTGGTGGAAGCTCTTTTTTTGAGTTGGGTAGCCCTTCAGATATGGTTCGTTTTTTTGATGTTTTGCATCATCTTTCCCGTAATGAAAGGGAGCGTAACTTATTGGAAAGGCTGTATAAAAAATATGTTAACCTTGATGAAATTGGTGAAACTCAATTAGTTATACAAGAACTAAAATCGCTTTCACATGAAAGTTTCCTGATGGAGTTTTCGAAGTATTTTGAGAGTATTGAATGGTGTTTTCAATCAGCTAAAGCTTTTTATGAGGATTGGAATATTTATCAGGCGGTAAAAATTATTATTACAGATATGCCATATTGCGTCTCAGATATAGACAGGCCAAAAGAAGAATATGATGTTCTGACTTCAGATGATATGCCTTTTTGGCTGAGGTAATCTGGATTTGCTATTTTAGTTATTATTACTAAATCCCGGCCGCTGAGCCGGGATTTTACTTTGTACACCAGTCAGTTACCGCCACTTCTCAGTCGCCGCTGCGGCGTGGCGACCAGTTCAATAAACTCCTCAATCTGCCGCTGCTTACGGTCAGAGAGCTTCTTGCAGGCCTTCCTCAGGGTGGTCACCACCTCCGGCTCTGCGGGTGGTTCCGGCAGTGGCTCCTGCGCGGCCAGTATCAGACAGCCCGGTAAAACCTTCACCTCCAGCGCCGTCCCTGTATCAAAACCCATCTCCTTCAGCCAGTGGCCCTTCAGTGTGACAGCCGGAACGGGCTGGTACTTCGCGTCACTGACATAACCCACGGTATAACAACGGGTTGTGTGTGGCAATCTCTGGCTTATGATGTGTCTCAGCCATAATCAACTCCTTGATAGTTGGTTGTGGTCAGCGGGTTGGTGGTGTTAGCGCACCTTCAGCCCGCGTCTGTATTAACTCTCTTCTTTAACCGCTTTCCTTGCAGAGTCCCAGCGGCGGGACTGATACTTGATAATCAGGCTCTCCAGCACTTCGCGCACTATCGCCTGCTCATTCTCCGGCAGCTGACTGATGGCTTCAAACTGAAGTGCCAGCTCGCCGTCCGGGCCACGTTCATGTTCATCAAACAGCAAAAAATCGGTACTGACGTGCAGCGTGGTGGCTATCTTCTTCAGCGCATCCAGAGAGGGCAGCCGGTCGGCCCGGCGACGCACCCGAAAAGCCTGTACGCGCTGCTGCTGCGGTTCGTGAAGTGGCGGCAGGAGCGCAACTGGTCGGAAACCACGCTGAAGGTGCAGACGCATCACAGCTACCGCTTTATCTGCTGGGCGGCAGAGCGCGGCCTGCACTATGCGGCGGAGGTCACCCGACCGGTGCTGGAGAGCTGGCAGCGCTGGCTGTATCAGTACCGCAAGAGCAACGGCGAGCCGCTGACGAGCAGGACGCAGCGGACGGCGCTTCAGCCGCTTCAGGTGTGGTTCTCCTGGATGGCGAAACAGGGTCTGATACTGGCGAACCCGGCGGCGGACCTGGAGCTGCCGAGACTGGAGAGACGTCTGCCGCGCACCATCCTGAGCGTGGAGCAGGTGGAAGAAGTGCTGAACTTGTGCGACCTGACGACGCCCCAGGGTATCCGGGACCGGGCGCTGCTGGAGCTGCTGTGGTCAACGGGTATCCGGCGTGGCGAGGTGACGGTGCTGGACATATACAGCGCGGACTTCGGTCGCCAGATACTGACCATCGAACAGGGTAAGGGGAAGCAGGACAGGGTTATCCCGGTGGGCGAACGGGCGCTGTGGTGGCTGGAGCGCTATATCCTGGATGTTCGCCCGCAGATACTGGTCAGCCCGGAGTGTAAAGCGCTGTTCCTGGCGATGGACGGCGTGGCGGGTCTGACGGCGCACGGTATCACCGGGGCGGTGGTGCCGTACCTGAGAGCGGCGGGCATCGACAAAGGGAGCTGCCACCTGTTCCGTCACGCGATGGCGACGCAGATGCTGGAGAACGGCGCAGAGCTGCGGTGGATCCAGGTGATGCTGGGCCACCGGAGCGTGGAGAGTACGCAGATCTACACGCAGGTCAGCATCCGGGCGTTGCAGGCAGTACATGCGAGTACGCATCCGGCTGAGCAGCGGGACAGCGAGAAACCAGACAATATGGAGTAAAGGTGATGATAAGGTATATACTCGGTCAGTATATGAGCGGAATGAGAGAAAGAACCATGCCTAAAGAAGCGGTGTTCACGATGAAGCTGGAAAGCTCGCTGCGGGAAGACTTTATCGCCGCAGCGAAAGCCAGCGACAGACCGGCCTCGCAGGTGATACGCGAGCTGATGCGGGAATACATCCGGCGACAGAACGAAAGCCGGGCTTACGATGCTTACCTGGCACAGAAAGTGGAGAGAGGACGGCAGGATATACGGGCAGGTAACGTTGTGAGCAACGAAGAGGTTGAAGCGCAGTTCGCCGCGCGTCGTGCAAAACTGGCGGGGAAAGCGTGAAAGTGCTCTGGGCGCAGGAAGCGCTCAACAACCGTACAGCAATATGGGATTACCTGGCAGAACGAAACCCGCTGGCGGCGATGGAACTGGATGAACGGTTCAACGAAGCAGCAGCCAGGCTGGCAGAGCATCCGCTGATGGGTGTGGTGGGAAAAATAGCCGGCACGCGGGAGCTGATACCGCATGAGCATTACCGGCTTGTGTACGAAGCGGATGAAGAAGCCGGTATCGTCTGGATAGTGACGCTGATCCACACAGCCCGGTGCTGGCCGCCGGTGTCGCCGTACAGCCAGCAGAGCTAGCGGAGCACTCTGTGAGCCGGACTGTTCCGGGTTACGGCAGAGCGCGCCATCCCTGGCGCGATCTGCCTTCTTCACGTCCTGGGTGCGGGGGGGTAAACGGTCGCCCGGCCAGCGGTAAGTGGCGGCGCGTTCTGGCAGTCAGCAGCTGGCCGTTCGTCCGTTCAACATAACGCCGGAGATTATACGCACTCTCGCGCCCGCCTCATGTACACCACATAAACCCCGTCATGCGCTCGTATGCGTATAATCTGCGTTATGTCTTGCGCCGCCCGCGTTCAGCACCGGGTGAGGCCGCCATCCCTGGCGGCGTTGGCATCTTGATCGTGTTCAGCAAACGGCAAAGCGGTTGTCGGCCTGCGGCCTCCGCTAAAGGGCGTTCATGCCCGCCCGGCTGCGTCTGGCTGCGGCGGCTCGCACTGCGTTGCTCGTTCCCGCCTCGCCAGCTACCGCTTCCCGCCCCGGTTCAGTGTTGTCATGCAAAATCAAAACCCGGTCAGACAGCGGTGGAACAGAGCGCCGTTCCGTCGCTTGCGGGCCTCGCCAGCCCGCGCCCGGCGGATACTTCCCCGGCCCACAGGCAAGCTGTGAACCGGGGAAGCATCTGATGCAAAGCAGTAATGACAGAACGGGCAACGCTGGTAAAATGCGCGGGTGCAGGCACAGCGCCACGGCCGGGCGGTAGCGTGTTACGGGTCAGAAAAGCGCGTCGGGGAAAATATCACCGGGCATCAAAACGCGACATACAAAACCGGCTGTAATTACCGGAAAGCACAGGGAAAAGTTAAGTTCGGCGGCAAGTTCCACAGCGTAAGAAGTTGTTGTTGAGAATAATGCGCTGAGTGTTAAGGAAAACCAGTCCCGCGTTCAGGAAATGTCTCAGTGTCAGGGCAATAAAGCTTGTGAGGGAACAGTCACCGAGAAGTACAGGCAGATCTCAGCGGCACAACAAAAGCGTGTTGTGGAGTGTACAGGCGCTCGTGACTGTGTTGACAAAGCGAATGAAGTTGGCAGGTTGCAGACTGATTATGCTAACCGTCCCAATGAGTTGCTGGAAAAAGCGCGAGTTAATGGCGGTCTGAGTCCGGCAGATCAGAACGAGCTTTCGATCCTTCAGGTGACGTCTATCCAGCTTGAAGCAGACAGAAATGCGGCAATTCACAATGCGTTAATGTCTGATGATTCGTCTGAAGCGAAACAGCTTGCGATAAACTCACTGGCACAGGTAGCCGGAACCAGTGCGGCGGGAATAGCTGCCGGGATTGGAAAGGCTGGCTCAGGAAAAGGTAATATTCAGCAAGATTCGATGCTGGGTCAGAATGGTGTTCAAACTGCCAGTAAGACTATATGGAAAGGTACTGGAAAAGAACGAATAGATGTTGAAAACCCTAATCCAGGTCAAAGACCAGGACAGTTACATTATCAGGATAATAAGGGAAATAAATACCTTTACGATCCCCAAAAAAATTCATTCCCTGATGCGCCTAAATCAGTAAATAACTTATTGAATGACAGCTCATTTAAGAAAGCTATCGATAAAGGTATGACGCAATATCTTGGAGAGAAAAAATGAAGTGTAATTCACTGATGATGAAGAAAATTATCAATGCAGACTGGAAGGACCTCTCTCTTCCTGAAGAACTTCAACTATGGGTGGATTGTGGTTTTATAATAGTTGATGGATGTGTCTTTTTGGCTGGTCTATTCAAGGGTAATCCTGGGATAAATAATCATTTTGATAAAACAGGAATTGAATGTTTCGTAAATTCCTTCCATATCGATGATTACGTTTCTGAAAGATACCTAGACTATTCTTGTTTATTTTGTAATAAAATACTAAGTCAATGGGAATGTAATAATGATAATAAGGCTGAATATCTAAATGTCATTATTTCTCTTGATGATTTTGGATCTGTTATTAAAACTCATATGAAGCGCGAAGGTGAAAATTGGTTAAATAGTAATCTTGACAAATATGAAGATGCTATTCTGGAAACGAGTACACCACTTTGAATTGTAAGAAAAAAATCCCAACCCTTGTGTTGCAGGCTGACCGTGCTGCTGTAATCAGTGGCCAATTTTATTGGCACGCTTTGCATGCCTGATACTACTACGGTTGTTATAGTTGCTCTTTAACAGTGTCAGGAAAATGGATAACGGGGTGCAAAAGTGCGCGTCGGGGCTATGCGTCGGCACATCAGAATGCACTGAAAAACAGCTTCTAACTCACGGAAAAGACAGGGAAACATCGGTTACTGCTGCTGATGCCGTAGCGGATGAAGTTGTTGTTGAGAATAACTGGCTGAGCGTTCAGGAAGCAGACAGAAAGAAACAGCTGGAGACGAAGCGCGACTACCTGAAACAGGAGTTAACACCGGCTGAAGCGAAAGAACTGGCGACGATTAATCAGACAGGTAAAGCGCGTGATGAAGCGATAAAAGCGGTCTGTACGGATGGTAATAAAGGGGGTTCAGCCTGTGGTGCGCTGGTTAGCCCGGCACAGGAAGCACTGAAGAAGTACGGTGAAAATGTCAGTTATTCGCTTATTTATAAGGATCTTTATCCACACGAAGCGGCGAATCTGGAAAACATTCTTCAGGGAGTGGATGCGGGAAGTATCAGCCGTGACCAGGCGATAACTGCAATAGCGGCGTCAACGCATCGTGACTGGAATGACGTTGCGAAAGATTATGACTCTGCAATGCAGACGCAGGCGATAGCGGTAGCGCTGGCCGGTATGAAAGGTATGCAGGCCGGGATACCAGCTAAAGCCAGCAAGCCGTCTGTACCGAATGCAGATAAAAACCTCAATTATGTTGATGAACCCCCCTTCAATCCTGGAGGGACCGCTGGCAGTGCGCAACCATGGTCAACTAAAGCCCGTATAAATTATGTTCAGCTTCCTAATAAAGGGAAAATCCGTTACATACCGCCGGAAGGATACTCTCCATCTCAACCTCTACCGAGAGGGCCAAATAATGGTTATATTGACAAATTTAAGAATGAATGGGTAAAAGGCCCATCTCGTACAGCAGGGCAGGAGTTTGAATGGGATGTACAGTTATCACGTACTGGTAAAGCTCAGTTAGGTTGGGCGACACGCGATGGCTCGCATCTAAACATATCTCTAGATGGTAAGGTTACTCATAAGTGATTGATATGAAAATTGATTTTTATTATGAAGTAGAAGTCATAGCTGGAGCCAAGAATAATAAATATGTTGGCTGTAAGGGGGCGGTTCTTGGCATAAGCGAGGAAAATGGTGTTGTGTATGGTTACTCTGTTGCCATACATGGAAAAGAAATGGCTGTTTACTTTGATAAAAATGATCTTGTACCTACAGGTGTCTGTTTTACGCGAGAAGATTATTACTGAAAAATATCCCGGTCTTCAAACCGGGATATTTTTATCTGTCACTCAGCGACGAGGTTGAGAATAACTATCTGAGCTACGACGAGGCGCATGCTTTTGACAGAGAAATGACAGCCTGTCGTAAAGCTGGCCGTGAATGCGGAGATATACAGAACAAGTATGCTGTAATTAGTGCTGATAACCGACTGAAATTGCATATTGATGTCGCTGCTGACCCTCTGACGGCTCTATCCGGGGAAGATAAATGGAATATTGAGGGCGGACTCAGCGCGGCAGGTCGACCTGGCTGGCTATATGGTTCGCTGGAAAACCAGGATGTGAAGGACTACGTCATTGAAGGCAACAGATACGACCTGAACTATCTGAATAGCAATACGTCACAGGGGGATAGAGCTCTGGCTTTCTTCGGTGAGCCCGAAAATTATTGGGGGGCTGTAGCGGGGGTTAGTTCACTGTTTGCTTCATCGGCAACATTGTCAGAAAAAGTTATCAGTGCCGGGCTGAGCTTCGGGGCAAATGGGGCGGTCCAGATTGCAACCGGCAATACCGGTGAGAAGTTCGATTATCTCAGTTTCATGATGTCAGGCTTAACCGGTGCAGGTACAGCCGGGAAAGGATATTACGCTAACCAGTTGTTGGGTGCCGGTAGTGCTTACATGAGCAGCCAGATTGAAGGCCAGGACAGTACTGCATCAGTAGTGGGTAGCATGGCTGGTACAGGCCTTGGCTATAATATTGGTGCTTCAATTACTAATAAGTTTGAATCGCAATACATCAAAAACCAGCTTGGAATGGACGCCAGCAAAAATGCCTTAAAATACTCTGAATCGTCTTTTGGTCCCGGATATTTATTAAAAGGTGGTGAAATGAGTCCTTTACCTGGGACCCTGGGTGGGCTTGGTGGTTCATTAATATCAGAAGGTGCAAGTAGTGTGACTCAAAAAGAAGCTAATGGTGGTGGTAAATGAAACATCCTCTATTAGAACTTATTAAGCTGATGTTTATTCTGGCAGTTACTTTTTCTTTAGGAATGGTAGTTAGCATTTGGCTTATCACTCCAGAACCAATCTCTCAAGAGGTGTATATCAAATATGGGGTGATTGGTGCTATTGTCGGGTTATGGGGAGGGGCTGGCACTTGGTTGATACTTTACCTACAAATACGAAGGCATTCTCGTAAGTAGTTGTTGTTGAGAATAATGCGCTGAGTGTGCAGGAAAACCAGTCCCGCGTTCAGGAAATGTCGCAGTGTCAGGGCAACAAAGCCTGTGAAGGCGCAGTAACCGAGAAGTACAAGCAGATTTCAGCAGCACAACAAAAGCGCGTGATGGAGTGTACAGGCGCTCAGGACTGTGTTGATAAAGCGAATGAAGTTGGCAGGTTACAGGCTGATTATGCTAACCGTACCAGTGAGTTGCTGGAAAAAGCCCGAGCTGATGGCGGTCTGAGTCCGGCAGATCAGAACGAGCTTTCAATCCTTCAGGTGACTACGATCCAGCTTGAGGCGGACAGAAATGCGGCGATTCATAATGCGCTGATGTCCGGTGATTCACCTGAAGCGAAGCAGGTCGCGATAAACTCGCTGGCACAGGTGGCAGGAACCAGTGCTGCGGGAATTGCGGCAGGAGTTGGGAAAAATAAGCCTAATACTGGAGGAAGTGCAGTCAAAAACGGAGCGAAAAACGCACCAGAGACGCAAACTAGTGTTGATAATAAATTAACTAATTACCTGTTAGCGAAAGATCATCCTGTTGGCGGAAGCAAGGCTGAATGGTTTGATAAAGCCCTCGGTTTTAACAAAGGGAATTCAAGCGATCTTGCGAAACAAATTGTCTTCGAACCAGGCAAAGCTGTGAAAACAGCAGAAACGCAGCACGGTGTTAAATATGACCAAGTAATATCTATCACTGGTGCTAACGGAAGAACAATAGATGTGAAATTCGGTTGGATTAAGAATAATGATGGTGTCGTTAGACTTGTGACAGCTATTCCGGCTAAGAAATAACGGGTGCTAAAATTATGATTAAAGAATATGATGTCGTTAAGGCCACCAAAGTGTTATCTGACTCTATAGCCGCAGGATGTAAAGGTGCTGTTGTCATGGTATATACAGAACCTACTTTAGGCTATGAAGTAGAGTTTGTTGATGCTAATGGTGAGACGTTAGATGTTTTGACTGTTTATCCAGACGACATTCGGCTATTGAACTAATATTATGCTCCAATAAATGAAATCGCGGCCAGTGAGCCGGGATTTTTGCTTTCAAGCCCTTGAATCCCCCGCTTACCGCCGCTGCAACCGGAGCACACCGGGCGCAGCGGTAATCTCGAGCTGAACGGCGCGGTTATTGCGAGTATGGCAGATGCCAGCCTGAATAAACTCGACACCGGCACGCTGGGCTTTGGCGGCATCCACAATCACGCGGACTATAAGGTAGAGCACCAGAGTGCGGGGATAAGCACGGGCGGCAGCGTGGGCGGTCAGTTCGCCGGGAACATGGCGAACGGCATGCTGGCGGGGCTGAACGACAGCGGCAGCGCGGACTCGGTGACGAAGGCGGCGGTATCGGAAGGTACGATAGTTATCCGCGATAAGGAAAAGCAGACGCAGGACGTTGCAGACCTCAGCCGCGACGTGGCTAACGCCAATCCGGGGCTGGACGTCATCTTTGATAAAGAGAAGGAGCAGAACCGGCTGAAGGCGGCGCAGCTGATAGGTGAGATAGGCGCTCAGGCGGGAGATATCGCCCGGACGCAGGGCCAGATAGCGGGGATGAAGGCGCAGCAGGACCCGGCGGCTCTTCAGGCGGCGCGTGAGCAGCTGGCGGCAAGCGGTAAGCCCTATACGGAAGCCGATATATCGCAGCGGGCGTCACCGTACCTGGCGGAAAAGATACACGAGCTGACCACAGATGCGAACGGTAAGGTTAATGTCCAGGCGAACCTGATGGCGCACGCGGTGCTGGGTGCGGTAACCTCGTACGCGGCGGGCAATGCTGCGCTGGCCGGAGCCTCGGGCGCGGTGATGGGCGAGTACATCGCGCAGCAGCTGTATCCGGGCGTTAAACGTAAAGACCTGTCTGAGGAGCAGCGACAGACGATAAGTGCGCTGGGGACGCTGGCGGCGGGTCTGGCTGGCGGCGTAGTGGGTGACAGTACGGCGGATGTTGTTGCGGGGGCTCAGGCGGGTAAGAACGCGGTTGAGAATAATTATCTCAGCGATACGGACGTCACGTCATTCACCGAGAAATATGCAAACGCGAAGACCGATGAGGAGAGAGACCAGCTTGTAGCAGATCTGAAAAAGCTGGATGCAGAGAAACAGGGTAAGGCGCTTACAACAGCAATACCGATTAGAGAGCAGAAAGCAGAGCTTGAGAAGCTGAAAGTACTAAAGGCTTCGCCGGACTGTAATACACAGTGTCAGCAGCTGGTTACCTACTCAATCTCTGAGCTGGAACCGGTGGCTAACAATACGGAATTGCACAAGAATAACCTCAGTAAGGCGGTATTGGCAGGTGTGATATTTGGGTTAACCGTTGAGAAACCGACAGCAAACAATCCAATATCGCGGCTAACAAGGGAACAGCAGCAGTTAATTGAGAGAGCTGAATTTACAACGACAGCTAAAGGGATACAGAATGCTTTCCCGCGTGATCTGAATGAGAAAGTTGTGTGGAATCAGATTCGGGCTAATCCAGGTTCTGCAGGAGAACCGCTCAAAGGAATGAATAAGGATGCTCGCTTCCCAACATCTGCAGGCTTCCAGAAAATGGAAGCAAAGCAAAAACTATCTAATGGCTCAACTATAACAGTACATTACCAATATAATTCCATAACTGGTAAAGCTTATGATATGAAAATAACCACACCTCAGAGAAGTGTTAATGACCCTGCCAAGGTGATTGATTCTATTAAGGATGCTGTTAAATGAAAATAAAAGAAAACGACGGAACACTAATAGATGTCTATGCCATTTACTGGATTAAAGGCAAAACCTATTTCTATGGTTTAGTAAAAGATTATGGCTTATCTGTTTTTAATGCAGATAAAGTAGGCATTGTTGATCCTACAATGTCAGGTGATTTTATTTTTTTTGAAGATGGTATGTTTTTTAAACCACTCATTGCAGAAAGAATATTGGATGATCTTGTCGAGGGTGATCCAAAGACTTACAAGCGTTTTATTGAAATTCTAAAAGCTGAAGGTCAAATAGAGCCTGACTTTTACTGACTAACAAAATCCCGGTCTGGCCGGGATTTAACTTTACAATCAGCTTATTACCTTAAAGCGGCAGCCACTCCACAGTTCCTTCCGGGAGCCTCCGTGGCCGCTTCTGCGGCGTGGCAATGACCTGGATAAACTCCGCAATCTGACGCTGCTTGCGGGCAGAGAGCTTTTTACAGGCCTTATGCAACGCGACGACGACTTTCGGCTCTGCCGTCTCTGGCTGCGGTTCCTTAGCAGTCACGATCAGACAGCCCGGCAGCACCCGGACTTCAACCGGCGTGTCGATCGTAAATCCAGCCTCTTCCAGCCAGTCACTGAGTTTTGATAAAGAGCTGTCAGATTGCCGGAGCTCAGGTGGTGACTGCCAGGCAGTTATCGATAAGTGGAAAAAGGTCAGCGATAAGCAAAGTGCAGACACTGAACAAAAACTGAAAGATAATCCACTGGAAGCGCAAGTTGTTGATAAGAAGATTGCTCAGGGCGGCATTGATATGACAGAGCGCCCGGGCTGGCTGGGTAACGATGTTGGTTTAGCTTCTGCCAGCAGACCAAGCTGTTTATATGGTTACCTGAACAATATTTATAATGTAATAGCCTTGTCGCCTAAATTATTTATATTCAATGTAAGTTTGATATTATATCCTCTATTCCCGAGTGAAAAAATACGGTTATATATAAAATTAAACGGTTACGATGTAAATCAAGACCATCCCTCCAAGATCTTTCATTGGTAATCATGTAGTTAATTCAGCTTTCGCCACTCCACAGTCCTTTTCTGGATCATACGTGACTGCCTTTTCGGCGTGGTATCAGCTCAACGGCAGCGACGGATAAAAACCGGCTGGATACGGGCACGCTGGGCTTCAGCAGTATTGAAAACCACGCGGACTATAAGGTCGAACACCAGAGCGTGGGCATGAGCAGCGGCGGCCCTATTGGCAGCCAGATGCTCGA
>NZ_JBGFFX010000019.1:0-66655 GCF_041224955.1 Erwinia aeris | reverse complement strand
CAGATCCTGTCTCCGCCCTGCAAAAGAATGTCAGAGACGCTGTTGTTGGAGCAGTGAACGAGAAAACTTTCAAGTTTTCCGGGAGTAAGCGTGGGACCGAAATTAAATGCTTCCATGATCGGTTCCTCAGCGCACGGTTGGCTTCCAGCTGCGTTTATTGACGTCAAACTCAGCCTGTTGCTTCATGCGCTTAGTTTTGTCGCCCAGCAGAAGCCGGTTTTTATCGCCGGTGACGGTCTGCTGCTGTTGCGTAATGACCGGTGCCTTAATCATGTCCTGCTGCAGCAGGGTGCTGTAACGCAGCATGCCGGTGTAATCCCGTGTAAGGCGATTAAAGTTGGAGGTGAAAATCTCGTCGGCTTTCTTACGCCCGTCAGTCCAGCCCAGCTGAACCGCCTTTTTCCAGATGTCACGCTCTTTGCCGTCTTTAGGCATGGCGGCCGGTTCGGGCAGTTCAATGCGCTGCGCCATGAGGCCCGTCAGGAGATAGCTTTTCCAGGTCGGGGGATTACTGACAAAGCGCGCCGGCACCACAATGTCATAGGCGCGGTTTGCACTTCGGATCTGGTCATTGGTGATATGCGCGACATCTTTGGCTTCGGCAATCACCGGCGGCAGATACCCGTCAGTAGAAATCAGCGGCTGGAAGGAATACATGTAGTCAAGGTTTGAGCGCTGATTCTCAAGTGCTGCACGGATCTCTTTGGCACGCTCAGCTTTGCCGCCGCGAAAGCCAATGGTATGTGCAGCTTCGTTAA
The DNA here is from genome assembly GCF_041224955.1 of Erwinia aeris. Classification (NCBI taxonomy): domain Bacteria; kingdom Pseudomonadati; phylum Pseudomonadota; class Gammaproteobacteria; order Enterobacterales; family Erwiniaceae; genus Erwinia; species Erwinia aeris. The sequence goes on along the minus strand of NZ_JBGFFX010000019.1, from coordinate 65,897 downwards.
GCATACTGCCCGTCACATCACCTTGATCTTCACTCTGGCTTGGCGGGTTCATATAGTAATCAACGCCTTTAGGATCTGAGTCGTCCGCGCGCGCCACGTTCGCTGTGAGCAACGGAAGCGAGACGAGCACGATCAGTTTAAGTTTCATGAGCGGCCTCCCCGCAGGAACGTGTTTTTATTGGAAGGGGTCAGGTAAAGCAGCTGCAGTTCGCCAGGCTTCTGATTGATGGTCGCACGATACTGCGTCTGCTGACGGATGAGGGTAAGAAGCTGTTCAAACGTAACCTTCGAACCGCCAACGTCGATATTCAGCGGCAGCGGGAGCTTGATGCCCTGGCTGGTAAACTGCAGGCCGCGTTGTTTGGCCAGCTGTCCCAGCAGCTCATAGGCATCGCCCTGCCAGGTCACACGCACGTACTGACTGTTTGCATTGATGACGGTAGGAAATTTGTAGCGCGTGCGGTTAATGGCGCCTGCCTGATACAGCTCATCCTGAGCAAGTTTTATGGTAATGGCCTGTTCTCGTATTTCCTGATCAACCAGTTGCTGGGCAGAAATCTCTTTTTCTTTTGCACTATGAGAACTGCAACCAGCAAGCACCAACACAGAAACGGCCGCGAGGGCCGTTTGCATTTTCATTTTCATTTCCTACCTCTTTTTAATTCGGTTTGAATTTGTCGTCGTTTTGACTTCTGTTTTGCATTTCATTTTTACTATCATTTTGCTCATGAATCAAACGATGTTTCGCGTCCTGAGCATAAGCCTGCTGGCTGGAATCAGTAAACGTAATGCCCTGTGCGACAGGGTGTGAATGCTTAACAGCAGCATCAGCAATGCGATCGCAGCAGAGTTCCTTGAATTCGGCATCGCCGGTTACGCGGACTGATTCGGCTTTACCAGCGAGAGTTAATGCAATTGCAAGATCGGCGGTTTTCTCTTTTCCATCGCTGTGACTTTCGGTGAGCACTACATGACCACGATCTGCAGCAACAGGCTGGCCATCTTTCGTAAAGATAACGGTGCCGTCTTTGAGCAGCCGGGGCTTGACCCCATGACGGGAAGAAGCCATTACGGCCACGTCATCCCGATCGTGACTGGTAATGCCGTTCTGAGTCTTAACGAAGCCAATCTCTTCGACCAGCTTCTGCTTATAGGATTCCTTCTTCCTGGAAGAATAGGCAAATCCACGCATCTGACTCAGCGCAGCCTTATCGCCCTTAAGCGCCTCCTGCTCTACCCACTCACGATATGACAGGCGGGGGTTGGCTGACCGGAATCCGTTGCGTTCTTCACGCAGGTTAAGACGCAGGTTAGCCACGGCCTGAAGGCGCTTAAATTCAGCAAGGTTATACATCAGCTTTCTGGTATAAGGATCGGATACCGTCATGCGGACGTTTTGTTTAAGCAGTCGCGTATGCTGAGCAATTTTACGGTATTCATCGGAGATAAATTTTTTATCCGGAGAATAGGCCGGGAGATTATTACGGTAGGCACGATAGCGGCCTTTCAGTAACATCCTTTCTTCAGCACGCTCAATTTTACGCTGCAGGCGTTTATTTGCATCACGGCGATAAACGCCAGGCGTATATGCGGTTTTAAATACCGACACTTTGGCCGGAGCAACCTGTGAAGGCTGATAATCACCAAACCGTTCTTCCATTGCCTTGAGCGTGTACTGAGCTTTATTAAAAACAAGGCTCGCTTTAACGGCCGTCTTCTTGTTCTGATGTTCGTGGGTTATCACGTAACCCTTTTTACCCTGTGCTTTTTCTACACGCAGGCCAATATCAGAAAACGTCTGATGAATATCCTGCCAGCTTTTGGCTTCACGCAGGCCGGTAGATACGTGGATAAAATTCTGGCGGCTTCCCGGCTTCTTATCGTCACCAACGATATAGCGGTAAAGGGTTTCAACGCCCTCTTTGTTTTCAATCTTGTTGATGCGGTCGAGTGAACGTGAATGGCTGCGTTCCTGTTTGCTCTGAGTGTTACGGACAATCTGCTGCCGCTCATTAACGACATAAGCACCGTTAGAATGCGTCCAGCCATGTTTCATTTCCAGCAGGCGACTGGCGTGATGCAGCGTATCTTTAGTGAAGCTGGAAGAGGCCGCTTTGTATGTCTGCGGATTGATTCGGTTCACAGCAACGTGAACGTGCAGATTATCGGTATCGCGGTGAATAGCGGCAACGTACTGATGTTCACTCATGCCCATTGAAGCAAGCGTGAACTTTACGGAATCAAAAATCTGATCGTCTTCCGGTTTCTCATAATCGGGCCAGGAAAGCACATAGTGCATGACCGGATCTTTACAGCGGGTGTTTTGCTGAGAAACAGAACTCATTTCGAGTGATGCGCCGTCCAGTGAAAACGTATTGTACTGACAGGTAACGTCTCCGATCCGGACGCGCTGAACGCCTGGCTCAACATCAACGGGTTCACTGACCACTTTTTGCTTGCGAACCAGATAGGCGTTCAGACCTTCGAACATATCGGAATCGACGGCCGTAGTCGTCTCAGGGGTTGGCTGAACGGTATCAGTCAATCCCTCAGACGGCTTATCTGCCATGTACTTAATAAGCTGGCCAAAGCTGGACTTTTTGTCCCGGCGACCCTCTATGATTTTAGGTATCACCGTCAATCTCCTTCTGAAGGAGCTGGGCTGCTTTTTTGAGTTCAATCATGATGTCCGCGTACTCCTTACTGAACATACCTTCCCCCTCATTAAACAAGTGTTTTTGAAGGGCTGTCATCTTAATAAGCGCAGCCAGTGCGTTGTAATTACCCTTTGATTGAATGCGCTTTCCAAGCCCGGATTTGATAAGATATTGACTAAGGCTGAGCCCTGATTCTCGTGCCTTTTCTGACAAAGATTCTTTGATTTCTGCTGTACAGCGGAAATGTATTTGTGCATCTGTTTTTCGGGATTCGCTGCGGCTCATCAGATAACCAACTCCGGTTGGGGGTGTCGGGGCTTGCCCTGACCAAGACGTTTTTGCGTCACTGCCGGCGTGCCGGCGGTGTACCAAAAACACATCTTGTCCCGTCTTTAAACAAGAGTATGGATTGTACCATCGGCGCGTGTTGAAGGCCAGAAAAGCCGGGTCGAGAACGCTGCTGATTTGATAATCGGTCAGCGAAGTGTAAAATCATTGGGTTAGCTCACTTGCTTTTAACATCTGAGTGGCGGGAAATATCGGACCATATATGAGGTTTAGAGATGGCTGGAAAACGAAAGGCTTTTTATAGCAGTGAAGATGTCGGACGATTTAAAAACGTGCTTACAGAGCTGCCTGACATCACCTCGCAGAGGCTGGAAAAAAAACACGTTCTCGATGAGCTTAAATCTGACATCAAAGCGCTGAAAGAGACCAAAGGTTATGATGATAAGGAAATACTGAAGTTCCTGAACGACGCAGGATTCAGTGATGTTACCTTACGTGATATTAAAGACATTTCATCCGGAAAGGTTCGCAGAAGTCGTCCGTCGGGTTCTGGTAAGTCTCAGGCGCGTTCTGACGCTAATTCAGCACGTTCTGACACACCTTCAGGCCAGCATCAGAGTGACTCTTCCAGTCAGCAGGTGTAACGTTATCTCTGCTATTACAGATGGCTGGCTTCTTTAGTTTTTCCTCCCGGCCATCACTGGCCGGGCAAAATTTCTCTGTCAGTTAAGCAATGTGCGTAACCCGCCCTGTAAACAGGACGGGATGCGCATTGGCCGGAAAAATTATTCCGGTTCCGCTGCTTCGCAGCGCTCAATGCCGCACGCATTTAACGCATGATCTCGCTGCGATCCCGATAAATTTACAGGGAAAAGAGTCGGGTAAGGGCATAAAAAAAAGGGGCGCTTGGAGCGCCCCCTGTGCATCATATGCCTTACTTACTTCTGCCTCTTATCCGCTGGTAAACGTGCAGCCAGAAAACAAAGTGTTCCCATTCTGCTGCGTTCATATGCAGCGCCTTTCTTCTGACGCCATTTGCGACATCTTCCGCATAGTGTATAATCTCTAACGGCATGTTGAACCTCACATTTTAATTTGCCAACCTCGCCGGATTGTTGACGCAATCCGGCACCTTTTTTAACGTTCACTTATTTTTCACCTCCTTTATCTCTACTACCATAAAACTGTCGTTCGCATGACGCTGCCCCAGAATAAAAGCAGCATCGTATAAGCTGATGGCGGTAATGCTGGCTTTACACATTATCTCTGCGCCAGTGATATTGACGGTTTCAAAAGTAACCTCAAATTCTTTTGCTGAATCTGAATACTTCTGCTCCTTCCAGTTCTCCATGCGTGTAAGCAACTCCGGCGCAACCAGCTGGCGAACGCGGTTGAGTTCGTACTCGCGATTCATAATCAGGCGGTAATCAATTATCAGCTGCTCGATGATGCGGTGCTCATCCCATTCGGTCAGAAGCAGTACATCGTCACAGGTGATGTTTCCGGCATTAATCATATTTTCACGGACGCCGTTAACAACCTGAATAACACTCACGCCCTTTTCGTAATTTGACTTAATTTCATTTTTACCTGGATAACTGACACTTATATCTTTGAAAGTCTGTAAAATCAGTTCTGACACGATCAGGGAATAAACCTCATAGGGATATAAGGTAGACATAAAACACTCTCCACGTTTTTTACACTGCGTTTTCAGGGACTGAGATAATTAATCTCATAATTAATTATACGTCTAATGAGCCATTAAAAGCAAGAAAAAAAGCCTCTGACGGGCTTCATTTTTCTCCGCTATTACCACTCCTGCCAGGCAAGCGTGTCCACTCTGTCTGCATCGCGCTCAAACCATATCCAGCTAAATCCGGCGGCTTCCAGCGCCGCAATATTGTCGAGTGTACCAGGGCTTATCTGAACGTTGAGCAGTTCAGCACGCCAGCCTTCAGAAGCAGAAATACGCAAGAGCCAGCCATATTCGGTCTGCTGCACCCAGAAAATTCCGCGCCCTGCTTCCGCCTTTTTCCATGCCTCCCATAGCCGCTGCGAATCATCTTCTGTCATGTGGCCCGTGCTTATCACAGCAACGTGATAACGTTCGTTAACCTGCATATCGACTCCGGTTCATGATTGGCCCGCAAAGCGGGCCGGTTACGATCAGTCTTTCGCCTGGGGATAGTCGCTGGCGTCCGGGAAAGGCGGCTCGTTCTGCTGATGGCTGCCGCTCTGATTCTGTCCGTTCGTATGCTTCGGAGCCGACCCCGGCAGCATCTGCATTTCACCGTCATTATCGATCACGATCTCTTTATTGCTGCGCATCACGCCGTCGTTACCTTCCCACTTGTTGTTACGGATGCGACCGACGAAATACAGCATCATACCTTTTTTGAAATACTTTCCGGCGGCTTCCGCCTTTTTTCCGAATATGACAATATCGTGCCATTCCGTTTCTTTTTTCTCACGATCATCGTTGTCCTTATAGCTGATTTCAGTAGCCAGCGTCAGGCTCGCAATGGCCGTTCCGTTAGGGGTATAACGAAGCTCGGCATCTTTGCCCGCGCGCCCCATAAGGATGACTTTGTTTTCTCCACGCTTGAACATTTTTCACCTCTCATTTTCATGATCGCCCGTGTAGCAGGCGGGGAAAAAGAGGGGGCTATTCCCCCTCTTTTTTTCAGAATCTCACGCTGGATTTAAGTGCCTTTTCGAAGTCTTTTACAAAGTAATTTTCGAAGGTATAACCGCGATGAATCAGCTGGTTTGTTTTCGGGTTTCGCCACTCAACCTGAATGGATTCTGCGGAGTATTCGATTACCTCAATCTGGCTTTTTACACCCAGATAATCTGCGATACCCATTACCGCGTTAAGTTTTTTCTGGTCAGCTTCTTTCATGTTCTTTCCTTCGCCATGCGGGGCGCTACCGCCAAAGGCCGGACTGCCTTTGGATGTGATAATTATACGACTAACGAGCCATACTAACAAGTGAGAAATCCTTTTTATCACATCTTTTTTTGTTCAGATATGAACAAATTTAGTTACTGTTTTCGTCAGTCTTCTTTGATGCCTGGCCTGTTGTAGACGATCCGATAGTCCTTACACGGGCCGTTTTCCCGCAGGAACTCCAGCGAAACCACGTTAGCAGCAGCGCGGTTAATACACATGATCGCTTCCAGCGCTCCGAACAGCTCCGCATCTGCGGCCAGCGGAAACCATAAATCGCAGTCGCTGCCGCTTAATTTTTCATGTGCGCAGAAGTGTACTGCCCGCACGCCGTTAATTTCGGTCACAAGTACAGTGCTGTACGCGCGAGCGTCGGTCTGAGATTGCATTTTTCCCCCTGCTGATTCTGGCCCCCTGTACGGGGGCCGTTTGGTTAGTCAATGGCGCGATATATCAGACCGGCCTCCGGGTGCTGGTCAGCGTACAGCTTCAGCCTTTCCTGCTGCGTGATCAGCATGTTGCAGATGTGCGCATAGCCTTCGTCGTGGGCGTGCCAGATAAGATGATTCAGCGTGAACAGGGTCAGCACGATGCCGGTTGCTTCGGCACTCAGCTCGCCCTCGAACCAGTTTCCGCTTACGGATAGCATGAAACGTTCGGCACTCAGCGGGTACAGAAAGCCGCTGCCGCAGGACAGCTCTACGAACTCCCATGAGCCGCCTACGTAACCCGCACACATGGTGCGGGCGTGGTTGTACACGCTCGCCTCAGCGGTGAGATACCAGGCACCAAACAGGCGCGGCAGAAACGCCATGCGGCGGTTATCAGGGATAGTGCGGGCGGTGATGGGGAACTGAATAGTTTCATCAGACATTTTCTTGACTCCTGCGCCAGTCGGGGCGCTACCGCCAGAAGCAGGTTGCTTCTGGATGTGATAATTATACGTCTAATGAGCCATATACAGCAAGCTGTTTTTGCCTTTACGCAGTGTTTTTTTGGCTGCAACCCTCTCTTTCCCCTGTTAATTTTTTCCCTGGCAAAGGGGCAGCATGCTGCCCCTAATGCGATTATTCCTGCGGCTCGTTTATCTCAGCGTTAAAGTGAACGGCGGCGATGCGCACCAGGGGGATCACCGCACTTTCCGCATCGAGCACCCGGAAATGTATCACCTCGCCCAAGTGCATCAGATCAGCCAGAAAATCCACGATGATTTCTGATACCGGGCACCCGTCGCCGTCCTGCTCGTTAAGGCGCGCGAAGTGTGCCAGCGCCTTAGCCGCTTTGGTGGCCCGTACCTCGTTGTCTTCATCAGTACAGCCAAAATCCCATTCGCCTTTCTCGATGCGGGCCAGCGTGTCAAAGTAAGCATCCTGATGTGTCATTACGCACGCTCCTGCAACCGGCAGTTTTCTATCCCGGTGTCAGGCCGCGTCAGTTTTTCGAGCGTTTCACTGACAGAGCGAAACGCCTCTGACTCGTCCGCATAGAGTCGCTTTGCGGCATCTTCCCCGCCCTGAATGTCTTCCAGTCTGAGAAACTCTGCGGCCAGCTTCAGCACCTCCTGTAATGGCCCGGCAGATACGGTTACTTTGCGCTCCCGCGCGGCGTCCTCGCGCAGCTGCTTCGCCAGGCTCCAGATGGTGTCACGTCCGACGCCATACTGATGGTGAGAGCGGCATTCGCTGATTTCTGCCAGTACGGATTCCGCTTCCTGATATGTCAGGCACATATCAGGGGTGCTGTCGTGAACGTCGTCTGTCGTCCAGATGAGAATGCTCAGGGGGGTGGAAGGATCGAACTGATCCAGCAGTCGGGCGCATATGTCGTTTACGTTGCCGTGCATGGTATATCTCCTGCGCCAGTCGGGGCGCTGCCGCCAGAAACAGGCTGCTTCTGGATGTGATAATTATACGTCTAACGAGCCATACTTTACAAGCTCTTTTTCATGTTTAAAGCGCGGGCACGCGATGCAATACCCGTCACTGTTCAGGACAGACGGCCAGTCGTCCCGCCCGCATCCGGCGAGGCGGCACGCGCTGAGTTCGCCCGGGTGGTAGTCAAGATGCACGCAGAACGCGCACAGGTCATCGTCTGAGACAGAACGGGAAGGAATGAGATCAGGGATCACTTTAAAGCTCCTGCGCCAGGTCGGGGCGCTACCGTGGTTGAGGTCAGGGGGCTTTCGCCCCCTGCGCGGGTTCAGTCCTTACCTTTATCCTTCATCACTTTAATCAGGCCGGTCACGGCGGTGATCAGGGTTGCGACGGCGGTGATAATCTGGGGAAGATTGTGGAGGATTTCAGAAGAGGTCATAGAGCACCTGTAAGGCTGGTTAGGAAGGTACTGATTTCGTCATCAGTGGGTTTATTATACGTCTAACGAGCCATGTTAGCAAGCATAAAAAACGCCCCAATTGGGGCGCTGTCTTTATTTTACATACTGCCAGATGTGCGGCGGGATCTTATCCCACAGCTTCCCGGACGCGAGTTCTGCACGCCGGTGGTCGGCAGCAGAATCAAAGGCGTCTCTGTCCTCCGGCGGAACCTGACCGCGATCGCGCATGGATTCATACATTTTTTCCAGCGTGTCCGCGCTGCGGCTGCGGCGAAAGCGCAGCAGATAGTAACGCCGCCTCGCCTGAAAATCAGTTTCAGCCATGTTATTCCTTTTCCGTTTTATCAAGCGCCAGGCACATCAGGCGCACAAATGCACCGCCATTACCTTCAACATGCTCAGCCCACACCGCGATAATTTCCTGTTCAACCTGTACAGGGCGGTTGCAGTAGTCGCCGGTCGGATGCTCCCTGTCATCAAGCGGTCGTTCTGTTACCGGGATGCCGCTGCACAGCAGCAGCGTTTTAGTGTCTGACGCATGATCTTTCGTGGTGATTATCTTTGTTTTCATCGAATAAGTCTCCGGTGTTACGCCCCCAGGGGGGGGCGTAATGGATGATCAGCCCCAGGAGCTGTAGAAATGGCTTTCAGATGGGTCGGTGATGATTGCCCGTTCGAAACTTTCGATAAAAACAGAGGGGCTTTCGTACTCATCCCGGATGCGTCGGGTGATCGGCTCGCCTTTAAAGTCGTCAGGAACCGGCTTTAATTCGCCTGACATAGAACTGTCGGCTTTCACCTGCTGCGCGGCAATACGGCGAAGGACGGCTGTTTTCTTGCCACGCAGAGCCGTTACCTGGTAGAAATAGGTGTTGGTCTGCTCATAGCCCCAGCTTGAGACAAAAATACTGCCGAGCGAAACGGCACCGTTACGAAACTGAAGGGACTGGATAGTCATAATTATCACTCCTGCGCCAGTCGGGGCGCTACCGCGGAAGACCGATTGCCTTCCGATGTGATAATTATACGACTAATGAGCCATATAGAGCAAGCACTATTTAACGTCCGGGCGCGATATTTCAGGCCCGGATTATTTCCTTTCCCTGTTAATTTTCAGGCCGCCGGGGCGGCCTGTGCTCTGAGTCAGACGCGCGGTGGCAGCATCCCCGGATAGTGCCGGGCAACCAGGTTGTTAATCTCATCAACCAGATCCGGACGTGTGAACGTGATGTGCCCGCTACCCTTTTTGAAGTAGCGCACAGTGAAGTAATCACACTCAAATACTTCGCCGTTGAACTGGTTGGCCTTGAAAAACTCATCCAGTCTGGCTCCGTCAGATACGCGGTAATCCGGCACGTTGCGCCCTTCAAGCACATAAAACGGGCGCGCCAGATCGTCTATTTTCGTATGTCCGTCAGATGAAAAGGTGATCCAGCCGCCCCGGTGCACGTCGAGCAGTGGCGAAATGATCACGCGCTTGCCAAACATGCAGGGATTATTTGTTTTGTAATCCCACGAAAGGGATCTAAAAATGTCGATAAGCCCCTGTGTGAACGTGTCGCCTTTGCTGGCGTTAAGCTGGCGGAACGTGTTCAGCACGTTGTCGAGCGTAATTTCAGGCATATCCTTACCGGCAATCTGTTTATCCCATTCACTCCGCTGCTTGTTGCTCATTAGCGTGTACATGCCTGTTTCTGACATCAGGCGATCCCAGATTTTGCCGTCAATGACGCGCCCGATAGCGGTTTCTGCCTGACTGGTGCCTTTATCGCTCCAGCGGAGTGCGCTTTCAACGGATTTTTCAAAGTCGAAAAGGTACGAATCTTTCCCGGCCATCTGCATCAGATCGCGTGCCCTGCATAGCTGCTCAATGCCCGCCATGTAAACCCGGATGCCTTCGTTCCGAAGTGAGATAATGTGTTCAATGGCGGTGGACGGGATAGCGTCGGTGCTTTGCTGGCGGCTGAAAATATCGACGGATGGGACGTTTTTTTTCTCTGACATGTTGACTCCTGCGCCAGGTCGGGGCGCTGCCGTTAATACTGAAATCGGGCTGACTATGCCAGCCCGTGCGGTTTACTTGCTGCTCTGGATCAGCCTGTCGAGCTGCGCGGCCAGCGCGTAGGTTGACGGAAAAGGCCCGCTCAGACGGGTGTCAGGGATTTCATTCAGGGCGTGCAGGCACGCTTTCAGCAGCAAATCTTTCTGTGATTCCAGTTCTGCTTTGAACTGTGAGGGGGTTTGTGATCTGGTCATGGGGGTAACTCCTGCGCCGGTCGGGACGCTACCGCCAAAGGCCGGACTGCCTTTGGATGCGATCATTATACGTCTAACGAGCCGTAGTAGGCAAGTACTATTCAATTTATTTCTCTGATTTTGTTACTTATTTTCAAGACTCTTTCCCCTGTAAATTTTGCTTTTTCCGGTCGCGGCCGAGATACAGGCAGATAGTGAAAGAGTTTCAGCCCCCTGTAACCATTAATCCAGACCTCAGACACTAGCGATAGCCCGAAACCCCGCAGGGGGTTCGGCGGAGCTGCACGGCTGGCCGTGCTAGCGGAGTGTGGCTGACGACTGCCCGACGGGCAGGAGCCGAAGGGGGCCCCGAAGTGTTTTATTTCTGCAGGCCTGTCAGAAAACGTCGTCAACTGGCCAGAAATAAACAGGGATGATACGTTCTGTGAGTGCCAGAAAAGGTTAACTGGCTGACGCCAGGCCGGAATCGCGTCAGAAAAGGTCAGAACAGGATTCTGGGAGCGTTATTATGATAAAGGCAACAAAGGGTACGGCTTTTCCGGAAACGCATTTACAGAGCCGTACAGCGCATTTCAGGGCAATACTGCTCTATCCCCGTATTACCCCGCCTGATCAGCGTGTCGCGTCAGCCCTGAGTTCCGGCCAAAAACTGGCTCAGCCCTTCACCGGAAGCCAGTACCGCCCTCCTGTACTGCGGTTCCCCGGTGGCCAGCGATGTCAGCTTCTCCACAATGTCTGTCATCGGTACAGCAGAGTGCAGCTTACAATTTTCGATGTCGGCCGCATATTTCAGTAATGCCGTATCACTCGCTTCTTCAGCTGGCAGATACGCGCGCAGCCACATCACATCCGCGAACGGATCTATCAGCTTTTGCAGCGCTTCGGCTGTGGCCTCAAGCGCCCGCCGGTCAGTTTTAATCGTGCCGGTTACCGGATCAACACACATCCCTTCCCAGCACTCAGGTACAAACGACTCCCGATAATGAAAACCGTTGTCACCGCTTTCAGCACAGGCCAGAAGTTTCTCGATGCTTTCACACGTTCTGTGTTGCAGCATTCTGGCCGTCGCCATACCCATCGCATTAATCATAATGCCATGCAGGCCAAGCGCCTCCTGACGGTACTCCGCGGCAATATCATCCTGGGCAATGTCATTCCAGCGCATGGCCTGCGCCCAGGCTGTCCAGAGTCTTTCCGCCATATTACGCTGTTGCGGCGAAGGGACGCTGTTGACCCGCAGGCGGAGCATTTTTTTCGTCGCATCGTTCAGCGCCTTAAAGCTGATAAGCCGTGAACTTTTCGCAGGGACCACGTTGTGTTCGAAATCCACGGTACCCGCCAGCCCGGTGACGGAGCGGGCCAGATGCATTGCCAGCTGGTTAACCGGATCGTTGTTGTTATATGCCATGCTGATCGCCGCTGCCGGTTTACTGGCATTGTTATTAATATCCGCGAAAAACTGCTGGCGTAATTCAAGTGGCAAGCCAACGGTAAGCAATAAGCTGATCGTATCTTCCGTATTCGAATAGTCGCGCACAAATTCAAAAATACCCAGGGCACGGTGCTGGCCATCGAATAATTTTAAATCTGCATCCATTGGAATCTTAAGAATACCCACTGCCGGCGAGAGTTCGCTGGGGAGGAATTCAACATGACTGTCAATGTTTCCGGTAATTGACGGCAATATGTAGGGGGCCCGTGAAGACGTCGCGCCAGCAACATAATTCCGTATTTTTTTCGCCCGCGTTTTGTTCGCTTCTCGCTGGCTGCGGTCCATAACATCGCCATCATTATCCATCGCAAGAATACGGCGTAACACGACCATAGGAACCGTCAGCATGTATTGTTCTGTGCCGCCCTGTATCCCGCGTGTGGCCGGCACTCTGAAAAAATAGTTATCAGCATTCATAATAATTCCTTCGTTTATCCGATACGCTCAGGACGCACATTTGCGCGTCGGTGTTGGCCCTGTTATTTCCAGATCGGCGGCAAGCCGGCATCGATGCAAAGGACGCACCAGACGGAATACGCGATGCCACTGTCTCCGTTCACCCAGCGGCGAACCGTTCTGCCGTTAACACCAACATATCTCGCCAGCCCTTCCTGACTCAGGTTGAGCACATTTTCCAGCAGATAGCGGAGCTCTTCCCCTGTCGGCGGGGTCCATTTATCAGCGGGACGGAAACAACTTTCGCGGATCGCGCCAACGTTAAGCGGTACGGTATATTTATTGCCCATAGCAAGGCTCCAGAGCAGGCCACACCACCGTGCGGCCGCGGTTGTCAAATCAGACCATGTTCAGCAAAAGAGTAAATATCGCGGCTGCCCACAATCAGGTGATCGAGGACCCTGACATCAATCATCCCCAGCACCTGCGCAAGACGTTCAGTGATCAGCTTGTCAGCCTGACTGGGGTTAGTGAAACCGGAAGGATGGTTATGCGCCATGACCACGGCGGCGGCATTGTGATGCAGAACGCGCTGCAGGACGATACGGGGATGCACGGTGACGCTGCTGATGGTTCCCTTAAACAGCTCTTCAAATGCAATCACACCGTTCTGGTTATTCAGAAAGAACATACAGAATGATTCGCCTGGTTCTGCAACAAGACGAAATCGCAGTAAGGAACGCGCGGCATCGGCACCGGTGATAAAATCCGTTGTGGTAATTTTGCCGGCAATAATGGCATCTGCCTGGCGAATGATGCTGAGTTCTTCTGCTGAAAATTTCATATATTTCCCTCGGTAGGGGACCTGAGCACCTTGCCCGGCCACAAATATATATTAGGACATTTTGTCCTATATGTAAACACAGTTATAAATAAAAAAAAGCCCGCTTAAACGGGCTCTTATGGACTTCATCTTTTGTGTATGTGGTTCATCCAGATCCGGATAGCGCTGATAAGTATCAGCATGAGTCCCAGAACCAGACTCAGTGTGGCCAGCTGTTCAGAACTGTTATTAACAAAGTCTCCGGTGTCCGCACCGATCCCGAAATAGCCCAGCTTCGATCCGGCGCCGTACACTATCAGGGCTATCCCGGCCAGTGGGATCAGGGCGGTCATCACTGCCCCTATCAACCCGTCAAAGCCGTCACTTTTATCGTTCCAGGTTATCACCAGCGCAATCAGCGAACAGCATCCCAATCCCGCATAGTAGAGAGCTGAGCCCGTTTTCTCAGGCGCCATCTGCTCCATCATAATCATGTACAGAGCACAAAAGCCGCATGACAGTATCAGGTATCGCATCGTTGTTTCCTCTTCAGTCGGTGACGTTGAAGGCGCTCAGCACGCTCTCATCGCCATTTTCAGCCTGTAGGTACAATCTCCTACAGGCTTACGCTGCAGCCCCTCAGCGTGCTGCAGGAAGCGTCAGGGACTCGGCTGACGTGCAAGTCAGGGGTTCGCAGCCATCACGAACTGGCCATCCGGACGCTGCAGCCGGGTGATTTCGCGTTTATGTGCGTCTCTGGCCCGGATGATCTGCCAGGTTTCAGTGACGGAACCGCCCGGCCGGTGCAGACTCACCCTGACCGTTTTACGCCCCTCTGCCAGGACGATGCAGCGCCCTGCATCGGTCTGCGTGGCGTGCTCTGTGTCGCCGCCTGAAGGCGGGCATTTATCAAATCCCGACACCGGCACCGCCTGCCCGTCGATGCGCACCTGATAGCCTGGCGAGATCACGGAAACAGGCTGGGGTGCATCAGGAAAATAGTCAGCAAGGTCGCAGGCTGTCAGGACGGCAGGCGCGCAGGCCAGCGCAAACAGCGCGAAAAAGCGTTTCAGGGCGGGCGGCCGGCCTGGGTATGAGCTGCGGTCACGCATCAGATTCTCCCTGTCGATGTAATCCAGCATGTTCTGACCTCTTCGCAGGTTAATTTTACTTTTCAGTGAGATGCAGTGACGGGTGCTCACCTGCCAGCAGGAGCAGAAAATTGTACTCCCCGGTCTTGAGCTTGACGCCGCGCTGAGCGGGCTTCTCTTTGGTCTGCCAGGACGCCGGCTTGTAGCCGAAGAGCGTGGCAATTTCGGCATGTTTCAGGCCCAGCGCCATGCGCAGCCGTCGCACGTCAGCGGCCGTGGCGGGCGTCCTGACAATATCCTCCGGGGTGAATGCTTTATCCAGGCGGTAGTGCGGATGCACGCCAGCAATGAGCATCAGCATGTTGTACTCGCCCGGACGCAGGCTGGTTTTATTGTACTGGCTGAGATCGTCACTGATGGCTTCCTTACGCTGCCACGCGCGAAGCTCGTACCCCATAACCGCACCCAGCGCAGTTTCAGTCATGCCGGTTTTTTCGCGGATCGCCTTCACCGTCTCCGGTTGCGGAACCACGCTGACCACCTTAATCATCGCCTTTCTCCCAGAAGTCAGAATTCAGAAAAATTTGCACCTGGCGGGTGCGCGGATAGTCATGGTGCCTGAGCGCTTCGCGCGTCTCGGACAGAAACTGGCTCTCCTGCATCACCTTGTTAATTTTGCCGTTCCACTTACGGACCAGCGCCTGATAAGTACCGTTCTCCAGCTGATAGACCTCAAACGTGTACTTGCTGGCGGAACGCCAGCCCTCGTTGTAATAAACCTGTTTCATACGGTTATCCGGATCAACGCGCCCCGTTACGCCCGGTGGGCAGAAATCCCGGCTGCAATACATCAACCAGCTGCCGCGGGGCAAACCCGGTGGCCGGTCCGTTTTCTCCTGCCTGACTCCCGCGCGGCAGCTGGGTATATAAGACGGTCTTTGCGTGATGATACGCCTGAAAGCACGCAGGTTGTGACGGTGTAAACCGTCTGCAGCAGCGGGCGCCGGCTGACCGGCACGGGAAATTAACAGGGGAAAAAATTGCATGGGGTTCACTCCTTCGCCATTCGGGGCGCTACCGTTGATTGTGCTTAATTATACGGCGAATGAGCCATATCAATCAAGCTGTATTACTTCGTGGCCACGATTTATCAGGCGGCCCGATCAGTACCGTGGTGCCACGTCCCGGCTTTCCTGCCACAGCCTGGAAAACTCTTTCACGTAGGCGCCGGCCACGTCCGGAGCACCGCTGATCCTCACGACGTTTTCAGCATTGCGGCTGTCTGCGCTGGCGCTGTAGTTGAACGAACCCGTCACCAGAATGCTGCGATCGATGACCAGAAACTTATTGTGCATCGCCTCGTAGCGGTCGTTTATGCGCACCGGTACGCCATTGTTGGCCAGAAAGTTGACGGCCGTGTAGCGGTTATCGTTGGCCTTGCGATCGGCCACAACCGCGACCGTGACGCCCCGCTCCTTAGCGGCGCGCAGTGCGCCGGCGACAGGGCGGCTGGTCAGGCTGTAGGCCGCAACCAGGACCTCATGCCGGGCACCCTGAATGGAATCCAGTACCAGGCGCAGTGCGGTTCCGCCGGGCGAAAACCCGGTCTGAACCTCAACGCCGCTCAGCGCCGGGTCGGGGGAACTGCCCGGCTCCGCGACCGGGCTGGCCATGACGTTCGTGGCCAGCATCGCTGCAACTAACAGAACGTATCTCACTGGCGGCTCCTTCAGTCGTCGTCCGGGAACATATTCTGGCTGTTACGCCGGGTTTCTTCCCCGTTGCTGTCTTCGGCCGGCGTCGCAGTCGCAACGCCCCCGCTGCCCGGCTGCAGCTGCAGCAGCTGTACCGCACTGGCATTGCCGCCCGTGGCCTGACGAAGCAGCTCCGCCAGCCGGTTTATATCATCCTGCTCCTGCTGTGGCAGCGTGCTGCTGATAATGCGCTGAATGTCCTGCATCGAGGTCCTGTCCGTCATGAATTCGGCGATCAGGAACGGCAGACGTTCATCCTGCTTCATCAGCGCCGCGCCACAGAGCATCATGGCGCGCATGGCCCGGCCGCGCTCTTTCTGCGGCAGCTTTTCAAGAAGTCCGTCAGCCACCCGGTCCGCAGCGTTGCGATCCGGGTAGATGTAAAATGAGCACTTGCGGTTATCAGTCATGATCAGCCCTTCATTGCCACCATACCCAGCACCAGATCGAACTGCGGGTTTTCACTTACAAAGAAACGTCCTTCGCCCACGCCGGTTGCCGCTTTTACGGCCTCCGCCACGATGCCGGCACCACCGCCGACCACCATAACGTGCGTGAAGCCGGAGAAACGGCCGACCTCTTTGATGACGCGGTTGGTCAGGGTCTTTTCTCGTTCCTGCATCACCTGCAGTACCTGCGCGCGCTGATCGGCATTCTGCAGGTAGCTGGCCAGAAACTCGCTGTCGTTGCGCGCCTGGATAAGCCGGTCGGCTACATAGGAGCTGGTACGGGTGCTGACGCTGGTATCCAGCGCGTGCTTGACGGCTTCGGTGATGATGGACACGCCCGTTTTAGGATCGCACGAGGTTTTAACGAAGCCTGACATTTTGCTGCGGACGTGGGAAATATCGAGCGTGGTTCCCCCGATATCCACGATAAGCAGCGATTCGAGCTCGTTCAGCTCTTTCAGAACGTCAAAGCCGGCGGGCACGGATTCCGGCAGCACGCTGACTTTACGCACGGTGAAGCTCTCCTGGCCCTGCACGCTGACCGGGCGCTTCACGTTGGCTTTCTTGCGTTCGATATTCGCCAGATTCGGCTGGTCGTGTTCGTCCAGATACTCGCTCAGCGGCAGCGTCACCACGATATCGATCGGCTGCGGCGTCAGCCCGGACTGCATCAGCGCATGATGGATGGCCACAACGTTAACGTCACTGTACTGATAGCGGATTTCCGTCGTGCGCACGGCATCCGGACTCAGCTGGTCAAAGCTGTATTTCTCGCCGTCGATTTCATAATTCTCAGAGGCACCGACGCCCGCACCGGAAATCCCCGGCAGCTTCATGGACCACTCGGGCTTGAAGCTGTTCGGACTGATCAGCGTCTTCACCGTACCGTTTTCTGACCATGCCAGTTTGATGTTGGTCGAGCCGTCGTCAACAAAAATGCGCATTCTGAACCTCACGTTGTTAGAAAAAAAAAGAATCAATCAGGAAAAACATAAGACACATATGGATTATTGCGTAAGCCGATCCGCGTGTAAAGACACGAAAGTGATTTAATTTAGATTAATATAGAAAAAAAGAGGATAAAACACGTCACAGATCGGTCCGGCAGCCGGCTTTTCGGATGAATATAGAAATAATTTAGATTAATAACGAATCAAAAGGGATTTATGATGACTAAATCTGGCGCTTGTCAGGAAGGGGCTGGAAATCGTCGGGTACGCTGAAGCGCACGCCGAACTGACGCCCGACGTCGAGGGCAAACACGCGGGTATACTTCTCCGTGCTCTCCAGGCGTGTGTGTCCGGCATACGCCTGGATAACCTTAAGCGGCACACCGTGCTGGACCAGGTGCATGCAGAAGCTGTGACGGAAGGTATGGCAGCTGATGGGAATACTAAAAGTGACAGAGTCACTTTCTGCGAGCTCCACGGCCTTCCTGATCCAGTTACGCGGGGTGTTATCGCTGAGCACGGGCCACAGCGCCTGCTGACGGCCGATGCGGAACGTCGTCATAAACTCCCGCACCTTGCGGACGTAGTGAGGATCGGTCAGCGGAACCACCCGGAAAACGGCGTCGTCCTTGCCCGGACGACCGCGGCCGCGCTGCCGCTGCTTCAGCGTCTTCAGCCGCACGAACGGCCGGCTGCCATCAAGCTGAAAGCTGCCGCCTGTGAGCGCCAGCGCTTCGTTTATTCTGGCGCCGGTGTTCCAGAGCGTGTCAAACAGCACCTGCTGGCGCAGGTCAGGCACGTAGCGAAGAAAGGCGGAAACCTCCGGGGCGAGCAGGTATCGGGGCAGATCGGCCTGGGCCGCCATTTCCCGCAGTGCCAGCGCGTCAGCGTAATCAAAGTAGGCATAGGTCACGCGATCGGCGCTGATGGCGTCGCTACGTGAATTCTGGGAGATCTGCAGGGGGAAAGTAGTCAATTTTTTAAAATCCGCTGATCAGGGTTTACTGCCCTGATTTTTATGATATTAGTCACTGAAATCGATGGCTTCCTGCATATCGAACGTCATACTGCGCGTGGTTGTCGTTGAGTTCCAGCTCTTACCGCCGGCAATGGCGAAAGCCGGAAGCGTGAGCCCACGAAGCGGCTGGCCATGCCTTGCGGCAAAGACCAGCTGACCTGCCGGCAGCTTCAGCATGTCGGCGAACATGTCTGCACTGATGCGGTGACCTTTTAATCCACTCATAGCAACCTGTAGCTGAAGCCGGCACCCCGGCTGTTGTTGTAAATCTGCTGGCCCGACTGGCCCGCATCCTCACTGTACACCATCATGCGGCGACCGTTACGCAGTGAATCCATTTTCCGGCGTGCGTCCTTGTCATCGTAGCGGACCGGCAGGCAGGCCCCCTTGTCAGCGCTTTCGCTGTCAACGCGGAACACCCTGACTTTAACGGCGCTGCTGCGCACCTGGTCGGAATCTTCCCCGCTGACAAGGCCGGTCAGCTTCTGGAAGGTGTCTGTGGGGCTGCTGTATTCCGCCTGACTGAGATAGCGGCCGTTCTGCGTCAGCCAGAAATCCTGACCGGACGTTACGCGGTAGGTTTCACCCCTGCTGGCCAGACCCGATACGCTGCAGAAGCGATCGTAATCGGACTGGCCCGGCAGCATGGCGCAGCCGGTCAGCAGCAGTACCGGCAACACCGTAATAAATCTTCTGTGGCTCATGTTGTTTCCTTCTCGATCTCAGTTTGCATAGGGGCCGGACGGTAGCCCGGATAAGGTACAAACGGGGCATCGGTGGCAATCAGATCAAGCAGTTTCTGACCGCTGATCAGCACCATCCGGCTGTTACTCCGGATCAGCGATTTGGTTCCCTCGCGCGTTTTGCCGGTATGGCAGAAGAAGCCATGAGCACCGGCCTCGTTCAGGAGTGCGTCGAAATCACGGACGTGGCCAACCGCAATAAAGCTGGCATAGCGCTTCGCCTGGATGAACCACGTTCTGCCGTCAATGATCACCCGTCCGTCAATGCCGCCGTCGCCGGTATAGCGGCGGTTTCGGATCACCTTAAAGCCCCGCCGCTCGAAGCCCTCAAGCAGCAGCTCTTCGAACACAAACGGGTCAATTTTACGCAGATAGGCAATCTTCTGCCCAAAATGCGGAAAGGCGTTGATTCTGTCAATCACGCGGCCGGCGCTGGCCTGCTTGCGCTCATGCCGGCGGTTGCGTCGCCGCGTACCCCGCCACAGGATGAAAAGGGTAATAACGGCAGCAAACAGATAGCCTGCGGCGTGCAGCGGGTCATTCATCCCGTGTCCTCATCACCTCATGCTTAAGCAGGTGCAGCAGTTTGTCTTTATTCATGTTTTTCAGGGCAGGCCACTCGGCTTTCAGGGTCAGGGCAACGGTGGCGAGCTGGACGGTACGGGGCACGGCCGCGCCGTCCTCGTACTTGACCAGGCTGGTCCTGCTGATCCCGAGCTCCGAGGCTGCCCGCTCCTGGTTCCAGTTCAGCCCTCTGCGCCACAGAATCAGGTCAAAGCCGGTCAATCCGGGACTCTCCCGCAGGCGTTACATGGTTTATCATCCTTTTTCCCCGGTTAATTTGCTGTCCGGATAGCGATGACGTAGCTGAAGTGAAAATTCCTTATAGACACTCTGCCAGGCAGAATCAGGCAGTTCATAATCTGTCAGCGCGGTGTGACGTGCTGACCAGGTGTCAAAGGATTCCGGTTTCATCCCGGCCCCTTTGCGCGCCTGCTGCTCATCGAAGTAGGCGCAGCTGACCAGATTTTTCCGTTCGTCCGTTCCGAGCTTAACGCCCCCGCCGGTTTCCGGCGCCGCCGGGCTGAGTGCGCTGTTATTTATCGGCACCGACTGTCTGAGCGCACTGCACAGGCCCTGCACGCCTGCTTCGGTCAGCATCTGCTGCATCTCCTGATTGTCATTCTGCGCGTATGCCCCCTGCGCCATAACCAGCAGGATGCCGGCCATCAGTGATTTTTTCATATCCGCCTCGTCTGTTAACTGCTTCCGGACACGCCAGAATAGCGTACCCTCTTGAAAAAAATATACGTTAAAAATGTTCAGATATGAACAATTTTATAATACATTTATCGGGCTTATATTTCGCTGACAGAACGGAGAGACGATGGATATCAAGTACTACGACGAGCATTCTGGCGAGTTCGATACGATCACGCAGACGCTGAAAAAAGAGATGGAAAAAATCTGGGGGGATTCTCTTAAAAAGAACGGAGACACACTGGATGATGAATCCGTTTATGGCCAGCTGTTTGAAGAGCTGCAGTATAACTTCAGCCCCGAATCCTTCAGCGAGCTGGACCCGGCGCAGACGCTGAATGAGGACCAGATTGCCGCGTTTGTGGCCAGATCGCGCCGTTACAAGACGGGTATCACGGTTAAGTGCGTGCCGGGAAAGCCGCACAGGTGGCTTAAAGGCCGTATTGAGCCTTTCGAGAATGCTGAGGGAAATAACCTTATCTGGATCGACGTTGCGGCCATTGAGTACATCGGCGCGGGAATGCAGTTTGAAGACCAGTATTATCTTAGCGTGACCACGCGCAGCGGGCAGACTTACCGCGTGAATGACTTCCGCCTGCCCGGACGCCTGCTGGAAAGCGCGCATGACACCCTTTTCAGGGCCCTGAACTCAACCACCGGCGGCGATTTCTGATACCGAACTGCATCGCGCTTACCGGGGGTTTAAATTGACAGGGGTTAACGTTTAATTGTTCGTTCACTCCGAAAAATTAAGTCGTTAAAACGTCCATAATTGAAAGGTGTCCTTCTTCAGAAGCTGGACGCCTTTTATGTCTGAAAATGAATGCTGCTCTCGCTTAATCGTGACAGTCATGGTTGCTTTGAACGCTAATCCAGTAAGCAGGCTCGACAACCCAGACTCCGCAGTCATAGGCCATCGCCTTATGACGGCGGTTAACCAGCCATATCGCCCAGGCAAATAAGCGACTATCTCCACGATAAAGGGTCTTGCCTCCTTTGATCATGACAATATAACGAGGCTTCTTACTCATATCTTCTCCTCACCGCTTATATGCCCTGAGAGAAGTGCAAAGGGTATGCTGTCCTCCTCACGCCCGACCATTACCGGTACGTCCTTCCAGCGCCCCGCGTCTTCACCCCAGCGCTCCAGATCAGAACAGGACAGACCGTGCTTCTGACATATTTCCTGGATCTCGTCGTTTGAATACCAGTCAATGCGTGACAGGTGTTGACGGATCACCCACTCATCCCACGGCCTGCCGTCAAAGGTGGGTTCATGCAGTCGCCAGTCCGGTGCCATGCTGACCAGAAAGTTGCCGTACAGGCTGCCGGTTATCTGATAGATATCCGCATAGCCAACTTCACTGTCCGGGATCACCTCCAGATACAGCATACCCGCTTCCGGATGCTCTGCGCCCAGCAGTACGCGCTGTTCAGTCATCACACTCTTCTCCTGCAGTTATTATCCGCCAAAACGTGACCGCCTGACCTGCCGCGTGCCGGCATCAGCCATACGGTCACTGATAACTGTGTCACGGCTACCAGATAGGGAAAATAAAAAAGCCGATCACTGCCAGCATCGACAGTGCCGTAGCAGGAAGCCTGAACTTCATAAGGTAACTGATAAAAAGACCTATCACGCCGCCAAGAATGATGGCCGCGCCGAACTGTCCTACCGCAACTAAATCAATGCCGTTCATTAAGTTGTTCATCTTATCCATCGCACTCATGTAAACACCTCCGGGTGAGTCAGGTTCAGCGTTCTGAACCGGTCTGTCTGCAGGCAGCGTTCCGGCCGCTGCGCGTTAAGTTTGCCGTCGTTCACTGTAATCAGCTCAGGCCGGGGTTTCATGACCTTTTCCCCTGTTCATCTTTCTCTGCCTGCCGGGCAAGTGTTTCCAGCGCCCTGACCTCACGTTCACGCCAGCTGGCCGCCTGACGTTCCTTTTCCTCTCTTTCCACCTGCCTTATGATGGCCCAGGAACACCATACAATACCCAGCAATAACGCACCCGCCACAAACCAGGTGCCGTCATCGATGGGTATCAGGCTCTGCAGCCGCTCAGAAAAATTTGTATTCACGTTCCGCCCCCCTTTGCATGATGAACCCGCCGGCCGCCATCATCGCCGGCTGTTCCTGTTTGCGCTGCGCGCCTGCCTTTCCAGCCACGCCTTATGAAAATCACCCCTGACCCACCTGACGACGATCACCACACACAGCAGGACAACGCCCGCCGCCGCCGCCAGCGGGTTGTACAAGTCCGGCAGAAACGTCCGGTACAGCCAGTCAGCCGCAACGTAAGCACCCAGGAGGGCAACCGACCAGAGCCAGGCATAGAGTCTCATAGGCCCCTCCGCGCGCCGGTGATCTCAAAGACGTGAAAAACCAGCGGATGCGAATTCAGGTGCACCACGTTTTTGCCGGCAATGAACGGCATCTGCACCGTGCCGATAAAGGTGAGGCTGTTCTCCGGTGGCAGCTGGTCGCCTGTACCCGCGACCAGAAAGCGGCGCGGGGTTTCCGGTGCCGCGTTATCAACGCGCACCCACAGACAGATATCGCGTCCGACTGCACCGGCAGACAGGATCTCTGCGCCGTCGGGCATACTGATTGTCTGCCTCAGTTCCGCGTCCAGTACGTATTTCCAGATAGTATTCATGATCACTCCGTCGTATTAAGCGGCCGCGCTGCGGGCCTGCCTGGCAGTCAGGCCTTGCTGCTGTTATCCGTCTGCCGTGAAGGTCTGAAGGGACCGGTATCAACCGGGCCATAGAGGTCAATAAAGGTTGCCAGCTGCCAGTACACAGCGTTGATCTGCCCGGTCATGGCACTCAGTAACGCTGACATGTTTCCGGCTGCGTCTTCCAGCACGTCCTCTGCCTGCGCCAGATGATCCTGCATCCACTGCCAGTAAAGTCCGGTATCTTCATCCGGATCGCGTGGCAGCGGATCGCGGCAGGCCGCCAGAGCCATAAACGCGGCCGAACCGGCAATGTCCTGCCGCAGCTGCTCGCAGCGCAGCCGGCACTGAGTGGCCAGATAGTCACGTTCGGGGGCACCATCAGGCAGGGCCGCAAGACTCTGCAGCGCATCGATGGCCAGACGTATACGGATCAGCGTGTCCCGGAAAACGTCAGCGGGTGCTTCAGCGCGCTTTGACACCCGGAACGGCAGCTGGCCGTGCTGGGCCAGATACAGATAAAGGTGGTTGACGGCCTCGGTCGGGCTGACGCCGTGCCGGGCCAGCACTTCTTCAGCCTCGGCCTTAAGCTGGTCTTCAATGCGTACATTAATGGTCTTCACTGCGGCCCCTTAACTGTGCGCGGATACTTCCATGCGGCAACAAGCTGGCCGTCGGTGGCGACATCATTCAGCCGGGTTACGTCTTCCCAGAAGGAACGCACCATAACGCCTTCATTCTTTTTACGCTGCCCCGAAACATAGCGCGCATAAAGACAGTCCTGCAGATCGTAACGCTGCTGAACGCTCAGCCTCGCGTCGGCTTTAAGGGTTCTGAGATTCGAGTCGCACCAGGCTATCGCATCTGGCAGCCGGGGCGCGACGTCAGCCAGCCGGGTAACGCCATCAAGGGGCAGAACCTGGCCATTACTGCCATCTGCCGCTGCTGCCGGCAGCGCGGAGACAAAAAGCAGCGTCAGCAGGGTTTTGTTAAAAGTCATGCTGGTATTCCTTATAAGGGTCAGCCGATCGGGATGCGCTGACGGTTAAACAGGTTTGCCGGAAAGCAGCAGCGCCAGCATCTGAAATGCACCATAGGCGCTAAGCGCTGAACACATCCCGAAGATAATCCAGCCGAGTGTCATTTTATCCATCCTGCCGCTCCACTGTTGTGTACTGCAACATTGCAGTATACCTCCACCTTACACCCCGGCTTCACGTACTGCAACATCGCAGTACAGAAATTAAATACGTTTTTGCCTGCGCCCGGATTGCGGAAAAAACGAAATACACGCGAAAGGCAAAATTAACCGGGAGAGGAAGTCGGGGGCGGTCCGGGTGCGGAGACTACATGTTGTGCCACAGGCAGCTGACAGAGACACAAAATGTAGCGTTATCCACAGAAAATGGGGATAAGTGCGGCACTGCGTCTTCTGCCGGAAAACCGCAATGGCGGAAAACATGGCACGGATCAGCCTGGTGCGGTATAAATGGCTGTACGCATTGCATTGCCATACAGCGATATAAAAGGAGACGCCATGACAGTCAGCCACGCGGTGCGGCGATGCACCTCAGAGTCCGGCTTTACGCCGGCCAGCGCCCGGCCGGGTGACTATGCCGCCCAGACCGCCCAGGCAGCGGCCGTTCTGGAGAAGCTGGCTGCCCGCCTGCACAGCGACGGTGAGCGCATCCGGCCTGCGGTGATGGCGGTTGCCGGCATGATGTGTGAATGGTGGGAACAGGGCATCGCCGGCACGCAGGACCCGCGCGAGGACGCCGATCGCGCCCGTCTGCAGGCGATGGCGGCCGCGCTGAGAACGGCCTGACCCGCGGCGTGACGCGCCTGACGCCGCCGGAAGAAGGCCGTCAGGCTGCGCCCGCGCAGCGTACTGCTACACTACGGAGGTGCAGCTCTTTAACCCGTACCGGAACGGAGATAACCATGACCATACGATTTGTGTTCAGCGGAACAACCCTTGCAGAATCCTCTTCGGACCGCGTGCCTTCCGTGGGCGATGAGGTGACGATCAGAACCGGGACGTATAAAAAGGGACTGGAGCCCGGCACGCTGATTTCCTTCATCGTCAGCGATGAATACCCGCCCCATTACGACTACAGCGGCGGCGGCGAACCGGTGATTTACATCGACGTTAATAATTACACCGTCCGGGCCGGCCAGGCTGAGGACTAGTCTGACGCCGGGCTTCCCGTCAGCCTTTACATCCCCGGCTGACGGGCCGGGCAGGCGGCGGGGGGCACTTAATCAGACGACCGCGCCGGCGTCAGGGCATGCCCTATCATGTAAAGGCCGCCGACAGAGAAGACAGCGTAAACAATGACGGCCGTCACGTCGATCATGTCGCTCTGCTGCATCCACGCCACAAACGCCTGGCTGCAGTTATCGATCAGTTTTTCCACTTCTGTTTTCATCGTCTTTATTCCGCTGTTTCAGCTGAAAGTCATTGCGGCAGCTTATGGCGCTGCAGCGTGTTCCGGCAGCGGTCAAAGCCCCGGTAGCACAGCGCGGCCGCGATGAAGCAGAGCGTCGCAAACGCAAACGCCACGCCGGCCTGCACCGGATCGAGTCCGTTCAGGGTGTAACCCCACAGGCAGATAACCAGCCTGAAGGCGGCCTGAAACAGCATGAGCGCCCCGAAAATGCCGAAGCCCCACAGCCCGCATACGGCCGCTACCGTCTGCCTGTTCACGGCATACACCTCACCGCGCATCGGATCACCGTTTTCCCTGTCTGATCTGTCCATAGTGTTTTCCTTATTTCTGGCCGGCAGTGTGCGCCGCCGCCAGCTCGGCCGCGAACCGCTGTTCTGTCCGCTGGCGTATCCGTTTCTTTGTCATGTTTTCCCAGCGGCTGACCGTCTGCGCCGTGCTCCAGTCCGGGTTATCGATCTTGTGCTGCACCATCTCCGGCGTAAAGGTGTCCAGCAGGTTCAGAAACGCCTGCGGCGTACTGGTATCCCCTTCACCGGCAAGCAGCTCCGACACGAAATGACGGGCTTCGCAGTCGTAAAAGTCCTCGCCGGGAAACAGAAAGTCACCCAGCCCGGATGAATAACCCTGAAAATATTTTTCCGATTCCATTGCAGCCCTCCGGCCTGTAAACGCAGAACCTGCCTGCTATTGTTCGGTTATCGTCTCACCTTCTCAGACCCTGATCCAGGCCGCTAAAAGTGGCACGATTCATTATAGTGCGGTATAAATGGCTGTACAATAAATACATACATTTAACTGTACATAAGGATGACGCCATGAGCGGACTGTTTGACCGGAAAAAGCGCGCCAAAAGCGCCCAGCTCACTGTACGCCTCGACGAGCAGCTGAAAAAGCGCGCGGAGCTGCGCATGGAGGCAATGGGTATGACCGCCACTGACGCGGTGGAGCAGCTTTACCGCTATATCGCTGAGCATGGCCGCATGCCGCTGGCAACCAGGGTGGTGACGACCGATGACCCCTTTTTCCGGCAGGGTGAGATTACGTCGTTCAGTCTCAGGAATCTGAACAGTGAAGACCCGGAAGACAACGTTCTTCGTGTGCCGCATGGCGCCCACTTTGCTGCAACAGCTTCAGCCTCATCAGCCGGTCATAAAGACAGCCAGGCGGATAGCGACGCGACAGGCTTCGCCCGCCGCTTTGTGGCCTTTCTGGCGGCGCGGGGGATCAGCTGCAGTGACTCTTCGCGCTTTACGGCTGAGGTCTGTCAGTACAAATCGGTTGAGGGCATCCGCCGGACCGTTATGCGGGTCATGACGCAGAGAGGCATGTCGCATGCAAAGTTTGTCTTCCACAACGAAACCCTGGCAGAGCTGCCGCGCCTGGCAGAATCGCTGCCGCGCGAACTGATGACGGATTTCGGTTTTACGGCCGATGAAGCCGCCGTGGTACTGAACCAGATCCAGCCCGCGCGGAGGCCGGAATGAGTGACGAATGGCCAGCCGGTGCAGAACGGCTCTCCGTGCAGGCGTTCCGCACGCTGGTAAAGGATAAGGGCTGGATGATCAAAGCGGTGGCCGCACGCTGGCAGATTTCCGACACCTGGATGAGTAAGCTGATAAACGACACCAGACGGGGCGCGCAGTGGGATGACGCCTGCCGCGGGCTGCCGGACCTGCGCTGCGGCGTTGCGGCCATTTCAGCGCAGGAGCTTCGCACACTTAAAAAGGAAAAAGGCGGCTGGATGACCCGGACACTGGCTGCCCGGTGGAACATGACGGAGCAGACGGTGGGCCACATTTTCAGAAACAGCGGCCGGCCTTTAGTATGGGACGATGCGTTTCGCGGCGTGCCCCATATCAGTGAGGACGCACCACCGCTTCCCGCAGAGGCATTCCGGGCCCTGACGGAAAAGAAAAGCTGGCCACCCGGACTGCTGGCCGCGCGCTGGGGCATGTCGCCTGAACAGCTGGCGGAAACAGTGAGCAGGCCTGACCGGGGTTCGTTCTGGGATGATGCCTGTCGCGGCCTGCCCGGTTTTATCTGATTCATTGCATACAAGGAGCACCCATGAAAATAACCATCCGTGATGTATTACGATCGCCCCAAGCCATCTTCTTCATCTCGCTTACCCTGTACTTTTTATGCCAGTGCGCAGATCTTCATGTGGCGGCATCCGGTGCCTTACCGTGGCAGCAGGCGGTTAGCGGCCTGTTGTTTAACGTCTTCATCCCGGTACTTCTGTACTGGCGGCTTGTCAGGGCGGCACGCCCCTTCCTGCGCGATCCCCGTATGCTGCCGGCCATGCACTGTGCGGCAGGACTGTTTGGAACCGTTCAGTTTAATGCCTTTTTAGACACGCTGGTCAGCTTTTCAAGACCCTGGCCTGCTGTGTGGCTGACCCTGTTTACCGCTGCGCAGCTGCTGACGCTGGCGGTGCTGTTCATTCTGGGTCGCCGGTTCTTACGGATTGCCCGCGGAAGGCTGTAACAGCTGCAGGCCCTCATACATGACTGTCCGGCTTCTGAGAAAAGCCAGGGCGGCTGTGTTCCATTTGCACGCTGTCGTGCGCTATACTGAATGGGCCAAAAGAGAATTTCACCCCGCTGCACGAGGCTGACCGCGAATCAGCCGACTGCTCCGGCAGAACAGCCCGCCCCGCAAAGGCGGGCTTTTTTGCGTCCGCGTCCTTTTTACCCTGTCCGTTTATTTTTTACCGTATGTCGCCTTCAGCGTGGCCACCATTTTTGCGTGATCGGGCCGCAGCGCAAACAGCTGCTGAATAAGTTCGTCAAGGATCAGGCAGGCCCCCTCGACGTGGGAACGCCGGATTCGCCCGTTGGTATGGCTGCCATGATTGCCCAGGTCTTTCAGGGCATCAAACGCCGCAAAGTGTTCGCCCAGAGTCGCTTCACTGTCCCGGATGCGTGTGGCCAGCGGAATGATTTTTGGTCGCTCGCCGTCGGTCAGGCGGGCCACGCTGAGCTCGTCAAGCAGCAGCTCCAGCGTCACCCGCAGCGCGTTTACGGCCGCATTGAGGCTGACCGGTATCAGCGCGGCGATTGTCTCCAGCTGATTTTTCACGTCCTCCGGACAGGCGTCAGGCAGGCGAAACAGCGGCAGGGGCGGGACAAAGGTGATGGCGCGATAGAGCGTATACCAGCCGGTCTTGCGCATCTGTTCATCGAAATCAATCATGCCACGCCCCGTTCCGGCTACTGACACCGATTCACGGCAGTCAGCCCGGCTGCACTCCAGCATGCAGCAGAACACTTCCCGGTCGTCCTCTTCGGTGTACCAGTCCTCGCCGCGGTGGCGCAGGGAGTCAGCCGTGTCCCGCGTGGTAAAAGAACCTGGCACCAGAACCAGCGATGCGTTGAGGCAGGCCGGGCAGCGCCACGCGGGCAGCCTGTCGGAGGTAAAACTTTCATAGGGGAAGGGACCGGGCATCTGGTTTCATCGCAGCAGGGGAGTGGTGAGAGAAGTGTACACGCGCGCCACGATTTCAGGCTACGTGATTTCGCTGACCCGCCCTCAGCCTCTGAATATAATCAGACAAGCGAAAACAGCTTATTAAAATTTCAAAAGATTACCGGGGGAAAAATATTTTTATTAAAAATCGTGCGACCTGTAAAAATATATTCAGGCATTTCTGTCTTTATATTGTCTCGTTAAAAGTCGTGAAAAACGCAAAGCCTTATACCATGCGGGCTGAAACCCCATTACCACACTGAAAACGAAAAAGGAAGAACATTTACAAAAAAACTTGACTTTCACGCCGTAAGCTGTTAAAGTAACTGCATAAATCGCTGATGGGTTCAGCGGTGAAAACTGGTAATCAGGGTCCGGAAGATATGAAATGAGCACAGCGTAACGCAGATAACGGTGATCCGGTTCGGAACCAGTTTATGCCCGGCGTGTGTCAGACACTCCGGGTATTTTTTTGTCTTAACGCAGTAAACGATATTTAAGGATACGGGGGTGAACTATGCGACGACGATAACCGACAGGCAGTAAAGCAGTAAAAACTGGATATGTATTTTTTTAACCATCATTTGGAGAAATGGCTATGAAAACGCCAGAAACGTTTATCAGAACCCAGAACCAAAATAATAAGAGTGAGATTTATAATGCTAAAACTGATGAAAAAGAGGGTCAACCGCAAGACCAGAAACGGCGATACCAGCACCACCATTTACACTTTAGAGCGTATTCCGGACCGCCGTAATCGTGATAAAGAAGAACCGCCGGAAGCGGCTGAGCCGGAAAATAAAGGCTGGTTCAGGCGAGAGCTGAAAGAAATCAGAAACACGATCATTGAAGCGTCATTCAATAAGGTGTGGCATACCCCGATTTATATCGCGGTGTATGGATTTATTCAGCTCTACCTTCCGGGACTGATGGTATTGGTGCCGTGGCTTCCGCCGGTTGTGTTCTCGGCTGCAGCGGGCTATGTGGCCTATATCACCGGGGCGCTGCTCCTTTTCTACCTGCGCAGATTCGTGGTCTGGGCAGCAGGAAAAAGAAAGCGCAGGTCTGCGGGTAAAAGGAAACAGTAATAAGAGTGGTCGCTCATTTACTGTGTAAATAATAACACAGCCTGACTGCCGGGGTCAAAGCCCGGCAGTCAGCAAAAGAATAAACACGGGGTTTCATCATGAAAATAATGATAATTTAGATTTCGGCTGATTTTAACGGGTTCATATATTTCTGAGCATTGCGCTGTTATTTAACGGCGGGGATCAGTGCAACTTTTAATAAGATTGTCTCCGCGGTCTTCAGCGCATCTTTCTCAGCTGACGGCTACGCCGCCACGCGCTGACATCGGCGGCCAGCTCCGTCAGGCCTGACAGACAGGCTGCGGCCATTACCACGGCCATCATCAGGCTCATGATGCAAAGCCACAGCGCCCGGATACCTGCAGAGGAAAAAAGCCAGATTAACATTCCGCTCAGGCCGTCAGCGTGCTGCCAGGCGGTTATCAGCGCCTGCCAGGCCGCGATGATTTCAGTCATTTCGTTACCCTGTTGATTTATCTACGGAAGTGGCTGCCGTACTCACGCTGACATGTCGCGCGCCGGCGGTCACGCTGGATCTGTCCGGTCAGCTGTTGTTGGATGCAATTTAAACTATAGCTTTACATTCAGCTTTACAAGATGTAATTAATTCAGCAACACCTTCCCAGACACGGAACCTGTATGCCTGATAAAAAAACGGCCGATATTGCCGGCGAATCCGGCCCCGGTAAAACTCTCCCGCTGCGCAAAGTCATGCTTAATATCCGCATCGCTGAAGAGCTTAAAAAGCGGGCCGAAGCCATTCTGGCCAGCCAGAACATCTCTGCCACCGATGCCGTCACCAGCCTGTACCGGTTCATCGTTGAACATGGCCGTTTACCGGTACAGCAGCGGATCATTACCACAGAAGAACCGGTTGTGTTCGCTATGTCAGATATCTCGCAACTCGAATCGGTTTATCAGCCCGGCGAGATCCGGACCCTGCTGAACAACACAAACGTCACCATACAGTTTGCTGATGGCGGCAGGCGCCGCGCCTTCCTGGCGGAGGATGGCGTGCAGTTCGCCTACCGCTTTCTGGCCTTTATGAGCGGACAGGGCATCGGCTGCAGCGAACCGCAGCGCTTTGTCGGACTCATCAGCGATCATGACGGCAGGTCGCCGGCGGAATCCCTGCAGGCACAGATTGTCGCCCTTCTGCAGAACTTACACGGTCACGATCTGACGTTCAGCGTCAGCGGCGACACCAACTGGGCCCTGCCGCCCCATTCGCTGATCAGCGAGCTGAAAGCAGAGTTTGGCTTCAGCGACGAACAGGCGCAGGCCGTACTGGCGCAGGTCCGCCCCACCGGTAAAAAAGAGGATCACACCAATGGATGAAACCTGCCGTGACTACTATGAGTCAGCCGAAAATACGGCCATTTCCCGCCGGCGCGCCCTGGAAGAGCTCCGGCGCCATCAGCAGGATGCACCGGAAGACGTGGCGGAATTCTACGCTGACGTGGGCGACTGCGATATTTATCAGGCGCAGGCCGTACTGCGCTGGCTGGGATACTGAGAGGCAGGCATGGCCAGAAAGATAAAAACCGGACCGCGTTCGGTGCAGCTGACCATTATGGTTTACCTGCTCATTGTGCTTGTCGCCGGCGTCGTTGCGCTGACCCTGGACTACCACCACCTGATTGCCTTTCCGCCCACCTGGATTGTGCTGACGACCGGATACGGGCTGGGCGGGGCAGAATGCCTCTGCGACGGGCGTTCGGGACACACGATGATGAAACGGTGGCTCACCGGCTTCGCGGGGGGCATTGCTGTCGGCGTGGCAGCCTTCGCCTTTCTCTATTCCGGAAGCGCATACCAGCGCGAGGCCGAAGCCGCTGAAGCTGAGGCGCACCCGGAGAGGCTTACCCCGGAGCAGTTCCGTAAAATATATCCGCCGCTGACCGTTCAGGAAAAAAAGGACTGACCGCATGCTTTACATGCTGCTCTGCATTTTATTTATGGGAATGTCGTTTCGCCTGATGTTCCGTACCGTGACCGAGATTGGCGAGGGCCGTTTTACCGGTAATCGCCTGGAGGTTGTTGCGCTGGCCATGCTGCCGCTGGCGCTGGGATCACCGTTCCTCGCAGGTTTCTATACCCTTGACCGTGCCATGACCCTTGATCAGCTATCCCGCGTCTCATCATACGCACAGTGGGCAGGTCTGGCGGCCGCCGCTATTCTGACCGTGCTGTATGCCCGACGCGCCTGGCGAGCATCGCACCGGTTCTGGTACTCGGGGCTTGTCGTGGCCGGCGCACTGCTGACGTTCATCTTTGCCGACAGCCTGCAGTTTGTCTCGCGGCAGGATGCCGGCGTGATGGCCACGTTCGTGCTGGCAGAGGGAAACGGGAACGACGTGGACTGCCCGCAGCCGGCCATGCTGATCCACTACTCAAAGGGCGAGCCGGCAGACTGGCGCTGCCCGAAAGGTATTGCGCTGATGTCTGATTCATCACGCCCCTTCGTGCCCTGGCCTGACTATCACAGCGGCCGCAGCCGGCACCTGACGACCGTACTGGATACGCTTACTGACAGCGCACAGCGCACAGAAAGGAGCCCGAAATCGTGAAAAAATTTTCGCAACCTGCCAGCCTGGTAACACTGCTGCTCACCTGCATTGAAGGCATGGGGCTTGTATTGATCGCCTGGGTAGCCCTGAAGCATTTAAAGGAGCCGGCCACGGCGCAGGCGCAGCTGATGTTCAACTTCATCGTGGTCATCGGGGCTGTAATCATCCTGTATCAGATGTACAAAGACTATTCCCGCACCGGACCGAATCCGCGCGTCATGCTGTACGGCGCCGTTGCGCTGGTTTCGGTTCTCGCCGTGGTGGGTAACTTCGGTGACGATATGGTACGTGAGCCGGGCTATCTGGCGCTGTTTATCGGCGCGGTGGCATTTTGCCAGATCGTAAAACTGAGCTGCCAGATGGCAAGCAGCCAGCCTGACGCTCAGCGCTTTTATGACGTCCGACAGGGCATCCCCGTTACCCTTCAGGCGCGTGTGGCAACCGGACGTGACAGGCGCTTTATTGCCGCTCATGAGGCCGGGCACGCGCTGCTTTATGCAGCCTGGTCGCCGTATCCGGACGCTCTCAGGGTGGTGGTAAAAGCCGGTTCTGACGGCAGTAATTCGCTGGGTTACGTCAACGATGGCCAGCAGCGCCACCTGCTGACGGATAAGACGTTTGCCGAGTGGGACATGCTCATGTCACTGGCGGGCAGCGCAGGTGAGCGCTGCTACACGGGCGAGATGTCGCTGGGCGCGATCAATGACAACCAGCGCTGGCTCTCCGTGGCCACGCCGTATCTGAGCTGCTATCCGCAGAGCGGTATTTTCTACACGGACCCGGCATCTCAGCTTGAAATTGAGGTTAATCAGCGCCACCTCTCTGCGCTCAGGGCCGCACAGAATGCCCTGCTTGAGGCATTTTTTGAGCATAACCGTGAGGTGCATACCCGCCTGACGGAGGCGCTGCTTGCCGGCAGCACGCTGACCGGTGCCGATCTCCATCCGTTCTTTGCCGGTGTGCAGCTGCCCGACGATATACCGCGACCGCAGAACGTGAACACGCAGGCCTGAGCAATCTCTTTTCCCTGTCTCATTTCACTGAAAGGGCGGCGCAGCCGTCCTTCTCAGTGCAGAAAGATGTACCAGAACTTCCAGTAATAGTCTGCCCAGCCAATCAGCACTTCCTTACCGTCCACTTCGCCCCAGGTATGAAAGTCCGTGTCATCGCGGTGCAGGCTCTCTGCATTGCGGACGCGGCTGAACTGGCGAAGGTAGGCGCGGTATTCATTTTCAGTGACGTATTTACGGATGGCCATGTTCGTTCTCCTGTACGGGTATCTGTTGCTCAGGCACGAACAGGAGGCGGGCAAGCGAGGGAGGCAGGGAGGAAGTGAGCGGCTGGTGCGGCCCGCAGCACCGCGAGGACACGGCAGCGAACGCCTTGCCGCCCGCGCGCGCGCTTCCAGGGTCTGAAATGGCAATAAACCGTACAGGGGAAACAGGCGGCGGGACCGGATGCCGGCGAAAATCAGCGGCCGTCGTCTGGCGGCACAGCCACGCCGTGCTTGGTGAGCAGGTCCGCAATGGCCTCATCGAGCAGGCGGCTTTTCGGAATGCGGCTTGTGCGGGCAAGCTCGTCAAACAGGGGCACAAGTTTGTTTTCAAGGGATGAAGTAAATCGCTTCCGGTTTTTCAAAAAGGGCTCAGCCATTGGTTTCCGTCCATAAATTATCAGACGGACAGTGTAGATAGCTGGCGCATAGATTAAAGTGGTTGCACATAGGCACTATGTAGTGCTATATAGTACATAGCAACCGCGAACGACCAACACCAGAGAAAACCCCAGCCGCCATCAAGAGCGGCTTTTTCTTTTCCCCCGCGGCAGGTCAGCGTGTTGCTGTGACACCTCAGCTGACCTACACTCTGAACAAATCACCCTTAATGATGTGACACATCATTTACTTTCAACAGGAGATGACCGGGTATGCGCCTGTCTTCCGTACAAAAAGACGTGCTGTTTGTCCTTTACGGGCTCACGCAGCGTGGCCAGATGAGTAATCCGCTGCCGGCGATGCAGCTGCTGACCATCCTCAATCAGGCCAGACTGCAGCCGGTTGCCGACACGAACTTCCGCCGCTCCTGTCATACGCTGGCAGGCCACGGGCTGCTGAAGCGCTATCGTTATCAGCAGTCGCTGAATCTGGGCTTTGATCTGACGCCGAAGGGGCTGGCACTGGCGGCAGACATCTACAACGCGCGCCTGGAAGAGGCTCAACCGTCCTGAGCCGGAACGGCGTCAGGGCGGTGACGGCTGCAGGGCCGTCCGGATCACTCAGTCTTTTTCCTCAAGCATTGCAACACGCTCTTCAAGGGCCATAAGCCGTTCTTCTGTTGTTGCCGGCGGCACGTCCGGCAGTTCCTCTTCGTGCCGTTCAATCCATGCAGTGATCGCTGCCACCATTTCAGTATTGGCTGACCTGTGGTGGCGTCCGGCCAGGGCGTACAGCTTTTCCTTCAGCTCTTCAGGCAGTCGCAGATTGACCTGCGGATGACGGTAGCGACGTTCACTCATAGTGGGGTTTTCCTCCGGTTATCTGCCTGCATTATCGCAGAAAAGCCGCCGGAATATCCTTCCATCGCGTGGTATAGGCGGGGGAGAGAAGGTCACGGCGCATGGCGTATGCCGGATCGATCCCCTCGCCGGCAAAGAACACGCGCGATCGCCCGTCACGGTTAATTTTATCCAGCGTCGCCATCAGGCTTTCACTGCCGCGACGGAGCGACGGCGGAGTGAAGAGGTCCAGCTGCGTTTCGCGGTCCTGCAGATCAGCCAGCATCACGCCCGCTTTAGCGTAACGCACGCCGTCACGCCAGATCCGCGCCAGCCCGGTCTGAGCCGCCTGAATAAGGTCGCGCGTATCCTGAGTGGGCAGCGTCAGCACCTCTGTTGCCTGGTTGCCGTAGGGCACCCCCTGCGTCTCATAAGCACTGCTGCGGATAAACACGGACACCACGCGCGCCCAGCGCTTCTCCTGGCGGAGCTTTTCACCGGCCCGCGTGGCATAGCGGGTGACGGCCTGCTGCATCTCTTCCAGCTGCGTGACGCGCCCGCCGAATGAACGTGACACAACCAGCTGCTGTTTGGCCCCGGCACCTTCCTCAAGGGCAAAACAGACTTCACCACGCAGTTCGCGGATGGTGCGCTCAAGCGTTACGCCGTACAGGCGGCGCGCCAGACGGATATCCATCTGCGCCAGCCCCAGTGCCGTCGTGATCCCCATCCCGGCCAGCCCCTTTTCGGTCCGGTGTCCGACGCCCCACACGTCACCGGCCCCCACCAGGCTCATGAGCTTTTTCAGCCTGTCCGGATCGCTCAGGGCGACGACGCCACGGGTCGCAGGCCAGGTCTTGGCGGCATGATTGCAGAGCTTGGCCAGCGTTTTATTGAGGGATACCCCAACGCCGCACGTCAGGGTGGTCTGACGCTGCACCTCGGTACGCAGCTGGCGCCCGAACGCTTCCGGCGACATGACCTGGCTCATGTGCGACGCATCGGCAAACAGTTCGTCAATCGAGTAAACGAAGGTCCGGGGCGCCAGACTTTCCACCACGGCCGCAAAACGCGCAGAAAAGGAGGCATAGAGGGTGTAATTGGAGCTGAAAACGGCCACGTTGTTCTTTTCCAGCAGTGGCCGGCAGCGGAAATAAGGTTCGCCCCGCTTCAGGCCCAGCGCTTTCGCCGCCCGGTTAATGGCGACGAGCGCCCCGTCGTTGTTGCTGAGGACGACAACGGGCCGCCCGCGCAGATCGGGCCTGAAGGCTTCCTCGCAGCTGCAGTACATGGAATTCACGTCAATCAGGGCCATCATGGGGCGTGGCTCATTACAGTGAACGTCACCACGCCCCAGATCTGCAGCGAATCCGGATCAAAACGGATGGGTGAAAAGGCGGGGTTCAGGGGCATCAGGCAGGGGTAGGGGCGCAGCTGCAGCTGCTTGACCGTGAACTCATTGTCGATACTCGCGATCACGATGCTGCCGTGACAGGGCTCTTCAGCACGATCGACAACAAGCACGTCGCCGTCATGGATTCGTGCATCGCGCATTGAATCCCCCGTGACCCGCAGGAAGAAGGTCGCAGAAGGCCGGCGCACGCAGTAATCATGGAGATTAAGCTCATTTTCTTCGTAGCCTGCTGCAGGGCTGGGAAAGCCGGCCGCAACGGGCTCGGCAAATATCGGCAGCAAAATACCTTCGTCAGAAGGCAGGGGAGTGATCCGCTCCAGCGCCATAATTGTCAACCTTTATATACTGTATTTTTAAACAGTATATGACTGAGATTCGGCTGCTGGCAATGCCGGCGCAGAAGGTTATGCCGGCAATAGCGCTAGCTGGTTGATTCAGGTAAGAATTACGGCAAGGCGCGCCAGCACGTCATCCATGATGGCGGCCGGCACACTTTCAAGACGCTTTCCGCCGCGGGCGCTCATGTCGATGGTGCGGGGCTGGTCACAGCGGATCACACCGGTTGTGCGCGTGCCGGCCCCTTCAAGCGGAACCGCAAAGCCTGCGGTGCGCGCAAATCTGCCGCCGCTGGTCACGGGAACCACAACCGGCAGGCGGGTTACGCGGTTGAACGCACCCGGCGTGACGATCAGCACCGGGCGGGTGCCCTGCTGCTCATGCCCGGCGGTCGGGTCGAGCGAAACGAGCCAGATTTCCCCTCTTTCCATGTCAGATTTCCTCCCTGCCGGCAGCCGGCGCGTTCAGCCAGGCATGATCCTCGTCGCTGAGTGCTGCTGTGGCATCACACTGCGCAAGCAGTTCAGCCAGCGAATACTGCGGGCGCCTGTGCGGCTCGACTATCAGGCGCCCGTTATCGATGATCAGGCCGACTTCATTATCAGAGCCCAGCGACAGCGCGTTAAGCAGTGCCGGCGGCACCGTCAGCATGACAGATCCGCCAACTTTTTTCAGACGAGTGGTGTGCATGGTTACCTCCTTAAAAGTTATATATAAATATAACATCGTACAGGGGGGAAAGCTATGCCGGATGCCTTAATATTATATAAATATATAACATCAGCCCAGCAGCAGACCCAGCGCTGTTGCCTCCATATGCAGCAGCACCGGCAGCAGCAGTCCGCCGCTGCGTATACGTGCCGCAGACGTGATGAATCCGACCAGAAACATCTCTGCGAGCGTACTGACGTTCTGATACTGCGTATGCACCGCAGCAAACAGCAGGGAGATCAGCACGGCACCCAGCCACCCGGTCCAGCGGTACTTCGACAGGAACATGTTCAGCATGATGCCGCGAAACAGGGTTTCCTCATTCAGCGGCGCCAGGATAAAAATCGTCAGCGTGGTGCTCAGAACGCCGGCGGCGGTTTTCCCGGTGTAAAAGTCCGACACGAACGCTTCCGCGGGCTGTCCGGCGGCTTTGCCCCAGAGATATTCCGCGATATAGACAGCGGCCATCGCGATAACGAGCCACGGTGCACCCACGTTGCGCAGCTGCCCCTTAACCGGCAGCGGAGCCACCCAGCGACGGTAAAGGAAAAACACGCACAGGAGATAAATCAGAACGGCACCGTGGCTGACAAACATAGAGTGCTGTCCTGCACCGTACAGCATGACCGCCTGCCCCATAACAAACAGTGCGCCGTAAATGATCGCGAAGGGAGAGAGCCAGGCGATCATGTAGCAAAATAAGTTTTTATGTGGATAGTGCATTGTTACCTCTGTCTGAATGAAAACTGTTTAGACTTGACTTTGAGACTTTATACCCTGTTAATTTAAATGATTATTGAATCTAATACCGGTCATTTTAACAGGAGAATGAGAAATGAAGTTAAGCAGAAAACTGGCTTTTGTTATCGCTGTTTCAGCCGTCAGCAGCAGCGCTTTAGCTGAAACCACAGTGGCCCCTGCATCCGATAGTCTTCTGAGACTGCAATATGCTCAGCAGGTACAGACGAATCAGCTTCTGCAGACGCTGATTGCGCAAAATCCGTCTTCAGCCGTTACCCTGACTGAAGCCCAGAAAAAAACCGCCTGTGTGTATGAAAACAAATACTACAGCGGCGGTGCGCTTCTGGTGGTTGGCACCTCCACAATCCGCTGCGGCCGTGACGGCGACTATCCCGCCTGGAAAGATCTGAATGACGGTAAAATTCTATCGTCTGAAAGCAAATGATATTTACAACGAAAAGCCGCTGACTTTATCAAACGAATTAATTTAAAAAAATCTCCTTTTGATGGTATATTTTTTACGCGAAAATTAAATCATTAGGAGATTGCTATGGTTGACGTCCCGCCCTCAATCCCGCTGCCTACCTGTATGATAGAAGCAGCTGACCTCTATCACATTCCACTCCGCGGATTCCTTGCCTTATGGCTCACGGAAGGCGGTAAACCCGGAATGAAAAATAAAAACAAAAATGGCACCTATGACTATGGCGCTTTTCAGGTCAATACCATCTGGGCCGACAAACTGCTTGCTGATTTCGGCGTTAAAGCCGAACAGCTGCAAAATGACTTCTGCGCGTCGGCCTACGCCAGCGCCTACATCCTCAAGTACAACATCATTCTCGAACGTGGCGATTTCTGGCAGGGTGTCGGCCGTTATCACTCGAATACGCCAGCGCGCAAAGCCTGGTATATCGGCCAGGTCTATCAAAATTCACTGAGGTTCTGATGCAAAATCAGCAGCAAAACAAAGGGGGCGGGGATGACGGCCTGATGATCGCCGGCGGCGTGCTTATCATGCTCACGGTCCTGTGGCTGGGCTTCCGCGATTATGTGGTGTACGGCGTTTGCTACCTGCTTTACTGGCTCTACACCGTCCTGCCCGATGTCATCACGCCCGGTAATGCCGGCGAACGGCGCGCAATGCTCCAGTCTGCCGCACACTACAATCATCAGGTATCACTGTGGGATTTTATCGGCGTGGTAAATGAGACGGCCAGCGTCCTTTTCCCCCTGTTCATTTTGATAATTGGCCTGTTTGTCTGGCTTATCTCGCGCAACCCGTACTACCGCCTCACCCGCAAACTGACCATCCGTAATCTGCCCTGGGTCATGGTGAAGAACTATCCCGGCATCGCACACATCCTTGCCCGGTTTGGTCATTTCGATCAGCTGCTGCTGAACGAAGATCCGGAAGAGGCACGCAGTGCGCGTTCGCCGATGGAATTCGCGGAGCAGCACGACCTGATTGATACAGCACACCGCAGACTGCGCAAAAAAGCCGCTCACAAAGTGTTTCTGGCTCAGGTGAATCTTGTGCCGGACGGTGCCGCGCTGTCACTGGCGCCGTGGGAAAAGGCGCTGGCCGCCTCATTCGTTCACCTGCGCTTTATGGGTGACCGACCGACGGCCAAAGCCATACTGGACGACCTTAACCGCTCATGCCTGCGCACCAAAGACGGCTTCCCGGATTACAGCCTGGCGGATAAGTTCTGGAGCACAGCGAGCGCGTGCGAGGATTTCCGCACCTTTGCCGCCGGACGCCGCAGCTCACGCACGCTGCTTCACGCCCTGTTTGACGATGACCTGCAGCTGCCCTCCGCGCACTTTCGCTGGCTCAAGGGCGTTGATCGCACGCTGTGGTACGCGCTTTCCAGCGTTGGCCGCGGCAAATACTTCATAGAGGGCGCCGGCGTCATTGCCTGGAGCCAGTGCGAGACGTATCGCCGGACACTTTCAGAGGACCGTGCTGCGCTGTTCCCGGCTACCGTGCGTGCGGCCGTGCTCGGCCTTGAGCTGGACCTCATACATTTCCGCCTTGTTGACCGCCGCGAACCGGCGATCCCCGCGGCTGAACTCCCGGAAGATGTTATTCCCCCGTTTGCTTTTGAATCTGAAGAAGACACTGACGGGCCCACCGGCGTGCCGCCAGCGCACGCTGCTGAGCCCGACCGCCCGCGCCTGACCGACGATGAATCAGAGCCGGCCAGACCGTCATCTGCCCCCCGAATCGATCACCTGGAACTTTAAGCGAGGAACCATGAAACTGACCGTAAAAACCGACCGGAATACGCTGTATCTCTCTTCTGACGGAAGCTACCAGGAACATGCGCTGCACACTTTTCCCCTGTCAGCCTGCCACTTTGGCCTTGAGCAGGATCTTTCCAGTGGCCACACGCTGACGCACCGCGGACTTAACGGCGAAGCAGCACAGCTGTTCCGCTTTGAGAATGAATACCAGGCCATTGAAGCTCTTACCGGCATTCGTAAAAAGCTCCGTCTGCAGCGAGGTCTGAACAGCGCACGCCGTCTGGCCACCTTTGTTTTCTGGCCGGTTACCGCACTGGCGTTCATCGTGTCCGTGAATGGCGCGCTCATGAACATGAACAGAACCGCTCAGCTGCCGGCAGACATGTATATCCCGGTTCCCGGCCAGCAGGCAGCCCCGCAGCAGGCTCCCGCATCCCCGCAGCCACAGGCTCAGAAACAGCCTGAAGCCCCTAAAAATCTGGCCGGCAACGACATTCTTGCGCTGAAGGATGCCGTCACGGATGGCCGCTTTACCGTCTCCCTTTCCGCCGGACACAAACACACGCTTTACGTGTTCTCGGACCCCATGTGCCCGCACTGCCGCGACCTGGAGCCCCGCCTGCAGGAGCTGAGCAAACGCTATAACGTGGAAATCTTCCCGGTGTCGGCGTTTGGCGGGTTACGCTCCGTTGTGCGTACCTCGATGGTCCTCGATACGGCTAAAAAAGACAGGGTTAAGCGCTGGCAGGATGTTATCAGCATGGGCATGACCACGATGGACCCGAAATTTGACGATCCGAAAGCGGTACCCGAGACAACCGGCGCCCGCCTGTCGGAAGCAAACGACATGGCCTATAACAAGTTCGGCTTCATCGGCACGCCGTCAATCGTTGCCGACACAGGGGATGTGCTGCCTGTGGCCGTGGTATTAGACGACGCGCAGCTGCAGCAGGCGCTTGGTGAATAACCCGGAGACGTCATGCAACAGGAATCTGTAGACAGTAAAAAGGTCGTCCGCGGCGCCGGCTCATTTATGGACTGGTTTCTTACTCCTAACGTTCAGTTTGGCCTGCTGGCCATTCTGACGGTGCTGGGCCTGCTTATCCCCTTCACCATGCTGCTGAGCATTCTGTTCCTGCCACCACTCATGGTGACGTTTTCAGACCGTAAATTCCGGCCGCCGCTGCGGATGCCTAAAGACTCTGAGATGTTTGATGACACCCTGACGACAGAATCGCAGGAAGAATTCCGTCTGGGGCCGGTACGCCTGCCGTACAAGGTCAGGAACCGCAACAAAGCGAAGGGGATTTTTTATGTCGGCTACGAACGTGGCCGGCTTTTCGGCCGCGAGCTGTGGCTCAATATGACCGACCTCCTGCGCCACATGATGTTTTTTGGTACCACGGGCTCGGGTAAAACAGAAACCTTCTACGGCTTTGTCGTTAACTTTCTGCTGTGGTGCCGGGGCTACTGCCTGTCTGACGGTAAGGCCGATAACAAGCTGGCGTTCGCCACCTGGTCGCTCGCCCGCCGGTTTGGTCGCGAGGATGATTACTACGTCCTGAACCTGCTTACCGGCAGCATCGATCGGTTCGTGAACCTGGTGAAGCAGGAAACGCAGCCCGCGCAGTCAAACTCCGTAAACCTCTTCAGCGTGGCGCCGCCCACGTTCATCATCCAGCTGATGGAGTCCATGCTGCCGCAGGTCGGCGGTGATTCCGCACAGTGGCAGGACACGGC
The DNA here is from genome assembly GCF_041224955.1 of Erwinia aeris. Classification (NCBI taxonomy): domain Bacteria; kingdom Pseudomonadati; phylum Pseudomonadota; class Gammaproteobacteria; order Enterobacterales; family Erwiniaceae; genus Erwinia; species Erwinia aeris. The sequence continues at coordinate 23,494 of NZ_JBGFFX010000019.1, read as the reverse complement.
CAAAGCCATGATGAACGCCCTGATCAACGCGCTGTGCTACAAGCGCGCGCGCGGCGAGCTGCTGTTATCGCAGCGCACGATCCAGAAAAACATGTCGCTGCCGGCAATGGCGGCGCTGTACGTTGAAGCGAAGAAGAACGGCTGGCACAGTGAAGGTTATGCGGCACTGGAAACCTACCTGGAAAACTTGCCAGGCTTCCAGCTGGTTAATGCGGAATATCCGGATACCTGGGAAGCCCGTGCCTTTGAACAGCATAACTACATGAGCCGTCAGTTCCTGAAAACGCTGTCGCTGTTTAATGAAACCTATGGCCACGTCTTCCCGGAAGACAGCGGCGATATCCGTATGGACGATATTTTCCATAACGACCGCATCCTGATCGTCATGATCCCGTCACTTGAACTGTCACGCGGCGAAGCATCAACGCTTGGCCGCCTGTACGTGACGCTGCAGCGTATGACGATCAGTAAAGACCTTGGTTACCAGCTTGAAGGTAAACAGGAGAAAGTGATGCTGACTCATGCGCTGAAGAACACGGCACCTTATGGCATGATTTATGACGAGCTGGGCCAGTATTTTACCAGCGGTATGGATACGCTGGCCGCACAGAAACGCTCACTGGAGAAAATGGGGGTTTATTCTTCGCAGGACCATCCTTCACTGGCACGCGGTGCGAACGGTGAAGTGGACTCACTCATTGCCAACACGCGCGTAAAGTATTTTGAGTCGATTGAGGACCGCAAAACCTTCGAAATCCTGCGCGAAGCCGTGGGCCAGGACTATTACTCAGAGCTGTCCGGGCAGGAAGCTGAGCAGGGCACGTTCTCTAAAAGCATCCGGGAAGGCGATAAATACCAGATCCGCGAAAAGGATCGCGTCAACATCCGCGAGCTGCGCAAGCAGACCGAAGGACAGGGCGTGATTTCGTTTCAGGACGCCCTGGTACGAAGCGCCGCGTTTTACATCCCCGATGATGAAAAGTTCTCCAGTGCGCTGCCCATGCGCATCAACCGGTTCGTGGAGGTTCTGCCTCCCTCGCCGGCAACGCTCTTCAGCATCTATCCGGAACGTCGCGATGACGAGCTGGCAGAAAGCAATCCGGATGAAATGCAGTTCCCGCCGGTTAAGCTGTTTGGTTACGACAAATCGGCCAACAGCCTGCTGGAACAGATCGAGGTATTTTACGAGCTGCAGTACGGTGCCATCGAGCCGGAAATAATGTCGGTGTGCCTGTTTGAGCTGTTTGCTGACTGGCTTGAGGACAAAGACACCGATGACGTGCTCTACCATCAGCAGGAAGACTTTTTCCCGATGATCGAGATGTAACCCTGAGCTGCCTGACTCCTGACGCACCAGTCAGCGTTGCATTAAAGGTCAGGCTGGCATACTGTGAAGGGGTCAATAGTGGTTTACCCCACTCCGGCCTGAGCGCCAGAACAAAAAAACCCGATCTCACCAGTCGGGTTTTTTTATGCCCGTAATGCCGTCACTGAAAACACACTACGCCAGACGCCCTCAAACGCTTCCTGCGGCGTTTTCACTTCTTCTGTCACACCTGTAGCTTATTCCGGTTTTAAACGATTCCGGTGCCATCGGTGTAGGCTCCGGCCGTAAATCAACACTCCTTTCCCTGTAAATTTTAAATCTTTCAGTCTGCACGTTGCTGATTGCCTGAAAGGCACAGCAGTGACCAGCAGACGAAATTTCCGTGCTAAGCCTCCTGCAGCGACGTCCGGGCATCATTATCCCCCTGCTACTGCGAGCGGGCGGTGTGACGCTTGCGGCGCACCGGGCGCGTGTGCAGTAGCGTTGTTGGACGGGTTGCGTTGCGCAGCCCGGACGACTTACGGGGATGTACTTAGTTACATCATCCTCAACTGTTTTTTTCTGCCGTGCCAATGGCACGGCGGGGAAAAACACGGCGAGGGCAAAAAATTAACCGGCGTCGAAATCAGCTATGGTGCCCTGCCCGGCGTTTATGCCGGGAGCTACCTTTAAGGGAGCCTGCGACCGTTGCTGTCCGTCGTGCCGCGTGAGCGGCGCTGAAAGGACAGACATTCCCCGTTATTCACAGAAAATCCCGCCTGAATAAACAATTAATTCTTTTATGAATTAGATCTTTTTAAAGAAGTTAAGAGTATTTTGCGGCTTGCTGATTTGATGATTGCCTGTATCTGCGTTTTCTCCTTTGCGGATAACTGTGGAAAGGATGCCGGCATGGCCATCTTATCCACCGGTCGTTAAAATCCGTGCAAAATGGCCGCTGGCCAGAAGGAAAATGTGTGCGTTTTTTCGACGGGTGCGGCCGGATGGCCAGCACGAAAACCGCCGGCGGCGGTTGGAAATTTACAGGGGGAGGAAATCAGTGGTAGTCGGGCGGTCCGGCTTCCCTTTCCAGTCCTAAATCGAGCTGGTAAAGGTGGCTGTATACCCGCTGCGCGAACTCACGGGGCGACAGCGCGTGCAGTTCGTCTCTGGGCAGCGTCCGCATCAGGTGATCGGACATGGCATATACGCGGTCATCAAAGGGCTGCTCGGCCAGTTTCTTCAGCTTTTTATCGCGCTTGCCCTTCAGAGCGGCTTCACGCCGGCGCACCAGGGTGGCATGCCGCATTCTCTCATACCAGCGTTTGCGGGCGGTTCTGACGGAGATTTCTTCGGCGTGGCCATCCTCGTCGCGGGTGATCCAGCCTTCTGCCTCTGCCATCACATACTCCGCCTGTTCGGCATAGAGCTTATCGAGATCGACGCCGATCATTTCCCAGAGGCGCGCGGTCAGCACAACGTGCTTGGGGAACCACTTGCGGTTGAAAGGGTCCCATGTCACGCCTTCAGGCAGTGCCAGGAGGCCGAATTCCATCATGTGCTGCAGCAGCCGGCACACGCGCGTTACGGTCACTTTATTAACGACGTTGCCTTTGTCGTCCTTGTCGCTGAGCTGCCAGGCCATTTTACTGAGGTTGATGGTATCGATATGAGTCGCTTTATCCACGGTGCTGACCATCAGCGGCACGATCGCATCAAGCAGGTTTTCCCGTTCCGGCCGGAAGTCGCGCTGGCGCCCGACTTCCTCACGCAGCTGCACAAAGTATGGATGGCGGGAAATGCGTATGCGCAGGCTCAGTTCGCCGGTTTTGCGATCGCGCCTGACCAGGCGGTTGTAACCGTGGCCAATCTCGCCGGGCAGCTTTTTAAAGTTATCCGGACGGAACCAGCGGGGATTCGGGCACTGGCAGGCCGTTGAATGTGTTCCCCGGCGCCGGCGTGTCTTGCGCGCAGGTGCAGAACCGTCGCGTAAAGTCAGCGATTCCTGGGGATCAGGAGAGGTGTGATTTTTAAGCCAGTTAATGAAAGACGGTGTAAGTCCTTCAAATGACTCAATATCTGAGAATTCTACGGAGTGTTTGTTTTTCTGATTCACCAGCCCCTGCACATATTGGCCGGGCTGTATTGCAATAGAGTACCCATTTGCTATAATCCTTTCTGCCAGCAGGCAGTTTCGACCCCCTGATTCATCTCCCCGACCGGCCAAAGTTAGAGAGGGTGATTCAGGGGGTTTTTACTTTGTGGCTCCAGCCACTTCCCCAAGCGGTACATCTCCGGGCCGCTCTTCCCGTACTCAATTCTGTAATAACCCCGTAAGGTTATGTAAACGGCGCTTAACATATCATGTGATTTTTCACAGATCAATGCGCGCTGTTCAGTGCTTACATAGTAATTTCACTCGCCGGAATCGTCAAATTTAATTCCGTCGTGATAGCTCTTTATAAGGAATTCAAGGACTTCGGCTTGAGTCAGCTTCTTGATTTTTGTGATCTCAACCAGCATTTTTTTTGCATCCTTTGTCAGATAAAGGTTTAGCTGGTCATGAGTTTCCCGGATACGGTTACGATAATCTCTCTGCGTCTCCTGGTTACTCTTGAGTTCCTGCCGATCAGCTACTCTGCTCACTTGCCCTCCTACATCACACAACTATAACTATCTGAGTATACATAAAAAACCCGCCAGTTAGGCGGGTTAGACTCAATAGTTACTGCTGATTAGCCATCCAGCTTCAAGAAACTTAGCCTTAGAGTTCTTGTAGCTTTCCCCTCTGTTTTTGTGAGTCCTGCAGATAATTTCCAAGTCCCTATAGGCTTTATCTACGTTAATGGCAGTGATTCTCAAGGTCGGAATGTGGGTATTACGCACGTTGATTATTAGCTCACGCTCTACTGACTCAAAAGACTCTACAGCCTCCGCTTCTAAGAACAATCTTTCCCTCTTGATGCTTGAAGTTGCATAAAGCGAAGCAATTCCTATCACGCCGGTGCTGAAGTCTAAGCCAATGTACGTTAAGCGTGCTAAATCATAATGTTCGCAGTCATTGTGTGGTTCAAAAAAACCCCGAATTTTCAGTGATTTGGTAATCTTATATAGCTTACGACTTCTAAAGTCCTTCTTTAGAAACCATATAAAAACCACATCTATCAAAAATATTCCTACAGTGCCAAACCAGTGATCCTGGATTGAACCGTCCCTAACCGTCCAATAAACACTGCCTAAAAAGACAAAGACGCTTATGAACAAAAAAACGAACACAAAAATCATCCATAACCGAGATATGTAGTAACCAAGCCCTTTGGGCTTAGCTACATTGTTGATAGTTTTGATATCAGCGTTTAGTTGTGCATTCATGTTTAAGCTCCTTTAATGCCGTCCTTGCTCTTGTCTACATTTTCCGGGTTGAACTGTTTAGGGTTGCTACGGTTCATGTTTTTGGCTCCACGGCCAAATGCAGCAAAGATATCGTGGACATGGTTCTGCATATCACCCAACACAGAATCATTCATTTTTTGTCCAATCCAGTTGATAACATAATTAGGCATACGTGCCGGCAATGCGAATACGCGGGCAACCATGCCTGTACACAATCTCGCATAGAACATTAAGAAACCAATTGATGACAGCAGCCCAGTAAATGAATCTGATTGGACTTGTTCCATTGCGAATTTGAACATCATGTTCAATGCCGTTCCCAACGCAACTATAGCTAATGAGGCAAAGATAAACCCCATGACCATCAACATGGGTCGAATCATTACATCGATCAGAAAAACATAACCGTAAGTACTTCTCTCGTCGTTACTCTGACCTATGTTGATGTGAGTTGCCGCCCAAAGTGAGGACGCCAAGACTCCTGTCATTAGCGTCACCAACCAGTCTGCCATTGCTACAAACCAATAAATCATAGGTATGAATGGTAACCAAATTGATAACGCTAAACCTATGCCAAAAAGGCTGTAGAACAGCGGATATACCAAGAAGGAAACTGACGACAACACGCCTGCTATTGCATCACGAATCCCTGTCAATTTGTTCACAACGCTGGCGGCAAAGCCCGTTAAACTTTTCCCTTCCGATACTTTTATAGCTACGTTGATAGCGGTCCAGCTTGCTAAGCCAGTTTCTGCTATGCCTAAGGTATAGTCCCCTATCGCTTTCATCTTTAACAATGGATTCGTAACGTCGCTATAGCCATCACCCGTGCCGTAGTTATTAGTAGCGAGCCAGTTTGTAACGTTGAAATCAAAAATCTTTGTTATGAGGGACATCCCGTCGCCAGTTGTTGCCGCATTCTCAAGACTTTTTTGGTCAATGTTTTTCGCTAAAGCATTCGATTCTGTACCGAGTGGCGGGGTGTAAGTACTATTTTTCAACTGTGAATGATATGCTTGAAAAAGTCCCCTGAAGTAATCGATTGACCCTATATCACCATCATTACTCATTCCTGATACAACTGGCTTAAGATTTGCCACATCTTTCATTTCAGTGTTTGCAGTAGCAAGCGTGTGATAGTAAACACCAAGATATAACCAGCCTTTTTCTTTTATATCTGACTGCATTTGCTGGATTATCTGATCATCGCCAGATGCTGAATCGGCTGCCTGCTGGACCTTTAACTGATAATCCCGAGCTGCGAGTTGTATCGCGCTTTCAACATCGGGTAACTCACCGTCACCAGATCGCATTTTTGACATGTAAGATGCATTAAACTGCTCTGCAGCAGTCTTCATCTTGCCCCACAAGGTGTCAGTGGCTTGCTGTTGTGCTGTATAAACCGAGTCGGCATAACCACTTGAAAGTATAGAGGTCCATCCTGTGGGTCTTTGTGGCAACATGACCGTCCCGCATACTGCAGAACCATTATCAACTGAAATTGAATATGTGCTATTACCGGTTTTGTATTGCATTAAAGCATCATTTTCATAATGCTGGCCTGATGCCTCCATTTGGGCAATACCCTGGTTAACACCAAGAGCACAAAGATTAGTTTCAAACATGCCCTTTGCTATCGATGCCATTTCAGGCATAACTGGCGCAATATATACGGCTTTGCCACTGGCTAACTCAGAAGCCGTTTTGTCGGCGATTACATTCGCAGAACCGACACCGATGATCGAACCACACCACAAGAAAAGCAGCTGGGCTACTGACCATCCAACCACTGTCGGCACAAGCATGAGCCAACCGAATGTTGTCTTAACGATTTTAAAAGCGTTGTTACTATCACCCTCAACCACGCTTCCTAACTGACCAGCCTGATGAAATTTTTTGATCGTGATTATCCCCATGTACACAAGGGCGAGAATCGCAATCACTTCATTAACAGTGAAGAAAACATTGTTTAATAGTCCGTCGCCAGATGGGCTGAACGGATTATTCACTACCTCTCCAAAAACGGTGTGCAACATCTGTCGTGAAAGATCGCCAGAACGTTTAGCTGCCTCAGTTATACCGTCAATACCCAAATCAGCAGAGTATGAAGGAGTTGTCGTCACTAAAAGCGAAAGGAGTAATTTCTTTAACTTACTCATTTTTCACCCCGTTCTTGCCCAGCTTGAGAGAAGTAGAATGTACTGCGAATTCCATTGTCATTTAGAAAGAATCGGAAAGTCCCACATTCTGACTCCGAATGTGCCCTGTTCCGAAGTTGCCAACCAACGAATTCGCAGCTTAAAGCCTTGATGAAAGTGAACATGCCAGCTGCAAATAGCACACCAACGGTCAAGGTTGCTTTCAAAAAAGTCACATTCGGAGCTCCGTTTGCAATCAACCGAGCATAGCCGGAGGTAAGAAAAATAAGCATTAGAGCTAAGACAAAAAAGCATGTTAGCCAGTATTTTTTTTGCCGGGTCACCGTTAATAACAGTTCATTTATGGTTTTATTGCCGCGCTTTAAAACATCATCAAATGGCTGATTGGCCTGTGAGTCAACCGGCGGCCCTTCAAGGTTTTTTATTTGGTTCTTAACAAATGAAGCCCGCTGAGATAGCAGGCCGAATGTTTGTTTGACGGACGCAATGATAAAATAAATATCACTGACACCGGTCAGGTAGTATATCGTTCGCTTCGCCCTCCCCTGCGGAAGGTCGTTAACACCAGTGATTGCATCAACACTCTTTTTCAGTTTGCCTGGCTGATGCTTATCTTTTTCCCCTGTAATTTTTTCATCCGTCATTTTTTCGATACCCCCGCGTTCACACTATCCAACTGAGTTGCCAGCATGGGTTTGTATGTCTGGTATGCGTCGTTAGCCAGCAGCTGACCAATCAATACATTCTGCTTTTCGAGCTGCTGTTTGGTTTTAAGAACAAGCCAGTTATTCAGATTGGCGATGTTGATTTGCTCGCGCATCAGGTCTTCGGTGTTTTTGTTTGTGAGCGTCGCCTGATAGGCAGGATTACTGTAACGCCGGCCAACTTCAAATTCTTCGAACTCTCTGGCTGACATGCGGTTCAGGCGCTTAGCCTCCGTGCTGGCTGTTGCCTGGAAGTACGACTCAACTTCAGGCACTTTACGTGCGTCAGCCAGTGCTGAATCCGTTGCTGGATTTGGCTTAGAATTGGCGATCATTTCCATCTGTGGCTGTGCTGCTGCGTCTGTCAGAGCCTGGTACTGCTGAATCATGCCAAGATAGATACGTCCGCTGGGGCCTTTTACCTCTCCACGGCTCAGCTGCTTGCCGGCGCTGCGCAGCGCCGTATTTTTCATATAGCGCAGTGCCGCATCAGCCTGGTCATCTGAAAAAGTAAGATCAGGCGCTTTACCTTCTTTACCGGCGCCGTAAAGAACTGAACTCAGGGAAGTATCACCGCGGGGCATGTCTGAAACGGCCGGGCAGAAGGAGGTGCCCCCGAAGGCCGCATAGTCAGAGCTGTCACAGTACTGGCTGTGAACGTCAGCAGACGTCGAGGCATCAACATCTACCGCGCGCGCCGGCACCTCAAAGATTGCCTTTACATCCTTAGCTGAACTGGCGCTGCCCAGCGTTCTCTGGCCACCGGCTGCAGCTGACGAAACAGAGGATGCTCCACCACCCAGGGCCTGAGAGCAAATATCGTCAGGCACCCGGTATTTGTCCTGTGCCTGCAGCAGGCGATCGTTACGCTTCTGCTCTACCTCAAACTGCCGGTTAGTTTCCGCTACCTGCTGCATAAGTGCGGCCTGACGATCACCCTGCTGGCTGATGGCCGTACCGATGTTGACGAGGGTAGCCTGGATGTTACCCAGCAGACCGTTTGCCGTGCTCAGAGCTGGCACTACCTGAGTTGAAATTGGAATGCTGCTGTTAACGTTAACTGTAAAGGCATACGCAGTCTGAACGCTGATAGCGAGAATTGAAATGGCCAGTATCGGCCTTTTTGTTTTTCCGAAGTATTTCATTAAATCCCCCTTCTCACTTCAGAAATGAGTTGCTTACCGAGTTTTGTAGCCATTGTCTGAGATTCTTCTTCAGACTCGCTATCTCCGCCCTGATTCATAACCATTTCGTCAATGATACTTGATGCACTTCCCATTGGGAATTTGTTTGCAAGAACCTCTCTTGCTTTTTTAGTTCCCAATTCCTCATACAGCGTCGTTCTGAGTGATCTGTCTTTTGCAGACGAGTTAAGTGCCCAGAGCATTTTAGGACCTAATGTGTTTTTCAGAATGTGGCAAATGAGGCCGCGTTTCGTTTTAAAAATACCGAGGAATGCAGTGCCGCTTCCATCCGGGTAAACACCCTGCGGCAGCTGCCTGAACCGGCGAAGAATTTCCGGCGGCACTGTGATTTCAAGTTTCTTAAGGTGCTCTTCGTCGCCTTCACTCAGACGCATCATGAAAAGGCTGTTCATCGTTTTCAGTACGCTCGTCGGCATATGGCTCAGGAACTGCGACGAGAAGGCGGTACGCACGTTAAATTTACGATCTTCAAGGTCCGCCGTGTTCAGCGCATTCTGCACGAACTCAATGCCATCGAAGTTATGACACTCGTCGTAGAACGTATGCTTAACTTCCTCCGACAACTCACTGATGCGGGCACGATGGTAAGCCCTGTACTGCTCCGGCAATGCCGGCAGGAAAGTGTCAGCCGACTGCGGAAGATAATAGTTTCTGACAGCCATCTGACGCGCAAACAGATACATAATGCCGGATTTAAGCCGGCCGGCAGGCGTCGTTCTGTCGCCCAGCACGTTTTGCATGTCCAGAATCGCAATGCGCGTTTCCGGGCTGAAATCATAAACCGTGATGCCGGAGAAAATAGAATAGTCTGCAGCTGCAGCTTTGAAGCAGCGTGAGATGAAAGCCACAACCGTTTCTCTGCCATCAACCGTCACATCTTTATACTGAGTGGCGAACGTTGTGTCAGTCACTAATGCAATGAAGTCGTGGATGGTTGGCACCGCGTAACGCTGCGCAACGGTTGCTGCGTGGAATCTTTTTCTGGCAAACAGCTTATCGACGACTTCCCACCAGGACGCTTTTTCAAACCACTCTTCGCCCAGCTCCTGTTCAAGGCCTGTTTCCCTTAAAGCCTCATTCACCACAGGATCGTTTCGTTTGAATGGTTTCGCATGAGTATGTGCCAGCGATTTATAAACGCTGTTTACAAGCCGGGAAATAATCTGGTCAACGGCCATTGCATTAGGTGGCTGACCCGTGGCCGGATCTATGCAGAATGCGTTAAGCATCTGCTTTAAGAAAACAGCTTCAAACTGTGTCAGAAAACGGGAACCCAGCTGAGTATCACAGATATTAATACAGTGGTGCTCATCGTTGTTAAGCGTAATGCTGGCAACAAGATGGCGCTTATCTGCCGGCAGTTCGTCATAGATAAGGTCTGCAATACCTTTCGCACTGAAACCTTTATCGATGATGGTCAGATAGGGAAGTTTTTTGTCAGCCCTGAACAGGGCGCTGAGATTAAGACGGTTGGCCAGAACACTCTTACCTGAACCAGGTACGCCGGTGATCACGTCCGTGAACTTCTCCTGCAGTGGGCTGGCAATCTGATAGGGGAACAGCTTGCCGTCGAGCGTGATGAAGTTGATGTTACCGCTTCCGTGCCACGGACTCGCCGGACGCTCAAACGGAAGCATTCTCAGACCTTCACTCAGCGGTGGATAATGGAGTGCTCCGGGTGTTGCCGTAGTCAGGCCTGGCACTGAAGCAATCAGCGCGCTGGCAGGGTTGCCATAAGTCCTGGAAACACCACAGACTCCCCAGCCCTCAATTGATTTTGTCAGCGAGGCGAGGTTACGTTTGGCTTCATCTCTGGTATCCCCCCAGGTGGCAAAGTTGATGGCCATGATGGCTGCCGGATCGGTTTCACTCTGGGCCTGAACATAGTCCATATCCCGCGCAATATTACCGAGTGAAGGAAGGAATCTCAGGAAGGACATGATGAACGATGGCCAGAAAAGCGCCTTTTTACCACCGCCCATAAAATCGTACTTAACCCGGTACGGAATCTTGCGGTTAATGGCGTTGAACAACTGCTTAAATTTAACAGGGTGAAGAGGCGGCAATTCAAGTGAGATTGATCCGTAATACTTACCGTCACAGTAAATAAGCCCCCCGTCTTCTTCCAGCTCACCCTCCATCAGTTGAATGTTCAGACGCGGCGGGAGCAGACAATCAATATTGTCCTTTCTGCCCGAGCCATAGGCCCTGAGATTACGGTCGAAGGGTGTTCGCGGGTACCAGTTTTCTGAGGTGGAATTTCGGAACATCAGCTGACGCATCATGGCGCCGGCCTTTTTCACGTCCAGGACGTCTACCAGAAGCCCCATGCCGGTTTCATCATCACCCTGCAGCATACTGACAAGACGCCACAGCATCGCATCGTGAGTGATTTTAAGGCCTTCCAGCTGAAATTCGACCGGGTTCTGACTGAAGCGTGTACGCGGGATATCTTTCAGCGCAGCAGCAGCTTTTGCCTGCTCGTTTTTCATTTCGTCTTTTGAGATAAGCCCTTTAGCCGTGTAAAGCACGATATAGGCACGTTCACGGCTGTAATGCGCAGCGATCTTCCTGGCGTCATCGGCTATCAAATCCTTGATATCAAGCTGCAGGCGCTCTGCTGCTGAAATCTGGGACTTGTAGACGTTATTGAGCTCTTCCTGATTCTTGGTAAAGTCACGCTCAAAGACAACGGACAGCTTATGGCCGCTTTCAATGAATGAGTTTGAAAGCGAGCTCGACAGGTGAGAGATGAAGTTATTAAAAGACCGCTCGTCAAAGGCTGACTTGGAGCCCTGGACTTCAATGACTGACAGAAAATCATTATTTTTAGTGATCAGGATATACGGTGAATGAATTTCCGGATGTTCCAGCCGGTCCTGTGAGGTCAGGCCGTGAACCGTGGTCAGATCACAGTATTTCAGCGAGTCGTTAGAAGTAAGGTGACGTGATACACCTTCAATCATATCCTCAATCAGTGAAATCATTTTAAACCCCTCATACCCTTGTAAATTTTGTTCCAGTCACCGACATCTGGCAGGCTGTCCGCATCGGTCACAGAACGCATAAATTCTTCGTCGAAATTCATAGGGATCAGCTGATGATGGCGTTTTATCAGATGCAGCAGATCGTACCCGTCGTCGCTTTCAGTTTCGTTGAGCACAACATCAGACGTGCTGAGCAGAATCTTTTTCATCTGCTGAGCTTTTTCCCGGTACTCTTCGTTTCCGGACATTTCGGCATTAGCGATCGCCCTGAAAAGCAGGCTGTAGAGCTTTCTGTTTGTTTTCCGTTTCAGAAGCAGACCGGTTTGGGTTTCCAGCTTCATTTTGTCCGGATGCTCAACTGACAGGCACACAGAGCAAAGCGTTCTCTCTTTCTGCCCTTTCTCCGTCAGCAAGAAAACGTCTTTGCTCTTTATTCCGCATCCATTGCACCGGGTCGGTAATTCACATTTTGTGAGGCTGAAGTCTTTCATTGAGGGTACTCCATAGGCCCCGGAATCCGGGGCCATGAGGGGGGCATTACAGGGTAGAGTCAACGCCGACGGTTGAGCCGACGGAAGAGATCCATGCAGTCAGGCCAATCAGGCAGGCGCCCACAAACATTGACCAGAAGATGTAGCTGCCTTTGATGTCTGCTCCGCGTTTGTTTTTCATCCACAGAGCGACCAGACCACCGATGAAGCACACAACACCCACCACTTTTGCACCGGTAATCAGCCCTGGCTGGGTACTGGCCATCCCTTCAGTGAAAGTATTGATCTTTTCCCAGATTGTCGTTTCTGCTGAAGCCTCTTTGCTCAGCAATGCAAGCGGCAGAATGACCATTGATTTGACAGCCGCGCCACGCAGCTGATCGACCGCTACAGAGGCTGATAACACTTTATCTTTGATGCGCTTTACCATGTTCATAACGTTTCCTTTTACCAATGGAGATTTAGGGTGCTCTGAAGTGAGTCGAGCGTTTGTGTATCGAATATCAGGAAGAGGCCACAGATGATCTTCACAAGTGAAGCGCCCCGCTGACCGGATGCAGAGAGCTCTGTATGTCCTTCAAGAAAGGAGTCCTTCAACCCCTTTACGCCTTTGTAAAAGAAGTAGGCTCCGAGAACTCTGACTATCCCCAGCACGGCATTCACAGCCGAGGCGCCCATGCCAAATGTCGATTCGCTCGCATAGCTGACGGGGCCAAAGCTGACGTCACCGAATCCTAACGTTGCACCACCCGTGTTCATCTGTGCCTCAAGTGAGATCAGGCATACCGAAAAGATGATGCCGGCAAAAATCTTGCCGGCCTCAACGCCTTTCGTTGAATGTCTGGCCTTGTTTCTGAGACTTATCAGGTACGCAATAACACCTATAATTCCAACAAGGGCCGCAAAGCCAATGATGAGCCTTGTCATAGGCTGCTGCCCGCCGTTTGCGACCTGAATTAGTACCGATTCTAAATCCATAACGTTGCCTTTTCAGAGCCGGATTAGCGTATTAATCCTTTGCTCGTAGTTACGATTCTGTTTTCAGTATCAATACCGGTTACGGTGACACCACCAAGCTGACTACCGACCTTAACCGCATAAGTCTGGTTATTGTATTTTACCCAAGCCAGGTCGCCAGATAAATCATTAATTGAAAAACCTTTAAGTAGTGGCAACGCCTGAGAATACTGACCAGAACTATTTGCACCTGAACCAGAAAAAGAATCGCCATTTCCGGCTAATCTTATTTTCAGTCGCTGCACTTCTGTGCTGAGGTTTTTAATCTGCTCATTAGCACTTTTTAGCTGACTGGAAAGGATCATCATTCCATTCTTGGACGTCGATTCTATTGAGTCCATTCTCTCTTTCTGCTGGAGCAGGATACCGGAGATTTGTTCACGAAAATCACTGTCATACTGGTTGCTGTTATCGTTCTGTGCCGGGGGCCGCTGCCCTGAACTCTGGATCTGGCCTCCACCTTTACCCGTTGCTGTATCGCTGCTGCTTCCGCCAAACAGCCAGATAACAAGAATCACGACGACCACGACAATGCCGGCAATCCACGCATAATCGCCAATGGCCATCGGTTTTTTATTTACTTTTGCAGCCGGCTTTACAGTCGGTTTAGGCTTTTCAGTGCTTACCACTTTTTCCTGTTCCGGCTGTGGCGTAACTGCTGTGTTCTGATCATCATCAAAAAGGCTCATCGGTTATCTCCTTAACGGTAATACGGGTTGCTGGCGCCATACCCGTAGCCGGGATAGCCTGGGTAATTCTGCGTGGGATAATTGGGGGCCTGGGTCGGCATCTGCTGAGTCGGAGCACTGGTCAGGGTGGGCGTTGCCTGTTGATCCGCCTGCTGTGATTTTTCGTTGGCTTTATCGAAATTCTCACCACAGTCGCTCTCATATACCGGCGCAACGAACTGAATGCCGATAAGCTGATTACGGTCAACGGTGACCTGCTTGATTGGCAGTCGCGCTGCATCATCGGCCATTACACGTCCAGCCTGTTCACCCATACCGCCGATAATGGTTCCGGCCACCGCTTTTCCGTCTGGCGTTCCGGTAGAACGGATCGCGTTGCCGCCGTCGGTGATAATCATTTGCGAATTGCTGTCAGCATAAAGCTGTCCGGTACGGCCCAGACCATTTGCAAATGCCGGCAGGATGATCCGGCTGAACCAGCGGTTATTCACATTGGTTGAAACTGCGGCGCGTAACGAGTCAGAAGCAACGCCATAGGCGTCTACCTTGCACTGCACGCCGTGAAGTTCCATACCGGTAAAGTGAATGCGGATACCGTCGCCGGCGAGCCTGTTCTGTCCTGAATAGAATTTCGCGCCGGCCTGTTCGCCAGTAGGAACGTGAGCAATGGCAATACTGTTCTGGTCATCACTGTCCATTGCGGTATCCAGTACCGCAGGGATCAGCGTGTAGGCGGAAACCAGACGGGCTCCTTTGTCTTTCACCTTATCCTTTTCACCCTGTTTATTTCCTGCATCTTCCTTTGGTGCCTGCGGATAGACTGACGTGGTCCAGCCGCTGAATGCACCGCCATTTTTATCATTGCCCTCGCCGCCCAGAGCCGTAGCCAGTGCAACACCCGTCGTCACCGGCTTTTTGCCGTCATCAATCTTCTTCAGAAGCTCGGCAACGGCTTTCGCCTGGCGTTCACGCTCCTTTGCCGCTGCATCATTTTCCTGCTGGTTGTTCTTCGTGGTGGTTTTGCCGCTTTCCCAGGAATACTGCGGAGGTGGCTGCTTGTTGCCTGTATTGACCGCGACCGGATTACTGGCGGACAGTGCGGAGATAAAGCTGTCGCCTGTCATGGCTGCTTTATCCGACTTTTCCACGTTCCACTCCGTCAGGAGTTTGTTGTACTGCGGGTCGTTTTGCTTATCCTGCCCTGTTCCGCCTTCCAGGCCCTGTGCTTTTACCTGCGAATCACCCGTGGCACCTTTGTCAGATGATCCAAAAATCCAGTAGCCGCCCATGAGGGCAACAATTGCTGCCGCCCCACCGACATAGAACATCATCTTCCTGGTTTCTTTGCCTTTTTCAGTAGCCATTGTGTTCCCCTTAATTCAGCTCAACTTCTACATCACGCGCCTGACCGTTAACGGAAAAGGTCAGTACGGGAGTCGCAGGAAGTACATAAACGTGAGTGCCATCGATCGCTGACAGCGTTTTCTCAAACTCATCCTGCAGCTGCATGGCGCTTCTGACGTAAAGTTCATCACCTATCTGCCATACCTTTGTACTGCCCGGAGCATTGGTAAGTTTCAGTCGTTGCGCATCTTCAGGCGGGATGCCGTCCAGGAAACTCTGAAGCTGCTTGTCATACAGCGAGATTTTCTTCTCAGGCGTGGCCGTGTAAACCGGCGTATCCGGACTACGCATCGGAATGCGAAGGTCGAGACGGTAGTCAACATCAACCGTCCTGTTTTTAACGGATGGCTCTGCGCCTTTGACGTTGATGATCACCGGTGTTGCCAGGCCTTTAAGCAAGACGGTGACGTTACCGCTGGCATACGGATTTGATGGCTGAATAGTAAAAACAGCAGAGCCCGGGATATAACCGACGCAGAGTTCCCCTCCAGAATTACAGGGACTTGAGTTATAGGGTGCCGCGCCAAGCACCCACGGATGGCCGGTCGAGTCCGAGAACGTCACAGTGGTAGCCTGATTGGGGAATACGCGCACCTGCGGAATGGATGCACCAGCGGACAGTGAAACCGTCTGGCTGGAAATTCGCGGAATTGCCGTCAGGGGTGATGTTTTGGCCGCAGCACTCATGTCTTCCATCGCACTTCTGGCAGATCTGACCTGTCCTGGCGATAACGGCTGAATCTGCTGCATAACGGGTGCCGGCAGCTCCTCCAGCGTCTGCGGATTAACGTGCGTAACCTGTTGCTGTGGCTGCATTGGTTGCTGCTGCTGTGGTGCAGCAGGAAGCGCGGTAGTCGGACGCTGCTGTTGCTGGGCCTGCTGTTGCTGTTGGGCCTGCTGTTGCTGTTGGGCCTGCTGTTGCGCCTGCAACTGGGCCTGTTGCTGAGCCTGCTGCTGACCCGCGTCCTGCGCCTGTGACTGCTGTTGTGCCGGCATCGAGTTGGCCTGCTGCCACTCGGCGATGTCATTTCCAGGCCTGGAGGATGAAGGCTGCTGCTGCTGATTAGCACTGCTGTTTACCGGTTCATCGGCAGCCATAGCCGCGTTTGCTGATAACAGCGTGGCCATAATTACAGTAAGGAGCTTAATTTTCATGATGAACCTCAGTAGTTCCGGGGTTTAAGGATGGCCTGCGCGATTCTGATTCCCCGCGGATCTTCGTCTTCTTTGACGCGGCGGACCTGCACCATCAGATCGTATGGCTGAGGACGATAGTCCTGCGCCTGCCCGACGAGCTGAACGGTGACAGGGATACGGAATTGCCATGCGTAGATTTTGGTTCCCCGGATTACACCTTCGGTGATCAGGGTGCCTGGCGTGGTTGATAATTTGACGTTGAGTCGTTTTTCGCTGATATCTTTCAGGAGTCCGCTATCCGTAAGGGCCTTACGAAAACTAATGTATCCATCCGTGGTGAAATCACCGCGTGAGGCTGTTAACTGGTTTTCGTAATTCACAAAATTAAGGGACAGCGCTTTGACCATTTTGGAATTTGCAAAATCCATTACCGCTTCGGCTGAATAGGCCGGTTCTTCAGTAGGATGTACATCAGTTAACATCCCGCCATTAGTCGCGATGTAGCGGACTTCTTTAATGTGCAGCAGGTAGGCTAAGCCAACGTTTGCCGTTGTTTGAATCAGAACGACGATACTGAGGATCAGGATTATCTTTAAGCCATATTTTGATACGATTTCCTGCACCGTTCGGCTACTCTCTTCAGCAAGCGCCGGTGCTAAAGCCAGGTGATCATCAATTTCATCTGATGTCTGATTTTTATCCTCTGGTTGCGGAACATTTTCACTATTTTGTGTTTTCATAGAGTTTCTCTTTTCAAAAGTTTGTGATAGAAAATCACGCAGATCGTTTATTAACAATGGGGTAGACATGAGCGAGCATAATGATTACGGAACATGCGCAGTGATAATGTGCGAACGTCGCAAAGCGACGGCCGTTTTGCGAAAGATCCCGCCAGAAAATCTTGAACAACTCATTAATATGTGGTCCGACATCGCTCACGGAATGATTGAGAATTACAAGGAAGAACAGAAAGCCACTGAGCAGAAACTGGAAGCCACGAAACAGTTTATGGAAAAGCACAATATTTCCTCTGAAGAGGCTATGCAGATTTTTGAAAATCTCTTCGGGCCATCCACAAAAAGCAAGTCCACTTTCGGTAAGGTAAAATACAGAATTGAAGTAGACGGAAAACCCGTTACCTGGACCGGAAAAGGCCGCCGTCCTAATGCCTTTGAAGGGATGAGCAAAGAAGAGCTCAAAAAATATGAAATCAGCTGAAGACTGGCTGCATACGGTCAGGCGATTCATGAATGAAGATTCGCTTGACACATATGTAGACACGAAAAGAGACGTACTGCCCGCCTCAGACTTCATGCGTTTGCTGACCGCGGCGGAACACCGCCGCGTTGAAATCCAAACCGGCAAACTGTTCGACAAAATCCCGAAGGGACTCTTCCGGTAGTTAGAGATGGAATGGGAATGCATCACTGTTTGCATCCTCACCACTTCCACTGGCTGCGGCCGGACTATTTAACTGCACATTACTTGAAGATGCGTTAGGCAGGATACCTGACGTATCTGGCAGTCTTGACGAAATGGTTGACCACGGGTCAAGCGTTGTATTCGTCAGGCTTCCCCATTTCTCATTTATCTTCGATTTAACGGTATTACATACCTGATCTTTGACCTTATCGATAATGTCACCGATGGACGGGAACTGCGGAATTTTCAGCGATACAGACATTGACCCCAGGCATTGCCCGAGGGAATCAGATGTACTTGATTCACTTTTAGCCGCGTTGTTAATCCTTTCCACTTCCTGCTTATAGGCAGCATCAGCGCCAGCTTTAGCCAGATCATATGCAGCACATGTTTGCGTTGCAGCAAGGGTGTTCGCGGAAAAAAAGCAAACCCCTGCTGCGAGCAGCAGGGTTTTTGTCTTACGGCCGAGGTGCTGACTTAGCGACTGGTGCATGAGTCTGTTCTCTCCTTTCATCATCTTTTCTTTTTGCGGCATTTGAAGGATGAAAAAGTTGCTTCATTACAGCTTTGTTTTTTACATCATCCGACGCTGGTTGTAAATGCTGAGGCTGTTTTTCATTTGCAATTGTATTTCTATAAACCAGTCCTTTACCCGACTGATCTACATGTCCGTAACCATGCAAAACAATTCCACTTTGAGCATTCTTATTGATTGCTGAAAGTGTCATATACGTTTTCCATTCACCGTTATTGTCTTTGCGGGTGTTCACTTTTCCGATGACACTATGGTACTCACCGGATTCCTTGTCTTTAACGACGCCCTGCATGAATCCTTTGCGGGATTCAAACAGCGCATAGTCCGGCTTTTCTCCTTTCTTATGCGGTGCTACAAGTAAAAGTGCTCCTGCCGTCTTTGACTCCTGTGGGAGTTTGTAGCCTGCCGGCTTTGCCATTTCTTCCGGGGCTGGCTTACCGTTCGGTAAAAACCAGTAGATCTCTTTTTCCGGCACCGGCTCACGGCTGAGGTCAACACCGGTCAGCTGCTGAACCGTGGTACGCATCTTCTGGAAAGTTGCGGCATCATAAGGCACGAGTTCTGAGGGTTTGTAAGCCTGCTCATTGCCTGCTGCAGGCTGCGGGTATACGGGTTTAACCTCCCATTCGTTACGCTTTGTCTGGATTTTTTCATAACGGATGATTTTATCGTTCTCATCACGAACCGGGGCATCAACCTCAACGTCAACAAAACCCAGCTTCTTGATTGTGACCAGCCTGTCGTTATCGACCCCCGCATCTTTTACGGCCCTTTCAAGGTCTTTACCCCACAGAACCTTCTCTCCATGTTCATTTTTGAGTTTGACGAAATAGTTCAGGGATTCGTCTTTTTTCCATTCATAGTTTGCCGGCCCATGAGCGATAATTACGCCCTTCTCCCAGCCATCACCGGGTGATTTGTCTTCTGCGCCCGCATGACCGCCAGTTTTATTCTGATGTTCAGGTTTAACCGAATCGGACTCTGCCCAGCGCATCCCGTCCTGTGGCGCTGCGGTGCTGCTCTGTTGCGATGTTTCCTGCTGAGCGTCTTCTTTTTTTCCCTGCTGAGCATTCGCGATTTTTTCATCGGCCGGTTCGCTCGCTTTTTTGAGCTCAAGGAGTTTGACTCTTTGCTCCGGGTTAGAAAGTCTGGCATCGATGTTGTATTCACTGATAAGTGAGAGAACCCGATCTTTAAACTCGTCCGTTCCGGTAATTTCGATACCCTTCGGATGCTGTTTAGAGGCTGTCAGAACCGCGGCCAGAATCATCTCCTCACTCTGGCTGGCCTCCGGACTGGCCATCCGCATGTGGGTTGCATAGTCGTAGAACGCATCTTGGCCATCGAGCATGAACGCGGTATGGTCTTTCTCAGCTCTGTAGGTGAAACGGGCGATCAGTCCCTCCAGATCGATACGCTCTTTTGGCGATTGTGCAGCATCAGCCGCTGTGGCCCAGCTGATACCGTTCACAGCCTCAGCCTCGGCGTCGGCTTTTTTCTTCTTTTCCTCGCCCGCATTTGCAGCCTGGCCACCGCCATCCTGTGAGGAAGCATCGCGAAGGTCTGACGTAGCCGGTTTCTCTGCAGCGGCAGCTTCAGCGGAAGCCGCACCGGCGGCACCCATCATGGCGGCATAAGCCTCCATATCATCGGCACTGCTGTTAATGTCGTCGTCTGAATCAGAGTACTGGCCGTTCCATGCCGCATCATCTGCAGGAGATGCAGGAGATGAAGGAGATGCAGTCAGCGTTTTTTCCTCCCGCAATGGCTCAAGCTGCTCGCGCATCAGGGCAGCGATATCTTTCAGATCGTGGCCGTTAAGAAAAGCGACCTGCCGCTCTGCCGCTTCAAGGGGCAGACCTTTGGCAACCTGAAAAACGTCATCATCATTTTCACTGTCAGTAATGGCGACGAGAACTTCATATGTGCCGTCCTCATAATTTTGTACCAGACCGGCGGTGCCCTGCCGGGCCTCGTTTTCCAGTACAGAAACGTTCGCTTCTGATATGAACTCGGCGCTTCCGTTTACTGCCTGATCAAGCGCATCTCTGATGTCTTCACCCTTTGCCCCTGACTCACTGGCCACTGGCGCGGCGGGCGCAGGCTCTGCTGCTGCAGGCTCGCTGGCCACCGGCACAGCGGGTGCAGATTCAGCTGCTGCAGGCGCACTGGCCACCGGCGCAGCGGGCGCAGATTCAGCTGCTGCAGGCGCACTGGCCACCGGCGCAGCGGGTGCAGGTTCAGCTGCTGCAGGCGTACCGGCCACCGGCGCAGCGGGCGCAGGCTCTGCTGCTACAGGCTCGCTGACCACCGGCGCGGCGGGTGCAGATTCTGCGGCTGCAGGCTCGCTGGCCACCGGCACAGCGGGTGCAGGTTCAACTGTTGCAGGCGCACTGACCACTGGCGCGGCGGGTGCAGAACCTGCTACTGCAGGCGCACTGGCCACCGGCGCTGCGGGTGCAGGTTCTGCTGCTGCAGGCGTACCGGCTGTCGGATTCAGGCCTTGCTCAGGTTGTGATACTGCTGGATCTTCCTGGGGAGTTACGCTTGGCATAGTTTCCACCCTGTTAATCTGATTAATGGAGTTTTCGATTTGCTCTCTGACGTGATTCAGACCTTCAGAAACATGCAGGTCGTTATAATCAGTCAGCCCTTCGCGGGGTTCGCGGAAAACAGGCGTGAGGACGTGACCGCCTGTCAGTTCGGCAGCTTCATTTGCTTTTTCGAGGCCGGCATTTTCATCGCTGTAGATATCGTTATCAGCCAGAAAGTAATGCTGACTGGCGGGGAAGGCTTCTTTGAGATGACCGGCAACTTCAACCATGTTTCCGGCATTGACGGTCATAATAACGGGCTTTCCTACAGCTTGGCTGATACTGGCTGCAGTGGCATAGCCTTCGGCGTAAAGCAGGTCGTCACCATCCTGCAGCTGACCACCCACGACAAAGAAACTTCCCCATGCCTGTCCACCTTTTTCAAGGTGCTTTGTTCCGTCTGTCCAGATCCGCTCCAGCGTTCTGAATTCATTGTCTGCGTTATACAGCGGTATAACGGCGTTTCCACGGGCATCGACCTTAACACCGTCAGCGGCTTTCACCTGCTTGTCACGCAGGTACGCTACCTCACCCGTAGCATCCGGAAGGCGGTTATATTCGTCCATAAGCCGGGCGGCAACCTCGTTGTGAGATTGCTGCCTTTGCCCTTCGCGTACTTCACGCTGCGCTGCGGCTTCGGCACGCATCTGAGCGAGCTGGGCCGGATCAATTTTCTGTCCGGATGAAACCCATTTGCGGGGCTCGTCATCGGTTTTGTAATTCCGGAACCATCCAGCCGGACGACCATCAAGAAAGCCCTGGTAAGCGCCCTTTTGACTGCCCACCCTGGAGCCTTCCGTGTCAACGTAGACCTTAACGCCGTCGAGTTTGGCAGGCTCTCTCAGGATGGCACCCTGCAATTCCAGCCAGTGGTTAAACTCTTCTTCCAGCTTGGTCAGATCCATGACCGGCGCGGCCGTCGGCGTTTGGTTTGGATCAAATATCCATTCCTTCAGGCGGGTCAGGTTAGCGCCTGGCTGGGCGTACCACACCTTTTCTTCCCGTACGTAGTCCAGCGCATTGCTGCCATCAGCAAGACGACCGGCAGCGCGCATTGCCCGCTCCCGATCGTCCCAGGGTATTGTGAGCCGGGTTCTTTCTGTCGCAATTTCAGGTTTAGCCATGAACTTATCCCCCTGTTAATTTTTTACTAACGCTGTGAACGCCGATACCACCACGGGCGCCCGGTCAGTTTTTTCCCCCTGATCACACGCAGGATGACCTGGTAGAGCACCGGCACCGTGAATCCCATCATTGAAAGCACGAAGTAAAAAAAGACCACGCCGCTGCAGAAGAAAAACGTGTTCCATGACGGGAAAGGAAACCAGAGGAAGAAAACGAGAAATGACATAACCGGTATCCCGAAAAAGGTCATCCGTCTGCCGGCGTAACGCCACTGATTAATGTCCATACTTACCCTCTTTTAAAGCCAGATAATCCATGTAGCCTGCTACCTCAATTACTTCTTCCTCATCAATGAGATTGTCCTGATACATCTTCCAGGTGTTCTGAATGAGGCTGCGTTGCTCCATGATAAGAATGTCGTCGATGTACCGGCCCCATCGGCTGTATTCGATGTCGAAGAGCTTACGGCGCAGGCTGTTATCAATAACGATGTATTCACGGACAGCCTTACGACGGCCGTCCCGCGTTTTAAGCAGGCGTTGCACAATGATGTACTGGAGGATACTGAGCAGGTCGTAAGCAGCGGCCTCACGCATTTCAGGCGGATAGTTCTGAAGCGATCGGGAAATGGATTCCCCGCACGTTTTAACGTGCTGAGTTCCCAAAACAAAGTGCCCGGACTTGCCGGCGAGTACGGCGGCTTCATACGACGCACGGTTTAATAACTCACCCACGCCCATGACCTTCGGTGAGCGTCTTAACCCGGAGAGGGTAATGAAATTATGAAATGTATCGATGTCGCGGCCAATCTGAGACTGTGCCGGCTTGGGGGCTTTCCATTTTTTGGTTTTACCCAGACGGTACTCAATGGGATCTTCAACTGTGATGATTTTGCGGTCCTGATATGTCTCACCGCAGTACTCAAACGTGCTGGCCATCAGCGTTGACTTGCCTGAGCCTGTTTCTCCACAGATAAGACCGAGCCCCGCTGCCGGTAGAAGCGACCTGAAAAGCTCAGGCTCTAACTCCATATCCTCCAGTCTGGGGATGATTTCGTTAAGTACGCGAAGAGTCAGGGACATTGCCGCTTCAGTATCACCGATATCGGCCTGTGTGAAGTTTGCGCGGAACCGGCGGGTATCACCCCGGCCGAGTCCGATGGTGCAGGCTTCGTCGCCTTTGAGCTGGATAGCAGAGTTATGCGTCTGGGCGCTTTTCAGGATGCCTTTAATTTCCTGACCGAAGACTTTATCGACGTTGCGCTCAAGCTCAAGGTTATCAATCGGGTAGTCCGTCATAGGCAGCTGACGCCCGTGACGTTCTACC
>NZ_JBGFFX010000018.1:0-89215 GCF_041224955.1 Erwinia aeris | reverse complement strand
TGACGGCTGACAAGCGTTTATTACAAATAAATGAACGACAGCCGTATTTTTCAACAAAGCGTCCGTTTTTACTTCACATTGCCTGATAAAGCGGCAAATTCATGGGCAAAACGCGTCACCTGCTCCCAGTCGGTATACTCCACTTCTTTACTGGCATCCGTTTCGCCGCCGGTCATCCGCATAATCAGCTGAATCATAAAGCGGTCGAAGAAGCCGTAACGCGGATAGCGCAGCGCGCCCGCGAACACGGCGCAGCAGTCTGGCTGCCACGGCGAGTTCAGTAGGAACTTACGCGTGTAGGCGTTTGTCTGCGGCGTACGCTTCTCCGGCTTGCGCGCGGTCAGGTTAACCGAGAAGAATCCCGAAGGCCTTTTGGTAAGCTCGTTCAGATGCTGCTTAACAAACTTGTCGACCTTAGGATGGAAGTGGCCATAGCGAATAGAAGCGCCGATAAGTACCCTGTCGTACCTGGCCCATTCGATGTTATCCGCCTGAAGGATATTGATCGTATCGCATTCCTGATGCGCTTTGAGCTGGTTAGCTATATAAGCCGCGATTTCACGAGTCTGCCCGTCACGGCTGGAATAAAGAATAAGTGCTTTCATAAGATCCAACTTTTGTTATTCGCGCCAGAAGGTTGGCGTAAACAGAACCAACAGCGTGAAGACTTCAAGACGACCAAACAGCATTGTCAGAATCAAAATCCATTTCGCCGTATCATTCATAGTAGTGAAGTTATCCGCTACTACCCCTAAGCCCGGCCCCAGATTGTTCAGCGTTGCGGCGACGGCGGCAAAGGCTGAAAAATCGTCCACGCCCGTGGCGATAATGGCCAGCATGCTCAGCAGGAACACCAGCGCGTAGGCGGAGAAGAATCCCCATACCGCTTCCAGTATTCTTTCCGGCAGCGCCCGCTGCCCCAGCTTAATAGTGTAAACGGCATTGGGATGCACCAGCCGCTTCAGTTCGCGCGACCCTTGTTTGAACAGCAGCAGGATGCGGATCACCTTCAGGCCGCCGCCGGTCGATCCCGCACAGCCGCCGATAAAAGCAGAGCAAAGCAGCAGTACCGGTAAGAAGAGCGGCCAACGGGCGATGCTGTCGGTAGTGAAGCCTGCCGTCGTCGCCATGGAAACCACCTGGAAAAAAGCCTGGTTCAGCGTCTGCAGCCCGCTTTGATAGACATTGTGCGCCCAAAGCACCAGCGTGCAGATGATAACCAGCGTGAACTGCACCCCGATAAACATACGGAATTCCGGGTCGCGCCAGTAAACACGCAGATTACGTCCGCTGAGCAGCGTGAAATGCAGGCCGTAGTTACAGCCGGAAATCAGCAGGAAAATGGCAATAATGCTGTTAATGGTTGGGCTGTGAAAATAGCCGATACTGGCGTCATGTGTGGAAAAGCCGCCGATAGCTATAGTAGAAAAGCTGTGGCCGATGGCGTCAAACAGCGGCATCCCGGCCAGCCAGAGCGCCAGTGC
This sequence comes from Erwinia aeris, assembly GCF_041224955.1. NCBI lineage: Bacteria > Pseudomonadati > Pseudomonadota > Gammaproteobacteria > Enterobacterales > Erwiniaceae > Erwinia > Erwinia aeris. The sequence goes on along the minus strand of NZ_JBGFFX010000018.1, from coordinate 87,731 downwards.
GCAAATGACGGTTAACAGCACGTAGATCAGCCAGAGCGTTTTTGCCGTTTCGGCAATTCGGGGCCGCATCTTGTTATCTTTCAGCGGGCCTGGCATCTCCGCACGGTAAAGCTGCATCCCGCCGACGCCCAGTATAGGCAGGATAGCCACTGCCAGCACGATGATCCCCATCCCGCCCAGCCACTGCAGCATTTGCCGGTAGAACAGAATGGCTTTGGGCAGGGAATCCAGCCCCACCAGCGTCGTGGCGCCCGTGGTGGTCAGGCCGGAGAAAGATTCAAAGAACGCGTCGGTTAACGACAGGTTAGGATGTTCGGCAAAGATAAAGGGCATCGCCCCGACGCTGCCCAGCACCGTCCAGAACAGCACGACGATCAAAAAGCCTTCTCGCGGCTTCAGCTCGCTTTTCTGCTTGCGGTTCGGCCACCACAGCAGCGAGCCGATCAGTAACGCCATAAAGAAGGTTTGCGTAAAGGCTCGTCCGGCGCCGTCACGGTAGATTAGCGCCACCAGACCCGGCACGATCATGGTGCCCGAAAACAAAATGACCAGTAAACCCACGATGCGGGTGATGGCACGAAAATGCATGTAGCCTTTCCTTTCCTGACAAGGTGTTAGTCGGTCGGGGCCAGATGGAGCGCCCCTCTGCTGAAATCGGTGAGATTGCGCGTGAAGCCTGCGACCTGCGCATGGGGCAGCGCCAGCGTCAGCGAGATGCGCTGTAAAAACTCGCTGTGCAGCAGCTGACCGTTAAAACGGGCGACCATCCTTTCTATTTCCGCCAGCTGCGCATAGTCGCAAACCAGTGTAAAGGTCAGCATGGGCACCTTCCGCGCACGAGGCAGCAATTTTAATGCCTGCTGCACGCCGCCGCCGTAGGCCTTAACCAGCCCGCCGGTGCCCAGCTGTATGCCGCCGTAATAGCGCACCACTACCGCCGTTATCTCGCCCACGCCGCTGCCCATCAGCTGGGCCAGCATCGGTTTGCCCGCCGTGCCGGAAGGCTCGCCGTCATCCGAGAAACCCAGCTGCTGCGAATCGTCAGGCGCGCCCGCTACCCAGGCCCAGCAGTGATGCCGGGCGGCAGGATGCTCGCCTTTCACCTGCTGCACAAAAGCGCGCGCCGCCTCCACGCCTTCGGTATGCGCCAGCAGCGTGATAAAGCGGCTTTTTTTTATTTCCTCGCTGAAGCTGAAGGTTTCAGCGGGGATCTCCCAGGCGTCCATTAATCCAGCTTCAGATCCCGGGTCATGTTTTCCACGCCCTGTTCATGGATCACCACGTTATCTTCGATTCGGATCCCGCCATAAGGCTTCAGTGCCTCAATGCGCGCCCAGTCGAAGTGCTGGCTGAACTTGCCTTCGCGCCATGGCGCGAGCAGCGACTCGATAAAGTAGATGCCGGGTTCAATCGTCAGCACCATGCGCGGTTCAAGGATGCGCGTGCAGCGTAAAAAGGGATACTGCTGCGGCGCGGCCAGATGGGTGCCGCTGTCATCCTGCATAAAACCGGCGACGTCATGCACCTGTAGGCCAAGCGGATGACCCACGCCGTGCGGCATAAACGGCCCGGTAAGGTTTTCCGCCACCATCGCCTCTTCGCTCAGCCCTTTGACCAGCTGATGTTTCAGCAGCAGTTTCGCCAGCCGCTGATGCATCTGCTGATGGTAGTCGGTATAGCGCACGCCCGCCTTCAGCGTGGCAATCAGCGCCAGCTCTTCTTCATTCATATCCTGAATAAGTGTCGCATAGTCGCTGGCGGGATCGTAAGCGTAGCTGCGCGTCAGATCCGCTGCATAACCGTTATATTCCGTGCCTGCATCCAGCAGAAAGCTGCGCGGCTGTTCCGGCGGCAATTGATCAAGCTTAGTGTAGTGCAGCACGGCGGCATGTTCGTTCAGCGCGACGATATTGCCGTAAGGCACGTCGATATCGCGATGGCCGGTAGCGCTGAGGTAAGCAATATTAATATCGAACTCGCTCATGCCGGAAAGAAAGGCTTCCTTCGCTGCGCGATGACCGATCACCGCCGTCTTTTGCGCTTCGCGCAGGCAGTAAAGTTCGTAATCGGTTTTATAAGAGCGATGATAATGCAGAAAGTCGATCACCCCTTTTGGGTTGATCGCGGCGGCGTTGATGCCAAGCTGGGCGGCACGCTGCGGCACCGGGCCGATATAGGCAACGTTTTCACGGTTTGTCGGCAACAGCTGGCCGATTTCATCCGCTTTTTTCAGCGCCGTAATCTCCATGCCGTCCGTCCAGAAGCTTTGCGGCAGCGGCTCGACGTTGTGCCAGTAATCCACCGGCGAATAAAACCAGAGCTTCGGCTTGTTCACGCCGTCGACCCACAGCCAGCAGTTGGGCACGGTGGTCACCGGCAGCCATGCTTTAAACTGCGGGTTTACTTTGAAAGGGTAGTCGTGGTCATCCAGAAAAACCGTCAGCAGTTCGCCGGAATGGATCAGCATGGCATCCAGCTTAAAGCGGGCCAGCACCTGCTGCGCGCGCGCCTGTAGCGTCTTCAGATGCTCATGATAAAGGGCGCTCAACGAGTCCATCACTTTACCTCCGTTAATCACGTAATCAGGCGCATCTTAGCACGGCGAGATCGTTTTGCCGCGCCTGTGATCTTGTTTGCAAATAAGCAAACTCTCGTTTGCAAATAATTAACATCAACTCCACACTCTCGATCATCTGGTATGACCAGATCCCTTTAGCGCGGCAGCAGGAGAGAAGAATGCTTTACCAAGGCGACACCCTGACCCTGAACTGGCTGGAAAATGGTATTGCTGAACTGGTTTTTGATGCGCCCGGTTCAGTTAACAAACTGGATACGCAAACCGTCGCCAGCCTGGGCGAGGCGATAGCCGTGCTGGAGCGGCAGCCGGATCTGCAGGCGGTTCTGCTCAGTTCGCGCAAACCGGCGTTTATCGTCGGCGCGGATATTACCGAATTTTTATCGCTGTTCGCCGCCCCGGAGGAACAGCTGACGCAATGGCTGCATTACGCCAACGCTATCTTTAATCGGCTTGAGGATCTGCCGGTGCCGACCTTGTCGGCCGTACAGGGCTATGCGCTGGGCGGCGGCTGTGAATGTATCCTGGCAACGGACTTCCGTATCGCCACGCCGGACGCGCGTATTGGCCTGCCGGAAACGAAGCTGGGGATCATGCCCGGCTTTGGCGGCTCGGTGCGCCTGCCGCGTCTGCTGGGCGCCGACAGCGCGCTGGAAATTATCGCCGCCGGAAAAGATGTCGATGCGCAAAAAGCGCTGGCGCTGGGCCTGGTGGATGCCGTTGTGGCGGCTGATAAGCTGCGCGATGCGGGCATCGCCATCCTGCGCGAGGCCATTAGCGGCAAACAGCCGTGGCGCGAACGTCGCGAGCCGAAGCTGCAACCGCTGAAGCTCAGTAAAATTGAGGCGATGATGAGCTTCACCACCGCCAAAGGCGTGGTGCTGCAAACCGCGGGCAAGCACTACCCTGCTCCGCTGACGGCGGTAAAAACGATTGAGGCCGCTGCTGCGCTGGGCCGTGATGAAGCTTTGCTGCTGGAAACGCAGGCTTTTGTCCCGCTGGCCCGTTCCGACGAGGCGCGTGCGCTGGTCGGCCTGTTCCTTAACGATCGCGCGCTGAAGGCGAAAGCGAAAAAGCTGGCGCAGAATAGCGCGCTACCGAAGCAGGCTGCCGTATTGGGCGCGGGCATTATGGGCGGCGGCATCGCTTATCAGGCGGCCAGCAAAGGCGTACCGGTATTAATGAAGGATATCAATCCGGCCTCGCTGGAACTCGGTATGACCGAAGCGGCCGGGCTGCTGAATAAGCAGCTGACGCGAGGGAAAATTGACGCGATGCAGCTGGCGGGCATCATCGGCGCTATCCATCCAACCCTGAGCTATGAAGGATTTGAACGTGCCGATATGGTCGTCGAGGCCGTGGTGGAAAACCCGCGCGTTAAAGCGGCGGTGCTGGCAGAGACGGAACAGCATCTTCGTCAGGATGCCGTTCTGGCTTCCAATACCTCGACTATTCCCATCAGCCAGCTTGCTGATGCGCTGCAGCGCCCGGAAAACTTCTGCGGAATGCACTTTTTTAATCCGGTGCACCGCATGCCGCTGGTTGAAGTGATCCGGGGTGCAAAAACCTCGGACGCCACGCTGGCGAAAGTGGTGGCCTGGGCCGACCAAATGGGCAAGACGCCCATCGTGGTGAACGACTGTCCCGGTTTTTTCGTCAACCGCGTGCTGTTCCCCTATTTTGCCGGCTTCAGCCTGCTGCTGCGCGACGGTGCGGATTATCGTCAGATAGATAAAGTCATGGAAAAGCATTTCGGCTGGCCGATGGGGCCTGCCTGGCTGCTGGACGTGGTCGGCATTGATACCGCGCATCACGCGCAGAGCGTAATGGCTGACGGTTTCCCGAACCGTATGAAAAAGGATTACCGTGATGCCATCGACGTGCTGTTCGAGGCGAAACGGTTCGGACAAAAAAGTCAGGCCGGGTTTTATCGCTGGGAGAAGGACAGCAAAGGCAAACAGAAGAAAATTGTCGATCCCGAAGTCGATAAACTGCTGCAAAGCGTCAGCCAGCCGCAGCGCGTTTTCAGCGATGAAGAAATTGTGGCCCGAATGATGATCCCGATGGTTAACGAAGTGGTGCTCTGCCTGGAAGAAAACATTATCGCCACGCCGGCCGAAGCGGATATGGCGCTGGTTTACGGGCTGGGCTTCCCGCCGTTTCGCGGCGGCGTTTTCCGCTATCTGGATACGCAGGGCAGCGCCCGCTTTGCCAGCCAGGCGGCCTTCTTTGCCGCGCTCGGCCCGCTTTATCAGCTGCCGGCCAGCCTGCAGGAAAAAGCGCAGCATAAAACGCAGTGGTATCCGCAGGTTCAACCGGCCGATGACGTCCTGAAAACGGCGTAAGGAAAGAGAAATGGAAAAAGTCGTAATTGTTGATGCCATCCGCACGCCGATGGGCCGCTCCAAAGGCGGCGCTTTTCGCCATGTCCGGGCGGAAGATCTTTCGGCGCATCTGATGCGCTCGCTGCTGAGCCGCAACCCGGCGCTGGCGGCGGCAAGCCTGGATGATATTTACTGGGGCTGCGTGCAGCAAACGCTGGAGCAGGGTTTTAACATCGCCCGTAATGCCGCCCTGCTGGCGGAAATCCCGCATCGGGTGCCCGCTACCACCGTCAACCGCCTTTGCGGCTCCTCGATGCAGGCAATGCACGATGCCGCGCGCGCCATCATGGTTGGCGACGCCAGCGCCTGCCTGGTGGGCGGCGTGGAGCATATGGGCCACGTGCCGATGAGCCACGGCGTCGATTTTCATCCCGGCCTGGGCAAAACCGTGGCGAAAGCCGCCGGGATGATGGGCCTGACGGCGGAAATGCTGGCGCGTATGCACCAGATCGGTCGGGAAAGGCAGGATGAATTTGCCGCCCGCTCGCACCAGCGCGCCTGGGCCGCCACGCAGGCGGGTCACTTTGCTGCGGAGATCGTCGCGACCAGTGGCCATGACGGCGACGGCGTGCTCAAGCGCTATGATTTTGATGAAGTGATCCGTCCCGATACCACCACAGCGGGTCTGGCCGCGCTGAAGCCCGCCTTCGATCCGGTTAACGGCACGGTAACGGCGGGCAGCTCCTCGGCGCTCTCCGACGGCGCGGCGGCGATGCTGCTGATGAGCGAATCACGCGCTCGCGAGCTGGGCCTGAAAGCGCGGGCGCGGATCCGCTCGATGGCAGTGGTCGGCTGCGATCCGTCGATTATGGGCTTTGGCCCGGTGCCCGCCTCCCGGCTGGCGCTGAAGAAAGCAGGACTGAACGTCAGCGATATCGATCTGTTTGAGATGAACGAAGCGTTCGCCGCGCAGGTGCTGCCGTGTATTAAGGAGCTGGGATTGATGGAGGAGCTGGATAACAAAATCAATCTGAACGGCGGCGCTATCGCGCTGGGTCATCCGCTGGGCTGTTCCGGCGCGCGGATCGCCACGACGTTGTTGAACCTGATGGAGCGACGCGACGCACAGTTTGGTCTGGCGACCATGTGTATTGGTTTGGGACAGGGCATCGCTACCGTACTGGAAAGGGTTTGATGCAGCCGCCCGTGACGGGCGGCTTTTTTACGCAATCGTTCCGGCTCAGATAAAGGCGAAGGCGTCGCCAAACATCTGTTCCGCTTTCGCCTCGCGCTCGGCACAGAAGCGTTCGCGCGCGATTTTCGCCATTTCAAAACGGCCCGCGATATAGATCTCGTACTCGGCCAGGCTGCGGTGGTCGTTCATAACCGCCGTCAGCACGGTGCCGCTACGCCCTTCCCAGCCCGGCTCAGGCTGTTCCACCACCGGGATCACCTTCAGGTTCGGGTGCTTCACCGCCAGCGCTTCCAGTTCGTCCATATCGTAGAGGTGCTTCAGTTCACGGCCGCCCCAGTAAATTTCGATATGACGCTCCGGCCGCTGCGCCAGCGCGGTCAGCAGGATCGAACGGGCGTAGGAGAAGCCCGTGCCGCCCGCAATCAGGATCAGCGGACGGTCGCTCTCTTCACGCAGCCACGCGTCGCCGTGCGGAATATCCACGGTAATGCTGCGCTGCTCCTGGATCCGTTCCATCACCGCCATCGCGTAGAGATTGAGTTCCGAAGCGCCAATATGCAGCTCAATAATCTCTTTTTCCATCGGCGTGGAAGCCAGCGAGAACGGGCGTTTGTCGCGCTCGTCCATCACTACCATCAGATACTGACCGGCCCGGAAGCTGAAATCGGCTTCCGGCACCATACGGACTCGGTAAACGGTATCGGTTATCGCCTCTACCGAGATCACTTTACAGCTTAACGTTGTCATGCGTTCCCTCTGTCGGGTCGATTATTTGCCGGGCGCGTTTTTGCGCGTGGGCGACTCACTGAAGATGCCTAACTCGTCCCATATGGCATCAATGCGCGCGGTGACGGCGGGATCTTTGCGAATAGGGCGGCCCCATTCGCGCTGGGTTTCTCCGGGCCACTTGTTGGTGGCGTCCAGGCCCATTTTCGAGCCTAACCCGGAAACCGGCGAAGCGAAATCCAGATAGTCGATAGGCGTGTTCTCTACCAGCACCGTATCCCTGGCCGGATCCATCCGGGTGGTAATGGCCCAGATAACGTCGTTCCAGTCGCGCGCGTTCACATCGTCGTCACATACGATAACAAACTTAGTGTACATAAACTGGCGCAAAAATGACCAAACGCCCATCATCACCCGCTTGGCATGGCCTGCGTACTGCTTTTTCATCGTAACGATCGCCAGACGATAGGAACAGCCTTCCGGCGGCAGATAAAAATCGACGATCTCCGGGAACTGCTTTTGCAGGATCGGCACGAAGACTTCATTCAGCGCCACGCCCAGCACGGCTGGCTCATCCGGTGGACGCCCGGTATAGGTGGAGTGATAGATGGCGTCGCGGCGTTGCGTAATGTGGGTGACGGTAAACACCGGGAAGTTATCGACTTCATTATAGTAGCCGGTATGGTCGCCATACGGCCCTTCCGGCGCCACTTCGCCCGCCTCGATATAGCCTTCCAGCACGATTTCCGCGCTGGCCGGCACTTCCAGATCGTTGGAGACGCACTTCACGACTTCGGTTTTGGTGCCGCGCAGCAGTCCCGCAAAAGCATATTCAGAAAGCGTATCGGGAACCGGCGTGACCGCGCCCAAAATGGTGGCGGGATCGGCGCCCAGCGCGACGGAGACCGGGAAGCGCTCGCCGGGATGCTGCTGCGTCCACTCCTGGAAATCCAGCGCGCCGCCGCGATGCGACAGCCAGCGCATAATGAGTTTGTTCTTACCAATAACCTGCTGGCGATAGATGCCCAGGTTCTGCCGCTCTTTGTGCGGGCCGCGCGTAACCGTCAGGCCCCAGGTGATCAGCGGCGCGGCATCTTCCGGCCAGCACTTCATCACCGGAATACGGCTCAGATCGACTTCATCGCCCTGCCAGATTTGCTGCTGGCACGGCGCGTCGCGCAGACGCTTCGTCGGCATATTCAGCACCTGCTTCCACTGCGGCATTTTGTCGAAAAAGTCGCGAAAACCGCGCGGCGGTTCCGGCTCTTTCAAAAAGGCGAGCAGGCGGCCCACTTCACGCAGCGCCTTCACGTCTTCCTGGCCCATGCCCAGCGCAACGCGATCCGGCGTGCCGAAAAGGTTGCACAGCACCGGCATATTATAGCCTTTGGGGTTTTCAAACAGCAGCGCCGGCCCGCCGGCTCGCAGAGTGCGATCGGCAATTTCGGTCATTTCAAGATCGGGATCGATCTCTTGCTTAATGCGTTTTAATTCCCCGCGCTGCTCCAGCAGGGAAAGGAAGTCGCGTAGGTCGTGGTATTTCATGACTTCTCATCAATACGGTCAGTGAATCGGCCATTATAGGGAGGATTAAGCTCTCGTGCTTAGTTTTTCGCGGCAGGAGGTCGGCGCGCTCACGCTGCGACCGCCAAAAATTTTTTCTTCCGGCATCCCGACTCATCAACCGATCCGCTGATAACTACAGTTAATAAGCTTTATGCTTAACGCTGTCCGTTCATTCATCGCGATTTCAGGCGCCTTCTGGCCTGCATGTTGCTATAACTATCACGCTATTTTTGTTATTCTTAGCGACCCTGTAATTGCAAAGTGACGTTATGGAATCCTGGTATTTACTTTATTGCAAACGTGGCCAGCTTACCCGCGCGAAAGAACATCTTGAGCGCCAGGCGGTGCATTGTCTCAGCCCCATGATTGCCTTAGAGAAACTGGTGCGCGGCAAGCGTACTCAGGTAAATGAGCCGCTGTTCCCGAACTACCTTTTTATTGAGTTCGATCCGGAAGCGATTCATACCACGACCATCAGCGCCACGCGCGGCGTCAGCCATTTCGTTCGCTTCGGCAATCTGCCCGCGACCGTGCCGCAGGACGTGATCGAAGCGCTGCAAACGCAGGCGACGGTAACGCTGCCCGCACCGACGCTACCGCAGCCCGGCGACAGAGTATTGATTACCGCTGGCGCTTTCGAAGGCCTGAAGGCAATTTTTACCGAGCCGGACGGCGAGGCGCGTTCTATGCTGCTGCTTAACCTGCTGAATAAGCAGATCGTCCGCAGCCTGGACAATCGGCAGTTCCAGAAACTCTGAGGCTACTGCGCGTTCAGACGGAAAAGCGCTCGCGCATTGCTGTCGCACTGCTGCCCCAGCGTAGCCGCCTCTTCGCCGCGCAGTAGCGCGACCTGTTCCACGATATGTGGCAGAAAGCACGGCTCGTTACGTCGCGATGCAGGGCGGGGACGCATGTCGCGCGGCAGCAAATAAGGCGCGTCCGTTTCCAGCAGCAGCCTGTCAGCAGGAATAAGCGGCATCAGCTCGCGCAGCTCAAGTCCGCGACGTTCATCGCACACCCATCCCGTAATGCCGATATAAAGCCCGGCAGCCAGACAGGCTTCCAGCTCCGCTTTCGTGCCGGTAAAACAGTGTACGACCGCGCCGGGCAGCTTTGGCAGCCAGGGCGTCAGGATAGCGAGAAAGCGATCGTGCGCTTCGCGGCAGTGCAGAAAAACGGGCAGCTGCAGATCGGCCGCCAGCTCAAGCTGAGCATTGAAGGCGTAAGCCTGCTGTTCCGGCCCGCAGATGTTGCGGTTGAAATCCAGCCCGCACTCGCCAATCGCCGCCACTTCCGGGCTTTCCGCCAGCCTTCTTAAGGTGGCGGCCGTTTCCGCCGACCATTCGCTGGCGTGATGCGGATGAACGCCTGCCGTAGACCAGCAGTAGCCGGAACGACGTTTCGCCAGGCTCTGCGCCTGCTGGCTCTCCAGCGCGTTGGTGCCGGTAATCAGAATGCCGGTGACGCCCGCATCAACGGCACGTTTTACAACCTTGTCGCGATCTTTGGCGAACTGCGTGCTGGTCAGATTGACCCCAATATCAAACATAGCGTGTTCCAAACAGTAACCGCCCTTACGGGCGGTTATTTTTTAATGTGGGCAGGCCTTCGCGGCTACTCCGTCTCCTGGTCACTCTCTTCCCGCCGTAATCCGGTATAGAAACGGGAGAAGAACACGCCGACCTCAAACAGGCAGTACATCGGAATGGCCAGCAGCGTCTGGGAAAGCACATCCGGCGGCGTCAACAGCATACCTACGATAAAAGCGCCGACCAGAACATAAGGCCGCTTCGCCTTCAGTTCCTCCGGCGTGGTCACACCGGTCCAGCACAGCAGCACGATAGCAATCGGCACCTCGAAAGAGACGCCAAACGCCATAAACAACGCCATTACGAAATCGAGATAGTTATTGATATCGGTAGCGATCTGCACGCCGTGCGGCGCGGTTTTAGCGAAGAACCCAAAGGCCAACGGAAAGACAACAAAGTAGGCGAAAGCCATCCCTATATAGAATAGGAATGAACTGGAAATCAGCAGCGGCACCACCAGCCTGCGTTCGTGGCGGTAAAGCGCGGGCGCGATAAAGGCCCAGATTTGGTAAAGGATCACCGGTACCGCAAGGAAGACGGAAACGATCATGGTCAGCTTGACCGGTGCGAAAAAAGGCGAAGCCACGTCGGTCGCGATCATGCTGGCGCCCGCTGGCATCTGCTCGATCAGCGGCGCGGAAACCAGCTGATAAATATCGTTGGAAAAGTACGCCAGGCAAAGGAAAATCGCCACCACGGCGATAATGCAGTTCAGCAGGCGCTTACGCAGCTCAATCAGATGGCTGATAAGCGGTTGGGTATCTTCAACAGCCATGTTTAGCGTTCATCCGGTTGGGTGGTGGAAACAGGCGCACGGCTGGAAAGCGTCGGCGCTTCGTCTTTAACGGCCTTTGGCTTTTCAGGCGCGGCGGCAGGCGCCGTATTCGACGCGGCGTCCGGCTTTCCGGCGGCGGTTTCATAAGGTGCGCTGGCAGCGGCAGGCGCTTCAGCAGCCCTGGCCGTCGCGGATTTTGCTACGGCCGCATCGCTTGCAGCAGACGAAGCAGGTTCAGCGACCTGGGCTACCCCGCTTGCGGCAGGTTCGGCAACGTGAACCGCAGCGGACGGCGCTACAGCCGCATCGCTTGCGACAGGCGAAGCAGTTTCAGCAACCTGGGCTACACCGCTTGCGGCAGGTTCAGCAACGCGAACCGTAGCAGGGTGCGCTGCTGCCATATCGCTCGCCGCAGGCGAAACATGCACGACTGGCGTATGCTGTTCCTGCTGCACCGCAGGCTGTGGCGCTGCACTGGTTGCTGCCTCTGGCGCCTGCGCCGGGGCGCTGGCCTGATGATCGGCCGCAGCAGGCGTCACGCCTTCATGAGAATCCTCGGCGTTTTTCACCAGCGGATTGTGGATAGTGTTAGCTTCGTCGTCCGCTTTTTCGTTCTCGCCCAGATAGGTACGCTTCATGGATTCCGCCGACTGCTTCAGCTCTTCCATCGAGGCTTTCAGCTCCGGCGACAGGCTGTTTTTACTGGCCTCTTCCACCTTCTTCAGGCTGTCCTGCAGCTCCTGGAGTTTCAGCTCCTGCGCCAGTTCGTTTTGTACATTAGCCGCCAGCGAGCGCAGCGCGCGGATCCAGCCGACCACGGTTTTTACCGCAACCGGCAAACGCTGCGGACCCAGCACTACCAGCCCGATAATAAACACCAGAATCAGTTCACTAAAACCTATGTCGAACACGGCTTACACCTTGTCGTTCTTAACGTCTTCTTTCTTCGCTTCTGCGTGCTGTTTGTCGGCCAGAGTGGCTTTAAAATCAGCATCGTCGGCATGTGTTTTTGGCTTTTCGTCATCGTCGCTCATGGCTTTTTTAAAGCCTTTGATTGATGAACCGAGATCGGAACCCAGCCCGCGCAGTTTCTTCGTGCCGAAGAGCAGCACAACGATTACGGCAATAATTAACAATTGCCAGATACTAATACCGCCCATAATTTTGCCTCAGATGTCAGTTAATGCAGGTTTCGCAGTATATAAGCCGGGCTGACCGCGCGCAAAGCGCTGCCAGCCCCTCTTTACCTTTCATGACAGTCAGTCGGTTTTACGCCAGCCGACCAGCCAGCTTACCAGACCGCCAGCGACCATAACCGCCGACAGCAAATCCCACTGCGGTCTGGTCAGCAGAATAGCCGTGCCGCTCAGCAGCAGCGTGGCGCCAATACCGAACAGATAGCGCGACTGATGATGCCGCACCCGGTCGTTGCGCAGATCGTAAGAAAGCTTATCGACGCTGTGCTGCAGATGCTTGTGCCGCTTCAGGCTTTCGTAAACCAGCTCCGGCAGCTCCGGCAGTTTTTCCGCCCAGAACGGCGCTTTTTCTTTCAGCGCGCGCACGATAGCCGGAATGCCAATCTGATCTTTGATCCAGTCTTCCAGGAACGGCTTGGCGGTTTTCCACAGGTCTAGCTGCGGATAAAGCTGTCGTCCGACGCCTTCCACATACAGTAGAGTTTTCTGTAACAGCACCAGCTGAGGCTGCACTTCCATGTTGAAGCGGCGCGCCGTATTAAAGAGGTTCAGCAGCACGTGACCGAAGGAGATTTCCGCCAGCGGCTTTTCAAAAATCGGTTCGCAAACGGTACGAATAGCGAACTCAAAATCCTCTACGTTGGTATCCGCCGGCACCCAGCCGGAATCAACGTGCAGCTCGGCAACCTTGCGGTAATCGCGGTTGAAGAAGGCGATAAAGTTCTCCGCCAGATACCGCTTATCTTCTTTATTCAGCGAGCCGACGATACCGCAGTCGATACCGATATATTGCGGATCTTCAGGATGCTCATAGCTGACAAAAATGTTGCCCGGATGCATATCGGCGTGGAAAAAGCTGTCGCGGAACACCTGGGTAAAGAAGACCTGCACGCCGCGCTCGGCCAGCAGCTTCATGTTGACGCCGCGCTGTTCGAGCTGCACCACATCGGAGATTGGAATGCCGTAAATGCGCTCCATCACCAGCATGGTTTCGCTACAGTAGTCGGAATAGATTTCCGGCACGTAAAGCATGTTGCTGCCTTCGAAATTACGGCGCAGCTGAATGGCGTTAGCCGCTTCGCGCAGCAGGTTCAGTTCGTCTATCAGCGTTTTTTCGTAATCGGCCACCACTTCCTGCGGACGCAGGCGGCGCCCGTCCGGTAACAGGCGAGGCACCCAGGCCGCCATGCGGTTGATCAGCTTCATATCGGCTTTGATCACCGGCAGGATATCCGGACGAATAACCTTAATGACCACTTCCCTGCCGTTTTCCTTCAGCGTGGCGGTGTGTACCTGCGCGATGGAAGCGGAAGCAAGCGGCGTGATCACAAAGTCATCAAACAGGGTTTCCACCTTGCAGCCAAGCGACATCTCAATCTGTTTTTTCGCCTGTACGCCATCGAAAGGCGCGACCTTGTCCTGTAGCATCGCCAGCTGATCGGCGATATGCGGCGGAAAAAGATCGCGTCGCGTGGACATCATCTGACCAAATTTGATCCACACCGGGCCAAGCTGCTCCATGGCTAACCTGATACGCTCGCCAAGCTGACGCTCTTTGTGCAAATTAGGCATCCAGAACAGCGTCCGGCGCCACAGGCGCAGCGGCAGCGCCAGCCGGGTTTTTGGGATTAGCTCATCCAGTCCGTAGCTCAAAAAGATACGGATAATAAAATAGAGACGACGTATTTCTCCGAGGGTCATTTGCCCTCCAGTTGTTTAAGGCGGGTTTCCAGCGCAGCCAGCTCGCGAGCGGCGGCGTCGACTTCTTCAGCAAACCAGGCAAGCTCCAGGCCGCCCGGCGCCAGGCGCCACTCTTCCGTCAGCGCCTGACCCAGATAGCTCTGTTTACGATCAAGATTGCCGCGCACCAGCTGCAACCCGCGACGGGCGGCCTGGCTGATGCCCTGAGCGGCAATATCGCCAATCCAGGGCGCGAGATATTCGGCAGGGTCAAGCTCGGCCAGATCGATCAGCGCGGAGAACTGCTGGACGACCTGTAGATCGCCCTCAACCTCCAGCTCGCCGCTGCGGATCAGGCTGGTTAACTGCTGACGATCGCGCAGCTTGCGCAGCGTCGCCAGACGGGTTTTCACCTTGCAGTCCGGCGTGTCGCACCAGTCGCCCAGCACATCGACCTGTTGGTCGCTGAAGATAAAGATCAGCGGCTGCTTCAGCTCGGCCAGCTCAATGGCCAGGCTGCGGCCGTTAAGACGCTGACGCGCGGCTTTCAGGCCGCGATCGCGATAAAGGATCTGATTGAGCGCCGTTTCCAGCCCTGCGGTTAACAGCGGCGTTAAGGTCATTCGCTATCCTGTTCAGAACTTGAATCCGCGGTGCAGCGCAACGATGCCACCGGTAAGATTGTGATAGGTAGTATTCTCGAAGCCGACATCATCCATCATCTGCTTTAACGTATCCTGATCCGGATGCATTCGGATAGATTCGGCCAGATAGCGGTAGCTTTCGGAATCTTTCGCCACCAGCTCGCCGATACGCGGCAGCACGTGGAATGAGTAGGCGTCATACGCCTTGCTTAGCGGCTCCAGCAGCGGTTTGGAAAACTCCAGCACCAGCAGGCGTCCGCCCGGCTTCAGCACGCGGAACATCGAGGCCAGCGCCTTCTCTTTTTCGGTGACGTTACGCAGGCCGAAAGCGATAGTGATGCAGTCGAAATGATTGTCCGGGAACGGCAGCGCTTCGGCGTTAGCCTGCACATAGTTCACGTTGCCGATGATCCCGTTGTTACGCAGTTTCTCACGGCCTACTTTCAGCATGGAGCTGTTGATATCCGCCAGCACCACTTCACCCGTTTCACCCACCAGGCGAGAGAATTTAGCGGTCAGATCGCCGGTACCGCCGGCCAGATCCAGGACGCGCTGTCCGCGACGCACGCCGCTGCAATCGATAGTAAAACGTTTCCAGACACGGTGGATGCCGAACGACATCAGATCGTTCATCAGGTCATATTTGGCCGCAACGGAATGGAAAACATCAGCCACCATTTCAGCTTTGTCGCTTTTCGCTACCGTGCGAAAGCCGAAGTGCGTGGTATCCTTTGATTCATCTGCCATTTGTTTTGCCTGCTCTGCAATCAGTTATCTGCCAAGTGTATCAGAGTCCCGCAGGCCAGGCACAGCCTTGCGGGTTATTCATTAACTCGGGCCGCGCCTGGCCCGGTTTGCGTCGCCAGATACGCGACATCTTCCTCATCTTCGTTCTCTTGCTCGTCAGCCTCATCCGGCATCGCCTGCGCGACCAGGCGGGGATTAATAGGCCGCTTGATGGCCACGCCCAGCTGCCGAAAACTTTCCGTCTGCGCGATCAGGTTGCCCCGCCCTTCCGCCAGCTTCTTCATGGCCTGACGATAGCTTTCGCTGGCCTTATCGAGGCTTTGCCCCATTGCCGACATGTCGTCGACAAACAGGCGCATTTTGTCATAGAGCTTAGCCGCTCTGTCGGCGATGCGCTGGGCATGACGGCTTTGGTGCTCGTAGCGCCACAGGTTATTGATGGTGCGTAGCGCCACCAGCAGCGTGGTGGGGCTGACCAGCATGATGTTTTGACCCAGCGCCTCGTTGATCAGTTCCGGCTGACGGTCAATAGCGACCAGAAAAGCGGGTTCGACCGGAATAAACATCAGCACGTAGTCCAGCGATCGCAGGCCGGGCAGCTGCTGATAATCTTTGCGGCTCAGCAGGCGGATATGGCTGCGAATGGCCGCAACGTGCTCGCCGATGGCCGTTTCGCGCGTGGCTTCATCTTCGCCGTTGAAATAGCGTTCGTAAGCCACCAGCGTCATCTTCGCGTCGATCACCACGTCTTTGCCCTGCGGCAGACGCACAATCACGTCCGGCTGCATACGGGCGTTATGCTCCAGCTGAATATTGACCTGGGTTTCATATTCGTGCCCTTCCCGCAGGCCGGAGGCTTCCAGCACGCGGCTGAGCACGACTTCGCCCCAGTTTCCCTGCATTTTATTGTCGCCCTTCAGGGCCTTGGTCAGGTTAATCGCTTCCTGCGCCATTTGGGCATTGAGCTGTTGCAGATTGCGGATTTCATGAGAAAGCGTATGGCGCTCGCGCGCCTCTTGGCCGAAGCCTTCCTGAACCTGGCGACGAAACCCTTCCAGCTGTTCGCGCAGCGGCGAGAGCAGCCCGTCCAGGCTCTGGCGGTTCTGCTCATCGACACGGCGGTTGCTGTGTTCGAAAATACGGTTGGCAAGGTGTTCAAACTGCGCGTTCAGCCGCTGTTCGCTGTTGACCAGCAGGCGCTGCTTCTCTTCCGCCGCCATTCTGCTCTCTTCAAGCCGAATGGTGACCTCGCGCAGTTCCGCCTCCTGGGCGCTGTTGATCTCCAGCTGGGCGCGCAGTTCGCGCGCCAGCTGTTCGGCCTCGCCGCGCCAGTGGTCAAGCTGGGTGAGTTTCTCCTGGGTAGCGGCGAGCGTGCCGTGCAGCTGACGCAGCTCCAGCTCCTGCTGTTTTTGCGCCTGCTGCTGCTGGCTCTGTTGCTGCGTCAGGCGATCGCGCTCCTGCTTCAGCTGCTCGCTGGCCTGTTGCAGCAGCCTGCGCTCCGTTTCCTGGTGCGCCGCGCGCTGCTGGCTGTGATACCAGGCGATAAGCCAGCCGACCAACGCGCCCGCCAGGCCTGAGCCAATGCCGTAACCGATTATTGCATCCACGCGCCTTCTCCCGTCCAGGCTTCTCTGGCAGAAAAGGTAAGGGCAGGCCGTGGCAATGTCGAGTTAAAAAGCGCGATGTAACGGGATCGAGGAGGTTTTCATCAGGATGTCAGAGACGGCTCGAAAAATTTGCCGTGGGTAGTGCAAGGGCGAAACCATCAAGGGAGCCGCGCTCCCTTAATGAAGGCTGAAGAAGTTAGCGAAACTGGTCTCAACGGCCAGGCCAGAGGTTGGCGAGGCCGATCTCAACGTCTAGATCAGACGGCGCGCCGCCTCAACTACGATACGCACCGCATCGCTTTCGGTTTTCTTCATGGTTTCCGCATCGGGAATTTCCTGCTGGGTGCGGTTCACGATCACGCCCGCCACCATGCCGGCACGCAGACCCTGGCTGG
Organism: Erwinia aeris; assembly: GCF_041224955.1. NCBI lineage: Bacteria > Pseudomonadati > Pseudomonadota > Gammaproteobacteria > Enterobacterales > Erwiniaceae > Erwinia > Erwinia aeris. The sequence continues at coordinate 70,712 of NZ_JBGFFX010000018.1, read as the reverse complement.
CGCACATGGTCAGCAGCGTGGCGGATTCCATTTCGTAGTTCAGCACGCCCATTTGCTGCCACTCTTTCATGGAGTTCTGGAAACGGCTTACTACGCGGCCAGAAAAGGTGTCGTAACGCTCCTGTCCCGGATAAAAAGTGTCGGAAGACGCGGTGACGCCGATATGCGTGGTCGCGCCAAGCGCTTTCGCCGCTTCGACCAGCGCGGTGGTGCAGGTAAAATCGGCCACGGCCGGGAATTCCAGCGGCGCAAAGTGCAGACTCGCGCCGTCCAGACGCACGGAGCCGGTGGTTACCAGCACGTCGCCCACGCTGATGTCAGGCTGGATAGCGCCAGTTGTACCTACGCGCAGAAAAGTACGGATGCCCAGCTGCGCCAGCTCTTCTACCGCGATGGAGGTGGAAGGGCCGCCGATACCGGTTGAACAGACGATAACGGCCTTGCCGTCAATGTCGGCGCGCCAGGTGGTGAATTCGCGGTGCGACGCCAGATGAACCGGATTATCCATCAGCGCGGCAATCTTTTTAACGCGCTCGGGGTCGCCTGGCACAATGGCAAGGGTGGCGCCCTGAAGATCGGCTTTGGTTAAACCCAGGTGAAAAACGTCTGACTGTGCCATGACAAGATCCTGTAATTAAAAGGCGATGAAGCGCTTACAGTAGCGCAAAGCTGTGTGAATTTATGTGAGTAAATTCACTCTGAGTAATGAAAGTTACATTTGGAGTCTATTGAATCGTGACGGTAATCACACAAAAAAGCCTTCCCGCACGAATCGCGCTGTCGGAAACCGATAACGCCGTCGAAGATGACAGGCTGACCTTCACCCGATCGAAACGTAATCCTGGCTATAGTTAGCTGATTGCGCTACTGCATGTATGGAGAGGACAATGAAAAGCGACGATAATCCGACTCAAACATTGAGCAATAAGGGATTCGCTCCTGCGGTTTCACCTGCCGCATCGACCACCATCATTACCGACAGCGCCGACATCGTTTCCGGCGAAACGTCAATTCCAACGCAGGGCGAGAATATGCCTGCTTTCCACGCCAGACCGCGTCAGGCCGATGGCCCGCTACCGGTGGTGCTGGTCGTGCAGGAAATTTTTGGCGTGCACGAGCATATTCGCGATATCTGCCGTCGCCTGGCGACCGAAGGCTATCTTGCCGTCGCGCCCGAACTCTATTTTCGCGAGGGCGATCCCGCCGAGTACGATGATATTCCCACGCTGTTTAAAGAGCTGGTCAGCAAGGTGCCGGATAGCCAGGTGCTGGCGGATCTGGATCACGTAGCCAACTGGGCATCGCGCCACGGCGGCGATATGCGCAATATGGCCATTACCGGCTTTTGCTGGGGCGGCCGGATAACCTGGCTCTACGCCGCGCACAATCCTCAGCTGAAAGCGGGCGTTGCCTGGTATGGCAAGCTGACAGGCGATAAAACCTTGCAGCAGCAGAAGCACCCGGTTGACGTCGCAGTTGACCTGAACGCGCCGGTATTGGGGCTGTACGGCGCGCAGGATGACGGCATTCCGTTGGCGAGCGTGGAAACCATGCGTCAGGCGCTGCGGGCGGCGAACGCCAAATCGGAAATCGTGGTTTATCCCGAGGCCGGGCACGCGTTTAACGCCGATTATCGTCCCAGCTATCACGAAGAGTCGGCCAAAGACGGCTGGCAGCGAATGCTGGCCTGGTTCAGGCAGCACGGCGTCAGCTAACGCTCAGGCCCGCCTCAATCGGCGGGCTGAGGTTGCTGACAAACTCAAACTTAGGCCGCTTGCAGATTGATGAAAAGCGGCAGAGGCAGATCGGAACACGGACACGCCGTAGATACGTCCATGTAGGCTCGTTTCGCGCGTCCATGCGCGAAAACGGTCCGCTTATCCGCTCAGCCTCTGCCACCGTGAAACAGCTGGGTTGCTGTAAGAAACACCAGGATGCATCCGCTATTTAGGTTTGTCAGCAGTCTGAGCCCGCCTCAATCGGCGGGCTTTTTTTATGCCACCCTCGCTGCGGGCACAGCGCCAGCTTCATCGCCCGCGCATTCCAAACGCCGCTAAATGTCATTAATAAAAGAGAGGCCCACGGGCAACACCACCATCAGACAGCGGCTTTGCGAAGATTGCGGGCCGCCTCCACCATATTAGCCAGCGCCTGACGGGTTTCCGGCCAGCCGCGCGTTTTCAGGCCGCAGTCCGGGTTCACCCACAAACGCTCCACCGGAATACGCTTCGCCGCTTTCAGCAGCAGCGCCTCTATCCATGCCACGCTTGGCACGTTTGGCGAGTGAATGTCGTAAACGCCCGGGCCGATTTCGTTCGGATAGTCAAATTCCTCGAACGATTCCAGCAGTTCCATATCAGAACGTGAGGTTTCGATGGTGATCACATCCGCATCCAGCGCGGCGATAGAATCCATGATGTCGTTGAATTCGCAATAGCACATATGGGTGTGGATTTGGGTAGCATCCTGCGCCACGGCGGCGTTCAGGCGGAACGCGTCTACGGCCCACTCCAGATAGGCAGCCCACTCTGACCGCCGCAGCGGCAGGCCTTCACGCAGCGCCGGCTCATCAATCTGGATAATGCCGATACCGGCTTTTTCCAGATCGGCCACTTCGTCCCGCAGCGCCAGCGCGATCTGCTTAGCGATGGTTTCACGCGACACGTCCTCACGAGGGAAAGACCAGCAAAGAATGGTTACCGGGCCGGTCAGCATCCCTTTTACCGGCTTGTCGGTCAGCGACTGCGCGTATTTCGCCCACTCGACGGTGATCGCTTCCGGCCGGCTGACGTCGCCGATAATCACCGGCGGCTTCACGCAGCGGGAGCCGTAGCTCTGTACCCAGCCGTTTTGCGTAAAGGCAAAGCCTTCCAGGTTTTCGCCGAAGTATTCCACCATGTCGTTGCGCTCGGCCTCGCCGTGAACCAGCACGTCCAGCCCCAGCCGCTCCTGCTCCACGATCGCCTGTTTGATATGTTCAGCAATGCCGGTGCGGTAGCTCTTTCCGTCCAGACGCCCCTGTTTGAAATCCAGGCGCAGGCCACGGATTTCGGTGGTCTGCGGGAAAGAGCCGATAGTGGTGGTCGGCCAGGCCGGCAGCTGAAAGCGCTGGCGCTGGGCTTCGGCACGCGCCTTATAGCTGCTGTGGCGCTTGCTGTCTTTCGCGGTGATAGCGGCCAGCCGTTTGCTGACGGCCTCGTTATGCACGCGCGCAGAGTCCCGGCGGGCGCGGATGGGCGCGCTCCAGGCTTCCAGCGACCGCGCGTCATTGTGGTTTAACGCATGGCTCAACAGCGCCAGCTCCTGGCATTTCTGTAGCGCAAAGGCGAACCAGCTTTTTACTTCTTCATCCAGGCGGGTTTCGGTACTTAAATCGATGGGGCTGTGCAGCAACGAGCAGGAAGAGCCGATCCATAGCCGCTGACGCTTGCCGACCAGCGGCTGTAAACGCTCAAACCAGCTGCTGAGATCGGCGCGCCACACGTTACGGCCGTTGATTACGCCGACGGAAAGCAACCAGTCGGCCGGCACTTTAGCGTTCAGCGCGGCGATATCGTCCTTGCCGTGTACCAAATCAACATGCAGACCCTGAACCGGCAGCTTAACGATAGCGTCCAGGTTGGTGCCGACGCTGTCAAAGTAGGTGGTCAGCAGCAGTTTGGTTTGCCCTTGCAGCGCCTCGTAAGCCGGTTTAAAGGCGTTGAGCCACGCCTGCGGCAGCTCCAGCACCAGCGCAGGCTCGTCGATCTGCACCCATTCGATATCGCGCTTCGCCAGCTCGCTCAGCACCTGCTGGTAAACCGGCAGAATTTCGGTTAACAGGCTCAGACGGTCGAACGGCTCGCCCTTGACTTTACCCAGCCACAGATAGGTCACCGGGCCAAGCAGCACGGGCTTCACTTTATGGCCCAGCGCCAGCGCTTCGTCCACTTCGTCCAGGATCTGCGTCCAGCTAAGCTTAAACTGCTGCCCCCGGGTAAATTCCGGCACCATATAGTGATAGTTAGTGTTAAACCATTTGGTCATTTCAGCCGCCGCCGCAGGTTCGCCGGTCGGCGCACGGCCACGGCCCAGACGGAACAACGTATCCAGATCGACAGAGCCATCTTTATTTTGATGACGGGCAGGCACGTTGCCCAGCAGCAGGCTGGTAGTCAGCACATGATCGTACCAGGCGAAATCGCCGACCGGTACATAGTCTACCCCAGCCTGTTTCTGCTGTTCCCAGTGGCGGGCGCGCAGTTCACGGCCTACCGCCAGCAGCGCTTCCTGCGTGCTGTTGCCCGCCCAGTAGCTTTCCTGTGCTTTTTTTAGTTCGCGACGCAGGCCAACGCGGGGGAAGCCGAGCGTATGGTTCAGAATAGTCATCAATGCGTTCCTCAGTTACCGCCCGCTGTCGTGGCAATCGGGCTTTTAGACGTCCAGATGTTTACACATCTATAATCCGCAGGTACTGTATTCACCACAAGCGCAAATTGTTCATTGTCGATGTGAAGGACTCTCATGATCGAACTCAAACACCTGCGGACGCTGCAAGCGCTGCGCAACAGCGGTTCGCTGGCCGCCGCCGCCGCTCAGCTTCATCAGACGCAGTCGGCCCTGTCCCATCAGTTCAGCGATCTGGAGCAGCGCCTGGGCTTCCGCCTGTTTGTGCGTAAAAGCCAACCGCTGCGCTTTACGCCGCAGGGCGAAATTTTGCTGCAGCTTGCCGAGCAGGTGCTGCCGCAGATCCAGCACGCTCTACAGGCCTGCCACGAACCGCATCAGGCCACGCTGCGTATCGCTATCGAGTGCCACAGCTGTATTCAATGGCTGACGCCAGCGTTGAGCAACTTCCGTCAGAGCTGGCCGCAGGTGGTGATGGATTTTAAATCCGGGGTGACTTTCGATCCCCAGCCCGCGCTCCAACAGGGGGAGCTGGACGTGGTGCTCACCTCCGATATTTTGCCGCGCAGCGGGCTGTTCTATTCGCCGATGTTTGATTTTGAAGTTCGCCTGGTGCTGGCGCCCGACCATCCGCTGGCGCAGGTTGATCATATTTCACCGGAAGATCTGGCCAGCGAAGTGCTGATGATTTATCCGGTGCAGCGGCAGCGCCTGGATATCTGGCGGCATTTCTTGCAGCCCGCAGGCGTCAGCCCGGCGTTAAAAAGCGTGGATAATACGCTGCTGCTGATCCAGATGGTGTCCGCGGGCATGGGCATCGCCGCCCTGCCGCACTGGGTTGTGGAAAGCTTTGAGCATCAGGGGCTGGTGGTGACCAAAACGCTCGGCCAGGGTTTATGGAGCCGTTTATATGCCGCCGTGCGCGACGGCGAGCAGCGTCAGGCAGTAGTCGAAGCTTTTATCCGCTCCGCCCGCCAGCACGCCTGCGAGCATCTGCCGCTGGTCAGGGACGCTTCCGCGCCGGGCACGCCGCTGCCGACCTCTTTGCATCATTCCTGAGCGGCCAGTACGGGCGATCGCTTTTGCGCGGTGGCCCTTTTAGCGCAGCCGTGCCTTTATAACGCGCTGGCCGCCTGCCTTTTTGCTGACGGTATTCCTTTATCCAGCGCCATTTGTCTCTATAATGCGGCCAACGATCCTGAACCAATGAGATTTTTATGACCAATAATGACGTTTTGCGCAGCGTGCGCTACATGCTGAGCCTGAGCGATGCTCAGATGGTTGGCATCCTGGCGCTGGCGGAAAGTGAAGTCAGCGAGGCGGAAATGCAAAGCTTCCTGAAAAAAGAAGACGAAGCGGGCTTTCGCGCCTGTCCTGACGTGGTAATGGGCTATTTCCTGAACGGGCTGATTTTTCAGCGCCGTGGCAAAAGCGAAGATGCGCCTGAGCCTTCTGTCGAACGCAAGATGACGAATAATATTATTATTAAAAAACTGCGCATCGCTTTCGATTTAAAAACTACGGATATTATTGACGTGCTTAAGCTGGCGGACTTCGCCGTGGGCCAGTCTGAAATTGGCGCTATTTTCCGAAAGCCAGGGCATAAAAATTACCGTGAATGCGGCGATCAGATTTTAAGGAATTTCCTGAAGGGAATGACAATGAAATTACGCCCTGCCCCTGTTAAAAAAGCTTAAATATTAGTGCAGCCTTCGGGCTGCCTGCTATTTAAAACGCTATCAAAAAATGCATTATTTATATTCCCTTCCTGCCTTTACAGGGCAAGTCACTCCTCATAATATCCGCCTGATATTTACACATTGTAAATATAGCGAACCATGAAAGAAGATATATTATGAGAGCGCAACTATCAGCAGCGCAGGTAAAAACCACGACACTACCAAAACTATTTTCGGCACGCTATTTTCTAAAATTTATAGGCTGCTTTCCCCGTCAGCGCTGAGTTATAGCACCGGGCAGGTAACGACAGCGGGGGAAGATAGCGGTAGCCGTATTGGCAAAACCAGTAAAACGAATGTGAATCTGCTGGTCAGTAAATCACGGCCGCACCTGGTTCACTAACGAGCCAGGCAAAGGCGTTAAGCAGGGCGTGTCGCGCCCCGCTTTTTATCGTCGTGCTATTTTTTGATCACCCAGTGTCGGTGTACCCATAGCGAGGCGAAAATTACCGCTGCGCCAACGATAAAGCTCGGCCAGTGCGGCTGCTGCTGCCAGATTGCAAGGTTAACCAGCAATCCGGCGGGCACGTGCATATTATTCATAATGCCCAGCGTGCCGGCATCAACCTGCGTCGCGCCGTAGTTCCACATAAAATAACCCAGCCCGGAAGCCGCCACGCCCAGCCAGATCAGGATGCTCCACTGTAGCGTGGTGGTCGGCAGCTTCTGCGGATTGCCCCACAGGCACCAGGCGATAATCGCGACGAGCGCCGCGCCCATATAAAACCAGGAAAAGGCGGCGTGCTGCGGCATCGGACGCGTTTCCTGCAGGCGCTTGTAGCCCACCATGCCAACGGCAAAGCAAAGGTTGGCAAGCTGCACCAGCAGCAGGCCAAACCAGAAATGGTCGCTGACCTTGTCGTAGCGAATAATCGCCGCGCCCGCCACCGCCAGCAGCGCGCTCAGTGCATAGCCGGGGCGCACGCCTCTTCCGCTCATCAGGTCATAAATCAGGGTGATATAGAGCGGCGTCATCACCGTAAACAGCAGCAGCTCGGAAACGCTGAGGTAGAGGTAAGCCTCAAAGCTGAACAGATACATAATACCCAGCTGCAGCGCGCCTACGCCCATATAGAGCAGCAGCGTTGATGGCCGATAGCCGCGCCAGCGCAGAAACGGCAGGAAAACCACGGCGGCCAGCAGCAGACGGATCAGCACGGAAAAGACGCTGTCGACCTGGCCTGCCAGATATTCGCCGATCAGGCTGAACGAAAAGGCCCACAGGATAGTGGTGATTATCAGTAAGATCACGATAAAAACTCGCTGGTGAAAAGTGGGCACAGTGTAGCGAAATCAACGTGGACGCGGGGAAATATCTGGTTGACATCTGATCGCAAAATGTACGCTCCTGTTTTTATCCTGCCGTTTGAGTGAGCCTGCTCACACTCCTTGCCGGCATGGCTAAAAGCATTCAGAGAAGCGTGCCGCATAATTCGTTTGATTGTCATAAAAATGTAACCTTTGGGTTCTTCTTCACAGCGAGGCCGCGCGTTTTCTTTTAGGCTCCTTCCGCTACGGATCGCGTTTATCTGTTGCTGCACGACGAAAAAAACGAATATAAATTGCCATTGGAGGCTGTTATGTTATCTGTTTTTAAACCTGCGTCGCATCGAACGCGCGTTGACACCAGCGAAATCGATCCGCTTTATCGTAAATTACGCTGGCAGATATTTTTTGGTATTTTCTTCGGCTATGCGGCCTATTATCTGGTGCGGAAAAATTTTGCGCTGGCGATGCCTTCGCTGATCGAGCAGGGTTTTTCTCGGGGGGATTTAGGCTTTGCCCTTTCAGGTATTTCCATCGCCTACGGATTTTCTAAATTTATTATGGGATCCGTTTCCGATCGCTCGAATCCACGCTACTTTTTGCCCGCCGGTTTAATTCTGGCGGCGGCGGTCATGTTGTTTATGGGATTCGTTCCCTGGGCCACCTCCAGCATTACCGTGATGTTCGTGCTGCTGTTTTTATGCGGCTGGTTCCAGGGCATGGGCTGGCCGCCCTGTGGACGCACTATGGTGCACTGGTGGTCGCACAAGGAGCGCGGCGGTATCGTTTCCGTCTGGAACTGCGCGCACAACGTCGGCGGCGGCCTGCCTCCGCTGCTGTTTCTGCTGGGCATGTACTGGTTTAACGACTGGAAAGCGTCGCTTTATATGCCCGCTTTCGCCGCCATTCTGGTGGCCGTCATCGCCTTTGCGTTAATGCGCGACACGCCGCAATCCTGCGGTCTGCCGCCGATTGAAGAGTATAAAAACGACTATCCGCCTGACTATGATAAAAGCCAGGAAGAGGAGCTGACCGCCAGGCAAATTTTTATGCAGTACGTACTGCCCAACCGGCTGCTCTGGTATATCGCGCTGGCCAACGTATTTGTCTATCTGCTGCGCTACGGCATTCTCGACTGGTCGCCGACTTATTTAAAAGAGGTGAAGCACTTTACGCTGGATAAATCCTCCTGGGCCTACTTTCTTTATGAGTACGCCGGCATTCCCGGCACGCTGCTGTGCGGCTGGATGTCCGATAAGGTCTTCAGAGGCAATCGTGGCGCGACCGGCGTCTTTTTTATGGTGCTGGTGACGATCGCCACCGTGGTTTACTGGCTGAATCCTCCCGGCAATCCGGGCGTGGATATTACCTGCATGATCGTGATCGGCTTTCTGATTTATGGGCCAGTAATGCTGATTGGGCTGCACGCCCTGGAGCTGGCGCCGAAGAAAGCTGCGGGAACGGCGGCGGGCTTCACCGGGCTGTTCGGCTATCTTGGCGGCTCGGTGGCCGCCAGCGCTATTGTCGGCTACACCGTAGATTACTTCGGCTGGGACGGCGGCTTTATCGTGATGATCGGCGGCGGCGTGCTGGCCGTTATCCTGCTGGTTATCACCATGCTGAACGAACACAGGCACAAAAAAGAGGCAACGCAATGAAAAAGCTGATAGCTATGCTGCTGCTGGGCGCTTCGTTCGGCGCAGTAGCCGCGGAAACACACAAGATTGTAATTGCCCATCGTGGCGCGAGCGGCTACCTGCCGGAACACACGCTGCCCGCCAAAGCGATGGCTTACGCGCAGGGATCCGACTTCCTTGAGCAGGATCTGGTGATGACCCGCGACGATCGGCTGGTGGTGCTGCACGATCACTACCTGGATCGCGTAACGGACGTGGCGGAACGCTATCCCGACCGCGCCAGAAAGGATGGACGTTACTATGCCATCGACTTTACGCTGGCCGAAATCAAGGGGCTGAAGTTTACGGAAGGCTTTACGCTAAAAGACGGTAAGAAAGTGCAGACTTATCAGCAGCGTTTCCCGATGGGCAAATCGGACTTCCACGTGCATACCTTTGCCGAAGAAATTGAATTTATTCAGGGCCTGAACCACTCGACGGGCAAAAATATCGGCATCTACACCGAAATTAAAGCGCCGTGGTTTCACCGCCAGGAAGGCAAAGATATCTCCGCCAGGGTACTGGATGTGCTTAAGCAGTACGGCTATAGCTCGAAAAGCGACAACGTCTATCTGCAATGCTTTGACCATAACGAACTCAAGCGCATTAAAACGGAGCTGGAGCCGCAAAGAGGCATGGACGTCAAACTGGTGCAGCTGATCACCGAAACGGACTCAAAAGAGACGCAGGAGCAGCAAGACGAAAAATGGGTGAACTACAGCTATGACTGGATGCTGCAACCGGGCGCGATGAAAACGCTGGCCCGTTACGTCGACGGCATCGGCCCTGATTATCATATGCTGATTGCCAGCGGCTCGACCAAAGGCGCGGTTCACTTTACGCCGATGGTGAAGGAGGCGCATCAGAATGGCCTGGTCGTGCATCCCTATACCGTGCGGGCCGACCAGCTGCCCGGCTGGGTGGATAACGTGGACGAGCTGTACGATGCGCTCTATAACCAGGCGGGCGTGGACGGCCTGTTTACCGATTTTCCGGATAAGGCCGTGCGCTTCCTGAAGCGGTAAGCGTTGCCGCCTCTGTAACCAGAGGCGGCTTTTACCGGCTTCAGACGTTATAAAGCTTGCGCAGATAGTTCGGCACCGCGTTATCCGCATTGCTGCCAATCACTTCCAGTTCCGGCAGCAGATCCTTCAGGCGCTGATGCGAGTTGCTCATGATGCAGCCTTTGCCCGCCATGTTCAGCATCTCTTTGTCGTTCATGCCGTCACCAAAAGAGATGCAGTCCGCCAGCGTAAAGCCCAGTAGTCGGGATACCGCGTCCAGCGCGTGACCTTTGGAAACGCCGCCCGCCATCACTTCCAGACAGGTCGGCAGCGAGAAGCTGACGTTAACCCGATCGCCCCAGCGCGCCATCAGCGCCTCTTCCAGCGGGATCAGCAGTTCCGGCTTAGCGCAGGTAAAGAACACTTTGCTGATGCCGTCGGTTGGCAGCGAATCCGGCTGATAGGTCTGGTAGTTAAAATTGGACTCGCGGAAAAAATCCATCTCTTCCGGGCGGTGGCGGTTAAGGAACCACTCTTCATCGCGGTAGACGTTGGTATAGATATCCTGGTGGCTGTGATGCAAAGCAAAAAGCTCACGGGCAATGTCTTCTTCCAGGTTATGGCTGAAGATCAGCTCGCCTGCGGTATTGTGCACGCGCGCGCCGTTCGAGGTGATCATATAGGCATCAATACCCAGGCTGTCACGCATCTGCCCGACATCAATGTGATGGCGACCGGTGGCGAACACAAAATGGACGCCCTTTTGCGTCAGCAGCTGGAGCGTTTCACGGGCGAAAGCGGATAAACGGTGATCCGGCGACAGCAGCGTGCCGTCGAGATCGGAAGCAACAATCGGGTACATAAAACCTCTGTTAATGGTGAGCTACGGTTGCTATATCTGAGCAGTAAAATCAGGGATGCCGGGCAAAAAACGCCGTAATGGCCTCCAGCGCCTCGGCGCGCATGCTGTCTTTTTCAAACAAGATCTCATGACGCGCGCCTGCGATAATCAGCGGGCCCTCGCAGGGGTTTCCCGCCGCTTTCATGGCCTGGCAAAAGAGATCCTGAGCGCGGTTATCCACCACCTTATCCGCGCTGGCCTGTAACAGCAGCAGCGGCGTCTTTATCTCTTTTGCCTGAGCCAGAATGTTTTTGCCGGCCAGAATGCCTTCTCTGACCCAGTGATAAGTCGGCCCGCCGACGCGCAGCGCCGGATCGTCGGCGTAAAAGCGCAGGTTGCGCCGGTAGCGCTCGCGGCTGTGGGTCAGCTGGTTCATCCCGAACGGCCTGGGCTGCCACTGGCCGGTGCCGATCGCGTAACCGTCGCGCACCACGGGACGCTTTTCCGCCCAGTTCAGAATACAGTGCGTCATCCACAGCGGCATCGGCAGGAAGATCCCGAACATCGGCGCGGCCAGCGCCACGGCGTTAAAGGCCTGCGGCTGCCTGGCCAGCATCAGCGTCAGGATCGCGCCGCCCATTGAGTGCGCCAGCGCATAGCGATGCTGATAGTGACGGCTGAGGATCGCTTTCAGATAGAGCGTCTCCAGATCTTCAACATAGTGGTCGAACAGCTCCACATGGCCGCGATGGCTATCCTGCAGCAGCCTGCCGGAACGGCCCTGCCCGCGATGATCGACAATAATCACATCATAGCCGCAGTGAAACAGGTCGTAGGCCAGCTCCGGATATTTTACGTAGCTTTCGATACGTCCGGGGCAAATCAGGATAACGCGGTTGTGTTGCGATGACGTGAAGCGAACGTAGCGAATGGGCACGTTTTCCACGCCGATAAACTCGTCTTCTTCCCTCCGCCGCCAGAAATCCAGCAGCGGGCCGGTGGCGAAAGCGGCAAAAGCTTTTTCACGATTTCGCCAGCCATGCTTTTTCATTGACCCGACCTCCGCTTTTTTCACATTCCGCCCGGCCCCGTAGCCTGCGCAGCCGCAATGGCGTATTGTGTCATACTTCTGTGCTATCAGGGAGTCTGACCCAATGACCATGCAGTGGTGGCTGGCCTATCTGTTAACGACCAGCATCTTAAGCCTTTCGCCGGGTTCCGGCGCAATCAATACCATGAGTACCGGCATCAGCCACGGCTATCGCGGCGCGGCGGCCTCTATTTCCGGCCTGCAGGTTGGGCTGGCGGTGCATATTCTGCTGGTTGGCATCGGCCTGGGCGCGCTGTTTTCCCAATCCGTGCTGGCTTTTGAAGTGCTGAAATGGGCGGGCGCGGCTTACCTGATCTGGCTGGGCATCCAGCAGTGGCGCTCGGCAGGCGCGATAGATCTTCAGGCGGTCGCCAAAGCGATGCCGCGCCGCAGGCTGTTTAAGCGTGCGGTGCTGGTGAACCTGACCAACCCAAAAAGCATTGTTTTTCTGGCGGCGCTCTTTCCGCAGTTTATCATCCCGCACCAGCCGCAGGCGATGCAGTATCTGGTGCTGGGCGTGACGACGGTGGTGGTCGATATCATCGTGATGATCGGCTACGCCACGCTGGCGCAGCGGATTGCGGCCTGGATTAAAGGGCCAAAACAGATGAAGCTGTTAAACCGCCTGTTTGGCGGCATGTTTATGGCGGTCGGCGCGCTGCTGGCTTCCGCGCGGCGTATTGCCTGATGCATTAAAGGCTGGCATGGAGGACGCGCCGTCCATGCCAGCCCGCGTCTTCCCCGTTCTCCGGCCGCACGCCCGGCCTACTCTTCGCCGTCGACGTGCTCGCGGATCATCACCATAAACGGCTTGCCGAAGCGCTCCAGCTTGCGCTGACCGACGCCGTTGACGCTCAGCATTTCTGAGGCGGTCAGCGGCATCTGCTCGGCCATTTCTATCAGCGTGGCGTCGTTAAACACCACGTAAGGCGGAATGTTCTCTTCATCGGCAATGGCTTTACGCAGCTTACGCAGCTTGGCGAACAGCTTGCGATCGTAGTTGCCGCCAAACGATTTCTGATTGCTGTTGCGCGGCTTGACGCTGACCATGCGCGGCACCGCCAGCAGCAACGGCACTTCGCCACGCAGCAGGGGACGCGCCGCTTCCGTTAACTGAAGCGCGGAATGCATCGCAATATTTTGTGTCGCAAAGCCCAGATGAATAAGTTGACGGATCACGCTTATCCAGTGCTCGTGGCTCTGATCGCGGCCAATGCCGTAAACCGGCAGCTTGTCGTGCTGCATATCGCGAATACGCTGATTGTTGGCACCGCGCAGCACCTCCACCACGTAGCCCATGCCAAACCGCTGGCCGACACGATAAATGCAGGAAAGCGCCTTTTGCGCCTCTACCGTGCCGTCGTAACGACGCGGCGGATCGAGACAGATATCGCAGTTGTCGCAGGGCTGCTGCCGCCCTTCGCCAAAGTAGTTCAGCAGCACCAGACGGCGGCAGGTCTGCGCTTCCGCAAAAGCGCCCATCGCGTTCAGCTTGTGGCGTTCAATATCCTGCAACGGCCCCGGCGCTTTCTCTTCCAGGCAGCGGCGCAGCCAGGCCATATCGGCCGGATCGTACAGCATCAGCGCCTCCGCCGGCAGGCCGTCGCGCCCGGCGCGGCCCGTTTCCTGATAGTAGGATTCGATATTGCGTGGGATATCAAAGTGCACCACAAAGCGCACGTTGGGCTTGTTGATGCCCATGCCGAAGGCGACCGTGGCGACGACGATCTGGAGATCGTCACGCTGGAAGGCTTCCTGCACGCGGGCGCGATGCACGTTATCCATTCCGGCATGATAGGCGCCGACGCTCAGGCCACGGCTTTGCAAACGCGCGGCGGTGTCTTCCACCTTCGCGCGGCTGTTGCAGTAGATGATGCCGCATTTGCCGCGCTGATCCTGCACGTAGCGGATCAGCTGATCCGTCGGCTTGAATTTTTCCACCAGCGTATAGCGGATATTGGGACGGTCGAAGCTGCTGACCTGGATCAGCGGATCGTCAAGCTGGAGCAGGCGCGCGATATCGTTACGGGTGGTTTCGTCGGCGGTGGCGGTCAGCGCCATCACCGGCACGTCCGGCAGCCGCTGACGCAGCTGGCCCAGCGCGCCGTATTCCGGACGGAAATCGTGGCCCCATTGCGAAATACAGTGGGCCTCGTCTACGGCCAGCATCGCCGGATTCCAGTGCGCCAGATTATCCAGGAAGTTATCCATCATCAGGCGTTCAGGCGCGATATAAAGCAGCTTGATCCGGCCCGTGCGGCAGCCAGCGAAGACCTCATGCTGCTCTTCCCGCGTCTGCGTTGAGTTCAGACAGGCGGCGGCCACGCCGTTAGCCAGCAGCTGGTCGACCTGATCCTTCATCAACGAGATCAGCGGCGACACCACCAGCGTCAGCCCTTCGCGCACCAGCGCTGGGATCTGATAGCAAAGCGATTTGCCGCCGCCGGTCGGCATGACCACCAGACAGTCGCGCCCTTTCAGCGACGCCTGAATAATAGTTTGCTGCCCCGGACGAAATTGCTGATAGCCGAAGGTTTCCTGCAAAACCTGTTGCGTCAGCATCTCCTGATTGATCACTGCAGCCGTAGACACGTGTACTCCAACTTGATGGCGGGCGACGCGTGATGGCCGCCCGGAAAGCATTAAAACAGGTCGTTCAGAATGACGCCGACGCCGACCCTGGTCTGACGATGGTTATAGTCAATCAATGATTCACCATAGCCGCTAAAGACTTGCGTATAGAAACGGACATGTTCGGTAATCGGGTAGCTCCAGCCTGCCTGCGCGCCGCCGAAACCGCTGTTCCAGTTGTAGTTGCCCTGGAGGCTGAAGACGCTTTCGCCCAGCTGATAGCCGACCGTCATGCGATAATACCCCATGTACTTAGTGATATCAGGGTTATCGTCATCATTTTCACCTTCCGGAAGGCGATACCAGGGTTTGGCTTCCACCATCCAGTTGCCGTTCTGCGCCATCAGGCGAGCGTAAACGCGGTTCCAGCTGCGGGAGGTCGGCTCCGATCGGCCATTGGACTGGTGATTCAGGCCCAGCTCCACGTCGCGCAACGTCCAGCCGGCGAAGCTGTAGTCGGTGGCCCAGCCCAGGAAAATCTGCGGCTGATAGTCCGTTTCACGGAACGGCGACGAGGCGCCACGGTTAGAGAGCTGCCACCAGGAGGACTGAGTATAAGAGGCGGCAAGCACCGAGTTGTCACCTAAAATGCCCCGCCAGAGAGGAAAGGCCAGGCTCAGCTGGAATTTTACCTCATCGTGCTTCGCCTTATTCGACCAGTTATAGGAATCAATCGCCTCTTTGTTGATGTTGCTGGTATCGGTGTACAGCAGATAGTTGCTTTCATAAGGAAAAAGCACAAAAGGGTTGTCATGCTTTTCCAGAAGATTAGCAATAATACTGCCACGCACCGCGGGCTGGTCATGCACCTCTGTGACCTGAGCCTCTTGCGCCAGGGTCAGACAGGGAAAAAGGAGCGCTGCAGCCAGCGGGCCTTTCAGCATCGACATAAGATTCTCCAGAACTGATAAGGGTGATGGATAAAAAGCACGCCATTCTACACAGAATTGCTGGTCGGCATTAGTGCTGTTTTTGTAAAGTAAACGACCCGTTAACAACGGATAAAAATAGTCAATCTGATAAGCGACTTACGTTGTAAAGGAATTTTGCTATGACTTCATCTGCGCCGCTCGATCGGCAGGCCGCTCGCCGCCTGATTGGCGACATCTTTGTTTATGATATGCCGTTTAACCGCACGCTTGGCCTCACGCTGGATCGGCTGGAGCCGGATTATGCGGAGCTGAGCTTCGCAAACCAGCCGCAGCTGGTGGGCAACATCGCACAAAAGATTCTGCACGGCGGCGTGATTGCGGCCGTACTGGACGTGGCGGCCGGTCTGGTCTGCGTCAGCAGCTCGCTGACCCGCCAGGAAACCATTACGGAAGAAGAGCTGCGGCAGCGCCTGTCGCGCATGGGCACTATCGATCTGCGGGTCGACTACCTGCGGCCCGGCCGGGGCGAACGCTTTATCGCGACCAGTAGCCTGCTGCGCGGCGGCAATAAGGTCGCGGTGGCACGGGTTGAGCTGCATAATGACGCTGGTCTTTATATTGCCAGCACTACGGCAACCTATCTTGTAGGTTGATTTCCCAACATTAACGGAGTGATGTTACATGGATGCGCAGCAAACTCGTCAGGGCATTTTTTATGCCCTCGGCGCTTATTTTATCTGGGGCATAGCACCTGCCTATTTCAAGCTTCTTCAGCAGGTCGCACCGGGCGAAATCATCACCCATCGGGTGATCTGGTCGTTCTTTTTTATGCTGCTGTTGCTGAGCGTCAGCCGCAGCTGGGGCAACGTAAAAGCGATTTTTAAAACGCCGAAGAAGGTGCTGCTGCTGGCGGTTTCCGCCACGCTGGTGTGCAGCAACTGGCTGATCTTTATCTGGGCGGTGAATAACCAGCATATTCTCGAAGCCAGCCTGGGCTATTTTATCAACCCGCTGTTAAACGTGCTGGTAGGGATGCTGTTTCTGGGCGAACGCTTCCGGCGTCTGCAATGGCTGGCGGTGGCGCTGGCCGTCTGCGGCGTGATTATCCAACTCTGGAAATTTGGGTCGGTGCCGGTCATTGCGCTGGGTCTGGCGGTGACCTTTTCGCTGTACGGCCTGATGCGCAAAAAAATCGCCGTCGACGCGCAGACCGGTATGATGATTGAAACCAGCTGGCTGTTGCCCTTCGCCGCTATTTATCTTTTCGGCATTGCGGACAGCAGCACCAGCCATCTGACGCAGAATCCCTCGTCGTTAAACCTGCTGCTGATCGCTGCTGGCGTGATAACCACCGTGCCGCTGATGCTGTTTACCGCCGCCTGCACGCGCCTGCGCCTCTCTACCGTTGGGTTTTTCCAGTATCTTGGCCCAACGCTGATGTTCCTGCTGGCGGTGATCTTTTACGGTGAGAAAATGACGCCGGATAAAGTGGTGACGTTCAGCTTTATCTGGGCGGCGCTGGCCTTATTTATTTTCGATGCGCTTATAACGTTGAAACGCAGGCGGCCCGCCGAGGTCTGACCGTTAATTGCTTTCCCCGGTTACGGCCTGGCCGGGGAAAGTAACACTTAAGTAAAAACTTTATAACCTGACGTACCCATCGTAAATCAGTGCAAATCTTTTGGCACAGTACGTCAGGATAATGCCAGAATAGACGCGTGTTTAACTACTGAGGACAATATTCACTCCACCAGGATGAGAAGCAATAGCGTGGATGAGTTGTAAATCTATGGACAGTTTGTTCATTTCCCTGATACTTCCTGCATTTTCCCCCCTCCGGCTTGCCTGCCGTCCCGTCGCTGACCAGCACTGGCGTTTCGCGCTGTAGCGCACTCTCTACGGATTTTCTGCCGCGCATCGATTGCGCTAATTATTTCTGTTTCCGGAGAGAGAAAATGTTTTATTGGTTATTATTGGCGCTTGCCATCGTTTTTGAAATTGTTGGCACGCTGGCCATGAAATGGGCCAGCCTTAACGGCCACGCTGCCGGTTATTTTTTTATGCTGGCAATGATCGCCCTTTCTTATATTACTTTGTGTTTCGCCGTTAAAAAAATTGCGCTGGGCGTGGCCTATGCTATTTGGGAAGGCGTCGGCGTGCTGTGTATTACGCTGTTCAGCGTCATGCTGTTTGACGAGGCGCTGCCCCTGATGAAAGTGGCCGGACTGGCGACGCTGGTGACCGGTATTGCCCTGGTGAAGTCGGGGACGATAAGCCGCAAGGAGGCCAGCCATGCTGCCGCTTAACGGGACGCATATTGCCTGGCTGGCGCTCGCCGTGGTGCTGGAAATTTTAGCCAATATTTTTCTTAAATATTCGAACGGCTTTCGCCGCCCGCTGTATGGCCTGTCGTCGATTGTTGCCGTGCTGGCGGCCTTTAGCGCGCTGGCGCAGGCAGTTAAAGGTATCGATCTGTCGGTAGCCTATGCGCTGTGGGGAGGCTTCGGCATCGTCGCTACGGCGACGGCGGGCTGGATACTGTTCGGTCAGCGTCTGAACCGTCGCGGCTGGTTCGGTCTGCTCGTACTGCTGGTCGGCATGGTGTTGATCAAGCTTGCCTGAGAGTGGAGAGCGTCCTCGAACGCTCTCTTATCGTCTGCTACAGCCAGTTTTTACGCTTGAAATAGGCGTAAGGCGCCAGGCCCGCCAGGATCATCAGGCAGATAGCGCCCGGATAGCCGAAGCTCCACTTCAGCTCCGGCATAAACTCAAAGTTCATGCCGTAGCTGGAAGCCACCAGCGTTGGCGGCAGAAACACGACCGATACCACCGAAAAGATTTTGATAATGCGGTTCTGCTCGATATTGATAAAGCCCATCGCCGCCTGCATCAGGAAGTTGACCTTCTGGAACAGCGATTCGTTATGCGGCAGCAGCGATTCGATATCGCGCAGGATCTCGCGCGCCTGCTCCAGCTGATTGCCCGGCAGACGCGCCTTGCGCACCAGGAAGTTTAACGCGCGCTGGGTATCCATCAGGCACAGGCGCACCTTCCAGCCAATATCTTCCAGCTCGGCCAGCGTGGAGAGCGCGGCATCGAACTCATCGCCCTGCTGGCCTTCCATAATCACGCGGCTGAGCTTTTCCAGATCGCTGTAAATGTTTTCGATTTCGTCCGCCAGCTGTTCGATTTTGGTTTCAAACAGATCCAGCAGCAGCTCATACGCGTTGCCGTCGGTCAGAACCTGGTTACGCGCGCGCATACGGTAAAGACGGAACGCGGGCAGTTCGCGCTCGCGCAGCGTATAGAGGCGACCGTCGCGGATGGTAAAGGCTACGGTGGAGTTGCCCGCGTGATCTTCCGCATCTTCGTAGAAGAAAAAGGAGTGGATATGCAGACCGTCTTCATCTTCAAAAAAGCGTGCGGAGGCCTCGATATCTTCCAGCTCGGGACGGGTCGCCAGGCTTTGGCCCAGCTCGTTCTGCACGCGATCGCGCTCATTTTCTTCTGGTTCGATCAGATCGACCCAGACCGAACTGGACAGTTCGTCCGTGGTTTCTTCCAGCTCCAGGCGGGCAAGGCGGCTTTGATCAAGTTTAAATGCGCTCAGCATAGCTGTACTCCCAATTCGTCATAGCGTGGGACGCGCCTGAACACGGGGAATCTGACTCAGAGCGAAGCGGGATGCGGGTCGCCAACAACCACGAAGGCTATCGGCAGAGGAGGATAGCCTTAGGAGTTGTACCTGTTTTCCAGGTCAATGAGCCAGTATCTACTGGGTGTGTCCAAGGCGAATGTCCTCTGAGGGTGATAGTGCGCGCATGTTACGCTGTGCTGAAAATGGCGTCAACAGCCAGCCGGGAGAAACGAAGCGGCAGGCACGGGCATCCACGCCGACTGCCGGAGAAAGCGCGCGGGCGGCGTTGAAGCAGCGAAGGGGAAAACCGTAAAGGCGGCGCGGGGTTAGGCGCGCCGCCGCGGGATCAGACCGTTTCTAGCTTCGCGTAGGCGGCCACCAGCCATTTGATGCCCTGGCCCTGGAAAGCAACCTGTAACCGGCTGTGATCGCCGCTGCCTTCCAGATTGACGATGGTGCCCTCGCCGAATTTAGCGTGGCGCACGCGCTGGCCGAGCGCAAAACCGCTGTCGTTTTGCGTAACTGGCGTGCCCATTCGCTGATGGTTGACCGGACGGCTGACGCTGGCGCGCAGGCGCACTTCCTCTACGCACTCTTCCGGCAGCTCGCCGACAAAACGCGATGGCCGGTGATACACCTCTTTGCCATACAGCCGACGCGTTTCCGCATAGGTCAGCGTCAGCTTCTGCATGGCGCGCGTGACGCCCACATAGGCCAGGCGACGCTCTTCCTCCAGCCTGCCGCCCTCTTCCAGCGACATCTGGCTCGGAAACATGCCTTCTTCCATCCCCACGATAAAGACCTGGCGGAACTCCAGGCCTTTGGCCGCGTGCATGGTCATCAGCTGCACCGCATCCTGCCATTTATCCGCCTGACCTTCGCCCGCTTCCAGCGCCGCGTGGGAAAGAAAAGCCTGTAGCGGCATCAGGTCTTCGTCTTCATCCTGATAGCTGTACTGCCGCGTGGCGTTGACCAGTTCCTCAAGGTTTTCGATACGCGCCTGGCCCTTTTCGCCTTTTTCCTGCTCGTACATCAGCCACAGGCCGGAATCTTTGATCACCCGGTCGGTCTGCACGTGCAGCGGCATTTCGCTGGTTTCCTGCGCCAGCGAGTCCACCAGTTCGGTAAAGCGTTGCAGCGCCGAGGCGGCACGACCGGCCAGCGCTTTCTCCTGAAGCAGAACGCGGGCGGTCTGCCACAGCGTCAGCTGGCGCTCACGCGCCGTTTGCCGCACCACGTCCAGCGTGCGGTCGCCAATGCCGCGAGTCGGCGTATTGACCACGCGCTCGAAAGCGGCGTCGTCGTTACGGTTGGCGATCAGCCGCAGATAGGCCAGCGAGTCTTTGATTTCCTGACGCTCGAAGAAGCGCATTCCGCCGTAGATGCGGTAAGGCATACTGGTTTGCAGCAGCGCTTCTTCCAGCACGCGCGACTGGGCGTTGCTGCGATAGAGAATGGCGCAGTCGTTCAGCGCGCCGCCGTTTTCCATCCACACCTTGATGCGGTTCACCACGAAGCGGGCTTCGTCCAGCTCGTTGAACGCGCAGTAGATAGAGATCGGCTCGCCGTCGCTGCCGTCCGTCCACAGCTCTTTCCCCAGACGACCGTTATTGTTGGCGATCAGGGCGTTGGCCGCCTTCAGAATATTGTTGGTGGAGCGGTAGTTCTGCTCCAGGCGGATGGTCTGCGCGCCGTGAAAATCGTTAAGGAAGCGCTGGATGTTCTCAACCTGCGCGCCGCGCCAGCCGTAGATCGACTGATCGTCGTCGCCTACGATGATCACTTTTCCGCTTTCGCCCGCCAGCATCCGGATCCAGGCGTACTGGATATTGTTGGTATCCTGAAATTCGTCCACCAGGATATTGGTGAAGCGCTCGCGGTAGTGGTTAAGGATATGCGGTTTATTCAGCCACAGCTCGTGCGCGCGCAGCAGCAGCTCGGCGAAATCCACCAGCCCGGCGCGATCGCAGGCTTCCTGGTAGGCCTGATAGATGCGCAGCCACGTCTGCTCAACGGGATTGCCGTAGCTCTCAATGTGCTTTGGCCGCAGCCCTTCATCTTTTTTGCCGTTGATGTACCACATGGCCTGGCGGGCGGGCCACTGCTTCTCATCCAGATTCATCGCTTTGATCAGGCGTTTTAATAAGCGCATCTGATCTTCGCTGTCGAGGATTTGAAAATCCTGCGGCAGGTTGGCGTCCAGGTGGTGCGCGCGCAGCAGGCGGTGCGCCAGGCCGTGGAAGGTGCCGATCCACATGCCGCCCTGGCTGGTGCCGATCAGCTGCTCAATGCGGTGGCGCATCTCGGCGGCGGCCTTATTGGTAAAGGTCACGGCCATGATGGAGTAAGGCGAACAGTTTTCAACCCCCAGCAGCCAGGCGATGCGGTGAACCAGCACGCGAGTCTTGCCGCTGCCCGCCCCCGCAAGCACCAGCAAATTGCTGCGCGGCGCGGCTACGGCCTCGCGTTGTTTGTCATTCAAGCCGTCGAGAAGGTCAGAAACGTCCATAAGCACCGTCAGGTTAGGGGAAGCTGTTGCTCCACTGGATATTTAACCAGCGTATTATAACAACGCGGTCAGGGATGCCAACTGCGAAATTTCCAGCGTGGGCAGCAGGCGGCTGTCGCTGGCCTGCATCAGGTTGTGATGATGCAGGTTGATCCAGCACGCCTGCATCCCGCAGCGCACCGCGCCAGCCACGTCCGTCGTGAGATCGTCGCCCACGTGCAGAATGCTGTGTAAAGGCAGGTTAAGCTTTTCTGCCGCCAGGTGATACATATCGTGATAAGGCTTGGCGCGGCCGTGCGGCCCGGCTCGCAGAATAAATTTAAAGTATTTATCCAGCCCGAACAGGTGCGGCTCGGCGTTGCCGTTGGTGATCGCCACCAGCGGGATTTTCGCCGCCAGTGCGGCCAGCGTGCTGTGCGTTTCGGCCGGCACCTCGATCTGGCTGCGCCAGTGGGCGAAATGCGCCATCACCGCGCGCGAGCCTTTTTCCGCTTCCGACGCGCTAAGGCCGCTATTCAGCATTGCCAGCTCCACCGCGCGGCGACGCCATTCGCTGACGTCGTGATAAATGTCCGGCTCCTGCTCAAGCAGGCTGTCACGCAGCTGCTGATACTGTAAGGGACTGAACTCGTTCAGCGCCGGATGATAGGCCTGCAAAAACGCGTGGGTTTCTTTAGCGGTGCGGCTGATTACCGGCCGATTGTCGTACAGCGTATCGTCCAGATCGAAGGTCATGGCCGCGATCGGCCGCAGCGAACGGTAAAAATGCATCAGGTTTTTCCTCGTTTGGCACGGGGATGCGCGGCATCGTAAACCGAGGCCAGATGTTGAAAATCAAGGTGGGTATAGATTTGGGTCGTGGTGAGATTGGCGTGGCCCAGCAGCTCCTGTACCGCGCGCAAATCGCCGCTCGACTCCAGCATATGCGTCGCAAAGGAGTGACGCAGCTTGTGCGGATGAATATGGCTGGACAGCCCCTGCTTCACGCCCCACTCCGCAAAACGCTTTTGCACATTGCGGGTGGAAATGCGCTTGCCCTGTTTTGACAGAAACAGCGCGTTATCGGATGGCGCGAACAGCTCGCGCAGCGCCAGCCAGCGCTCCGTCCATTCCACCGCCATGCGGCCAATCGGCAGACGGCGCTCTTTGCTGCCCTTGCCGGAAACCCATACTTCGCCGGAAGCCAGATCGAGATGGGAAATATCGATGCCGACCAGTTCAGAAAGGCGCAGCCCGGCGCCGTACATGACTTCCAGCATGGCGCGATCGCGCACCGCCAGCGGATCGTTCAGATCGATATCCAGCAGGCGGTTAACCTCGTCCACATCGATATTTTTCGGCAGATGCCGGGAAGCGCGCGGCGTGGCGACGCCCTTGGCCGGATTGGCTTTCAGCTTGCCCTGGCTGATTTGCCAGTCCAGAAAGCTGCGCAGCGCGGAAAGGCGTAGCGCCAGGCTGGCGGGCTTAAGGCCGCCACGGCGGCTGCGTGCGGCCAGCGCGCGTACCTGGGCGGCGTCCAGCTTCTCCCAGGCGGCAAGCTTCATCTCATCCAGCAGGATAATACAGGCGCTCAGCTGCCGCTCGTAGCTAATCTGCGTGAGCGGGCTGAGCTGGCGCTCGACTTTCAGGTAGCGCAGGAAGCCCTCTACGGCTGGCTGTAGAGGAGACGCGTTCATGCCCTTTCCACCCAGCGCTGCAGCAGTTCCGGCAGCATATGCGAGAGGTGCTGCAACAGCACCGTGCCCATGCCGGACTGATAGTGCTGGCTGTCGCGGCTGCTGAAGATCAGCACGCCCAGCTCGCCGCGCTCGCCCAGCAGCGACATCGCCACCGAGCCGACCGCTTTGGCCTGCGGCAGCAACAGCAGCAGTTCCGGGCCGTTAAGGCTGCCCAGATAGTGCTGCTGCTTGCCCAGACGCTGAATACGTACCGGCTCGAACGCCTGCCGCGACAGCGCCAGCTGCGTGAAGTCGGACGGCGCGCCAATCCGCCACTTTTCGCTGAACAGCCGCACGTTGGCGCCCGCCAGCCCCAGCTCGCGCGCCCAGCGATGCAGGCGGTTGAGCATCTCGTGCAGGCTGTCGGCCGCCGCCAGCCGCGTCTGCAAGGTCAGCAGCTGTTCGAACAGCCGATGATTGGCGCTGGCCTGCTCCATCAGCAGCGTTATTTCCTCTTCCAGCTGCGCAATCTGGTGACGCTGGCGGCTGAGCTGCCACTCCACCAGCGAAACCGTGCCGCGTACCGGATGCGGCACAATCATTTGCTCGACCTGGCGAGCGTTGCGGATAAAGAAATCCGGGTTTTGCAGCAGGTAATCGCTCACCGCGCGATCGTCCAACAGGATATCGCTGGCGGCCTCGCTGACATGTTTCATAGATGAATAAATCCGTCGTAAACGTGAGTGGCCGGGCCGGTCATATAGAGCGGATGTCCCGGCCCTTTCCAGGCGATATGCAGGCTGCCGCCGGGCAGATCGACGCGAACCTTTTCCGCCAGCAGGGTTTGCTGAATGCCGACCGCTACCGCCGCACAGGCGCCGCTGCCGCACGCCTGCGTTTCGCCCGCGCCGCGCTCGTAGACGCGCAGGCGGATATGCTCGCGGCTGACCACTTCCATAAAGCCGACGTTAACGCGTTCGGGAAAACGCTCGTGGCTTTCCAGCACCGGCCCTAAGCTTTCCACTCGCGCCGTTTTCACGCTGTCGACCTGTAATACGCAGTGCGGATTGCCCATCGATACCACGCCGCACATCACCGTTTGCTCCGCCGCGCGCATCAGATAGAGGCTTTCCGCCTTGTTCGCGCGAAAAGGCACCTGCTGCGGCTCAAAATTGGGCTCGCCCATGTTGACGCACACCAGCTCATCCGGCGTGACGCTCAGCACCATGCGCCCGGTCTGCGTACTGACGCGGATCTCGCTTTTATTGGTCAGCCCTTTCAGACGCACAAAGCGGGCGAAGCAGCGCGCGCCGTTGCCGCACTGTGCCACTTCACTGCCGTCGGCGTTGAAAATGCGGTAGTGAAAATCCAGGTCGGGATCGTAAGGCGGTTCCACGATCAGCAGCTGATCGAAGCCGATCCCCAGATGCCGATCCGCCAGTCGCCGGATCAGTTCAGGAGAAAAATAGACGTTTTGCGTCACGGCATCGACCACCATAAAGTCATTGCCCAGACCGTGCATTTTGGAGAACTGCATGTTTGGCTCCAGCGAGTGCGTCATGAGTTACTGAGCCGATTGCTGTTCCGCATCGGTAGTCGTTGACTGCTGCTGCGCGCCGGACGCCGTACCGCTGGCGGTTTTTGGCGGTGTCGTCGCGCCGGCGTTTTTTGGCGGCTGCTCCTGCTTTGGAAAATAGAGAGGGCCTTTCAGTCCGCATCCCGCCAGGCTGACCACGGCCAGCGCCAGCGCCATCCGGCAAATCATCTTCTTCATGCTTGTTCTGCTCATCATTGCTGCCTGTTGGTAGACTATCATCGCAGGTGAAGTGCTAAAAGCAACAGGAAAAAGGCGAAGGTTGCAGAAAGGAAAGCGGTAAAAGGCACGGCATCCTGTTTGCCGTGCCGGGCAAAAAGCAGCGGCGGCGATGGGCTACAAAAAGTCTTCGCGCTGTGGCGTAAAGAGATCGATCAGCACGCCGCTTTCCAGGCAGACGCATCCATGCGGTATATTCGGCTGCTTATATAAGCTGTCGCCCGCTCTCACCTCGCGCTGTTCCTTACCGATAGTGAACAGAAAGACGCCGGAACGCACCCAGGTTAGCTGTTCATGAGGATGGCTGTGCATCGGGCCAATCGCGCCCTGCTCAAAACTGACCTGCACGCACATCAGCTTGCCGCCGTGCGCCAGCACGCGACGGGCGACGCCTTCACCCGCTCTTTCCTGCCGTGAATCTTTATAAAAGAAAAACATGCGTGTTCTCCTTACAATAAATTTGGCCGCTATTCTGCTCCGGCAGCGGCAATTTTCCAGGCAACGCAAAACCAACTGTGACGGCTATCATGCCGATTTGTACAAAAGCGCAAACGGATGAGTTGGGATGGCGTAATAGTTATTCCCGCCGCGAGGCGGGTTAATTTTTTACCATTTTGTGATGGGCGGCAATTACAGGGCGGGCAGCCTGGCTGAAGATGACTATTTATTTGCAAACGACGCCCGCGATAAGGATATAAAGCCATGACGATTACGCTTCCACGCGAGACGCATTTCCGCCATCCCGATGAAAAAGTTATTTTTCATTTCTGGCGGCCGGAAAAGAGCCTGTGTCAGGAGCACCGGCATGAGTATTGCGAACTGTTTCTGGTGGAAAAAGGCAGCGGCATCCACGTTATTAATGAAAAACCCTACTTATTAACCGCAGGCACATTGTGTTATCTCAACCGTCACGATTATCACCTTTTCGAAGAGATGAAAAATATCAGGCAGGTGAATTTACTTTATCTGGCGCCCGATCGTTTTAACGTGCTAAAAAATATTGAGCACTTATTGATTCAGCCGGGTGAAAGCCGCGTCTGGCAGATAAATATACGGGTAATAAAGCAGATCATGGCCAGATTAATGGCGCATTCGGCCACAAAGTACGAAAACAAGCTGCTTGGCGAAAGCCATAAGGAAGCTATTTTTCTGGAAACGCTGCATACGCTGAACCAGTGGCGCTATAAAACCCAGGATTTCGCCTCCAGCGACGATCGCATCAGCCAGATTATTATCTGGCTGAATAGTCATCTGGCCGAGCCGCTGGATATGGAGCGCCTCTGCCAGACGTTTGCGATTTCCCGCCGCACGCTGCAACGGGGGTTTGTCGACTATACGGGCGTCTCGCCGCAGCAATATCTGACCACCACCAGGCTGCTCCAGGCAAGATATCACCTGCAATACAGTGATATGACCATCTCCGAAGCGGGAAAGCGGGTCGGCTTTAACGAGGTCAGCTATTTTTCCCGTCTGTTTCGCAAGCAGTTTGGCCTGTCGCCCGGCCAGTGCCGTTAAGCCCAAAGCAGTTAGCCCTGCGCTTCGACCAGTTCCAGCCTGCCCGGCGCCACCGTCGCCGGATAAGGTTCGTCGCGGCAGATCGGCAGCGCCTCCCAGCGCAGCCAGTAGCGATGCTGCGGGCTATAGTCGCTGTTTTGCGCCGCCAGCAGCTGCACCTCGGCCTGCGGATGCAGCTGCTGGCGCGGCCGCAACAGCGTTTCCGGCAGCGTTACGCGGGCGGGGAGCGTTGCCGTCACGGTTAAGGATGCTTCATCAATCAGCCAGTGCCCTGCGCCGCTCCATAGCGAACGCCACGCCACTTCCAGCTGGCCTTCGGCGGTCACGCGCGGCGGCTGCAAAACCAGATCCGGCGGAATAGAACCAGGCCCGTTGAAATCCCAGCGGAAATGCCACTGGCTGAGCTGGCTTCTCTGCCAGTTTCCCGTGCCGTCCGGCCTGGCGAGATAAGCCTGAGAACAGCCGTTCTGGCCGTAGCGGTGATAAATCAGCAGCGGCCTTCCCTGACTGTCAAAACCGATTTCCTGCACCATATTAATCAGCCCTTCGCCAACCCCGGCGCTATCAACAATTTCGCCTCGTTCCCGCGAGATGGGCAGCGTCAGGTGCTGTCCGGCAGAGGTTTCCCAGCGTTGCAGGTCGCGGCTTCGCGCATAGGATAAATTGTTGTTGGTTTCACAGTACGGGGTTTCGCGCCACATCCAGACCAGATGCCACCAGCCATCCGGCCCGGCTACCGGCGGCCGCGCGTAGCCGTTGCGTAAGCCTTCGCCGTCCAGCAGCGGCGTGTCCAACAGGCGCGACCACTGCCGCCGCGCCGTATTATATACGTTATAGATATCGTCGCCGTTGCCGCTACAGCCGTCGCGATAGCGGAACAGTAAACGTCCCTGCGCGTCTTTAAAAAACAGCGGATAAGTCGTGCGCGCTTCACGTGCGCCGGTCATCGCTCTGACCACGCGCAGCGAATAAATATCCAGCGGGCGTTCGGAGCGAAAATAGATCAGCGGATCGACATGCATATTGCCGGAAAGGTGCAGGTAGCCTTCGCTGTCTATGGCCATCGTCAGGTAGTTATGTGAATCGTAATCGGTGACGTTGGCGTCACGGTTGCGCGACGCCAGCCAGAAGCCTTCCGGCTGAAAAGTTTCCCATATCGCTACGCCTGCACGACGGCATCCCACGGTGATGCGATGCGCGGCGTCGTACCAGGCGGCAAACAGCGTCCCCTCATGATGCAGCAGGCAATAGAGCACGTTAAAATCTGCGCAGGCCTCACCCACGGCAGAGACATGAACCTCTGTACTCATCTTTCATTCTCCTTGATTATTTTTACGGCGCAGGAAATAAACGGCCAGCACGATGGCACCGGCGGGATGAAGCATCGCGCCGATATAGATCGGTACGGCATAGCCAAAGGCATCAATAATGGTGCCGACAAAGCCGTTGAAGAGAATGGCGCTGATGCCGCCGAGCGCGCTCATGATACCGATAGCGGTGGCGATGGCCGCGCGCGGCACCAGCCCGCCCATCATGATGGTCACCATGCTCAGCCAGGCGGTGCACATAAAATTAATCACGGTCATAATGCCTACCGCCAGCCAGATGTTTTGTACCGTGGGCAGTAAAAAAATCAGCGGCGCCAGACAGGTTACCGTCCAGATCAGATTCAGCCGCGCCCGGGTTGGCTCGACGCCGCGCGCCACCAGCCGATCGGAGATCCGGCACACCAGCAGCACGCCAAACACCGCCGCCAGCGGCGGAAACCACATCAGCTCGCCGACGCGTGCCAGGCTCAGCCCCAGCTTTTCCTGCATAAAGCCGATCTGCCAGTATTGATAAAAGAACCAGAAAGGATCGGTCAGCAGCCGCGCGATAATCAGCGTCCAGACGGGCGCGGAAGCCAGCACCAATTTATAGCGTTGCAGCGTGGAGACGCGGTCGTCCTCTTTTTCCGGCAGCGGCTCCGCCGACGTCGGCTGGCGACGGCTGGCCAGAAACCACAGCAGGCCGACCACGATGCCCGCCGCGGCCGGAATAAAGAACGCCCAGCGCCAGCCGCCCGCCAGCGTGACCCAGGCAATAAAAGGCGGCGCAACGATCAGGCCCAGCGACTGAATAATATTGGTCAGCTGAAAAGCGAAAGCGCGCTGCTCCGCTCTAAACCAGGTAAATATCGCCAGCGTCAAGGCGGGCACGACGCCGGACTCCGCTATGCCAAGAATAAAGCGGCCAATCAGCATCCCGGTCAGCGAATGCGCCAGGCCGGTGATCAGCGTGGCTATCGACATTAGCAGCATTAAAAAGGTCAGCACGCAGCGGCTGCCGAATTTATCCACCAGCGCGCCCGAGAAAAAATACATTACGATATAGGGCAGCATAAAAGCGGTAATCAGCAGCGAATACTCTTTATTGCCCACGCCCATTTCATGCATCAGCGTGGTTTTAAGAATGGAAACGATTTGCCGATCAAAAGAGAAGAAAAACAGAATGCAGCCGAGCAAGAGCAGAAGCAGAGAAATAAAAAGGCCGAACTTATTTCCTTCCCTGGTGAGTAATGCCTGTCCTTTTTCCATATATCCCTCGCGGTAATGCCTTTAAATGAGAATACGGCGCGAGTATAAAATGGATGATATCGGGCAAGAGCGCGGGATGATTTACTCTGTGAATAGCATCATGGCGATTTGTACTTCAGCGCCAGAACGGCGGAAGAAATGGCATTTGCCCGCAGATGGCGGGCAGTATCAATGCATCTGATAACGCGGCGTGTAGTCGCTGGGATCGTTGTCTGAATCGGTCGCGCACAGCTGCGTCAGCGTCTGGCTGCGGAAAGGGATAACCTGAAAACGATCGTCCACCTGCACAATCTGATAGAACTGCGGCAGGTTAAAGTTGATAAAGCTGGAGCCGTAGGTAAAGCGATCGTGCGAGGAGGAGTAGAAGCGGCTGACGTCGCGCACCAGCTCCTCTTTGCTGCCCTCGCAGTGATGATAGATCTCCACCCGATTGGTCTCATCCAGGATGTAGATATTAAAGCCGCGATCGTCTTTCGTATCCTCAAAGAAAAACTGGATGATGCCTTCGCTGGCGTAGCCGTTGACTACCGACGGCAGCCGCGTCTGATCGGTTTCCACCTTGATCGACAGGCCGTGCAGCTTGTTGTTGGAGATGGCGCCATAAAACTCCACGGCGTTTTCCAGCTTTTGCACCGAGACGCTCAGCCGCTCAAAGAACAGTCCCCAGGTTTGTCCGGCCACGCGCACGGCTTTAAACCGACCGGGTTCCTGGCGCGTGCTGGAGAGGCGCAGCTCGATACACTCCGACACCAGCTGCTGCACGCGAGTGCGGATCAGGCCGCGTAGATGCTGGCTGTAACAAAAGACCTCGACGTTATCCGGCGGCGCCGCATCCTGATGCATTTTACCCAGGATGGTTTTCAGCGCCTCGATCATCGCCTGCTCGCCGTTGAAATGCAGCGTACGGACTTCATTCCACGAGTTGCGGTAAAGCAGATCGATGCTGCCGATCAGGCATTGTTGCTGCTGCCCAAAGCTGAACACGTCCAGCTTGCGGAAGTCAAAATGCACCACCTGATTGCGGAAGGCCGCCGTAGGATCGTGTTCCAGGTTAACGATGATTGCCAGATGGCGGATCTCGCACGGGCTGTAAAGCGCCTTTGCCGTCGGCGCGGGCAGCCGCAGCGGGAAATGGTGCGACACGTCCGTCACCAGCTCCTGTAACCTGGCCAGATCGCAAATCTCATTGCCTTTAATATGCAGTCGCGTTTTGCTGGTCAGCAGGCCGTTGAACCACGCCCACGCCACCAGCTTGTTCAGGTAGCGGTTATATTCCAGCGGCTGATGGCTGATGATGGACTGCATATCCGGCGACTGATTATAAAGATACCAGCCGGCGCGGTTGGCGCGGCCGTGCGGCACGTGAATAAAGGTCAGATGCGGCTCGGAAAGATCGGGCGAAATCTGTGGATTGACCAGCGTCACCTTGCCCGGCAGCGCCTCGAAAGCGGCGTAGAGTTTGCGCGTCAGCACGCCGATATCCTGCGGACTGGCGCTGACGCTCAGATTATTGCGGCGGGCAAAGCGGATCAGGTTGCGGTAGCTCTGCATCATCGCGTCCAGCAGCTCGTTGTGCGCTTCACGCACGCGGCCGATTTTCCACTCGGCGCGGCTGTCCAGCATTGTGAGCCGCTCTTTGTCCCAGCCCCATTCACTGACCAGCTGGCTGAGAATTTCGCGCCGCCAGCCCGGATCGCTGTCGACGGAAAGTTTTTCGCGCACCTTCAGATAGAAGCAGCGGCGTACCAAATCCAGACGCGCATGATCGTCAATGCTGGTGAGATAGTGCGTGACGCGTTCCAGCATCATGCAGTAGGGATCCAGACCATAAGAGACGATTTCGCCATCGTGCAGGCGCTGTTTGATATCCATCGCCAGCAGCCGGGTGCCCGGATACTCCCAGGAGTAGGCTTCCAGCAGCAGCGTCTTCAGCACCGCCTTATAGGGCGAGTCGATGCTTTTATAGAGCTGCCACAGGCTCGCGCCGAAATACTCCTCGGCGGAAAGCGTGCTCAGACCGCCCAAATCAAGCCACTCGTTCGGGGTCAGCACGCCTTTTTGATACAGCGACATCACGTAGTCGTCGTAATGCTCTTCTTCTTCGCCCGGCACCATATTCCACAGAATGCGTTTGCCGGCCATGCGTACCGCAGTGCGATAGAATTCGTCCAGCAGCAGGATATGCTGCGTGGAACCGCAGTCTTCGCCGCCCAGGCTGCCGCTTTCGTTATGACGGAAGCGGTTTTCATCGATCAGAAAGAAGCTGGCATCGACGCCCATACCGGCGCACCATTTTTGCAGCAGCGTACATTTCTTTTGCAGCGCCAGCCGCTCTTCGTTATCCAGCCAGGATTGATGGCAGACCCAGATATCCAGGTCGGAAGTGGCGTTCTGGCCGACGGAAGAAGTGCTGCCCATGGAGTAAACGCCGGTGATCGGCATCTCGCCCTGCGGCGTCAGCGCGGCGAGGGATCCAGATTTGCCTTCTAAATCATAAAGATAATTTTTTTGGCTTTCATCAGGCGTGTAGAAGCTGATGCCATGTGGAACGTTACCTGCAAGGTAACCCGGCATCAACGGATGATGATAATGTAATAAGGTCGGCAGCAGACTGTAAACCTGTTGAAAAGCAGGTCCCATGGCCGCCAGCGCGCGATCGACGCGTAGCTGGTTGATGGCATCCAGTCTCTGTTTCAGTGTCTCAATGTAGAGGTACAAGACGTCTCGCCTGATTATCCCAGTGCCTGCAAAAAACCCCGTTCCCGACATCCGCCGCTTGCTTTAAAAATAGTCGTGCGAATAATTGCTGGAAACGTGATCAATCTAACACCTGGTCGGTTGACCGTAAAGAAAGTTGCGCTACCAAACAGTTTAGCACGTTTTACCATCACCCCGACCGAAAAAGCCCGCATACCGCCCGCGCCTGCCGTTTCAGGCGGCGGAAACTGTCAGCCTTCCCGTATCAATGATAGGATAATCAGTGAACGATAAAAACGGTAACCAGCATGTCAGACAAAATTTTAAGAATAGCTACCCGCCAGAGTCCACTTGCGCTGTGGCAGGCGCACTATGTTCAGCAGCGCCTGATGGCCTGTCATCCGGGGCTGAGCGTTGAGCTGGTGCCCATGGTCACCAAAGGCGACATCATTTTAGATACGCCGCTGGCCAAGGTCGGCGGCAAGGGCCTGTTCGTGAAAGAGCTGGAACAGGCGCTGCTGGACGGCCGTGCGGATATTGCCGTTCACTCCATGAAGGATGTGCCGGTCGAGTTTCCCCAGGGCCTGGGGCTGGTCACGATTTGCGAGCGCGAAGATCCGCTGGACGCCTTTGTTTCTCATCGCTTTGATTCCGTGGACGCGCTGCCTCAGGGCGCGGTGGTCGGCACCAGCAGCCTGCGCCGCCAGTGTCAGCTGAGCGCGCGCCGTCCGGATCTGGTTATCCGCTCGCTGCGCGGTAACGTCGGCACCCGCTTAAGCAAGCTGGATGCGGGCGAATACGACGCCATTATCCTTGCTGTCGCCGGACTGAAGCGTCTGGGCATGGGCGATCGCATTCGCCATGCCATGCCTGCGGAAGAGTCGCTGCCTGCGGTCGGCCAGGGCGCGGTCGGGATCGAATGCCGTCTTGACGACGCGCAGACCATCACGCTGCTCGCCGCGCTGAATGATGAAGACACCGCGGTGCGCGTCAAGGCCGAGCGGGCGATGAATACCCGGCTGGAAGGCGGCTGTCAGGTGCCGATCGGCAGCTTTGCCGAGCTGGAAGGCGACGAGCTGTGGCTGCGCGGCCTGGTCGGCTCGCCGGACGGGCGCGCTATGATCCGTGGCGAGCGCCGTGGCCCGCGCGAAGACGCCGAAAAGATGGGCATCTCGCTGGCGGAAGAGCTGCTGAATAATGGCGCGCGCGAAATTCTGGCGGAAGTGTATAAAGGAAATCCGCCCAGATGAGCATCCTGGTAACCCGTCCGACACCGGCGGCCGAAGAGTTGGTCAGCCGTTTACGTACCGCTGGCCGGGTTGCCTGGGCGATGCCGCTGATTGAATTTACGCCGGGCACCGGTCTGGACGATCTCCCGAACCAGCTGACGTCGTTGCAAAGCGGCGATCTGGTTTTTCTTCTGTCGCAGCATGCGATCCATTACGCTCATCCCGCCTTAGTGCGAGCCGGCGTGTCGTGGCCCGCTTCACTGCACTACTATGCTATAGGCCGCACTACCGCGCTCGCCTTGCATACCGTCAGCGGACACGATGTCGTCTGGCCGCACGAGCGGGAAACCAGTGAGATCTTAATCCAGCTTCCTGCCTTACAGCAGGTAGCCGGCAAACGCGCGCTGATCCTGCGCGGCAACGGCGGGCGGGAATTACTGGCGGAAACCTTGCAACAGCGCGGCGCTGATGTACAGTTTGTTGAATGCTATCAACGCTGTGCGAAAATTTATCAGGGCGCCATTGAAGGCCGCCGCTGGCGTGACCGGCAGGTGGATACGCTGGTGGTTACCAGCGGCGAAATGCTACAGCAGCTTTATTCGCTGTTCCCGGAGATCGATCGCGAGGAATGGCTTCTGCACTGTCGGCTGATTGTCGTCAGTGAACGCCTGGCTACCCGTGCCGCAGAACTGGGCTGGCGCGATATCAGGGTGGCCGAGGGTGCCGATAACGACGCCTTACTGCGCGCGTTACAATAAACTTAAATATGGGATGTGCCACAATGACGGAACAAAAAGAGTCCTCTGCCATGGTTGAAGCAACCACCCCGGAGGAAGCGACCTTAACGCCAAAGCAACAGCCCGACCGTAAGCCGCGCAATGCCGCTACGGCGCTGGCCGTGCTGGCGATTGCGATTGCGCTGGCTACGGGCGCAGGCCTCTATTTCCACGCCCGCACTCAGGCTCAGCAGCAGGCCGCGACCAACAAGGCGCTGGCTGACCAGCTTGCCAGTTTGCAGCAGGACGCCGCTGGCGAAAAACAGAATCTGGTGCGTCAGCTGGCCACGCAGAGCAGCGCGCTGGATACCGCACGCGCTCAGCAGGCGGCCACGAGCAAGCAGCTGGAAGAGCTGAAAGAGAAAGTGGCGACTATCTCCGGCAATGACGCGCACACCTGGCTGCTGGCGCAGGCGGATTACCTGGTCAAGCTGGCCGGGCGCAAACTGTGGAGCGATCAGGATGTGACCACGGCCGCCGCGCTGCTGAAAAGCGCCGATGCCAGCCTGGCCGATATGAACGATCCCAGCCTGATCGACGCGCGTCGCGCGTTAACCCAGGATATCAGTTCGCTCTCCGCCGTCAGTCAGGTCGACTACGACGGCATTATCCTCAAGCTGAACCAGCTCTCCAACGGCGTGGATAATCTGCGCCTGGCCGATAACGACAGCGACGACGCGCCGATGGACGCCGACAGCGGCGAGCTTTCCTCTTCGCTGCGCGAGTGGCGACAGAACCTGGTGAAAAGCTGGCATAACTTTATGGATGATTTCATCACCATCCGCCGCCGCGACACCACCGCTGAGCCGCTGCTGGCCCCTAATCAGGATATTTACCTGCGGGAAAACATCCGTTCGCGCCTGCTGATTGCCGCTCAGGCCGTACCGCGTCATCAGGATCAGGTTTATAAGCAGTCTATTGATACGGTCTCTGCCTGGGTACGCGCCTGGTTCGACACTAACGATGCGGCCACCAAAGCCTTCCTGAGCCAGCTGGACGAGCTGAGCCAGCAGAGCGTGTCGATGGACGTGCCGGATACGCTGCAAAGCCAGCCGATGCTGGATAAGCTGATGCAAACGCGCGTGCGCAACCTGCTGGCCCAGCCGGGTGTCCAACAGCAGCAGGGAGAATGAGCATGCTTAAAGTACTGATTATTTTTGTCTTGCTGATGGTCGGCGTCGTGCTTGGCCCGATGCTGGCGGGCCATCAGGGTTACGTGCTGATCCAGACCGACAACTGGAATATTGAAACCAGCGTCACAGGGCTGGCGATCGTGCTGATCCTTTCGCTGCTGGTGATCCTGTTCGTCGAGTGGATCCTGCGCCGTTTATTCCGCACCGGCGCCAAAACCCGCGGCTGGTTTAAGGGACGCAAGCGCAGCCGGGCGCGTAAGCAGACTAACGCCGCGCTGATCAAACTGGCGGAAGGCGATCATCGTCAGGTTGAAAAGCTGCTGTCGCGCAATGCGGATCACGCTGAACAGCCGATGGTTAACTATTTGCTGGCGGCGGAAGCCGCTCAGCAGCGTAACGATGAGGCGCGCGCTAATCAGCATCTGGAACGCGCTACCGAGCTGGCCGGCAACGATCAGCTGCCGGTGGAAATTACGCGCGTGCGTTTACAGCTGGCGCGTAATGAAGATCATGCCGCGCGTAACGGCGTTGATCGCCTGCTGGAGGTCGCGCCTCGCCATCCGGAAGTGCTGCGTCTGGCCGAGCAGGCCTACGTTCGCACCGGCGCATGGAGCGCCTTGCTGGATATCCTGCCCGCTATGGAAAAAGCGCACGTTGCCGATGAAACGCACCGTCTGGCGCTACAGCAGCAGGCCTGGCTGGGCCTGATGAATCAGGCGATGGCCGATCAGGGCAGCGAAGGCCTGAAGCGCTGGTGGCATGACCAGAGTCGTAAAACGCGTCAGGAAACGGCATTGCAGGTGGCGATGGCGGATCATCTGATCGTTTGTGACGATCATGACAGCGCGCAGACCATCGTGCTGGACGGCCTGAAGCGCGGTTACGATGAGCGACTGGTGCTGCTGATGCCGCGCCTGAAAACCGGCAATCCTGAACAGCTTGAAAAAGCGCTCCGCCAGCAGATCAAGCAGCACGGCGCTACGCCGCTGCTGCACAGTACGCTGGGTCAGCTGTTGATGAAGCACGGCGAGTGGGAGCAGGCGAGCGAAGCTTTCCGTGAGGCGCTGAAGCAGCGTCCTGACGCGTTTGACTACGCCTGGCTGGCCGACACGCTGGATCGTCAGCACAAGCCGGAAGAAGCCGCGCAAATGCGTCGCGACGGTTTGCTGCTAACGCTGAAAAACAATCCCTGATCCAGGCTGGATTAACGAGCCGGGCGCCCTGCCCGGCTTTTTTTTACCTGTAGCCCGATAAAAAAACACCCGCCGATTTGGCGGGTGTAAATAAACAGGCCGAAAGACCGGCTGGTACCTGACTCAACGTTTTGCCCTGAACCTCCGTTAAGGCCTGACGGCGATAGCGGCAGATGGACAACAGGTACCCTAATGGCTCTGCATCATTCCCGGGTTTATGAAGCTTACGCGAACATAAGAGATGGAATGAGCATTCTACAGGGGGATTGTAGCATATACCGTGCCAGGTCTTCAGCTACGCCTGTGAACAATGCTTATTTCTATTAAATTCAGCCTGTTATCCTGAAAATATTCTTATATTACTTTTCAGGGGCCGTCGCTAAAAAACAACAGAGGCCGTTTACAGCGTCGTCAGTCAGCGACAGCTTATGTACAGGCGGGTAAACCTTTTAAATAACAATGAGATGAATGTCGTCTTTCAGAGACAAAGCAGAGAAGCCCTCGCCGGAAGCGCTGTTTACTGTAAAACGCACGAAAGCCGGGACGTTATGAAGGCGGGAAGCAACGTTGTCTCGCTGCGCTCGGCGCAAACCTCCTTCGGAGGTTCCAGACCGCTGACAAAGTTGTAGAGAGTTCGTGTGAACAGGATTTTTTTGCAGCGAAACGGCAGCTTCGCAGCAGCAGAGGCTGAGCGGATAAACGGACCGTTTTCGCGCATGGACGCGCGAAACGAGCCTCCATGGACGGATCCACGGCGTGTCCGTGTTCCGATCTGCCTCTGCTGCTTTTCGCCAGCCCGAACGCGACTTGATGACAGAGGATGGGTTTGTCAGCAACCTCAAACCTCCTTCGGAGGTTCTCATCCTCTGGAAACTACAGAGACAAAAAGGCCAGCTCGAGAGCTGGCCTTTTCTTAAAGTGGTCGGCGAGAGAGGATTCGAACCTCCGACCCACTGGTCCCAAACCAGTTGCGCTACCAAGCTGCGCTACTCGCCGAATACTGCTTTTACTGCGGCTTAAATCGCTTTAAGCGAAAACCCTGCCTCGGCAAGGTTTCAGGAATATGGTCGGCGAGAGAGGATTCGAACCTCCGACCCACTGGTCCCAAACCAGTTGCGCTACCAAGCTGCGCTACTCGCCGAAAACTGCGTACTGCTAAAGATTTTGTGGTGCGAAGAGAGGGACTTGAACCCTCACGTCCGTAAGAACACTAACACCTGAAGCTAGCGCGTCTACCAATTCCGCCACCTTCGCATACAAAATCTGGGGTGGCTAATGGGACTCGAACCCACGACAACTGGAATCACAATCCAGGGCTCTACCAACTGAGCTATAGCCACCACACCTGTTACTCGTACTGCTTTACTACCTAACGCGGTAATACTACCACCGCAGCTCTTGCGCACAAACTTAATGGCGCGCCCGACAGGATTCGAACCTGAGACCTCTGCCTCCGGAGGGCAGCGCTCTATCCAGCTGAGCTACGGGCGCGTAGCGCCGTTGCGGATGGGCATACTACGGATTCGAGCCGATCCTGTCCAGTGCTTTTTGCACAAAAAATTCCGTTTGCTTACGCTTTGTGCGTTCTGTCTAAACTACAGGCGTTTTAGCGCGTTAATGCTTGTCTTTTAACCGATGAGGCCGTTTAAAAGCCGTTAATTAGAGATCGCCGCGCAGGTGATAACGCAGGTATTTTAGCAGGCTGAGTTGCCTTCCAATCCGCGAAGGCTGCACGATCAGCCGATAAAGCCACTCAAAGCCCGTTCTCTGCCATATTTTCGGCGCGCGCTTCAGGTTGCCCGTGAAAACATCGTAGGTGCCGCCTACGCCCATATAGAGCGCATCAGGGTAGAGAGCCTTGCAGTCGCGCATCAGGATCTCCTGACGCGGCGATCCCATCGCCACGGTGACAATCTTTGCGCCGCTGGCGGCGATGCGGGCAAACAGCGCTTCCCGATCGGCAGGCGCGAAATAGCCGTCCTGCGAGCCAACGATATTGACGTTCCACTGGCGCTTCAGCTTCTCTTCGGTCTGGGACAAAATGCCCGGCTTGCCGCCGACCAGGAAAACCGGCGTGCCTTCGCGGCCGGCACGCTCCATCAGTCCTTCCCACAGAT
Source organism: Erwinia aeris (assembly GCF_041224955.1). NCBI lineage: Bacteria > Pseudomonadati > Pseudomonadota > Gammaproteobacteria > Enterobacterales > Erwiniaceae > Erwinia > Erwinia aeris. The sequence goes on along the minus strand of NZ_JBGFFX010000018.1, from coordinate 32,354 downwards.
CGGCTCCGGCAATACGCGCAACCTTAGCCTGCGGATACTTTTTGCGGATGGAGCGGACGATACTGATGCCGTCGGCGTACTTATATTCCGCCTCGTCGATCAGACGATGAATTTCCGGGCGGCTTTCCGCCGTCAGCACCTTTTCCGCATTGATAGCCACCAGCGTGCCGCTTTTCAGGCGTTCCCCCAGCCAGAGATAATCAAGGAATTCGGCCATATCGCGAAAGCCCAACAGCGTAATGCCGCGGATCGGGTAGTGCGGCGGCGTAAAAGCGGAGTCCATGACAGGTCCTTAAAGTTACTGGCTAACAGGTTTTGTTTTTGCGCCCGGATGGCGCACCGGCCGCGCACGGATTACGCCCGCGCTGTCGAACAACCAGTAGAGCAGCTTGGCTGCCACCACCGCCGCCGCAAAAATCAGGCAGAAGAACACCACGCGGGAGGCGAAGGCGTCCAGCCCTTCTCTGGCGAGCACGATCATATTAAAAACCGCGCCGAAGCAGAAGCTTTGCAGAATGGCGGCCTTGTAGCGATTATCCTCATGACGTCCTTTGGCATACAGCCAGTCGAACCATTTGATAATCATGCCTACCGCCACCGCGCCCAGCGGAATAAACCAGACGCCGCCCATTACCACCAGCGAGCCTAACAGCGTCGGCGAGATCGCCAGCCCGGAATGGTTGTTCAGCACTTCCCAGGTAAAGTAGTTGGCGCTGTTCAGTACCACCGAAGGCCTGTCCGGCCACAGCCAGCCCGGAATAAAGACGTAGAAATCCCGGACGATGGGCGCCAGCCCCTGGAATTCGATTTTGTCGTAATTTTGCAGCAGAAGACCCAAATTTTCCCAGGGCGAAAAGGTATCGCGCGTCAGGTAAAGGAAGGTGTAAAACGCCTCGCTGCCGCTGACGTCGAGGTTATAACGGCGCAGCGCCAGCCAGAACATGCCAACGATGCCCGCAACGCCAGCGGCGGCCAGCATCCACAGCGTGATCCAGCCCTGGATGATGCCGATAAAAAGAAACAGCGCAAAGGCGATGATGATGTTGGCGCGCGTGCCGCCGACAATCGCATAGGTCAGCAGCCCAAAAGCGACGGTAGCCACCAGGAACAGCAGCCAGCTTTTCAGGCCGGGACGCAGGAAGTAGACCACCAGCATCGCCGGGATAAAGAAGTAGAAGAAGCGCTTCAGCGCCACGCCCGACACTTCTGCCGAGAAAATCTGGCTGTAGCTGTGCAGCTTAAACAGCAGAAAACCGTTATGCAGAAAGAACACCAGCACCGTGCCCAGCGCAATCAGCGCCAGGATGCTCCACGTCAGGTGCGCCTCAACGCGGTTGATGGTGAACACCTGGCGAGCGGGCCTTTCCGTCGCCTGCCTGAGCCGGGTTTTATAGCTGACATAATAGATAGCGTAGAAGCAGGTTGCGGCAAGCATCGCCTGCAGCAAATACTCCGCAGGCACCACCTGCACATTGAAGCCAAACACCAGCACGCAGGTCAGCGGGAAGCCAAAGTAAAAGGTCAGCAGAAAAAGCAGCGAGAAGAAGACGTTGAAGTTAAACCGCACGCGCCGAAACTCTCGCCAGGTCAGCGTCAAAATCAGCCCCAGCGACAGCAGCCAGACCGACAGCAGGCCTGCAAACTGTGAAAACATCATGCCGTTGCTCCTTCCGCCAGCGCCAGCGCCTGCTGCCAGCCCGCCACAAAGGCCGGGTCGAAAAAGGCGATGGCGGCTTTATCCATGCCGGCCATCTGCCGCTTTGTTTCGGCGATCAGCTCCGGTGTTAGTTTATCACCGGCAAAAAGCACCGGCACCTGCTGCCCGGTCAGATCCTGCCAGAAAGGATTTTTACGGTTGATAACAAACGGAATGTTGGCCTGGATCAGCAGACACAGCGTGCCAATGCCCTGCTGGCGCTCGAAGATAAAGTAGCCCAAATCGCAACGGGCAAGTAGCGCCAGGTAAGCCGTAAAATCAAGCTTTTCGGTCAGCACGTTCAGCCTGGCGCCAAACAGCGCCGCGCCGGCTTCCCGCACGCGCTGGATATAAGCGTCGTTATTTGCCGGGTAGCCCATGGGCACAATGACGTTCACCCGCTCGCCGAACTGCTGATGGATTTCCTGCAACGCCTGAAGGTGACGGTTGCTGGCATCGCCGGAGTTGCCGACCAGAATGGTCAGCTCGCTGTTTTCTGGCGCGTCAGGCAGCGCGATCTGCGCCATGCGCGTCGGGAAATAGAGCAGCGAAGCGGGCACGGCAGGCTGACGCTGCTGGAAAAAGGCGATATCGCCGCGCGTGGCGAAGACATGACCGATGCGCTTTTGCGCCAGGCGACGCATGGCGTAAAACAGGCGGAACTTCAGGCCGCCAGCCTGCTCGTAGAGATCGGCGCCCCAGATATGCCAGTACGCCTGGTCAGGCCGGATTTTGCGTAGCAGCAGCGCCAGCCACAGCGTCGGATTGAACTGGCCATGAAAGAAAAAGCGCGTCTGTCGATCGGCCTGTGCGCGGGCAGTTACTGCCTCAGCAATGCTTTTTTTATCCTTAAACCAGCGAATAGCCAGTGAGGAAAACGCCGTCGCAGGTTCGCCCACGACCCAAAACTGGCGCTGTTCATTGCACGGCGCGGCCTGGGTCATGACGTCATTAAAAAACCGCAGAACGGTCTGGTTGTGGTGCTCAATCGGCGAGCCAAGAACGTGGATCAGTATTGTCATACTTGTCTTTGATAAAGAAAAAATACGCCAGCGCAAAGCGCAAAATAGACGATGTAGGTTGCCATATAGGCCTGCGCCGCGCCGACAGCGCCGTGCAGTGGGATCAGCCACCAGGCAAACAGCGTCAGCAGCAGAAACTGGCTGACTTCCGTCAGCAGGTAAAAACGCAGCGAGGCTTTGGCAATCACCAGATAGCCGAACACATAAGCGCCTACCTTAAAAACGTCGCCGGTCAGCTGCCAGATAAAGAGGTCGCGCATCCCGGTGAACCTGCTGGAAAACAGCAGCCAGATCGCCACGTCGCGCAGCAGCCAGACGGTAAGGCTGACCGCCATCACCGCAGGCAGCACAAAGCTCAGCGACCGCCGGATCTCGCGCGAGATCGCTTTTTTATCGGTCAGCTTTGCCAGCGTCGGCAGCAGATAGACGCTGAAAGAGGCGGTGATAAATTGCAGATAAGCGTCCGAGATGCTGGTTACGCCCTGCCACAGACCGACCTGCTCCCAGCCGTCGTGCGCCGCCAGCAGATTACGCATCATCACCCAGGCGACCGGCAGCGTTACGGCGGTCATCAGCGCCATCAGCGTGAATTTACCCAGATTACGCGCGATGTCGCCGTGCCACTGCGGCTTAAGGAAATGCAGCGGCAGATGGTCGCGCTTTGCCAGCAGCAGCGCCGCCGGCACCACTACCAGCGCCGGAACCAGCGCCATGCCGATCAGCGCGCCGCTGTAGCCGCCCAGCCAGTAGCAGACAAACCACGCCGCCACGCCGATCAGGCTGCCTGCGATCAGCGACAGCGCGTTGCCCATCGCATCGCGAAAGCCTTTGATCACCGCCAGCGCCAGGTTGGCCCAGGCGATGCCGACCTGCACAAAAGCCAGCATCCGCACCACGTTCGCATAGCCGCCGTGACCAAACAGGCCGACGCTGACCGGTTCGGCAAACAGCAGGAAAACCATCGCCAGCAGCGTAGAGAAGCCCAGCACCATTGCCGACGCCGTGCCGGTTACGGCGCGCAGCCGGGCAGGCTGCTGCTGATATTCCGCCACGTATTTGGTGACGCCGTTGAAGATGCCTGCGCCAGCCAGCACGCCCAGCACGGTGATTAGCTGGCGAAAGTTGCCCGCCTGCCCCACGCCCGCCGGGCCAAAGGACACGGCCAGCATCTTGACCACCAGCAGACCGGCAGCGATTTTTACCAGCGTGGACGCTGCCGTCCACACCGAAGCTTTAGCCAGCGACATATCAGAACCAGCTCAGCAGCGAGTTGATAACCGTTTTCTGGTTATTGTCGGAAAGGTTGTAAAACAGCGGCAGCCGCAGCAGGCGTTCGCTTTCCGCCGTGGTGTAGCGGTCCGTCCCGTGAAAACGGCCAAAACGCTGCCCGGCCGGTGACGAATGCAGCGGGATATAGTGGAATACGGCCAGGATTTCCGCTTCTTTTAACCAGTTAATCAGCGCGTTGCGGTCGTCGTTATCGCGCAGCTTGATATAGAACATATGCGCGTTGTGCTGGCAATCTGCCGCAAGGGTCGGCAGCGTAATTCGTCCGCTGGCGGCGACGGGCAGCAGCGCGTCGTAGTAGTTCTGCCACAGGCGCAGGCGCTGCTCGTTGATGCGTTTGGCCTCTTCCAGCTGCGCCCAGAGATAAGCGGCCTGCAAATCGGCCATCAGGTAGCTGGAGCCGATATCCCGCCAGGTGTATTTATCCACCTGGCCGCGAAAGAACTGGCTGCGGTTGGTGCCTTTTTCACGGATGATTTCTGCTCTTTCCACCAGCGCCGAATCGTTGATCAGCGTCGCGCCGCCCTCGCCGCCCGCTGTATAGTTCTTGGTTTCGTGAAAGCTGAAGCAGCCGATATGGCCAATCGTGCCCAGCGCTTTGCCTTTGTAGGTAGCCATTACGCCCTGCGCCGCGTCTTCAATCACGTAGAGTTTATGCTTTTCCGCCAGCGCCATGATCGTATCCATCTCACAGGCGACGCCCGCGTAATGCACAGGAACGATCGCGCGAGTTTTCTCGGTGATGGCCGCTTCGATCAGCTTTTCGTCGATGTTGAGCGTATCGGGACGGATATCGACAAACACGATAGTCGCGCCGCGCAGCACAAAGGCGTTGGCGGTAGAGACGAAGGTGTAGCTCGGCATAATCACTTCATCGCCGGGCTGAATGTCGATCAGGATGGCGGCCATCTCCAGCGAGGCGGTGCAGGACGGCGTCAGCAGCACTTTACGACTGCCGAACCGGTTTTCCATCCACTGCTGGCAGCGACGGGTAAAGCCGCCGTCGCCGCACAGCTTGCCGCTGCCCATCGCGGACTGCATATACTCAAGTTCGGTTCCCACCACCGGTGGGGCATTAAACGGGATCATAAAATTACCTGTAGAGCCACCAGGCGGTGCGTTCAATTACGCCGCCGCAGCGATGATAAAGTCGGAGTGCCGGCAGATTGCCAAGCTGAGTGGCAACATGCAGACGCGTCAGGCGTCGCGCGCGACACCAGTCAATGGCGGCCTCGATCATGCGCTGACCGACGCCCAGTCCCTGCGCCTCAGGCAGCGTCGCCAGCAGGCCGATCCTGCCGCTGCCGTCGGCCAGCTCGCGCAGTGAGACGAAACCCTGTAGTTCGCCCTGGTCGTTGACGGCAATCAGGCACTGATGGTCGAAAGTCCCCAGTACAGCGTTTTCCACCCACTGCGCATAGAATCGCCCGCTGTCTTCCGCTTTATACCAGGGCGCGCGAAAGCGGCTGAAGGCAAAAGCGCTGCTGGCTACCTCGCGCAGCGCCGGAATATGTTCCTTACGGGCAATGCGAATGCCTTCCGGCCTGCCGCCCACGCCGATACCCAGCACGAAATCCGCTTCGCCTTCTACAAAGCGAAACCCCAGCGCGCTTAACGCATCCAGCTCCGCCGTCTGCTGCGACAGGATTTTCGCCTGGACGAGGTCATATTGCCGTAGCGACGCTTCATCGATCGGCGCCTCGTGCAGATCGACGGTCAGCAGGGCGCTGTTGATAGCGAAGAACGCGTTTTCCCACGTCAGCGGTTCGACGCGTCCCGGCAAAGCGGTGGCGTTCATCGCCAGAGGCCTTTGGTATCCACCAGCCAGCGCGAGCGCAGGCCTTCGACGTCGATGGTTTTGAACTGCTGATGATCCACCAGCATAACCAGCACGTCCGCCTGGCGTAACGCCTCTTCCTGCGTAACCAGCACGCTTCTCTCCGGCATCCCCTTCGGCAGCTCGTGAATATTCGGCTCCACCAGCTGAGTGACGCCCTGATGCCAGTCGGCGATCATCTGCGCCACTTCCATTGCCGGACTTTCCCGCAGGTCGTCGATATTGGGCTTAAAGGCCAGGCCAAAGCAGGCGATGGTCAGCTCGCTGGGGCGTTTGTCGCTGGCGACCAGGCACTCGGCCAGCTTTTTCTTCACCTGCTCCAGCACCCAGTGCGGCTTGCTGTCGTTAACTTCGCGCGCGGTGCGGATCAGGCGAGCCTGTACCGGATTCTGCGCCACGATAAACCACGGATCCACGGCGATGCAGTGGCCGCCGACGCCAGGGCCGGGCTGTAAAATATTGACGCGGGGATGGCGGTTGGCCAGCGCGATCAGCTCCCAGACGCTGATGCCCTGATCGGCACAGATCAGCGACAGCTCGTTGGCGAAGGCGATATTGACGTCGCGGAAGCTGTTTTCCGTCAGCTTGCACATCTCAGCGGTGCGCGAGTTAGTGACCACACACTCGCCCTCAAGGAATATTTTGTAGAGATCGCACGCTCTCTGCGAGCAAAGCGACGTCATGCCGCCGATCACGCGGTCGTTTTTAATCAGCTCGACCATCACCTGGCCGGGCAGTACGCGCTCCGGGCAATAGGCGATCTGCACGTCGGCTTTTTCGCCCGCGTGCTGAGGAAAAGCCAGATCGCTGCGCGCCATCGCCAGCCACTCGGCCATCTGCTCCGTCGCGCCCACGGGCGAGGTCGATTCCAGGATAACCAGATCGCCTTTTTTCAGCACCGGCGCGATGGACTCGGCCGCCGCTTTGACCCAGGCGAGATCCGGCTGGTGTCCGTCTTTGAACGGCGTCGGCACCGCAATCAGAAAAGCGTCCGCCGGCTCTGGCCGGGTGGTCGCCCGCAGATAGCCCTGCTCCACGGCCGTTTTCACCACCACGTCCAGGTCCGGCTCCACGATATGAATGTCGCCGCGATTAATCGTCTCGACCGCCCGCGTGTTGATATCCACGCCGATCACTTTTTTCTGGCGGGAGGCGAAAGCCGCAGCGGTAGGCAGGCCAATATAGCCCAGCCCGATAACAGAAATGGTATTGAACATTATAAAGAAATCCGATTGTTTTTAAGGGCCTGCACAATACGTTCGCAGGCCAGGCCGTCGCCATAGGGATTATGGGCGCGGCTCATGGATTGGTAAGCCTCTTCGTCCGTCAGCAGGCGCGTAACCTCGCGAACGATTTTTTGTGTGTCAGTGCCTACCAGCCTGACGGTGCCTGCGTCTACCGCTTCCGGGCGTTCGGTGGTATCACGCATCACCAGCACCGGCTTGCCCAGCGAAGGCGCTTCTTCCTGGATGCCGCCGGAATCGGTCAGGATCAGCCAGGCACGATCCATCAGCCAGACAAACGGCAGGTATTCCTGCGGCTCGATCAGCACTACGTTGTCGATATCGCTGAGAATACGATTGACCGGCTCGCTGACGTTAGGATTCAGGTGCACCGGATAAACGATCTGCGCCTCGGGATGGCGGCGGGCGATATCGGCCAGCGCGCTGCAAATGCGCTCAAAGCCGTCGCCGAAGCTTTCCCGACGGTGCCCCGTCACAAGGATCAGCTTCTTATCGGCCTCAAGGAAGGGATAGCGAGTCGCCAGGCCGTTACGCAGCTGCTCGTCGCTTAACACGCGATCGCGTACCCAAAACAGCGCGTCGATCACCGTGTTGCCGGTAACAAACATACGCGCGGCGGGCAGATTTTCGCGCAGCAGATTTTGCCGCGCCGTTTCCGTCGGCGGGAAGTGCCAGGTCGCCAGATGCCCGGTCAGCGTGCGGTTGGCCTCTTCCGGCCACGGCGAATACAGATCGCCCGTACGCAGTCCGGCCTCCACATGCCCCACCGGAATGCGGTGATAAAAAGCCGCCAGGCTGGCTGCGAACGTCGTGGTGGTATCGCCGTGCACCAGCACGACATCCGGCCTGAACTCCGTAAACACGCCTTTCAGCCCTTCCAGAATACGGCTGGTGATCTCCGTCAGCCCCTGGCCTGGCCGCATAATATTCAAATCGTAATCGGGGACGATAGCAAACAGCTGCAGCACCTGATCCAGCATCTCACGATGCTGCGCGGTAACGCACAGACGCGCGTCTATCTCGCCATCCTGGGCAAGTGCATGAACCAGCGGAGCCATTTTTATCGCTTCCGGGCGCGTGCCAAAAACAGTTAATACTTTCACTGTTGTTCTCTTTCCTTCGTCTGTCAGGTAACTATAAATCGGCGCTTAACCGCGACGTCGGCGTAGCAAAGCGGTACCCGCGCCAACCAGCGCGCCTACGGCACCCCACATGATCATCATAAACAGGCGACGTGGGCTGTCGCGCTTCACCGGCTCTTCCGGCGTGCGCAGATAGCGCCAGGTCTGGAAAGCATTATCCGGCTTCGGCCCGGCATTCAGCGTGCTCAGCATGGCTCTGTTTTGATCATAGTCCAGATCGTAGGTCGGCCCGCTGGCCTGCAGGTTTTCCAGGCGGGCCTGCAACAGCGAGCGGCCCAGCAGAAACAGCTCGGAATCGGGCAGCTGTTCTGAAGGCGTGCTGGTTTTCGCCTGCTCGAAGCCCTGCTGCTGCGCGATTTTCAGCGCCTGCTGCACGCTGTTGATCTGGCGGTCATAGATGGCTTTCGCTACCGCTTCCTGCCGCTGCACCTGCGCCTTCAGCTGCTGAGCGCGGGCGGCCCAGCCGCCTGCCAGCTCGGCGTTAAGATGCTGCGCGGCGCGCTGGCCGGCAAAAGCAACATACTGGCGCAGCAGCGTGTTGGCCGCCGGCGCGGTTTCCGCGATCAGCTTGACGCTGTCATTCAGGCTTTTTGCCGCATCGCCGGGCTGATACTGAATATTGGCGATCAGCTCGTCGAGCAGCGCGGCATCGTCGCGAGCCTGCCCGCTCTGCCGCTGTTTGTAGTAGTCGCTTTGCAGCCAGAACTCGCGGCGGGTGTCATAAGACGCCAGCTGCATCACGAACTCCTGATAGGCTTCGTCCGCAATGGCGGGCGCAACGATGGGCGTGCTGCTGCTGCGGCTGTCCAGATTGTTCAGAAACAGCTGCTGCGAGTAGTAATTGCCCAACATATTGACGGTGGGACGATCGGTGACCGCCGTGGTGCTCCATTTTGGCGTGATCAGCAGCGAGCAGAGCCAGGCCAGCAGGGCAAAAAGCAGCGCGCTGCCGATAATCCACCGCTTTCCTCGCCATAGCGCGCAGCACAGCCCGCGAATATCCAGCTCGTTCTCTGCAACGTCAGGATGCGTCATACATGATATTCCTTGTCCAGGGTAAAGAGGTCCGAAACGGTCTAGCGGGCTTTGCGCAGCCTTCTTTTGACTCTTTTCAGCATTCGCGCCACGCGCCAGGCGCGTTTAATACAGTAGCCGTAGAGCATAAACGCCAGTAAAAACAGCACCAGCATCAGCCACTCCGGCACAAAGCTCAGCGATTCGCCCAGCACGCCGACGCCGGCCAGCAGCGCGGCCGCCAGCGTGATCAGAAAGCAGGCCTGCCGCGAGGTAAACCCGGCGCGCATAATCAAATGGTGAATGTGCTGGCGATCGGCGGAAAACGGGCTCATGCCCTTGCTGAGGCGGCGATACATAATGGCGATCATATCCATCAGCGGAATGGCGATCAGCCACAGCGCCGTGACGGGCGTGACGGGATGGCTTTGTCCCTGGGTCGCCTCCAGCAGGATCCAGATAATGGTAAAGCCAATCAGCGTGCTGCCCGCATCGCCCATAAAAACCTTGTAGCGACGGCCGAAAACGCCAAGATTAAGCAGGATATAGGGGATAATGGCGGCGATCATCGCAAAACACCACATCGCCAGGCTTTGCTGTCCGTCCACGAACAGAATAATGCCCATCGCCAGGAAGGTGACGCAGGACAGGCCGCCCAGCAGACCGTCGATACCGTCCACCATATTAAAAGCGTTGATGGCCGCCCAGACCGCAAACAGCGTCAGCACGTAGCCGAAAGGCCCGACGATCAGCTCCCAGGGGCCAAAAATAAAGCCCAGGCTGAGCAGATAGAGTTTGGCCATGGTCATCATCACCACGGCGATGCCTGCCTGAACGCAGGCGCGTATCTTTACGCTGATATCAAAGCGGTCATCAAGCGCTCCGACCAGCACCAGCACGCCAGCGCAGCTCAGGTAAAGCAGACTATGGGGAATGTAGTAATCGGTCACCGCGAAGCTAAAACAGATGCCGGCGAAAACAGAGATGCCGCCAACCAGAGGAATAACGCCCTGGTGACGTTTGCGATAGTTGGGCTTGTCCACAAGACCCACTTTCTTGGCTGCTTTACGGGCGAAAAAGAGAAACACCAGCGAAAACAAAAATATTAAAGCAAGCTCAGTACTCATATTGAGTAAATTCACATTAACCAGCTCTCTGCTAAGAATCCCAGTGTTATAGCAATTTCTGTGCCACAAACCGCTGTCTGATTCTGATGTCCATTGTGCCACGGGAAAAATCCAGCCTCACCGCCCGATTTCCTGCCCGCCGCACCTTTAATTTAATTCTCCAGTGGCAACATCGTATAGCCCATAAACGAAAAACGCCACGTCTGAGCGCGGCGTTCCCCGAGTTTTCTTCTTTTTCCGGCTTCTGCGGTGAATTCGCACAAAAACAGGCCAAAAAAAGAGAGGGTTGATCGCTCAACCCTCTTTTTTTCCAGCAGACCAGCCGACTTACGAACGCTTCATCATGTCAAAGAATTCGTCGTTGGTTTTGGTCATCGCCAGCTTGTTGATGAGGAATTCCATCGCATCGATCTCACCCATTGGATGGATGATTTTGCGCAGGATCCACATCTTCTGCAGCTCTTCAGAGCTGGTAAGCAGCTCTTCTTTACGCGTACCGGAACGGTTGTAATCGATAGCAGGGAACACGCGCTTCTCGGCGATTTTACGCGCCAGATGCAGTTCCATGTTGCCCGTACCCTTAAATTCTTCGTAGATGACTTCATCCATCTTCGAACCGGTATCGACCAGCGCGGTAGCGATGATGGTCAGGCTGCCGCCCTCTTCCACGTTACGCGCGGCGCCGAAGAAGCGTTTTGGACGGTGCAGGGCGTTGGCATCCACACCACCGGTCAGCACTTTACCGGAAGCCGGCACCACGGTGTTGTAGGCGCGAGCCAGACGCGTGATGGAGTCGAGCAGGATGATAACGTCCTTTTTATGCTCGACCAGACGCTTGGCCTTCTCGATAACCATTTCAGCGACCTGCACGTGGCGGGAAGCTGGCTCATCGAAGGTAGAGGCGATCACTTCGCCCTTCACCAGACGCTGCATCTCGGTTACTTCTTCCGGACGTTCGTCAATCAGCAGCACCATCAGCACGCAGTCAGGATGGTTATAGGCGATGCTCTGCGCGATGTTCTGCAGCAGCATGGTTTTACCCGCTTTTGGCGGCGCCACGATCAGACCACGCTGGCCACGACCAATTGGCGAAGCCAAATCCAGTACGCGTGCGGTTAAGTCTTCGGTAGACCCGTTGCCGCGCTCCATGCGCAGACGCGAATTAGCGTGCAGCGGCGTTAAGTTTTCAAACAGGATTTTGTTACGGGCATTTTCCGGCTTGTCAAAGTTAACTTCATTAACCTTCAGCAGGGCAAAATAGCGCTCGCCTTCTTTCGGCGGACGGATCTTGCCGGAGATGGTGTCACCAGTGCGGAGGTTAAAGCGGCGAATTTGGCTGGGGGATACGTAGATGTCGTCAGGGCCGGCGAGGTAGGAGCTGTCTCCAGAGCGGAGGAAACCAAATCCATCCTGCAATATCTCCAGTACGCCGTCGCCGAAGATATCTTCGCCGCTTTTCGCGTGTTGTTTAAGGATGGCGAAGATAATGTCCTGTTTGCGCATGCGCGCCAGGTTTTCCAGCCCCATATTTTCGCCGAGTGTTATCAGGTCAGAAACCGGCGTATTTTTTAATTCGGTAAGATTCATAATGGTGGGTTCTTAAACTCGGGGTAAATCTCGAAATGTTTGTCGTCAATGGTATGGCGAAAAATCCATGCCTGTTAATGGCTGTCTTGTCAGACTCCCGATCATCGCGTGCAGGAATACGCGGATCCGATACGGGGAGACGGTAAGGACAAGGTGCCGGAAATTCTGGATACTAACCGTCAGATTGCTGAACATTTGTTACATTCAGAGGAAAACAGTGTTCAACAAGGAGTAAATATTAGATTCAAACTACAGGTAAGTGCGTAATGCAGTAAAAGTAAGTTAGCACGCTCTATGGCAAACGTCTAGCGATGAGCTAAAAATATGAACGAGGCAAAAAGAAAACCGAAGCGGGAAGCAGACTCGCGCCTGCGGTGAGCGCATATGGCCCACCGCAGCAGCAGAGCTGGTTAGCCCAGGTTCGCGTTCAGGAACTCTTTCAGCTGTCCTTTAGAAAGTGCGCCCACTTTCGTTGCCGCGACTTCGCCGTCTTTAAACAGCAGCAAAGTAGGAATACCGCGGATCCCGTATTTTGGCGCGGTGCCTGGGTTTTCGTCGATATTCAGTTTGGCGATAGTCAGTTTGCCGTCGTATTCTTCGGCGACTTCGTCAAGGATCGGGGCGATCATTTTGCACGGACCGCACCATTCTGCCCAGAAGTCGACCAGCGTCAAGCCTTCTGCTTTCAGGACGTCGGTTTCAAAGCTGTCATCGGTCAGGTGGACAATTTTATCGCTGCTCATGTCTTACTCCAAAAGATTATGCCTGGCTGCCTGGCGTAAAATCTGCCAACTTAGGTTGACTTTATTTCACCGGATACGCTTTCGTAAAGCAATAGTAAGCTGATATTCTACCACACTATGAGCAAAACACACTTAACCGAACAGAAGTTTTCCGACTTCGCCCTGCACCCTCAGGTCATTGAAGCCCTTGAAAATAAAGGCTTTCATAACTGCACGCCTATTCAGGCGCTGGCATTGCCTTTCACCCTTAACGGGCGTGATGTAGCGGGACAGGCGCAAACCGGTACCGGGAAAACGATGGCGTTTTTAACGTCAACGTTCCATCATCTTCTTTCTCACCCCGCGCCGGAAGGCCGTCAGGTCAATCAGCCGCGCGCGCTGATCCTGGCGCCAACCCGCGAACTGGCCGTGCAAATCCACGCCGATGCGGAACCGCTGGCGCAGGTGACCGGCCTGAAGCTGGGGCTGGCCTACGGCGGCGACGGCTACGATAAGCAGCTGAAAGTGCTGGAGAGCGGCGTCGATATTCTGATCGGCACCACCGGCAGGCTGATCGATTACGCTAAACAGAACCACGTGAATCTGGGCGCGATCCAGGTCGTGGTGCTGGATGAAGCCGACCGGATGTTCGATCTGGGCTTTATCAAAGATATCCGCTGGCTGTTCCGTCGGATGCCTGCGGCGAACCAGCGTCTGAATATGCTCTTCTCCGCTACCCTTTCCTTCCGCGTGCGCGAGCTGGCGTTCGAAAACATGAACAATGCCGAATATGTGGAAGTCGAGCCGGAGCAGAAAACCGGGCATCGCATTAAGGAAGAACTTTTTTATCCTTCTAATGAAGAAAAAATGCGTCTTCTGCAAACCCTGCTGGAAGAAGAGTGGCCGGATCGCGCCATTATCTTTGCCAACACCAAACACCGTTGTGAAGATATCTGGGGTCACCTGGCCGCGGACGGCCATCGCGTTGGCCTGCTGACCGGCGACGTGGCGCAGAAAAAACGCCTGCGTATCCTGGACGACTTTACCAAAGGCGACGTGGATATCCTGGTGGCCACTGACGTGGCGGCGCGCGGCCTGCATATTCCTGCGGTGACGCACGTCTTTAACTACGATTTGCCTGACGATCGCGAAGACTACGTGCATCGCATCGGCCGTACCGGCCGCGCGGGTGCCAACGGGCACTCAATCAGCCTGGCCTGTGAAGAATATGCGCTGAACTTGCCGGCGATTGAAGAATATATCGGCCACAGCATCACCGTAAGCCGCTACAACAGCGATGCGCTGATGACCGATCTGCCGCCGCCGAAGCGCCTGACACGCAGCCGTTCCGGTACCGGCCCGCGTCGCAGTAGCGGCCCGCGCCGCAGCGGCCCGCCGCGCAATAATAACCGCAAACGTTCAGGTTAATGCCATGCCCAGCGCCTCATCGCTTTATGCTGCAATAGATTTAGGATCTAACAGCTTTCATATGCTGGTGGTGCGCGAGGTGGCGGGCAGTATCCAGACCGTTGCGCGTATCAAACGCAAAGTCCGCCTGGCGGCCGGTCTGGACAGCGACAGCCGCCTCTCTGACGAGGCAATGGCGCGCGGCTGGCAGTGCCTGGCGCTGTTTTCGGAACAGCTACAGGATATTCCCACGGACCAAATCCGCGTGGTCGCTACGGCGACGCTGCGGCTGGCCGCCAACGCAGAGGCTTTTCTTTCCAGGGCGCAGAACATTCTGGGCTGCGCCATCAATGTGATCAGCGGCGAGGAAGAAGCCTGTCTGATCTATCAGGGCGTGGCGCACACCACCGGCGGCTCCGATAAGCGGCTGGTGGTCGATATTGGCGGCGGCAGCACCGAGCTGGTTACCGGCAGCGGTGCACAGCCCGGCGCTCTGTTCAGCCTGTCGATGGGCTGCGTCACCTGGCTGGAGCGTTATTTCGGCGACCGCCACCTCGGTAAAGATAATTTTGCCGCGGCGGAACAGGCAGCAAGCGACATGATCCGACCGGTTGCCTCAAAACTGCGCGAGCAGGGCTGGGAAATTTGCGTCGGCGCCTCCGGCACCGTGCAGGCGCTACAGGAAATCATGATGGCGCAGGGCATGGACGAACGCATTACGCTTGCCAAGCTCCAGCAGCTGAAACAGCGCGCCATTCAGTGCGGCAAGCTGGAAGAGCTGGAAATCGAAGGACTGACGCTGGAGCGCGCGCTGGTTTTCCCCAGCGGCCTCTCTATTCTGATCGCCATCTTCACCGAGCTGAACATCAGCAGCATGACGCTGGCCGGTGGCGCGCTGCGCGAAGGGCTGGTATACGGAATGCTCGGGCTGCCGGTCGATCGGGATATCCGTAGCCGTACCCTGCATAACATTCAGCGTCGTTTCGTGATTGATGCCGAACAGGCGGAACGCGTGCGCGCCCTGGCGGAGAGCTTTGGCCGTCAGGTCAGCCACAGCTGGAAGCTGGATGAACGCTGTCGGGAGCTGCTCAACAGCGCCTGCCTGATCCATGAAATCGGCCTCAGCGTCGATTTTAAACAGGCGCCGCAGCACGCTGCCTATCTGGTTCGCCATCTCGATCTGCCGGGCTTTACTCCGGCGCAGAAAAAGCTGCTGGCCACGCTGCTGCAAAACCAGGTCAACGGAATCGACCTGGCGCTGCTCAGCCAGCAAAACGCCGTACCGCCGCGCATGGCGGAAAGAATGTGCCGGCTGCTGCGGCTGGCGATTATTTTCGCCAGCCGTCGCCGTGACGATACGCTGCCTGCCGTGCGGCTCCATGCCGATGACGACGCGCTACAGCTGACGTTGCCGAACGGCTGGCTGGAAGCGCATCCGCTGCGGGCAGAACTGCTGGAGCAGGAAAGCCGCTGGCAGAGCTATGTGCACTGGCCGCTGACCGTCAGCTAAAGAATAAGGGGACAGCTTGCGTCCCCTTGCTTCACCCGCCAAAAGCCTATCCGGTGTTTTTTGCCTTATCCAGCATCGCCCGCAGTCCCGCTACGCGGCTTTGCCCGGTCTGCATCCGCTGTTCCGGGCTGACCACCTTGCGTTCCGTTTCCCAGTTGAGATCGTCCTGCGGCAGCTCCAGCAGAAAGCGGCTTGGCTCCGGACGGATCACTTCGCCATACTGACGGCGCTCGCGACACAGCGTAAAGGTCAGCTCTTTTTGCGCACGCGTGATGCCGACGTAGGCCAGCCGACGCTCCTCTTCCACATTGTTTTCATCAATGCTGCTCTGATGGGGCAACAGCCCTTCCTCCATGCCGACCAGATAAACATAGGGAAACTCCAGCCCTTTGGAAGCGTGCAGCGTCATCAGCTGTACCTGGTCCGCCTCTTCTTCGCTTTCGCCGCGCTCCATCATGTCGCGTAACGTAAAGCGGGTCACCACCTGCGTCAGCGTCATCGGCTCGTCGATATCGCTGCCTTCCAGCATTTCGGTCATCCACTGGAACAGCGTATTGACGTTTTTCATGCGCATTTCGGCGGCTTTTGGACTGGCGGAGGTTTCAAACAGCCAGCTTTCATAATCAATGCCGCGGATCAAATCCCGCACGGCGGCCACCGGCTCCCGCTCCGCCAGCTGCGCGACTTCCTGCAGCCAGAAAGTGAAGCGCTGTAGCGATTCCAGCCCGCGCCCGGCCAGCGTCTGGCCCAGCCCCATATCAAAACTGGCGGTGAACAGGCTTTTATTACGCTGCATCGCCCATTCGCCCAGCTTGCGCAGCGTGGTGGGGCCAATTTCACGCCGTGGCGTATTAACGATGCGCATAAAGGCGCTGTCGTCGTCAGGATTGGTCAACACGCGCAGATAGGCGAGCAGATCTTTGATTTCCGGCCGCGAAAAGAACGAGGTGCCGCCGGAGATGCGATAAGGAATGCGGTTCTGCATCAGCATTTTTTCAAAAACGCGCGACTGATGATTGCCGCGATAGAGAATGGCGTAATCTTTGTACTGCGTCCTGTTGATAAAATGGTGCGCTATCAGCTCGCCCGTCACGCGCTCGGCCTCGTGATCCTCGTGATTGGCCGTCACCACTTTCAGCTCCGCGCCATAGCCCAGCTCTGAGAACAGGCGTTTTTCAAACACGTGCGGGTTATTGGCGATCAAAATATTGGCCGCTTTCAGGATACGTTCGGAAGAACGGTAGTTCTGCTCCAGCTTGATAACCTGTAACGCCGGAAAATCCTCTTTCAGCAGCACCAGGTTCTGCGGTCTTGCGCCTCGCCAGGAGTAGATTGACTGATCGTCGTCGCCTACCACCGTGAAACGCGCGCGCGCACCGACCAACAGTTTCACCAGCTCGTACTGGCTGGTGTTGGTATCCTGATACTCATCCACTAGCAGGTAGCGGATACGCTGCTGCCAGCGCTCGCGCACTTCCAGATTGCGCTGGAACAACAGCGTCGGCAGCAGGATCAGGTCATCAAAATCCAGCACGTTGCAGGCTTTCAGATGCCGATCGTAAAGGCTGTAACAGTGAGCGAAAATTTTGTCGCGCTCGGATTGCGCCGCCGCCGCCGCGCGCGCAGGATCCAGCAGATCGTTTTTCCAGTTCGAGATCGTAGAGATCAGCTGTTGCAGCAGATTTTTATCGTTTTCCAGCCACTCTTCGGTCAGCTCTTTCAGCAGCGCCAGCTGATCCTGATCGTCAAACAGCGAGAAGTTGGACTTCATGCCCAATGCGGCGTATTCGCGTTTGATAATTTCCAGACCCAGCGTATGGAAAGTGGAAATCATCAGGCCACGCGCCTCTTTGCGGCCCAGCGTTTGCGCCACGCGTTCTTTCATCTCGCGCGAGGCTTTATTGGTAAAAGTCACCGCCGCAATATGGCGAGCCTGATAGCCGCATTCGCGGATCAGATGGGCAATTTTGTTGGTGATCACGCGCGTTTTGCCCGAGCCGGCGCCGGCCAGCACCAGACAGGGCCCGGTGACGAATTCGACGGCGTGTTGCTGACCAGGATTAAGACGCATAGGGGTTTACTCGATGAAATGACAGAGGGAAAGAAATCACAGCGTGGTAGTATAGCCAGCAGCATCCATACGACTCAAGGTACGATCATGGCAAAAACCGCAGCAGCACTCCATATCCTTGTAAAGGAAGAGAAACTGGCTCAGGACCTTCTGGCACAGCTGGAACAGGGCGCAGATTTTGAAAAACTGGCGAAAAAGCACTCTATCTGCCCGTCTGGCAAAAAAGGCGGCCACTTAGGCGAGTTCAAACAGGGCGCGATGGTGCCGGCTTTCGATAAAGTGGTGTTCTCCTGCCCGCTTATCACGCCTTACGGCCCGCTGCACACGCAGTTCGGCTATCACATCATCAAGGTGCTGTACCGCAACTAAGCGGCCCTGCCTGTGCAACAGCTTCCGCTGGCCGTCGTGCTTGCGGAAGCTGTTTTTGCTTCCTCTTCTTTCCGCGTTCCCCTTCTTTCCCGCGCTTGCTTACTCTCGCGGCACTAATAGCGGCCAGCTCACGATAAACCAGGCCGGACTCACAGACTCCGTTGCGCCAGTCATGGCAGGATAAGCCGGATAATTAACTCATGGAGAGAGATATGCATTCGTTATTGCAGGCTTTAAAGACAAGGGAAGCTTTCTGGACGCAGTTCCGTCGCGATTTGCACCAGCACCCGGAAACGGGTTTCGAAGAGCTGCGCACCAGCGAGCGGGTGGCGGCAAAGCTGCGGGAGTTTGGCTACAGCGTGCATCAGGGAATGGCAAAAACCGGCGTGGTCGCCACGTTAAAAGCAGGCAGCGGCACAAAAACGCTGGGGCTGCGCGCCGATATGGATGCTCTGCCGATGCAGGAAATCAGCGGCAAAAGCTGGTGCAGCAAAACCGCCGGAAAGTTTCACGGCTGCGGCCATGACGGCCATACCGCTATTCTGCTCTGCGCGGCGGAATATCTGGCCCGTCACCGAAACTTTAACGGTACGCTCCGGCTGATTTTTCAGCCTGCGGAGGAGTTGTCCGCCGGGGGAAAAGCGATGCTTCGCGACGGCCTGCTGGAAAAATCCCCCTGCGATGCGCTGTTTGGCCTGCATAATATGCCTGGTCTGCCCTGCGGATCCTTCTACTTTAAAAAACATGCCGTGATGGCTTCTTCCGACAGGCTGAATATTATCGTTTCTGGCGCAGGCGCCCATGCCGCTATGCCGGAAAAAGGCGTGGATGCCACTCTGGTCGCCTGCCATATCGCTATAGCCCTCCAGACAATAGTTTCCCGGAACGTGTCGCCTTTCGCCCAGGCAGTGGTCACTATCGGCAGTATCCAGTCCGGCGAAGCGTTCAATATCATCAATGAAAAGGCGGTGCTGAAGCTGAGCGTCAGAGCGCTCGATCCTCAGGTGCGCCAGCTATTGCTGCAACGTATTCAGGATATTGCCCGTTTGCAGGCGGAAAGTTTTAACGCCAGCGCGGAGGTGGTGCACGTCAGCGGCAGCCCGGTATTGATTAACAGCGAACAGGAAACCGATTTTGCTATCGGCGTGGCGCGTGAGCTGGTCGACGAGTCGCTGATTTGTACCGATATGCCGCCGCTAATGGGCAGCGAAGATTTTGCTTTTCTGCTGGAGGCCCATCCCCACGGCGCTTACCTGATGGTGGGCGCTGGCGATGGCCCGATGGTGCATAACCCCGGCTACGATTTTAATGACGACATTATCGTGACTGCCGCCGCATTCTGGTGTTTGCTGACGCAGCGCTATCTGCAATAACGGCAGCAGCCACCAGTGGGAGGATAAGATAAGGCGGTAAAAATGCCAAAGGCGCGGCAAATTACCACGCCTTTGGTTATCAGCAGCGCGGTTAGCCCGCTACCGCGATACGTTTCATATCGGTCATATAGCCACGCAGCTTGCGGCCAACGGATTCGATAGGATGGTTGCGGATAGCTTCGTTAACGTCACGCAGCTGCGCGTTATCCACCGTAGTCGTGGTTGCCGTCGCCTTGCCCAGATCGCCCGTTTGTAACGTGCTCATAAACTCTTTCAGCAGCGGAACAGCCGCGTAAGAGAACAGATAGTTACCGTATTCGGCAGTGTCGGAGATCACCACGTTCATCTCGTACAGACGCTTACGAGCGATAGTGTTGGCGATCAGCGGCAGCTCGTGCAGCGATTCGTAGTAGGCAGACTCTTCGATAATGCCGGAAGCGACCATGGTTTCAAACGCCAGCTCAACGCCCGCTTTCACCATCGCAATCATCACCACGCCTTCGTCAAAATAATCCTGCTCGGCGATTTTACCTTCAAACTGCGGCGCGGTTTCAAAAGCGGTTTTACCGGTCTCTTCACGCCAGCCCAGCAGTTTTTTGTCGTCGTTGGCCCAGTCGGCCATCATGCCGGAAGAGAATTCGCCGGAGATGATGTCGTCCATATGCTTCTGGAACAGCGGCGCCATGATGGTTTTCAGCTGTTCAGACAGCTCGAAAGCGCGCAGCTTAGCCGGGTTAGAGAGGCGATCCATCATCAGCGTGATGCCGCCCTGCTTCAGCGCTTCGGTCACGGTTTCCCAGCCGAACTGGATTAATTTTTCCGCGTAGGCCGGATCGGTGCCTTCCGCCACCAGCTTGTCGAAGCACAGCAGCGAACCAGCCTGTAACATGCCGCACAGGATGGTCTGCTCGCCCATCAGGTCGGACTTCACTTCCGCCACGAAGGACGATTCCAGCACGCCCGCGCGATGGCCGCCGGTTGCGGCTGCCCAGGCTTTGGCAATCGCCATGCCTTCGCCTTTTGGATCGTTTTCCGGGTGAACGGCGATGAGCGTAGGCACGCCGAAGCCACGCTTATACTCTTCACGCACTTCCGTACCCGGACATTTTGGCGCAACCATCACGACGGTAATGTCTTTACGGATCTGCTCGCCAACTTCTACGATATTAAAACCGTGCGAGTAGCCCAGCGCCGCGCCGTCTTTCATCAGCGGCTGTACGGCACGCACTACCGAGGTATGCTGTTTGTCCGGCGTCAGGTTTACCACCAGATCCGCCTGTGGGATCAGCTCTTCATAGGTGCCGACTTTAAAACCGTTTTCCGTCGCTTTACGCCAGGAAGCGCGTTTCTCCGCGATGGCTTCCGCGCGCAGCGCATAGGCGATATCCAGCCCGGAATCACGCATATTCAGGCCCTGGTTCAGACCCTGAGCACCACAGCCAACAATCACGACCTTTTTGCCTTTCAGGTAGCTTGCTTCGTCCGCAAATTCATCGCGCGCCATAAAGCGGCATTTACCTAATTGCGCCAGCTGATTGCGCAGGTTCAACGTGTTGAAATAGTTAGCCATGGGAACTCCTGAGGTTGTGTTCGTCTTTTATTTTATCGGTGATGCCGTATCACCCTCTTAATCCCCATCATATGACAGGAAATGTATTGCTTAAATTGATATATTAACAACGTCATATTGCAAATACTGCAACGCTAAAATGAGGCCGCAAGCGCATGGATTTACGCGATCTGAAACTCTTCCTGCATCTGGCCGAAAGCCGCCATTTTGGCCGCAGCGCGCGGGCGATGCACGTCAGCCCTTCTACGCTTTCCCGCCAGATCCAGCGGCTGGAGGAAGACCTGGGCCAGACGCTGTTTCTGCGCGACAACCGCACCGTTACGCTGACCGACGCCGGAGAACAGCTGCGCCAGTTTGCCCAGCAAACGCTGTTGCAATATCAGCAGCTGCGTCACGCCATTGGCCAGCACGGCCCGTCGCTGAGCGGCGAGCTGCGTCTGTTTTGCTCGGTAACGGCGGCCTATAGCCATCTGCCGCCGATCCTCGATCGCTTTCGCGCTGAACACCCGCTGGTGGAGATCAAACTGACCACCGGCGATCCTGCCGACGCAGTGGATAAGGTGCAGAGCGCCGAAGCCGATATCGCCATCGCCGGACGGCCGGAAACGCTGCCCGCCAGCATTGGCTTTACGACCTTAGGCCCGATCCCGCTGGTGCTGATCGCGCCCGCGCTGCCTTGTCCGGTTCGTAGCCAGGCCAGCCAGCCGGAACCGGACTGGCCGCAGATCCCGTTTATCCTGCCCGACCAGGGGCCAACCCGACAGCGTATCGATCTCTGGTTCCGTCGCCGCCGCATCGCCAGTCCGTTGATTTACGCCACCGTGGCGGGGCATGAGGCTATCGTCTCGATGGTGGCGCTGGGCTGCGGCGTGGCGCTGATCCCGGACGTGGTGCTGGAGAACAGCCCGGAGCCGATCCGTAACCGTATTCTGGAACTGGAAAATATTGATATTGTCGCGCCGCTGGAGCTGGGCGTCTGCGTACAGAAAAAGCGGCTCAACGAGCCGCTGATTGATGCGTTCTGGAGCCTGCTTTAGCCCGCCAGGAAGAAGCTGAAGGCCGGGTTATGGGTTTCGTCATGACAATCATAGCCCAGAGCCGCCAGATGTTCTTCAAACTGCGGTTCGTTCTCGCCCAGCTCGAATCCCGCCAGCACGCGTCCATAGTCCGTACCGTGGCTGCGATAGTGAAACAGCGAAATATTCCAGTGGGTGCCCAGGGTCTGCAAAAAGCGCAGCAGCGCGCCGGGCGCTTCCGGGAACTCAAAGCTGTAAAGCCGTTCTTTAAGCGGCTTTGACGGGCGACCACCGACCATATAGCGCACGTGCAGCTTCGCCATTTCATCGTCGGAGAGATCCACCACCTTATAACCGCCTTCGTTCAGCAGCTGCAGGATTTCATGTCGCTCTTCCAGACCGCGCGTCAGCCGCACGCCGACAAAAATGCAGGCGTTGTCCGGGTCCGCGAAGCGGTAGTTAAACTCGGTAACGGCGCGTCCGCCCAGCAGCTGGCAGAACTTCAAAAAACTGCCCTTTTGCTCGGGGATCGTAACCGCCAGCAGCGCCTCACGCTGTTCCCCCAGCTCGCAGCGTTCGGAAACGTAGCGCAGGCCGTGAAAATTGACGTTGGCGCCGGAAAGAACATGCGCCAGCCGCTCGCCTTTGATCTGATGCTGCTGGATATATTTTTTCATGCCCGCCAGCGCCAGCGCGCCGGAAGGCTCCGCGACGGCACGCACGTCTTCAAACAGATCCTTCATCGCCGCGCAGATAGCATCGCTGTCCACGGTGATAATGTCGTCAAGATATTCCTGGCACAGCCGAAAGGTTTCGCTGCCGATCCGCTTCACCGCCACGCCTTCGGCAAACAGCCCGACGCGCGGCAGATCGACCGGCTCGCCCGCTTCCAGCGCCGCTTTCAGACAGGCGGAGTCTTCCGCTTCCACCGCAATGACCTTGATCTGCGGCATCAGCTGTTTGATCAGCACCGCCACCCCAGCCGCCAGGCCGCCGCCGCCAACGGGCACAAAAATACGGTCGAGATGCGCATCCTGTTGCAGCAGCTCCATCGCCAGCGTGCCCTGTCCGGCAATCACCATCGGATGGTCGAACGGCGGCACAAAGGTGTAGCCCTTTTGTGCCGCCAGCTCCAGCGCCTTCGCTTTCGCTTCGTCAAAATTCGCGCCAAACAGGTAAGCCTCACCGCCAAACGCCCGCACGGCCTCTACTTTGATATCAGCCGTCGCTACCGGCATGACGATCAGAGATTTAATCCCCAACCGGGTCGCCGACAGCGCTACGCCCTGGGCATGATTGCCCGCCGAAGCGGTCACCACGCCGCTGGCCTTTTGCTCCTCGTTAAGCGAAGCGATCATCGCGTAGGCGCCGCGCACTTTGAAGCTGTGCACCGGCTGACGATCTTCGCGTTTAACCAGTACCGTATTACCAAGACGAGAGGAGATTTTCTCCATCTTTTGTAGGGGCGTGACCTGCGCAACTTCGTAAACCGGCGCACGGAGTACCGCTCGCAGATACTCCGCGCCGCAAGGCTCGGCGGATAACGGTTGAGACTCAGCCATGTTTTAGCCTCCCAGCTTGCTTTTGTCGCGTACTGCGCCTTTGTCCGCACTGGTCGCCAGTAAAGCGTAGGCGCGCAGAGCAAAGGAAACCTGACGTTCGCGGTTATGAGGCGTATAGGCCGCGTCGCCGCGCGCCTCTTCCTCTTCACGACGCGCGTGCAGTTCGTTGTCCGGCACATCCAGTTTGATGCCGCGATTCGGAATATCGATATCAATCATGTCGCCGTCTTTCACCAGCGCGATGGTGCCGCCGCTGGCTGCTTCCGGCGAAGCGTGACCGATAGAAAGCCCTGAGGTGCCGCCGGAGAAACGGCCATCGGTGATCAGCGCGCAGCTTTTGCCCAGCCCCATCGATTTCAGGTAGGTGGTCGGATAAAGCATTTCCTGCATTCCCGGCCCGCCTTTCGGCCCTTCGTAGCGGATCACCACCACGTCGCCCGCCACGACTTTGCCGCCGAGGATGGCCGCTACCGCATCGTCCTGACTTTCGTAGACTTTGGCCG
The DNA here is from genome assembly GCF_041224955.1 of Erwinia aeris. Classification (NCBI taxonomy): domain Bacteria; kingdom Pseudomonadati; phylum Pseudomonadota; class Gammaproteobacteria; order Enterobacterales; family Erwiniaceae; genus Erwinia; species Erwinia aeris. Next base: position 8,295 of record NZ_JBGFFX010000018.1, on the reverse strand, counting down.
GGCCGCGGAAGGTGTGGCTCTCTTTTTCTACGCCAGCGGTTTTCACGATACAGCCATCTTCTGCCAGATTGCCATACAGCACGGCAAGGCCGCCGTCCTGGCTGAAGGCATGTTCACGGGAGCGGATGCAGCCTTCCTGACGGTCATCGTCCAGCGTTTCCCAGCGCGTATCCTGTGAGAACGCCTGGGTGGTGCGGATCCCGGCCGGGCCGGCGCGGAACATTTTTTTCACCGCCTCGTCTTTGGTCAGCATGATGTCGTACTGTTGCAGCGTTTCCTGCAGGCTCAGGCCCAGCACGTTGCGCACGCTGTTATCCATCAGGCCCGCCCGATCCAGCTCGCCCAGAATGCCGATGACGCCACCAGCGCGGTGTACGTCTTCCATATGGTATTTCGGGGTGCTTGGCGCAACCTTACAGAGATGCGGCACCTTGCGGGAAAGCCGATCGATATCGGAGATATTAAAATCGATTTCGCCTTCCTGCGCGGCGGCCAGCAGGTGCAGAACGGTATTGGTCGAGCCGCCCATCGCGATATCCAGCGTCATCGCGTTTTCAAAGGCGGCCTTGCTGGCGATATTACGCGGCAGCACGCTTTCGTCATCCTGCTCGTAGTAGCGTTTCGCCAGGCCAACGATGCGTTCGCCTGCCTTCAGGAACAGCGCCTTACGATCGGCATGGGTTGCCAGCAGCGAGCCGTTGCCCGGCTGCGACAGGCCCAGCGCCTCCGTCAGACAGTTCATTGAGTTAGCGGTAAACATGCCGGAGCAGGAACCGCAGGTCGGACAGGCTGACCGTTCGATTTTATCGCTGTCTTCGTCGCTGACGTTCGGGTTGGCGCCCTGGATCATCGCATCGACCAGATCCAGCTTGATGATCTTATCGGAAAGTTTGGTTTTCCCGGCTTCCATCGGGCCGCCGGAAACAAAGATCACCGGAATATTCAGCCGCAGGGAAGCCATCAGCATTCCCGGCGTGATTTTGTCGCAGTTAGAGATACAGACCATGGCGTCCGCGCAGTGGGCGTTGACCATGTATTCGACCGAGTCGGCGATCAGCTCGCGCGAAGGCAGAGAGTAAAGCATACCGCCGTGCCCCATCGCGATGCCATCATCGACAGCGATAGTGTTGAACTCTTTGGCGACGCCGCCGGAAGCTTCAATCTGTTCGGCAACCAGTTTGCCCAGGTCGCGTAAATGTACGTGTCCCGGTACGAACTGCGTAAAGGAGTTGACCACGGCAATGATAGGCTTGCCAAAATCGTCGTCGGTCATACCCGTGGCGCGCCACAGCGCGCGGGCACCGGCCATATTACGGCCATGAGTGGTGGTGGCGGAACGGTACTTAGGCATGCTCATACTCCAGAATCAGATGATACACGGGCGTCAAACGACGCCCGTAAAATGTCATTGTTGTGGGTTGACCGGATCCAGCCAGCCCCACTTGTCTTCGGTTTCGCCGGTAAACAGCCCAAAGAAAGCGGACTGGATGCGGGTCGTGATCGGGCCGCGTTTGCCTTCGCCAACCTGAATGCCGTCCACGCTGCGTACCGGGGTGATTTCCGCCGCCGTACCGGACATAAAGATTTCGTCGGCCAGATAGAGCGATTCGCGGGAAAGCACCTGCTCGCGTACCTCAATGCCCATCTCTTTCGCCAGTTTGATGATGGCGTCGCGCGTAATGCCCGGCAGCGCGGAGGAGGTAAACGGCGGCGTAAACAGGATGCCGTCTTTCACTTCAAACAGGTTCTCGCCGGCGCCTTCAGAGATATAGCCCTGGGTATCCAGCGCGATGCCTTCCTGATAGCCGTGACGGCGCGCTTCACTGCCCACCAGCAGAGAGGAAAGGTAGTTGCCGCCCGCTTTCGCTGCGGTTGGCAGCGTGTTTGGCGCCACGCGGTTCCAGGAGGAAACCATCGCATCAATACCCTGCTCCAGCGCTTCCGGGCCCAGGTAAGCGCCCCACGGGAAGGCGGCAATGATCACATCGGTGCTGTAGCCGTCCGGCGGGTTCACGCCCAGGCCCACGTCGCCGACGAAAACCAGCGGGCGAATATAAGCGCTGGTCAGCTTGTTGACGCGCAGCACTTCGCGGCAGGCTTCCATGAGCTCATCAACGCTCTGGCTGACCGGAAAGCGATAGATCTTTGCAGAGTCGTGCAGACGCTGCATATGTTCACGATGGCGGAAGACTACCGGGCCTTTGTGCGAGTCATAGCAGCGGACGCCTTCAAATACGGAGGTGCCGTAGTGCAGCGCGTGGGACATGACGCTAACTTTCGCCTCTTCCCACTTCACCATCTCGCCATTGAACCAGATAAAGTCAGCTTTCTTCGTCATTCTTCTTTCCTTTTCGCGCTCAGGCGCGGATTTGTTGTGTTGTCTGGTGTTGGATGTGAACGGTGGCAACATCCATCAACTTGCTTAACTGTGTTGACAGTAAATCGACCGGGCGCTGGCTGGCAACGGTCATGGCAATATTTATGCTGTCGCTATTTTCGCCGGAAGACATATTCATTGCGCAAACCTGAAAGCCGCGATGGCGAACAACGCGCAGGATGCGTTCCAGGATTTCAGGGCGCAGGCGCGCCTCTATGGATAACTGATGCTGCATCATGAGGTTTTCTCCATCATATTTTCGTTGCTGGCACCCGGCGGCACCAGCGGCCAGACGTTTTCAAGTTCATCAATGGCGACATGCAGCATGTAAGGCCCTTCGCTGTTCAGCAAAGCGTCTACCGCGGCAGCCACCTGGTCTTTACGGGTAATGCGCTGGCCGGGAATGTCGAAAGCGCGGGCCAGCATCAGGAAATCGGGGTTGTCGGAGAGATTGGTTTCGCTGTAGCGCTCCGAGAAAAACAGCTGCTGCCACTGGCGCACCATGCCCAGACGCTGGTTATCCAGCAAAACGATTTTTACCGGCAGCTGCTTGCGCTTAATGGTGCCCAGCTCCTGTACATTCATCATAAAAGAGCCGTCGCCCGACACGCAGATCACGGTATCTTCCGGTCGGGCGACCTGCGCGCCCACGGCGGCCGGCAGTCCGAAGCCCATCGTGCCGAGACCGCTGGAAGTAATAAAATCTTCCGGCTGGTTAAAGCTCATATGCTGCGCTGTCCACATCTGGTGCTGGCCGACATCGGTGGTAACAACCGCGCTTGCCGGTTTACGATCGGAGAGCTGTTTCAGAAACAGCGGCGCATAGATAGCCTGGCCCGGATGATCGTAACGCCAGCCGTGATCGGCCTTCAGCGCCTGCACGTGCTCGCGCCATGCGCTGATTTCCGTCGGATGATATAAGTCCGGCAGCAGCTTATTGAGGTCGCCTCGCAATCCCACATGCGCCTGGCGCAATTTGTTCAGCTCGGCGGGATCGATATCCATATGGATAACGCTGGCATGAGGAGCAAACGTATCCAGCTTGCCGGTTACGCGATCGTCAAAACGGGCGCCGACGGCAATCAGCAGGTCACATTGCTGGACGGCAAAGTTGGCGGCCTTGGTGCCGTGCATACCCAACATTCCCAGATAACAGGCATCCTGAGGATCCGGCGCGCCCAGGCCTTTCAGCGTGGCGACGGTAGGAATGCCCGTTTCGCGAGCGAACGCACGCAGGGCCTCTACGGCACCGGCCATGCCAACACCGCCGCCCACGTACAAAACCGGTTTCTTAGCCTGAGCCAGCATGGCGCGCGCCTGCGCCAACGCCTGATGAGGATGCGCCGCTTCGTCTTCAACCGCCGCCAGATGGGCTGTCAGCTCGCCGCTGGCTAACTGGATATCTTTAGGGATGTCGATCAGCACTGGGCCGGGACGACCGGAGCGGGCGATGGCGAAAGCTTCGGCCATGATTTCCGGCAGCTCTTCCAGCGAGCCGACCAGGAAGCTGTGTTTGGTACAGGCCAACGACAGGCCGAGCACGTCAATTTCCTGAAAAGCGTCGGTGCCGATCAGGCTGCCGGCAACCTGGCCGGTAATCGCCACCACCGGCACGGAATCCATCATTGCATCAGCCAGCCCGGTGATAAGGTTGGTCGCGCCGGGGCCGGACGTGGCGATGCAAACGCCGACTTTTCCGGTAGAACGGGCATAACCGATGGCGGCCATGGCAGCACCCTGCTCATGTCGGCACAGTAGATGTTCGACGCCGCCATCATAGAGCGCATCATAGACGGGCATAATCGCACCACCCGGATAGCCGAAAACAGTCTCGACTCCCTGCCCACGCAACGCCTGAACCACCCACTGAGCACCATTCATAGTTATTTCCCCGCCTCTCGCTGGGAACAACAGCATTTTATTCTACTGTTCATCTTCTGTTCCTCTGTCGTTGATAGCCTGTCAGCCCTGCCAAAAAAAAACCCCCGGACCTTTCGGTGCGGGGGTTCTTCTGAATTCAGGCTTGATTTTTAAGCCTTTCTTCCTCCGAGCGTAGCCCCGCACGGCGTGATAATAATCACGACGACGTTGATAATGACAAGGCTTAGGACTCGTAGAAGGGCTTTCATTTAGATTCGATAAATTCACTTGTTCGAAGTAATGCCTACAGAGTTATCACAGTTAGCGCGATGCATTCAACTTTTTTCATCACTTTATTTTATGATGGCCGCCGCGATTAATAAAAAACCAACCGTTAATCAAGGAATAAGCTAAATCCTGAAAATTATTCATTACGTACCAGACGCAATGGCTTTGCCCTGTTTTTATGGGTCGCGTCGAATTTTTATAAAGGCTCCGGGAAGCGATATTTTTTGCGAGCCGCTTCGATAAGCGGAATATCGGCTCTCGTCACCCGTCAGGAAGCAGGACAGAATACGACCATAAGGAGTTTTTATGTCGCTATCTGTTACCTATACGCGTGCGGCTATCGGCGTGGAAGCGCCTCTGGTAACCGTTGAAGTGCATTTAAGTAATGGCCTGCCTGCTTTGACGCTGGTCGGCCTGCCGGAAACCACGGTTAAGGAAGCGCGTGAACGTGTCCGGAGCGCGCTGATAAACTGCGGCTTCACCTTTCCCGCGCGACGCATTACCGTGAATCTTGCGCCAGCCGATCTGCCCAAAGAAGGCGGCCGATACGATCTCCCTATCGCCATAGCGATTTTGGCGGCCTCAGAGCAAATTTGCGGAGAAAAACTGGGGCAGCATGAGTTACTGGGAGAATTAGCATTGACGGGTGCTCTGCGAGGCGTACAGGCTGCTATTCCTGCTGCCATGGCGGCGGCAGAGGCGAAGCGGACGCTGATCCTCTCCACGGACAACGGCCATGAGGCCAGCCTTGTAAAACATGCGCATAGCCGTCTTGCGAATAGCCTGCTTGACGTATGCGCTTATTTAAATGGGCAGGCGGATCTCCAGCAGGCCAGCTATGCTCCCACCGACATCATTATGCCCGCCGAGGATTTAAGCGAGGTCATCGGCCAGCAGCAGGCTAAAAGAGCGCTGGAGATCGCCGCTGCCGGTGGTCATAACCTGCTGCTGATTGGCCCGCCCGGCACGGGCAAGACGATGCTGGCGACCCGTCTTGCAGGTTTGCTGCCGCCGCTGAGCGATCGGGAAGCGCTGGAGAGCGCCGCTATCGCCAGCGTGGCGGGTTCGTCGCTGGCTGACCACCCATGGCGTCAGCGACCTTTCCGGGCGCCGCATCATACCTCTTCGCGCTATGCGCTGGTTGGCGGCGGCACCTTGCCTAAACCCGGTGAGATCTCCCTGGCGCATAACGGCGTACTGTTTCTTGATGAGCTGCCGGAGTTTGAACGCAGGACGCTGGATGCCCTGCGAGAGCCTGTCGAGTCGGGAAGTATTTCCCTGTCGCGCGCTAAAGCAAAGGTCATCTATCCGGCGCGATTTCAGCTGGTGGCTGCCATGAATCCCAGCCCTACCGGTCAGCATGGCGTAAAGCACAACCGCAGCACCCCTCAACAGACGCTGCGCTATCTCAGCCGTCTTTCCGGTCCGTTCCTCGATCGTTTCGACCTCTCGCTGGAAGTCCCCCTCCTGCCGCCCGGCACATTAAGCCAGGCTTCCGTCAGCGAATCCAGCGCAACGGTGCGTCAGCGGGTTCTGGCCGCCAGAAACGTTCAGCTAACGCGGGCCAGAGCGATTAACGGGAAGTTAACGCCAGGCGATATACGGCGATTTTGTGAAATAAGCAAAGAGGATGCGAGCTGGCTGGAAGAGGTGCTTAATCAGCTGGGACTTTCCGTTCGCGCCTGGCAGCGCATTTTGAAAGTAGCCCGAACCATTGCTGATTTAGCGGAAAAAGAGAGTATTAAACGGGAGCATTTACTTGAAGCATTAAGCTATCGGGCAATGGACAGATTGCTGGTTCATCTGCTTAACAGTCTGGAATAGGTTTTTATCTTGCAAAAAAGCGTTTATCGCTGACAATAAAGGGGCCGAAGCCCCTTTATCATTAATCATCGCTGTCCGAATAGTCTTCCACGCCTTCCATCTGCGGCTTGCCGCCGGAAAGCGTATGAAAACGCTTTGGACGTTTGATACGCGTCATATACTTTGACCATACCCGTTCTGCTTCGGACTGAGGTTCGCGTACACCACGGCATACCTCAATAAACAGACGCTCTTCTTCCGTTGCGGGTTCACGCTTTGCCAAATCCAGCTCGTTAAAAGCGTAACCATAACGCTCAAGAAGTTGAGCTTCTTTGATAGTGAAATCACCGTGGCGCGAGAAACCGCGTGGGTAATGTTTGTTATCGAAAAAACGATTCGTTGTTGCGAAGCTTTCCGCCATTTTACACGCTCCTAACTCTTTTATGGCCGTGCTATTTATGGCGCGGAGTATTAGATACGCTTGACAGAGTGTAAAACAAAACATTTAAATCATGACGACAAATGATTTTCAGGAGACGGATGTGGATACGGAATTATTAAAGACCTTTCTTGAAGTGAGCAGAACCCGCCACTTTGGACGTGCCGCTGAAGCGCTCTATCTCACGCAATCTGCCGTAAGTTTTCGCATCAGGCAGCTGGAAAATCAGCTGGGCGTTAACCTTTTTACGCGTCACCGTAACAATATCCGTCTGACGTCAGCGGGCGAAAGGCTGCTTCCTTATGCCGAAAGCCTGATGAGCACCTGGATGATGGCCAAAAAAGAGGTCGCGCATACCCAGCAGCATCATGAACTTTCTATCGGTGCCAGCGCTTCTCTTTGGGAAGCTTATCTGACGCCCTGGCTACAAAAGCTGTATGAAAATCGGGAAGATTTGCACCTGGAGGCAAGAGTGGCTCAGCGTCATTTGCTGGTTAAACAGCTGCATGAGCGCCAGTTGGATCTGCTAATCACTACGGAAGCGCCTAAAATGGACGAACTGACCAGCCAGCAGATCGGTCATATTTCGCTAACGCTTTATCGATCGCGGCAATCGGAGAAGCGTGAAAAGTATGATTACATCAAGCTGGAATGGGGCGCTGATTTTCATCAGCATGAAAGCTATCTGGCGGGCGCGGACGATGTCCCCGTGCTGACAACAACGTCAGCCCATCTGACGCGTCAGCTACTGCATACCACCGGTGCCTGTGCTTTCTTACCGGATATCTGGCACAGCGAGTATCCCGATTTATCCGTTATCCCGGATACGCCCGTCGCCGTACGCCCGCTTTACGCCGTCTGGCTGCAAAACAGCGATCAGCAGTCACACATCAGACAGTTGCTCAAGTTTCCGGTTAATACGCCTTAGTTTAAGTTTCCGGTCATACGCCCTGATTTAAGTTTCCGGTCATATGCCCTTATTTCAGGGCCTTCAGGACAGAATGGTCAGCTGCTGGCCATTTCCTGACTTTAATATCAAGAGGTAAGGTCGTTTGATATGCAGGGATAAAGGTTAGAATCCGGTGAGAAACAGTACAGACAAGCAGGACAAGCAGGACAAGCAGAACAAGCAGAACAAGCAGAACAAGCAGAACAAGCAGAACAAGCAGAACAAGCAGAACAAGCAGAACAAGCAGAACAAGCAGAACAAGCAGAACAGAATAGCCGTTTTTCAGACAAAAAAAATCCTTTGCCGGAGCAAAGGATTATTTTTAAATGGCAGGGGCGGAGAGACTCGAACTCCCAACACCCGGTTTTGGAGACCGGTGCTCTACCAATTGAACTACGCCCCTAAAAGGGTGGCGGAACGGACGGGGCTCGAACCCGCGACCCCCTGCGTGACAGGCAGGTATTCTAACCAACTGAACTACCGCTCCACCGATTCTGTACTGAACTCAGAATGTTGCCTCTGATATCAGGTATTTCGCCTTTTCCGCGTCACGGGAAAAGTCATGACCATAAATGGTCT
>NZ_JBGFFX010000017.1:0-93200 GCF_041224955.1 Erwinia aeris | reverse complement strand
ACAACGTGCTTTTTATCCGCCCACTCCAGACCAACATGAGCAGCAAACTGATCTATAGCAGTCATCACCAACTCCTTTTAACCGGGGATTGGTATGCATTCCACGCCCTTCGAAAGAAATATAGTCAGCAGTTTATCTGCATGCCCTGAGTATTCATTAGCGAACGTGGAGCACTTACTGGCTCGAAAGCAAAGCGGCAATCATCAAATCACATGATTCTGGCACAATATTCGTAACCAGTAAGCGCATACCCTGAATCACTTAAAAGTGTAACCCTCAGGGTTCGAATGACTATATCTGGCACAAAGCGGAGTTTCGTTACCTCAACGCACTTCTTCTTTAATTAACCCAGTCTTCCAGCATCAGTCCCGGCACCCGCGCAAATTCCCGCGTGTTATTTGTCACCAGAACGGCGCCGGCCGCAATGGCATGCCCGGCAATGGCCGTATCATTCGGGCCGATCGGCGTCCCGGCCAGACGTAGCGCGACCTTAATCTCCGTGGTGGCGTCGACCGCGGCGCGATCCCAGGGGAGGATGGCATCGAGGCGGGCGCAGAACGCGTCAACCAGCTCAGTGTGGCGCGGCGAAGCCTTCGGGCCGGTGGCGCCAAAGCGCATCTCGGAGTAGGTGATGGCCGAGACCACGATACGCTGATTTCGCAGCACCGCCTGCGCCAGGCGCTGCAGTACGGCGTCCGGCTGCTCGCGCATGATGAACGAGCAGATGCAGGTGTCGAGCATGTAAATTTTGTTCACAGGTCAAATCGCCCTTCGTCGCTGACAACGTCCTCGCGCTCGGCCATAAAGTCCGGATCGGCCTTTTCCAGGCCGGCGAACGAGCCCCAGGTCGGCCGGGCGGGACGCAGGATGATGCTGTCCCCTTCCCGGACGATCTCCAGCTCGCTGACGCCTTCAAAGTCCATATCCCGGGGCAGACGGATGGCGCGGTTATTGCCGTTTTTGAATACAGATACAGTTCGCATAGTTACTCCTTCCGGACGTGTTTACGACACCCTGCCGTTACCGGCCTTTTTGTGCAGCCATAACAGGTCTGCACAGGTCCAGTATATGCAGAAAGCTGATGCATGTATAGGTATAGTATATGCAGATGATTTGCATATGCGTATGCGTGACATATGCAGATGTGAGGTATATGCAGATGTTTAACATATACTCATTGCTCTCTTTTTCATGACGGATCCGGAAAAGGACAGAACCGGATCTTTCTTTCCCGATGTCGAAATTCTGCGCGCAATATTATATGTAGCGCCTGCCACAGCTGCGAAAGTACCAGATATGGGATTGCAGCGGTGATGGTGCCCGGCCTGGCGGGGCTTTACCCGGAGCAGCATCCGTACCAGGCTTCCGGAAAAGGCCGTATCCGGAAAAAGTCGGAAGTGACGGACAAGGTGCTGCAGTAATTGCGTAGTGAAACAGTTTCTATGGTTATCACTGCGCATTTATTACCAATGGATGCTTATTGACTCATAATGAATACACTGTTACCTATTATTTTCTCATATGAAGCATTCTGTTTTTTGTGCAATTTGCTGTTTGCCGCATACATCAGGAATAAAGGTTGATTCATGGCGAAAATTCAAGCCCGCAACGTGGACGACGCGCTTTATCAGCGCATCGAACAGTCAGCAATGAAAAATGAGCGCTCGCTAGAAGGCGAGATCAGAATGGCGCTGGCGACGGCCTATCCGCCGCCGGGGCAAGATAAACCGGTTCTGTCAGGACGCGAACGCTGGCAGCGGGAAACCGGGCGACGTCTGAGCTGGCTGCTTGACCGGCTGACAGAGGATAATTATTTCCACATGTCCGGGTATGGCAATAAAGCGGGCCTCTCCGAGATTATCCGGCTCGCCAGACAGGTGAACACCTCGCCCGGCCTGCTGATGGATATCATGCAAGGACGCCAAGAGCTGACGATTGAGCTTGCCGATGCTACAGCAGCATGTCTGGATGCCGACGCCAGCTGGCTGCTTGGCGGCAGAGAACCGCCATTTCCGACGGTCAACCTGGGCATGGACTATCACGACTTTTTCCGGCCTACCGGCGACGACGCCCGGTATGTCTTTGAGTTCATCCGGATAAGCAAAGGGCGCCACGACGGTACGCTGCTCTGCCTACGTATTCACCCGGAAACGGGGCATATGAAGCAGGGCGCAGTGACCGCTGAGTTCAAACTCTGTAAGGACGGTTCGGGCGGAACCGGTCACGGTAAGCTGCTGGGCTTCATGCTGTTCTTGAAAACGCACTGCGCGGACCGCGCCATGAATTCTTTTGACTGGACGCCGGCCGACCTCGACTTCGACTTCTGGTCCGTGGTCGGACAGCATCACCCCGTCTGGTTCCAGAACTTCCGTTATCGTAACACCGCAGGCTGGCTGCAGCAGCTGTTCAGCGGACAGGATCCGGACGGCTGGTTCAGAGGCTGGGAAGCTGACCTTGAGAAGATCCGGGACACGCCGTTCGGCGGCCGCGAGAGCAGAGGCGCCGACGCGGTACCCGCAGCCAGAATGGGCAGCAAATAAATACGGCGTGACGGGAATACCGGTAAACCATAACGGGTTTCCCCGTCACGTCCCCTGACGATCGTACAGGCACGCTAAAAGGTGAGCAATGCATATTAATATTAACCAGCCCGAAAGCTGGAGCCGGCTTCCGCAGGCGCTAAGCGGGCAGCTGCATGATGTTCATGCCGGCCACGTGGACTATGCTGGTCGCGCCGCCGGCTGGCAGGAAGCCGGGAACTATTTATCACAGGGCAACTTCAGCATGGCCGGATTCAAGCTCGGACAGATTGAAGAGCGCCAGAGCAATATGCGGCAAACTTGAACCGATCGTATTTGCCGACGGTTCTGCCAGGATGCTTACATTCGGGCGGGAAATAAAGGCGTTGGTAAAGTAGCTTGCGTAAGTTATTTTCCCCTGCCGAGCCGGCGGAAGCATCGCTGTTGATATAAGGATACGAACACCATCATGACTGGCATTGTACCCTAGAGCTACTCTGAGCCGCCCATACAACTGCCCGTGACCATCGATTATTCCGTCGCGCTGGCGCTGTGCCAGATGGCGGCGCAGCACGACGAGTACCCCCAGCGGAAGTCAGTGCACTGCTGCATTATGTACCTGATTTGCACCGCAAGATTCTGTTCACAACATTGTGGAACACTAGGGCACGAATTAACGAGACGCTGGCGCTGACTCGGGCAAATTTCAGCCCGGTGCAGCCTTATCCTTACGTGCAGCTGGCCTCTCTAACCCTTTAGATAGCAAAAAGCCCGCAAAATGCGGGCCTTACCGTAAGAAATTATATAATCATAAGAGTATACAATCCTGCAATCATGTAATCCTATGATTACATGATCATACAATCATACAATCATATAAGCATATGACTATATGATTATTTGCGCTGTGCTAACCAAGTACGAACCAACTCGAGACATACTTCGGTCATTTCCTTGCCTTCCATCAGGCACGCCATTTTGAATTCTTTATGCAGGTCTTCAGGGATGTTCATCTGTAGCTTTTTTGTAGCCCCGCTTCCCTTCTTCAAAGCATCAAGAAGAGTTTGAGTGCCTGCATGATTACCAAGCTCCATTTTAGCCATTAAGTATCTCCAAAATTTCTTTCGTCAGGACGTCAATTTCACCTCTAGGTTTTGAGGCTGCACTACTGCGATCGTCGTAAATGGTTTTACCCTCAGCAGTTGCATATTTGACGATTTCAGAATCTGATATTTGGGTTTTCATAATCGGCAACCCTAACCCCTTTAGTTCTTCACGAAGCATCTTTGTAAGCCTGCTTCTTTCTTTTTTCTTCGTGATAAGGAAACGCGCATCGAGCGGCTTCAAAGCCTGGCGTGCTTCAATGGCGGCAAGCAGAGCTGACATTGAAGCGTAATCCATTGGTGAAGGCGCAACGGGCACAATAACCAAATCTGACACCATGAGAATTGCTGCCGTCATAGCCATGTTATTGGCCAAGCCATCAATGACGATGTAATCGTACTCTTTAAGGGCTTTTGGTATCGAGTAAATGGCTTTCTCAGTTGTGGTAGCTATCACGTCGAACTCAGTAACTCCTTCGACATACCAGTTACCGATGCTTAGCTGAAAATCAGATTCGCATAGACCATTTTTAAAACCGCGACGCTTGATACCGGCTGACACCCCCATAGAAGTAGTGGTCTTAGTCACCCCACCTTTTGGGTTAAGAAAACTGATAATCCTTGCCATGAAACCCTCAATCATATGAGTTTAAGATTATACGATTACATAATCATATAATTATGTAATTATGTAATTACAGGATTAAATCATTATTGCATCAGGCCATTGCCTGTTTAACGCGCAGCATACTCGGTACAACATAGCACGCAGAGTAGACTGTTTAACACTTACACCGTCAAACTATGATCCTCTTATCATCACAAGATGATGTACTTATATAATTACATGATTATATAAGTAGATTGTGACATTGTAAATCTATTTATCTAATAGCGAAAGGCGGTAGCTTCCTACCTGTATATCCCACGATTGGCGCCTTTCAGGCATAACGTAGACGCGCTCAAAAACTCACTTTAGATAAGGTTTCCCGCCACTAATTAACGAAGATAAGACGTGATTCGAGAGAAAGACTTTCCAGAATACGTGCAGCGAATGTACGAAGAACGGACGGAGCTTAAAGCCCGTATTGAGAAAGCGAGTGCCTTTGCAACCAAAGCTGAATACCTGAAGTTGTCTCGTATAGACCGCACGCTGTTTGAGGTTCAGCTGGCCACTATGAATGATTACCTGCGCCTGTTAGTAAAACGGATTGAACGAGCAGAGCAGAAAGCTTAATGGCCATGATCGCTATTCAGGGTTCGGTTTGTTCCGGTCATGGCAATTTTCCCCCTCGTGCTGACATTGAAGGCGAGCCATTGCTAAGGATTAATGGCGTTCCTGTGATGGTTGATGGTTGCGCATTTGCTGAGCATTCAGATGGGACAGAGAAGCATGGCGGCAAAGCTGTTACGACTCGCCCCTGGCTGACTGTTAATGGAAAAGGCGTCGTATGCGTTGATGATCCAGTTTCATGTGGATCAACTGTTGCTACAGGCGATGCGCTGGTACAGGTGAGCTGATGCTTAACTGTATGCCTGAAAGCTTCTCTAAGCGACGATCTGGCTTATTTGTGAGTGTTGCACAACTAAACGTCATCCCCCTCTTAAAAAGGCTCTCAGAGAAGATTTTATCATTCGTAAATCTGGTGCCCTTTGGTGGTAGAGGCGTAGCGACTAAATGTGCTCATAAACGCTGTAAGCGAGTCTCTAAGTGCTTCAGTAAGAAAAATTGGGCAACGGGATGGGGTAAATCTGTTATCGCAACAGCGAGCGTCTCAGGCGATTTTAATGGAGGCTTGAATGTGGACTTTGATTAAGGCGGCATGGATGGCCACCTCGACGTTTAAAAATGCCAGACATTACATCCTGTTGGTAATCGTCGGCGTGTTGGCTGGTGGAGCGGTATATGCCATTTACACCAGCCAGGCGAGGATTATTGCCTCGCAGGCAAACAGCCTTCAAAGCAGTGGCGAGAAATTAGGAGTCGCAAGACAGGATAATGAGCTTCTAAAACAATCTCTGGAAGCGGCACAACGTGGTCAGGCCGATGCAGAAAAGAAATACGTTCAACTGGATGCAGAACATCTGGCAAACGCAAGAAAACTTGAAGAGACAGAACGTGAAAACAATGAATTGCGGAAGCATATGCGTGACGCGCAACAAGGTGATCCCGGCGCTAATGGCAGTATTCCCATTGATGTTAAACGGATGCATGATGAAGCAGTCAGAGCCTTTAACGAAAAATACCGTGTTGGTAGAGCAGGAACGCAAGCCAGTGATTCTGCCCGCGCAGATGTGCGTTATGCCGGAAGTAGTGTTAGGTAAATATGGTGATTACCCGGAGCGTTTTTTGCCTGCGCTTATCAACAGCCTTACACAGGTAAACGATCACAACATGACAGTAAATCGTTTGAATGGGGCTGTAGAAGAATAACCCGCCAGGCCTACGTATGTGGGCCTTTTCTAAAGTTACCTCGTCGAAGATCCTCAAGGATCGCACTTCCTAAATTTTCATCTTCCGTAAGCTTTTCCACTTATCCACTGAGATATTTTTAATTGTTTTTATATATTTTTCTCTATTTTTAAACCTTTTTAGTGGCCCGCCAGCCCTTGCTACATGCGGCCTGCGAGAGATCAATGTGTAGGATTTGCCCTCATTAGATGTAGAAATTGCCCTCAATAAGTGTAGTAATTGCCCTCAGCATATGTATTAATTGCCCTCAGAACATGTAGAAATTGCCCTCAACCTTATAAGTTACTCACACGGACCTATGGAACAGAATTCAGTGGATAAAAATAAGCAGGTTTTGGCACTGGTAGAGTCAGTAATGCCAGTTAGCAAGATCATTGCTCAGTCCAACGAAATGACTGAAGCAGCATATCATTTAACACGCGATCAGAAGCGCATTCTTTTTCTCGCTGTTGGCCGGATTCGTAATGCCACCAAAGGCGGCGATCAGTCAGCGGGTCTATGTGAGTTTACTGTTGCCGAGTATGCTGAGATGTATAATTTGCCCTCAGCCGAGGCCAGTAAAGATATTCGTTCGGCTCTGGCCGGATTTGCGGCGAAAGAAGTATGTATTTTTCGCCCTGAAGAAGATGTTGGTGCTGAAAAAGGGAGTGAAGTTTATCCCTGGATGATTAAAAAGGCCTATTCACCGCGTCGCGGCACATACATTGTTCACCTGAACCCCTACCTTATGCCGTTCTTTACCTCTCTCGAAAAACGTTTTACTAAGATAAAAATCAAAGACGTAGCGGGAATTACTAACCCCTATGCTATTCGACTGTATGAATCGCTATGCCAATACAAAAATGCTGAGGGTGCAGGCTTCGCTATATTGGGCGTTGAGTGGATGATTGAGCGTTACGGGCTGCCTAAATCTTACACCAAGATGGCTGAATTTAAGCGTGGATTCTTGCTTAAGGCCATTAAGGAAATCAAAGAAAAAGCCCATATGACAATAACTTATAGTGAGAAAAAAGTAGGTAATAGAATTGTTTCTTTCCAGTTTACCTATCAACAAAACTAAGGGCAATTTCTACACTTTTAACGCTTTCGTTAGTTTTAGAGAGGGCAAATCTTACATATCAAGCCTGCCCAAGGGACACAGTAAGGGCGAATTTTACACTTGGTTCTTGCTGGCATAGCGTGCCGAGGGCAATTTTTACATTTCGCATGGTGCTCTAAGGGCAAATCCTACACCTGATGCCAGCCAGTATGGTGATATGAGGGCAAATCCTACACCTTGCGTTTGCCCATAAGTTGTATTGAGGGCAAATCCTACACATGCCTCTAAGGCACTGGCTTATTGAGGGCAAATATTACACCTTACTGCTTACGCCCGTTCGTTCATCGTAGATCTGTTTTGCCAGGGCCCTTCCCGTATCAGTCATCGTTAACCAGGTTCGGTTAGAGTCGTCTCGCTCGCGTATAACCAGCTGATGGCTATGTAGCGTGAGGCAGGATGCGCGATAGTTATTCGGAAACAGAGTTATGCCCTGTCCGGTAATAATCTTGGATAGCACGCGCTGGCGTATGGTATGGCGATTTTTTTCGGCAAAGCTATGCAGCAGAAAGAGGGTGTTTTTTTGGACGGCAGATAAGCGCATAAGAGGCTCGCTGGTGGCTTTGCTGGTGTATGGCCACCAGCATTAAAGCATATGTAGAAATTGCCCTTTAAGGCATGGTATTCATACAGTGTATGATTAAGAGAGGGTTCCCAGGGTTATTGGATAAATGCCGGAGTATTGAATTTAACCGCCGCTACCGCTCCGCGATCCATCATCTCTTTCAGTGGCGTGCAATGCCAGGTTTGAGTGTCCATAATGCGGTTGTATTTACCGAATTCACGGATGATCTTGCCAAGAGGGATTGAACGGCCTGATTCCCCTACGTGGCGTTTGATAAAGTCGAGCACCTTGACTTCCTCAGCATTAAGATCTTCTTCGCAGTGATAAGTTGGCAAGAAATTATCCAGGCCATTCAGATAGTCAATTGTGATCATGCCTGCACCTGTCTTAAAACCTTCAGCTCATTAACCAGGTTGCGGATGCCACGGCTAAAATTGCCGCCGCCAGCCTTCCTCACGTATTCCTGTTCGTCCTCTGTAATAAACGCCGACACACTACGGCCCCCTTCGATAAGCGTGGACCGGCCTGGGCGTGGCCACGGAATATCGGCATAGGTTGGCACGGGCGCACCGCTTGCCAGGTCATAACGGTAAACCTCCCCTCGCGGCTGCTCGATGATCACAGCTTGTGCCGTCTGTCGGAGATCGTCATTACTCAGGATTTGGGTAAACCACTGGAAGATTTTTGCCTTAGTGCCTTCTGTGTAACTGTTTCCCTTCGCCCCATTGGAGTATTGAACGTAGACCGTATAGCGCATGTGTTTTCTATTCTCCTATTAGATAAATAGAATCAGTTTACAGAGTCAGCATAAAAAAAAGCATATTTTTTTGCGTTAATCGTAATAACTCACTTTCGATAAACTCCTTTCCGTCGAAAGCAGTACCCCTGTCTTGCAAATAGATAGGGTAAAAAAGTGTCTGATATTAGTGTGTTCCATAAGCACGAGAAAAACATCGCGAAGCTGGCAGGTAACGTGCTGGCCTTTACTGCTCACGTCCCGCTTAGCGCGGATATGACCGCTGACCAGCAGGCGCAGGCTATTACCAACGCAGCAATGGAAGATCCGATGTTTGAATCGGTTGACCCACTGGCGGTGCGCCAGATCGCGGTGCCGTGGGCCGCTTCAGTGCGTGGCTATATTAAACAACGTGGTGTAAATCCGCCGTTTGACCTGTTGGCCAGCGCCTACAACTCCATGAACAACCTGATCAAATCTGTTGCTAAACCTGACGTGAAGTTTTCAGGCGACGGCGCGGCGATGCTTGAGTCTGTTTCAAAAGATATGTCCACCAGCCAGGGCGTGCTGAAGCAGGCAATCTTCATGGCGATGGTTCTGCCGTCACAGCTGGGCGCAGCAACTGGTGATATGTGTACGTTCATGCCCGTAGAGCGTGACGAAAATAAGTTCTATGAAATCTACAACATTGCTGGCAACGACATGGGTTCCTTTAAAAAAGGGCAACGCATGGACCAGTTATCGAGTGGTGTTTTTTCGCAGATGGGCCGCATTTACATGCTGGATACTGCAACTGTTGACGGCACTAAGGTCGAATACGCAATCAAAGTTGCGGATCATGAAGCTAAATCCATGCCCATCAAAGCAGGCCGTGTCCGTATTCTTATTGACCGTGTTCTGTTTAAAGCGTTTGACGATGGTGATGGCAATATCAACGTTAACGAAGAACATCCTAAAGGTGGTTCATACATCATCGCCGGGGCGATCGATTATGCCAAAGGCGAAGTTACTCTGACCTTCCGTGACGCGCCTGCGAAGGGCACGAAAATCGCTATCCAGGCAGAGCTTGACGTCGAAAACGCGCCAGACATCATCCCTGTTATTAACCAGGCGATGAAAGAGCACCTGATGAAGCCGTCGCAGTATGTGCTGGCAGCTGAACACAGCGTTCAGTCCATGATGGACTTGCAGCGTGAATTTGGTCTGGATCTGGCTTCTATGCAGTTCACCTCCCTGACGCAATGGTCTTCGCATGAGATCGACATGAAGCGTCTGCGTAAGCTGGCATACCACACTATCTGGGATTATGAGTTCGATACCGCGCTGCCGGAAGGGCAAGTTTGGGAGTCGTGGTGTCAGCTGTTTAAAACGCGTGTTAGCAGCATTTCCCGCGACATCCGCGACCGTACCCTTAAATACGGCATCCGTGGCGGCTTTGCTGGTGGCGAGGCTGCAACGTTCATCAAATCCCTGCCAGCTTCCCTGTTCACGCCAGCACCAGGTTACGTGGAGTCAACCTACGTGCAGTTTATGGGCACGCTGTTTGGCACCTACCGCATTTTTGAAGTGCCGTCGCCAGTTTGTGAACAAATGAGCGCTGATGGCTATCCGTTCGATGCAAGCGAGATCCTGTTCTATTCGCGAGGCGATAACCTCGGCGAAGCTGGCATGGTTGCCGGTGATGCGATCCCGCCTATTCCGTTTACCCATCCGACCACCTCTGGTCTGGTTAATCGTCAAACGCTGTGGGGCGTATCTCTGAACGAGGTTCACCCGCGTAACGGTCACTCCTATTTTGCCCGCCTGAAGCTGACTAACAAAAAGGCAGGCGCGCTTAACCCGATTGACGGTAATTACGTGGGAAAGCCTGATGGCGGTGTAAGCACGGCTTCCACCGCCACCATTGCTGTTCAGAGCGTGACGATGACGCCTAAGACCAAATCCGCGACCGTTGGCACCACCTTCACGCTGACGCCGACTTTTGTACCGGCTGACGCGACTAACCAGAACTACACGCTGACTTCCAGCGATGCAGCGGTTGTGAGGGTTAATGCTAACAACGAACTGGAAGCGTTGGGTGCAGGCACCGCTGACGTAACGCTGACCACGGAAGATGATGGCCATACCGCTGTTACCACCGTGACAGTTAAAGCGACTGTTTAATTTTTACAGCGCCCGTAACAGGGCGCTTTATCTGGTGAAACAATGCAGAAAATTGCTTTTACAATCGGCAGCGCATCGCAAATCGCCGTCGGCCCTATTAACGCTGACGCTACTACGGGCAGCGTAGGCGGCAATGAGTCCATCTTTGCAGGTGTCGTCATTGCCAAAGCCGGAAAGCCAAATACGATTCTCTCGATCAATGCGGACAATTATAAATCCGTGCTGGGCGAAGCCTATCGGCCGCTGGAAGGCGAGCACTTTGAACCAATGCGCCACGTTGCGATCGCAGTAACCGGCGGCAATGGTTATGTGGTCCGTGTACCGCTTCCGGGGATGAAAATTCCCGCTATTAACGTTGTCAAAAAGGCTGACACTGTTGAAGTGACCACCAGCGCAACAGCCTTTGGCACGGACATCGAGTTGCCGGAAGGTGGATTGATGACGCTTTACGCAGATGATGGCCATAAATCTGATAACCGTTCGCTGAGCATGCTCCCGGTAAAAGGTAAGGCTGGCTATTTCACGCTGATGCTGAAGTCCACAGACTCTATGGGCACCGTTAGCACACTCGAAACATACGAGGTTTCACTGTCGCCGGTTGCGATGGATGATATGGGTGAAAGCGCCTTTATCCATGATGTGCTGGAGAACAACCTTTCTAAAATCCAGTGTCTGATCGCACCCGATGCCACCCTGCCGGTAGATTACGCGGGCTTTCAGAACCAGGCCTTTATCGGCGGTGATGACGGCGATCCGTCAAAGCTGACGGCGGCAAGTTATGACGCCCCGATCGCTGCGCTGGAGAACTCGCTGGTGGAATACACCGCCATCCTGACTTTAGGTATCTACGACGCTTCTGTGATCGCCAAACTGGCCACGCTGGCTAAAGATGTTCGTGTTGACGCTTTCGGCGACATCAACCCACGCCTTACCGCAGCGAAAGCGCTGGAGGAAATGACCTCTCTGAGCCTCGGCGGCAATGAAAATATTACCCTTTACTATTTTCCGATGTCTTGCCGTGATCCGCTTGGCCAAACTCAGGTCGTTTTTGGCCTGTCAGGTGATGCGTTTTTGGCAAAGGCCAAAGGCGTAGCCCTGGTGGCTGATGTCGGCGGGTGGCATTACTCCCCGGCAGGCGCGCAGCGCGGCAAATTAACTCGTCAGAAAATTAAGCCGCTGGCTTCAGCTGGGGCGATTAACCGCAAAGAGTTTGCTGACGCTCACCTGAACGTAGTGGCCAGTTATGGCGGCGGCATCGTGATCGATGATGCGCTGACAGCCTGCACTGAGAACAACTACAAGCGATTCCAGCACGTAGTTTCTGTTTGCAATGCCATTGCTCGTTACGTCTACGCCCTGGGTATGGAACTTAAACATCAACCCGACGGCATTACCCGCAAAGGCTGGGAAGACGGCCTGCCTGCCCTCCTTGACCGCTTTGTGGCCGCAGAAGCGCTTGTGGCGCCTTCAGATGCCAGCCAGGGCGATCAACCTTACGTGGTCGAAGTGGAAAAATTGGATTTCGACTACTGGCAGATCTCCTATTCCCTGTCCGTTACCGGCGTCGGCCGCCGCATGATGCTTCAGCCAATTCTTTTCCGCTAACAGGTAAAACAAAAAATGTTCAACGTAAACACTACTGACAGCCTTCTGAAAAGTGCCTTCGGCGCACCGCAGGCTACAACTGCCGATCCAGCAATGCTGGAGTCCAGTGGCAGAAAAGAAAATCAGCCGGATCAGCCCGGCCAGAAGAAACCACTGTCTGATGCAATTTTTGAAGCCGTCCAGCAGAAAAATAAGCAGGACGAGCGCGGCACGGCGGCGGCAACGGTAATCAGCTGGGCGGGCGAGTCCGATCCTACTTCTGACGGTTTTGATAGCCTGGCGCTGGGACTGGCGGGCATCGACGACGACGAAAACGATGACGAAATCACTGATGCACAGGTCGACGAATATAACCGCTGGCTGGCACTTCTGGCAGACGCGGCCGGTTCTCTTGGTGCTGATCAGGACGATATTACCACGATGATTGATGAAGACGACGATGACGCGGCGATCAACGTTGCTGATGCGATTACCGGCAATGTCGATGATGAAGACGAAGCGATCGCAGTGTACAGCGTTTCTGGTAACGATGACGCCATGCTGGAAGCCAATATTAAGGTTGTGCGCGCTGGTCAGGTCGTGCTGAAGAAAAAGCGCCCCCGCCCGCTACGCCAAACCGCTAAGCAGCGTGCGGCGCTCAAGAAAAATCGCCTCAAATCGCACTCAGCAGCGGCGCGCATGTCGTTTCGCAAGTCGATGAAGGTCCGTAAGAAGCGCGGTCTGTAATTTATTCGCCCGCCGCACGGTCGGCGGGTATCAGGGGGTTATGTGATTTGTGGCGCGATTATGCCGGACGGCGTGAGTCCCTTCCTGAAGGCTTACATCACCTCTGTTGATGAAGGACAGATGGTTGTTGGTTACATCGGTGAAGGCAGTTCAGCTTCGCTTGAAAGCATGTGGGTGTCGCCTTTCGAGAATGACACCGTAGGCTCGATCGCCGGGCTATCAACTGTCGTGAATGCGGTACAGGCCACCAGCACCAACACCTCTAAATCGCTTATTAACTCGCTGATGGTTTGGGAAGGCCACAAGCCACCAGAATTCAACCTGGTTTTGCATTTTATGGCCACGGTAGACGCCAAAATCGAAGTCAATAACGCGATAACGGCGCTGATGCAGATGGCGTCACCTGAGCTTAAAGAGTTTGTGCCAGGCGGTCGACGTCCAAAGCCTGTTGTGCTCGACATCGGGCGACGCATCAAACTGATGGACGCGGTTATCCAGTCTGTCAGCTTCGAGTTAGATGCACCTAAAACACTGACGGGGATGTTTACCCAAAACACTGTAAACCTTCGTATTTCCGGCATGTCAGCGCAGAACCGCTCTGATATTCCACTAATGTTTATTTGAGGTAATTAATGGCTGGTTTTAGCAACTCAAAAGCCGATATGGGCTTTCTTAAAAAGCGTCTGGATCAAAATATTGCAGCCGGTGAAAAGCTGCTTGGCGCCGAATATTGGGCAACGATTGAAGGCTATGAAGGTATCTCGATCCTGTTCCGTACCGCGCAGCTGCCCGAGCAGGCCCGCCAGCAGGTGGAAGATACACTTCCAGGCGGTATGACAATGACTCAGTACGGCGCTTATAAAAATAACGGCGAAATGCCGATGCAATGCTCCGAAACGATCGACGGCAAGGTGCTGGCGGCGGTACGCGAAATCGTGCTTAACAAAAAGTATGTCACAGTGAAGGTTCAGGCGGCGGCTGAGTCCAATAGCGGCGACGCAAAGGGGCTTTCTCGCACGTTGTCACACTGCCTGGTTTTCTCTGATGCAGTAGACCTTTCATCTGACGATATGACGGCCGTAGTTAAGCCAAGTCTGCGCGTGGTTTATAACTGGGTGGATGTGTAATTAATGACGCCGAACAATCTTCTTGAAGAGGTGAAAAGCCGCTTTACTCCGCTCCTTGTGACGGAAAAGGCGACGCTTGAATCCAAACTTAAGCAGGCCCTGTCGGCGTATCAAGATCGCGCCGGTCATATCGGGCGTGTCCGTATTGGTAAAGAGGTGGGCGCAAGCCTGCCTTACCCTGAAGATTACCTGTCGCTGGTGGGCGTGACAGATAACCGCAGCGTGCTGGTCTACAGCGCAGATTACGGCACGGCCATTGAGCTGGATTTGCTGGGTAATGAGCAATTTCCGCTTACCCTCACCTATCTGGTTAACCTGAGTGACAGGCCGCTTGATGAATGGATCGTTCCACCAGCGATTCGCGCACTGGTCATGGATTATCTCGAAATTCTTATCGCCATGCTTAATATCGAGCGCCAGCGCCGGGTAAGCATTGCCGGTAAGCTGGACGCCAGCGGTTTACCAGACGAAGCTACGCTTTATCAGCGAAAAATGGACCTCGAAACCAATATGAGTGCCCATCGCGCGATGGTTTACAGCGGTGCGCTAATTATGGGGGGCTAATGGGCATCTTTGACGGTCTTTCTGGCGCGGCTAAAAATTTCGCCAGTAATACAGCGAATCAGTTTACAAGCAACCTGACAAATCAACTCCAGAGCACAGCTAACAATGTGGTCGGGCAGGCTCTCAGCGCCGCGCTGGGTGGCGTTAGCTTCGCTGGTGGTAGCGGAGGCATGGTTAACGGCAAAGCTGGCAGTACGCGCGATATGGCATATGCAAAAACTATTTTGCAGATGGCTATGAAAATACAGTATGCGCAGGGTTGGCAGTTTGTCGTTGAAGCCGACGGCATGACAGATCTCTTCATGTTCGTGAAAGACGTTACCTATGGAGCAGGAACCGTAGAAACAGACGCGAAAATCATTGGCGGCGTGATGTTCAATAAGCCCACGCACATATCAGCTGGCACGGTCACGCTGACCGTCCGCGATACGCAGGAAGGTAAAATCGCTAATTGGTTTGATGCCCGCAAAGCGCGCGTTATTAACCCGGATGGGACGCTTAACTTATCGCCTTACTACACCATGTCGATTCGTGTGTACCGCGTGGGGTTTGATGGCTCGAAAATCCTCGATCGGGAAATGAAGGTATTTCCAACTGAGCGCGGCTCAACCACTCGCGCATATGACCAGTTTGGTGAGTTTCTATCATACCCGCTTACCTTCGTCTCCTATTCCTCTGCTGATACCAGTCTGACGGGAATAGCCACCAGCGCGATCGTTGGTGCTGCTGGTAATGCATTAAGCAGCGCCCGTAGTGACCTGGGCAGCAAAGTATCCTCCATCATTAAATTCTGAGAGCAATCATGTTTATTCCTCCGCTGCCTTTACCCTCCAATCCCAACATTGAATTACGTTTCCGGGCGCACACCGTAGAAGAGTCGCTGGAATTTGGCGATGCAACGGCCGAAACCGAGGAAGAATTCACGACGCGTTACCTGAATACAGTACAAATTGGCGAAGTAAACGATAGCGCGATGTGGACTGTCCAGGACCGGCGCGCGGCGCTGTATTGGATCTGGATGAATACCCGCATGAAGCATGGTCATTCACTTAGCTATACCTGTGGCCACTGCCACCAGCTGCACCAGCATACTTTTGACATGAAGGACCTGGGCGGCGAGCTTGAACTTTTACAGGTGCCGCCGCGTATTGAGGTATCCATTCCGGTGAATGGCAAGCCGGTAGAGTGGATCTTGAAGCCTTTGGACGGACGTAGCATGGAGCGATTGCAGGCCATGTATAACCGTTTGCCAATGAAAGATTCCCCGGCATACCGCAATGAGCTGAAGAATGTGCGCCTGGTTGAGATCGTATTGCAGACGCAGCTTAAGGATGACCCGGAGGACTTTGAACAAGCCGGAGAAAAACGCTACTCGCTCATTAAGACAATGGAGGAATACACAGAGTTTGCCCCCTTAGTAGCCAGCGTCCGTACGATGCAGGAGTCATTGCGTCACGGCCTGCCGATCGTGATCCAGGATGGCCAGCCGATGCTTTATGCCCCACCTCATGTTTGCCCTGAAAAGGCTAAGGAGGGAGTGAGGCTGACAACGCGGCTGTACTTTCCATTTCGGGCTATCAAGTACCTTCCAGTGTCGCTCGCTGGACTCATGGCTAACGCTGATTCATAACCTCGCTTTCTACGGACACCAAAGCATTGAAGGCATCCATAAACTTCCTGAGTGGCGGATACCTAAAATGAGTGAGGACCTGGAGAAAATGCTCAAGAACGCAGCTGGTAAATAAGCATGGCAATTCCACGACAGCAACAAAGTTACGATGCGCTGGCCATAATTGACGCTATCGATCATGCCAGCTTGAAGGAGCTGGCTTTACTTAAAGATATTCATCGTTCCGTTATTGCGCGTAACCGTGCCAATCCCTCACCCGGTGAAGACCTTCATAAAAGTAACAAAGCGATTTTAAATGCAATCCTTTCACGAAGAAATGCAGGAAATGACAATCAATTAACTGACAATGGCAATTATTTACCAGTTAAACGTGTTGGTACGGGCGGTAGTGACAGGCATCTCCCGCAATTGAATCGGCGATTGCCTGGCGCAAAACATAAAAAAAATGACAATAGCAATCGAAAATCAGCCATTAAGCAGCGTAGGTCCTTTAAAGTCTCCAGTAGCGGCGGGCTATCAGCAGTAGATGCGGCCGATATTACTGCAAAGGCGATTAAATCAGCTGAAAAAAGGTTATATGAAACTGGTAACTCAGCAAATGAGAATGTTTTAACGCAGACAAATAATGTCGAAAATCATATTACTATTGCGCCAAAAGATGACACAGTAAGCCAAAAAATCAGTAATGCACGTAAGTGGCAGCCAGATGCAATCGTAAAGCAAGATTTATCGTCACCGCATCAACGGGACGCTAATGGCCGCTTTACGTCTCAGGAAAAAAGTCAGAAAAACGAGGACCGTCAGGAGAAAGCCGAAACCCGCTCACTCTTTAAAAAGTTGAGCAGTGTCTTGGGCGGCAAAAAAGGACAGGGTGATGAGCTGGTCAATGTCGCGGGTTCGGCGACAGGCGGCGTTTTGTGGAGCGCAGGCAAAGAAATTTACGATCTGACGCAGGGTGTGCGAGAAAAGGTTGTAAATTTCGACGAGTGGAATAGTCGCAAAAAAGCGGGTAAAGGTACTGTATCTGCCGATCCTATTCGCTTCCCGGACGTTACTACAAACGGAGGGACACAATCACAGCGAGCTTACCAGTCCAACAAAGGTAATAACGTCGTTTCAATGGTCCGCGATCAGAATAAAGCCCTGGTTGAAAATGATCGCACCATTATTGAAGAACTCAAGGAGATAGCAGAGAACACTCGCGGCGAAAAAAAAGCGGGTGGTGGTTTTACAGGTAAGCTGCTGGGCGCTATTGGTGCCAAAGCCCTGGGCAAACTTATTGGTACGCGAGTTTTATCCGGTCTGGCTGCGGCGCTGGGCGGCGGCGCCATCCTGAATTTACTTAAACGCCTGATTGGTGGCGGAGGTGAGTCAATAAATGTCCCTGACATTGGCCGTCCGGGAAAAAGCGGTAAACCCGGAAAAACCCCAACGCCGAAAAAAGTTAAAGGTAAAGGCAAGCTGGCCAAGATTGCGATGGCAGCTGGTGCAACGGTAGCGACCGGCGCCGCAGCGGTAAAAGGAGTCCTTACCGGTGGTGATAAACTGACATCCGCAGCAGAGCCTATGCAGGCAGCTACAGCAGACGCCGAAAAACAAGCTGCGAAAAAGGCTGAGGCAAAAGCCGGGGACAAGATTGCACATAAAGCCGAAAAAGAGGTTTTGAAGAAAGGCGCTGAAAAGGCCCTGGCTAAAACCGCGCTGAAAGCTGTGCCGATCGTTGGCACCGTTATTGGTGCTGGTATGGATGCCGTAGATGGTTACGCTGATACAGCGGGCCAAAAAGAAGCGTTCAGCATAGGCGATAGCCAGGATGTAACCGGCCGTCAGAAAGCAGAATATACAGCGGCAAACGTACTGAATATGGGAGGCTTAGTATCTGGCGGTGCCGGGCTTCTGGCCAAAGGCGCGAGCGCTCTCGGCTTTGATGGTGTAGCAGAAAAGCTAACCTTTGATACAGGCGACATTGCAAAGTCACTCGATGGCGGCGTTAGCACTGTTAAAGATGCTTTTTCATCCGGGAACGACAAACAGATTGATGCGATCCGTGATGGTACAAAACAAACGACAGAAGCGATCAGCAAGCTGGATAAATCGTTGACTGACGGCGGTGCAGTACCAGTTGCCCAGCCCGGCGCAGCGCCGAAAGAAGGTCAGAGCGGTATGGCTCAGGCAATTTCTGAACCGACCGCAAACATCATGTCTGACGATTTAAATATTGGTGGCTCAAATGCCGCTAACCGCAGTTTCCGTAATAACAATTTCGGCAATATTAAATACGTTGGCCAAAGTGATGCTACGCTCGAATCCGCAAATGCTAAAGGCGAACAGACGTTTGCCAAATATGATTCGCCGGAAGAGGGGATGCGCGGACTGGCGAACCAGTTGAGTAGATATGCCGATGGCACAAGTAAAGCGGTTAACTATAAAAAACTGACGAACGTTCGGGACATTATCACGCAGTTTGCACCTAATAATGAGAACGACACGGAAGCTTATATAGGGCAGCTTTCTAAAAAACTTGGTGTTCAAGATAATGAAACCCTGGACCTCAATAATCCAGCCGTAATGTCGAACATGATTCGTCAAATTGCGACTATTGAGGGCGGAAATCCACAAGTTTCGAATCGGTTCATAGAAACAGCTATTGGCTCGCGGCAGGGTGGCAAGTGGCAGGGGAAATTCAATGCTGAGACGCTTGAGAAGCTGAATAAGCAGCGTACATCACAGGGCCTCGCGGCACTGGCCAGCACGGATCAGCGCGCAAATCCAGAGCGATATACGCTGACCGATAAACTAATGGATGGTGCGAAAGATCTCGGTGGCGCGGCATGGGATACGTCAATGTCGAAGCTGGGTGAATTCCGCGATTACAGCGATGCACAGCTGGGGAAAGTATTCGGTAACGTTGAAGGACTTCGTATACGTGCGCCAGATAAGAATCTGACACTGCCAGCTGGTGATAAAGTCCCTGTGGGCATGGCGCGCGCCGCACTTAACCCGGACGACATCGGCAAATCACTAACTACGCACGGTGCAACATCAGCTACTGCTTCTTCTAAAGCCGAAGAGGATAAAGCCGTTGATGGCTCGCTGGTGGGCATTGCGCGGCCAGTTGATGATGTGGTCCCTCTTAGTGAGCTTAACAAGCCTCGCCTGGTTTCTTCAAACGGCAGTGTTAGCAAAGGCAAAACGGCACCAGCTAATATTCAGGAGGCCGAAGGTGAAGCCAATAAGGGCTGGTTAGGCTCTACTGTCGATGTTTTAAAGGACATTGGCGGCAAATCTCTCGACGTGCTGGGCGATGCCGGTAAAAATACCCTGACAAGCATGGGTGTTGATGTTGATAACCCAGTGCAATGGGCAGCCGGGCAAACCGGTAGCAGTGTCGGCGGGCTGGTATCCGGCCTAACTGGCGGACTGATGCAGGATACGCCGTTTTCTTTTCTGAGCGATACAGTATCAAGCGCGCTGGGTAACAAGGCGGGTGCGCTGACGTCCGGGGCGATCAGTTCATTCTCTACAACACCGCCAGCACCTGTAACAGATCTGGCTGCCAGTGGTGTTGTGCCGGTAACAGGCCGTGATAAAGATTCGCGCGGTAGCGACGATCAACAAACCAGTTTGCTGGAGCGTATCGCTAAAGCTGTAGAGAAAAAAGACTCGGAGAAGAAAGAGATAAGTGCTAATCCAAATAGAACAACAGAGACGGCACAGCCATCTCCGCGTAAAGATATACCCTTATCTATTATGGATAGCTCTTTAGATAAATTATTTAGCTAGTTTAAAAGGTGGCTACTTAGCCACCTTTTAAATCAAACATATTGCTAAATTCAATTCTCGCTAACCCGGTTGAAATATAATTAAAGGTGTCATGGTAATATTTTACACCTTTTTTATGTAATGAAATTTGATTTTGTTGATGGTATATGTAAGTTGCATGAGGAATGGTGCTGTTTTCTTTTGTGTCGATAATGTTATTATAAGCGGCTAAGCAGCATTCCGCATGTTTGACTATTTTTACTGCGTAAGAGTAAAATTTAGAATGGGCTTCATTTTTTGTTAGTTTTATTTTTAGACCTATAAAGTAATTCTCATAAATAGCAATCTCAGTTAGCAGTCTGTTCGATTCGTCAAGTTTTTCCTTAGCTATGGCTAAGTCGTTAATCAAGTCTCCATCATTCAATATATACTTTTGAGGCTGGATTGGCCTTAAAGCATCTAAATATGATTTTAGCAAAGCTATTGATACAGTTAATCTATGTAAATCTTCATAGAAGTTATGAGCCTGTTCGAACTTTTTATCCTTAATTTTATCATCCAGCCATTTGTTTACTTTAGCAGCGGTTTTTAAAGCGATTAATAAAGTTATAGAGGCAGTAGTTGCTGTGATAACAGGTGCCGTGAAATCAGAAAAAACATAAACATCGATTAGCATAATCGTTAATGCACCAGTGCAAAAAAAGGTAAAATGCTGAAGGTTAAAACTAAGTTTCATAGATATTCCTTGTCTTTATTATTTTTAGTGCTTTTTATCTTACTTTCGGTAAATCTGAGAAGCGAGCTGTATAAGCAGGCGAGAGCATTTCCCGCTTCATCTGCCATGTTTTCTGAATACCCTGGCCAGCAAACCATAGTGTGCCTTTACCAGACTGGTTTAAGCCATCTACAACGCGCATTAATGCCTCACTATTAGCTTTAGGCTGGTGTTCATCAAATAGCCCCAGCTGGGCGACACCCTTATTGTAAAAATCGCCTAGCATAATACCAGCCTTCGCGTAGCGCGGCCCCTGAATCCAGACTTGCTCGAAAACTTCCATCGCCATTCTCAGGATGTCACGAGTATCATTAGTTGGCACCTGACATTTTGTTGTTCCCTGGCGCCCACAAAATGCACCTTTCGCATCGTAGCCGCTGGTTCGGAAGAAGATCGTTACTGTTTTGCAAAACTGGCCTTCACTGCGTAACTTCTCTGCCGCGCGTTCAGCAAAGGTGCATAATGATTGCCGCACATCTTCTTTTTCCGTTACTTTTGCGCCATATGATCGGCTACATACAATTTGCTGCTTCGTCGCGGCAGTTTCCTCAAGCTCAAGGCACGACTCGCCGCGAAGTTCGCGGACAGTCCGTTCAAGCACAACATTGAAATTTTTCCTTATCAGGTTAGTATCCGCATTAGCTAAATCTAAGGCAGTCTTGATCCCCATACTGTTCAGGCGCTTGCTCATGCGAGAGCCAATTCCCCAGACGTCCGAGACGTCTACAAGGGACATTAGCTTTCGTTGGCGCGCAGGATCAGTTAACGCAACAACTCCCCCGGTCTTTGACCACTTCTTGGCAGCGTAATTGGCTAATTTTGCTAGGTTTTTAGTTTGCGCAATACCAACGCCTACCGTGAGATGAGCCTCTCACTGGACACGATCACGGACCTGATGGCCATACTCTTCCCATGACACCAAATTTTCCATGCCTTTCAGATAAAGCCAACTTTCATCAATGCTGTAAACCTCAGTTTTAGGCGCCATTTCTTCTAAGATTGTCATAACGCGCAAACTCATATCGGCATTTATGTGGAATGGAAATTCAACACCAGGCTTAAATTTTTCTGAAAAGATGCACACTACAAGTCTGTACGTTAATTATACAGAAGTTATCCCCCGTTTTTGTGGATAAACCAGAGATCACAGGTAAGGACTGGCTGTTAAAATATGCTTGTATTTTTGCACCATTCAATGGGGTCAGTTTAAAAAGTTCGGGCAGAAGCTCTGCCTTTACTTTCTGTCTGGATGGCTGCCCGGGTAAGAACAGTTACTTTCCCGGTCGACACCGGGAGAATATATCAAATCACCGGACAGAATGAGACAGACGCAACTTACCGTAAGTAGCGTCTTAGTCGGTCAGGCTGCTATTTTTGTACTTCTCAGCACAACTGTAGCAGGCCTCAGTATATTTCATAAAATGCTCATATTTTGAACGCTCATCACCGCATTTCGGATTCGCCTCTGCGCAAGCCTTACAAATCTGAGCTGCGAATTCGCTGCCCATGATCATCAGCTCAGTTGCCAGGAGGCAGATGCTGGCAAACCGCATGTCCATCCGGATGATATTCGCGCATCATTCCCAGATTTTTATTTCAGGCGGGGCATTGCGCAGTAATTACATGTTGTAGCGAAGATATCACAGACCTCAATGCAGT
Source organism: Erwinia aeris (assembly GCF_041224955.1). Taxonomy (NCBI): domain Bacteria; kingdom Pseudomonadati; phylum Pseudomonadota; class Gammaproteobacteria; order Enterobacterales; family Erwiniaceae; genus Erwinia; species Erwinia aeris. Next base: position 70,697 of record NZ_JBGFFX010000017.1, on the reverse strand, counting down.
TGCGATATTGTTCAGACATAATTTCCTCTTCTCGTTGTAAAATGCGAAGAAATGGGAAGCCCGGAACAAAATATGGATTGCTGCAAAAGTGTTGTATAAAGACGGTAATATATTTTTGGGTGAAAAAGAGTTTTAAAAGAAGCCCGCCACAGTCAGGCGGGCCGGCTGATTTCAGCCTTAAAAAGATTTACCAGACAACACAGCATATTGAGGGTAATGCACTACACATCCCGGAAAAACAGTAACAACGGACAAAGCGGGTGATTTTGGTCCGGGTTTTCAGCCCGTTGTGGGTGCCGTCATCTGCAGTTATTTCTCTTTCTGCATCATCCTGCGGTGCATTTCAATAATGTTCTGATGTGCGGCAGCACTGCTGTTATTCATGCTCTGATGTGCCTGAATCGCCAGTTCATGCTCATTTACGGAGGCTGCCGGGGCCTTTTTGTTCTTACAGCAGGACATGTCCATGGGAGTCTGCTGTGCCTGAGCGGCTGAAATGGAAAGAAGGACCGCAGCGGCGACAAGCATAATCTTTTTCATTCGTACTTCCTTACGTTTACAGGATGGGAATCGCAGTTAATCCCGGACCAGAGCTACACTGGTCTCAGTGATTTTTATCTTATCCGAAAAAAAATACCGTGAACGAAAATGACATAAATGTAATTTAAAACAGCAGGTTCTGACATGACATAAATGTAATCAAGTCGGGGTTTCAGTTGTGATAGTTTTACGGTAACAGAAATAACGTTCCAGGCCGGGTTGCATTATTCATGCTTCCGGCGCCGAGAAAGTTTCTCCCGGGACAAACTGCATTTTGCCGGAGCCCAGTTATGCAGCTTAAAAGTTCACGACGTAATTTTATCAAAGGGATCACAGCAGCCGGAATTGTCGGCGGTCTTGGTATGAAGACGTTCGATGCTTTCTCGGCAGTAAGTCTGGTACAGTCACGCACGCTTACCGGTAACGATTTCGACCTGTTCATCGCCGAAACGCCGCTGAATATCACCGGAAACATCCGTTATGCCAAAACCATCAACGCCGGCCTGCCGGGTCCCCTGCTGCGCTGGAAAGAAGGTGATACTGTCACGCTGCGGGTTAAAAATCGTCTGAAAGAAACAACTTCCATTCACTGGCACGGCATTATTCTGCCGGCCAACATGGATGGCGTACCCGGCCTCAGCTTCCACGGTATTGAACCCGATGAGACCTTCATTTATTCATTCCGCGTGAAGCAGAATGGCACCTACTGGTATCACAGTCATTCCGGTCTTCAGGAGCAGGAAGGCGTTTACGGCCCGATTATCATTGATTCCGCTGAGCCTGAGCCGTTTACATATGACCGGGAACATGTGGTAATGCTGACCGACTGGTCAGATGAAAATGCCGCCACCATTCTTGCAAAACTGAAAAAACAGTCTGACTACTACAACTTCGCCAAGCCCACCGCCGGTGATTTTTTCCGGGATGCCCGGGAAAAGGGACTGGGTAATACCCTGGCTGACCGGAAGATGTGGGCGGAAATGAAGATGAACCCGACTGACCTTGCAGACGTCAGCGGTGCGACGTACACCTACCTCATGAACGGTCAGGGCCCGGGTAAAAACTGGACCGGGCTGTTCCGTAAAGGCGAAAAAATCCGCCTCCGCTTTATCAACGGCTCTGCCATGACCTACTTCGATGTGCGCATTCCCGGCGTAAAGATGACCGTGGTGGCTGCTGACGGCCAGTACGTCACCCCCGTCAGCGTGGATGAGTTCCGTATTGCCGTGGCTGAAACCTACGATGTCATTGTGGAGCCCGTCCAGGATGCCTGCACCATCTTTGCCCAGTCCATGGACAGAAGCGGCTATGCACGGGGCACGCTTGCCGTTCGTGAAGGCATGACTGCCCCGATTCCTTCCACCGATCCTCGTCCCTGGCTCACCATGGATGATATGGGAATGGGGGGAATGGATCACGGCAGCATGGGGGGTATGGATCACGGGCAGATGCAGGGTATGGACGGCGGTAGTATGCAGAGCATGGATGGTTCAGCTGTGGAAAGCGCCCCGGCAGGCAGTATGGCTGGCATGGATCACAGCAGCATGGGCGGCATGGGTGATATGCAGAAGCATCCGGCATCAGAAACGAACAACCCCCTGGTTGACATGCAGGCCATGATGCCCGTCCCGAAGCTCAGCGATCCGGGTATCGGGCTGAGGAATAACGGCCGCAGGGTTCTGACCTACGCTGACCTGAAGAGCACTTTTGACGATCCGGACGGACGCGAACCCTCACGCACCATAGAACTGCATCTTACCGGCCATATGGAAAAATTTGCCTGGTCTTTCAATGGCATCAAGTTCTCCGATGCAGAGCCGGTCACGCTCCGCTATGGCGAGCGCGTCCGCATCGTGCTCATCAACGATACCATGATGACGCATCCCATTCATCTGCACGGAATGTGGAGCGACCTTGAGGATGAAGAAGGGAAGTTTCTGGTGCGTAAACACACCATTGATATGCCGCCCGGCACGCGCCGCAGCTATCGTGTGACGGCCGATGCGCTGGGCCGCTGGGCTTACCACTGTCATCTGCTTTTTCATATGGAAACAGGCATGTTCCGTGAAGTCCGGGTTAATGAGTGAGGTACTTCTGATGTCAGCTTCTGAGCGTGGTGATATGAAACATAACTTTTTCCGCCCGGCGGCCGGACTGCTGGTTTTCGCAGCCATTGCCGGCAGTGCACTTACGGCCGCGCCTGATGCCCGGGCTGAAGCGGCGCACAACATGCAGGAGCATGACATGGGTGCAATGTCGGGCATGGACCACTCCGCTATGGGCAATATGGAACCCATGTCCGGGATGGAAGGCATGGAGTCCATGCAGCCTGCTGCCCCGACTGAAAGCAGGACGCCTGTTCCGGTGCTGACGGACGCCGACCGCCGGGCTGCGTTTCCGGACGTACACGGCCATAAAGTGCATGACAGCAACGTGAACTGGTATCTGCTGGCCGATCAGCTTGAGTGGCAGAAAAATAATGAGGCCGGGGGATTCAGTTGGGACGTCAGCGGCTGGGCCGGCGGGGATATTGATCGCCTCTGGCTGCGCAGCGAAGGGGAAACCAGCGACGGAAAAACCGAGTCGGCAGAGGTGCAGGCCCTGTGGGGGCACGCTATCTCGCCCTGGTGGGACGTGGTTGCGGGCGCCCGACAGGATTTTAAACCTGGCAGGCCCCAGACATGGGCCGCCGCCGGCTTTCAGGGCATGCCGTTGTATAACCTCGAAACTGAACTCACTGCGTTTGCCGGTGAGCAGGGACGCACTGCGCTCCGGTTTGAAGCAGAGTATGACGTGCTGCTTACCAGCCGGCTCATCCTGCAGCCGTCTTTTGAAGCTAATTTTTACGGAAAGGATGATGAGGTGCGTGAAACCGGGAAAGGGCTGTCCGGTACCGAGCTTTCCCTGCGCCTTCGTTACGAAGTGAAGCGGGAGTTTGCGCCTTATGTGGGCGTATCGTGGAGCCAGCTTTATGGCAACACGGCCGATATGGCGACCCGTGAAGGAGAGAAAGACAACGAAGTGCGCTTTCTTCTCGGTGCCCGCGTGTGGTTCTGATGCAGTTAATTCTAACAAACAAGACAGGTATGAATATGAAACGTAATTATGCTGGCTACGTCATCGCTGTTGCCGCCTCTGTTGCTGCTTTTGCCGCGCAGGCGCATCCGGAACTGGCTTCTTCTGTCCCTGCTGATAAAACGCAGGTGGCAGCGCCTTCAAAAGTGGAGCTGCACTTTACTGAGAATCTGGTCACAAAATTTTCTGGTGCACGTCTCGTCATGACCGATATGCCCGGCATGTCCTCTCATGCCCCGATGGCGGTTGCGGCAAAAGTGGCCGCCGGTGGCGATCCGAAAACCATGGTGATCACGCCGGCCAAACCTCTAGTGCCTGGCACATACAAGGTGGAGTGGCGTGCGGTATCTTCCGATACACACCCGCGCACCGGCAACGTCAGCTTTAGCGTGAAATAATACCATGAACGATCAGACTTTTATTGTCATCCGCTTTTTCCTTTACCTTGACCTTATGGTTCTGTTTGGGCTGCCTTTATTCGAACTGTATGCCGTGAAGGGAACGCTTAAAAAATCGGTGTCTTTATTCAGCGTCTGGTCGTTCTTCTTTATTCTGATATCCGCCGGTATTGTTCTGTCGCTGGCGAATATGCTGCTGGTCGCGCAGGCGATGAGTGGCGTGACCGACGCAGGTGAAATCACGCTCCACATCATAGAGATGGTTATCGGTGAGACTGCGGTCGGCCTCAGCTGGGTTATCCGGCTTGCCGCACTCGTCCTGGCCTTCATCGGACTGGGCCTGCGCCTGCGCAATGCCGTTCTGTCGCGTTACGTTCTCACGCTGTCAGGAGGCACAGCGCTGGCCACCCTGGCATGGGGCGGCCACGCGGCCATGAACGACGGTATGAGCTACTATCTGCATCTGCTGAGCGATATCATCCACCTGTCGGCAGCCGGTGCATGGGTGGGCGCGCTGACAGCCTTTGCCATTCTGTTATGCATCAAAAAGGCGCAGAAGGCCAGCCACGTCCGGCAGCTTGCGGAAGCCCTGACGGGCTTTTCCCGGGCCGGCACGGTGATTGTGCTGAGTATTGTCATCACCGCCGTCATTAACTTTTTCTTCATTGTGGAAGACCCGGTCAACTCTTTGCCGGGCAGCCACTACGGGTTGCTACTGCTAATCAAGACAGGCTTGTTTTTCGTCATGCTGTTGCTGGCTGCCGCGAACCGCTTCCGGCTTGCGCCGGCACTGGAAAATGCGCTCAGTCAGGGCCACTATAAGACGGGTATTGCGCTGATGCGCAAAAGTATTATTACAGAGTTCAGCGTGTCTATCCTGATTCTGGCGACCGTAGCCTGGCTTGGCACGCTGTCGCCCGGTAACGGTATGGCGTAACGACACTCAGCTGCAGGGCCCTTATACCATGACCACTCTTCTGATCGTCGAGGATGAAATTAAAACCGGGACTTACCTGAAACAGGGTCTTCAGGAAGCAGGGTATGACGTCACCCTTGTGAATGACGGTCGTCAGGGGCTGGAGCACATCCTGCAGCAGCGCTACGACCTGATTATTCTTGACGTTATGCTGCCCTCCCTGGACGGCTGGGACATTCTGCGGCAGATGAGAATGGCCCGCCACGAAGAGCCCGTGCTGTTTCTGACCGCAAGGGATAACGTCAGCGAAAAAATCAAAGGCCTGGACCTGGGAGCCGATGACTATCTGCTCAAGCCGTTCGATTTTGCCGAGCTTCTGGCCCGTATCCGGACCCAGCTCAGGCGTAACCGCTCTCTGGCATCCGGCATGTATGAAATAGCTGACCTGGTGATGGACATATCCCGCCGGAGCGTCAGCCGTTCCGGCAAAAAAATTCATCTCTCCACAAAAGAGTTTGTTCTGCTTGAGTTGCTGCTGCAGCGTCGCGGTGAAGTGCTGCCAAGAAATCTCATCTCCTCCCTGGTCTGGAATATTAATTTTGAGAGTGATACTAACGTAATTGATGTGGCTGTCCGGCGGCTGCGCAGCAAAGTGGATGATGACTTCAACCCGAAGCTGATCCATACCGTACGCGGCATTGGCTACGTACTGGAGATACGTGAAGAATGAAGCGTAACTGGTCTCTGACTTCCAGACTTAGCCTGGTCTTTGCCGGTGTCATGATGTCCGTCTGGCTGCTTACCAGCGTTCTGCTGGTTGCCGCGCTGGGCAGTTACTTTCGCAGCCAGGATCTTACGCTGCTGACCGGTAAGCTTGAGCTGGCTACCGAACTGCTGGAAAGTGAAGCCCGTACCGGAAAGCTTGATACCGCGGGGCTTGCCCGCAAGCTTGCCGACGCCATGGTGGGCCACAGCGGACTTTATCTGTCGATCAGGACTGCCGATAATCAAATACTCGCCGCCTATTTCTCTCCCGGCTTCCCGGTTCCGGCTGAGCGCTTTGCCGGTGAGCCCCTGAAGCTGAACACCCTGCAGACGGTGGAGGAAGACGGCTGGCGCTATAACGTCATGATTAAAAAAATCGGTGCAGAGAACGCGGGCAGGCACCGGGACGTGCTGATAACAGCCGCCTACGATACTGGCTTTCATGATGAATTTATCGGCCAGCTGAAAGAGTGGCTGATGTGGCTTAACGGGGGACTGATTTTTCTTTCTGTCTTGCTGGGCTGGCTTGCCACCCGCATCGGACTCCGGCCGCTGAATGAAATAAACCGGCTGGCTTCGGCTATTACCGTTAATAATCTCAGTGAGCGCCTGCCGGCCCGACACCTTCCTTCGGAACTTATGCCTACCGTAGTCGAGTTTAACAGCATGCTGGAGAGACTGGAGGGCTCTTTCAGGCGCCTGTCAGAGTTTTCATCTGACATAGCCCATGAGCTGCGCACTCCCGTAAGTAACCTGATGATGCAGACGCAGGTTGCCCTGTCCCGGGAGCGTGACGCTGCCAGCTACCGGGAAGTGCTTTTCTCAAACCTGGAGGAGCTGGGCCGGCTTGCCAGAATGAGCAGCGACATGCTGTTTCTGGCAAAGTCTGAAAACGGGCTGCTGGCGCTGGAAAATGAGATTTTTTCCGCAAAGGCAGAACTCGAAGAACTAATCGAATTTTTCGAGCCGCTGACCGCTGAAAACGGTAAAACCCTGACGCTTGAAGGGGATGCCAGCATGAAGGGCGATCGTCTGATGCTACGCCGGGCGCTGAGCAACCTGATAACCAATGCCATAAAGTACTCTTCAGACGGCGCGGCGATCCTGATCCGGGCTGAACAGCAGGCCGGGATGGCGTTTGTTCACATATCTAACCGTACAGAAGCCATTACACAGGAAAATCTGGGCCGGCTTTTTGATCGCTTTTACCGGGGTGACTCGTCCAGGCAACATAACACGGACGGTGCCGGTCTGGGCCTTTCCATCACGCGTGCCGTTGTCCAGGCTCACAATGGCACGCTGCAGGTTTTTCTGGACGGTGACATCGTTACGTTTACGGTAAAAATACCGGCAGCATGATTTACGTTGATGTGCGCTTTCTTCAGGCTGTCGCCCGTAATAATTCTGAACTGCTTTAAATCAAGGATTTCTTTCCCGGTTTTGTGAAACGATCCCGGGTGCTTAACTAAACTGAAGTCTCTTAGCCCAGTAAAGGAATGGATCATGAAAAAATTACAGACAGCCCTGGTTTCCCTGCTGGTTGTTCTGCCCGTTGCGGCTATGGCCCAGAAGCCGGATATGAAGATGACGCAGGACATGCATATGTCCCCGGCGTCAAAAGAATACATAGCCGCCATGCAGAATATGCACCGCGGCATGATGGATGCGATGAAGGAGCAGGATACAGACAGGGCTTTTGCCAGAGGTATGGCAGAGCACCATAAAGGCGCGATAGCCATGGCCGAAACAGAGCTGAAGTACGGAAAAGATCCTGAAATGAGAAAGATGGCTGAAGATGTCATCAAAGCACAGAAGGCTGAGATTGAGCATCTGGAAAAATGGCTTAATAAATAGTTTACAGCTGACACCAGAAGACTGTATTTCAACCGACCGGCAGGGCCCAGAGAGGGCCTTTATCTATCTTTTTACAGGCAGAAAAAAGAAATAATCCAAACCGGAATGACTGCGGCAAAAAGAGGTATGGCTCAGCGAATAAGCTTTGACTGCTGGCTTTCTGTTACGAGGCAGAACTCACGCACTGTGCTGCTACTTACCTGAGATAATATGCTGTCCGGACAAATGTTTTACCGGATGAGAACCTTACCGCTTTTTCTCAGAGCAGCCTCCAGTTTTTCCGTATCTCCTTCCACGACGGCTCTCTCGTCAACCGTCAGCGGCACCTCCTCCAGATATCTTTTTACGGACGCCTTACTTTCGAGCAGAAGTCCTCTTGCGCTCTGTTTTGGCAGATTAAAGTCGCAACCGATGCACGCCATCCGGTGCGGGCAGTTGCTCCAGAAAGGATTCATACAGTACGAATCGCCGAGATCATAATATATTGCCGGACCGGTGAGGCTGACAGCATCCGGATCATGGTCAATCAGCACGCTCATCATATGCGCGACCCGGTCCGCCTTCACAAAAGAAGCTGCCAGCTGTGTCGGGCGTATACGAATATAATGCATGGTGGACTGCGGCGAAGAGTGACCTGACCACTGCATCAGCTCGTATAACGACATGCCCTGAGGAACACTGGCCAGTGCAGTCACGGCCGATGCACGCCCCCGGTGGCTGGTAATGGGGCCCCGGCTGTCTTCCTGCGGCATTCCCGCTCTGGCACAGAGAACCGGAATAACCGTGCGGTTTATTATATCTCTTCCCACTGCTTTGCCCCGAAACTGAAACAGAAAACGGACCTTTTCACCGGTGCGCTCATCTGTCAGAGCCGCCTGCTCTCCTGGTCGTTCTGCAAGCCAGATATCGACATACTTTTTCACTGCAGCAGAAACCGGTTTAACAAAGGCTTTAGAGGTCTTGCCAGCTGGCACGTTCAGGTAGCAAAGGGTCCCGGCAGGAATGGTACTGCCGTCGTCCCGGTTAATATCTTCAGACTGTGGGATAATGCAGCCTGCGGTCAGGCGCATCAGTTCATTCTGACGCAGCCCTGCATGTGTCCAGATGACCGCCATAGCCTGCAGCATAGACAGGGGATAATGGATTTCACTCAGCAAATCTTCCTGACGCAGATTCAGGCTTGCCCAGACCAGTTTCAGCCAGACCGGATCATCAATAACCCGGGGACTGACGCCCTGACGAAACAGCGGCGTATCAGGCGTCGAGAGATGACGGGACGGACTGAATTTCAGCCGTCCCCATCCCCAGTTTTCGTAGTCAATCATAAAGCGGCGAACGGCATACACAAAACCGGCGCGGGAGTTTGGAAGCATGGGTTCTCCGGAACGGGAAGACCGGCGCGTCCCCTGTGCCGTGCCCAGAGAAAGTTCACCGACCTTCATTCTTCCGACTGCCGCAATGAAGCTTGCGCAGATCTCCATTGTCCAGTCGGACGGCTCGCGTATTTCCGGATGCTCCCGGGCGAGCCACAGGCCGCAGCGGAGGATAAAACTGTACTGGCTCTCTCTGGATCGGGGACGAAGCACTGAGGTTTCTCTCCACCGCCGGCACCATGCTACCCAGGCCTGTGCGATGTCTTCTGTCGGTTTTTCGCGCCACTCCTGGTAATTGCGCATACGCACGGGGCTTTTGATGATACCCATTGCGGCAAGCGCATGCGAAACTCTGCCCACTGTCCTTGCGATCCCGCGATCATGATATTTCTGCGCGCGCCACAGGAGATCAGTCGTGAAGCTTTCGAGCTGAGGATTACTGTTCATCATCATCAGTATGCCCAGCAGGGCTGACAGCTGGTTTTTCTGGTTCCTGCGTTTGTATCCCAGTGAAACCAGAGCTTCCGTCAGCCGGTTAAGTTCCTGTGTGAAAAATTCCCGGCCATAGATGGCACAGGCGTACAGCGACGGGGCACCATGATGCGGCAGATCGAACGGTGAGGGGAACGAACCAAGATGGAAGGCAAAAGCCGCAATGAGGGGCCTGCCTGAACGGTGCTGCTGGCACAGCGCCAGCCACTTTCCTGATTCCCACAGCCCGCAGGGTTGCCCTGTCCGGTGTATTTCCGCCAGAACGGCAGAAATGATAATCCTGACGAGTCTGTCACTGGCGCCGCTGCGGTCGGCAATATCCTGAAGAGGCCGCAGTAAAGATGACAGCGGACCCTGCTGGCTCAGAGCAGAGGTACGTTTGTGCCCGGTGCTTAACGCCTCGCGCTCTTCAGTGTTTAACACATTATTCAGCTGATAGTCTGAACGACTGAAAGGGACATAAATGTTATGAGTTCCTGTTTCTGCTTTCATCACACTGCCCCCGCCTGAAAGATAAGCCCTGCGATCTTCCGGTCGGTTTCAGCGACGGCAGCAGCCATGCGGGCAGCCATATCCGTTCCCGACAGATGAATATAAATTTGTGTGGTACGCGGGTCCCTGTGCCCTGCATACGTAGCCAGTTCATGCAGTTTCCATCCGGCCCGTGCCAGATGAGTCAGCCGGAGGTGACGAAAAGTATGCGTGGTGATGTCTGGCTGATCAGTCTCTGTCGCCCATTTCCGCACGGTTTTACTCCAGCTCCAGAACGAGAGCGGAGCGCCGTAATTACGGTCAGAGGCGGAACGGAACAGAGCACCGCCTGACAAGCCTGCCAGCCGTAGCTGCCGAAAATGGTTTCCCAGTACCGGCGCAACGTCAGCGCTGTAGCAGACCATTCTTTCCCGTCTGTTTTTCGTCGTCTCTGCGCGGATGCGTATCAGGCGTTGAGCCAGATCAATGTCCTCAAGCCTCAGAGCCGTCACTTCCGTGCGCCGGAGCGCGCCATAATACGCCAGAGCAAGCATCAGCCGGTCACGCAGAGACGCGGCAGAAACGTGTTTCAGGAACCTGAGCCACTGCCCGTCATCGGGAATAACGGGGAGGCGGGTGATACGTGGGACCAGGCCACGCCCGGTATAAATGGCACCAGGCAAACCCGAACGGGGTAACGGGTTGAGACTGCAAATATCCTGGTAAATCAGAAAGTCATACCAGAGGCGAAGAGCTGAAATGCGCAACTGGAGTGTGGCGCTGGCAACGGGTGACGGCATATCAGGGAGCTGAGGGCGGATATATCCTGCAATGTCTTCAAAGGAAGCCCTTTCAGGAGCAATATCGTGTATTTCACAGAAGGCAAAAAAATGCGTCAGGGCACTTCGATAGGCTTTAATAGTTGCGCTGGCTCTTCCTAAATTCGAAAGAATTTTAAGCCACTGTTCAGTCAGCAGAAGTGCAGATGCGGAATGCATGGTGATGTTCACGGCCTTCCCCTTTCAGCTCATAACAACTGATTAAAGTTTATACCGAAGATGTTGCATTCCACTTAACTTACTAAAGCGCATAATTCGAAGAGAAAACGTGAACGCCATTCTGTTTAAGGTATTGGCCAAACTTGAAAAGAGGTGCGCCCATAGGGATATTTAGCCTTTTTGCTTCAGCTGAGCGTGCAATCACGCATCCATCGTTATTTGAAGCAACGACAATCGGCTTTCCCCATAAATCGGGCCTAAAGACTGCCTCACAAGATGCATAGAATGAATTTACATCAACCAGGGCGTACATTTCGACGGCTCGCGGCGGGTGAGATTATGTAGGTTACGACACCAAATATATGTAATGGGGTCGCATCATTAATATAAATTGGCCTGTATGCGGGATCCATTGCCACCAGCGAGAGGCGAGGGTGCTCGACAAGATTTCTCACTTTGTACTCTCCATCTACGGCCGCAATCACTACATCGCCATGCCCTGCAATCTGAGATGAGTCGACGATCAGCAAATCACCATCATAAATTTGCGCCTCAATCATCGAATCGCCTTCAACCCTCAGAAAATATGTGCTTGCGGCCTTACCAACCAACAGCTTGTTAAGGTCGATGCCAGATTCTTGATAATCGTTTGCTGGAGACGGAAAGCCTTTAGGCTTCAATCTTTTGAATGCAGTCAGCTCTGTGTCATCCGGTAACATCTCGTTTTCGTGAAAGCTCATTTTTTAAACTAAATCCACTGTTGTTATATACAGTATTAGCGTTTTAACTTAGAGATCAAGTACTACGTTAAAACCTACGTCTATTTGTCTATTAGTAAATCGTAGTCTTTACCACTCGCATGTGCTGGAGATCTGCGCCAGCGCCCAGCCGTGATGCCGATTTAGTCTCGCGCCCCATACCTAAATCACCACGGACACCAACCGTTCCTGATTCCTCACTTTGGTTAAATTAGCCGCCTTAAACGAGTTGCTTATCAGGGGGTGACAGTGAACGAAATAGACAGCCTGCTACGCGTTACCGGGGAGGGCGTAAGTGTCAAGCTGGGAGATAGCGAGGCTCAGGAGGCACAAATTGAAGAATGGCTTCATACCCCACAGGGGAGCATTTACGGCCTGCCCGGATGGGGGAATCCGCTTCAAAAATATAAGCATGAGCCAATGAACACTTTCACGGAGGTAGCGATCGAGAATGACATGGTGACATCTCTTAAACGCGATATTCCCGATGTGGAGTTAACAGGTATCAGGATTGAGGCGATTGAGAAGGATCTGTTTTATCTGACGATTGGTCTGCCGTCGGGCGATTACAGCACTGGTTTACAAAAAGGTTAGGTATGACAACACAGGATTTATACGAGAAATTTAACGATCTGCTTTTACGTAACAGCTGGTGGCAGAGGTTCGTTAATAGCCAATTCATAAAAATGTTCGCGGTCATGGGAAGCCAGATAATTTATGCCGCGCAGGTTGCCGCAGCAAAAGCCCTGACTGAAGGCTTTATCAGCACTGCAACACGCCGATCCTCGATCCTCGCAGCAGCTGAAGATAAAGGATATGTCGGTCGGTTGATAACTCCGGCAACTGGAACGGCTAGGGTTACAAATAAGACCGCAGAAAGTGTAGCGCTGCCGTTATACAGCACGCTTATTTCTGACGCGCAGTACCCGTATATGCTGATGGAGCCGCTCACTCTGGTTGCTAATGAGGTCAGATCAGGTGTGGCCATCAAACAGCTGGAAAGGCAGCGGATTACCGCCGTCGTAGATAATGAGACAGAATTCTTATCCCTTACCCTTAGTAAAGAGCTGACTGCGCGCTGTGCCCAGATTGACGTCTATGTGACAGAAAAGGGGAAAGAGATCCTGTGGAAGCATAACGCGCAATTCAGGCTCTCGAAAAAAAATAGCCGTGACTACGTGATGTTTTACCGGCCAACAGAACAGATCGGTATCCGCTTTGGTGACGGTTCTATTGGCAAAATGCCGGGGGAAGGGGAAAGCATTTTGATCGATGTCTGGCTGAGCGACGGTGACATTACGCTGGTCCAGGGCCAGACTTTAGCGCCGACTGGTGATCACTCCAGCCTGGCTAATAAAGTGCAGTTGGTAACGGACTCGCCGGTTACAAATGGTGCAGGCTTCGAAACAACCGAAGAGACTCGCAACCGTGCGCAATATTACGTGGCTTATGACGAGCAGGTTGTATGGGGCGGCGACTATAAACATTTTTTACGCACAGTAATCTCAGGTATGAGCTGGGTTAACGTCTGGGGAGAAAGCGAACAGGAAGCCCAGGACGGACACAAATCATTAGCCAACATCAATACCGTTTTTCTCTGTGGCCATAAGCCGGGAATGTCCCAGGATGAAATTGGCGCCGCGATGTTATCAGCACTAAAAAATGTACCGAACGAGCTGAATAAATCATTCAGGCATGTACCCACAAATGAAAAGCCCTTTACCATTTCCCTTTCGGGGATCGCCACTAAAACGATCAATCTCGAAGAGGCAAAGCGCAAAATCCGTAGCGCACTGGAAACCGGCGCTGGCCGGGACTCAAAGGCATCTGACTCTCAGAGTGCCGAAGATTTTAACCGCGTCACGCATAACAAAATCTGGGCACTTGTACAGGAAACCGGCCTGTTGATGTCATTCAATATATCGATTACGGGAATGTCTGAGATGGTCGGGCTGAATGATTTTGTTTATCTCGATGTAGAGAATTCAACTATCGAGCTGAGGTATTAAGGCCGATATGCAAAAAGACTGGTTCAAAGACCGACTTATTCCGGCTAAACAGACATCAGAGTTGTGGTCTGGTTTTGCTAACGCGGTGCAATCGCTAATGGAAAGCGCCGTGTTGCCCCTTATCGAAAGAACGGCCAACCGGAAATCCCTGTTCTCGATGGACAGCGAAGCTATGGACCTGCGGATTAAAGAGCTGGGACGCTTTTTCTACATCAACGAGGACTCCAGCGCATCGTTACCCGTGCTACTGCAACAGCGTCTCGATGAAATACATTTCAAAGGTACGGACCGGCCAATCGAGTCGACGCTATGGCGAGAGTTCAAAAATCTCGCGGCTGACTGGAAACCACTGTATGCGCCAGTCGATCAGGAAAGTTACCCTTACGGCACTTACTTTGTTACTGAGAACGAACTGGAAGCCGCCAAAGCAAAATATGGGGGATTTTTTCTGACATCGCGGGGCCGCATAAGTGTTGCTCTAAATGACGTTTACGATACGTTCTCAGACGTTAATCCAGAAGAGGTGCTCAACGAGTTCATTGCACAGTTTAAATTGGTTGTAGAGCCGCTCATACCGCTTACGATCGTGTTTGATGGTATGGGCTACTACCTGACCTATGAAGTGACTGAAAGAGTTATCAGTTTTACGCTTGTGGCGCTCGCGACTGAAATAAGGGATGGCACCTGGTATTTCCCCTCTCAGAAATCTGCTATTTCGCTCATTACGTTTGAAACCGCACAGCAAGTAGAAGGCACACTAGCGACTATAGACCGCCCATTAGATACGCCAGTTTTCCGGCTCGATAATCATCGCATCGATAGTTGGGGGCTGGACGTGATTGCTGCACCACAAATCAAGCCTGTTGCAGGAAGAACAGACGGCCGTTTAATTGTGGCTGATGGCGTGGCCACGCTTCAAACGTTAGGCTTTCGCGGGTGCGTGGTGGAATTCACGGACGGCACGCTTTCAGGCTTCAACTTTCCTGACGGAGCAAGCAGCGTATTATTACCCATTTCTGCAAGCCAGGCGGCGGCAATTAAAACCATTCTCTTCCGCGATAGTTACTGACCCCTCCAGCCCGCCGCGTGGCGGGCTGTTCATCGTTGCCATAACTCACTTTTTTTAAACTTCTTCGTCTGCCCATACGTTTAAGGTGAATTTTTATGGCTGCTATTAAAGCAGTAACGGGCGCGGGAAAGCTGTTCCGCGCCGCGTTGCTCGATTATTTCTATACGCGCCGTGCTGAGTCAGAAATTGGCGTAGGTACGCGCTTTAAGTATGTAAAAGCGCTTTTCGGGACCTCAGCCCTGGTTACAAAAAATCCGGCTGGCGGCTGGGCTGTAGCCGAGATCCCCCCGACTTTTACGGTAGGCGATTTAACCGGGAAATTTGCTGAAGTGGGCCTGATCTGTACCGCCGATAACGGGCTGATTACCGTCACAGCCACGCTTCAGGATTCCGTGTTACCGGCTAATATGGCATACGATTTTAATACGCTGGCGCTGGTTGACGATGATGGACTTGCGTTCGCGGTATTGTGTTGTCAGCAGGACACGCTCTATCAGGGTAAGGCTTTCACAGCCAAGCTCACAATTGACCAGAGGGCGGATTAATGGGCGCCGTAACCGCTTTGGGCGGAGTCTCTGTCGTTGCGCCTAATGCACAGTCCGGGCTGGTGGCTGATGTGCAATATTTTGAGCAATTTGGATCGGCGGCATTTAACCGTAAAGCATTCGGCATTTTCTCCGCAGGCGTATATCGCGGCTATACCGTGACACCGGCAAATGGTCTGAACGTGACAATTGGGCTTGACGGCGATCGGCCGGGCGTTGCATCTGTCTATGTCGATAATTTTCAGATAACGGTCCAGCTACTGACTGAGCAAACACTTCCCCTTACCGCTGGTAAGCAGAACTTTGTGATCCTTGAAGCCGTATACGGTCAGGGGGTACTAACACGTCAGGTAGATAATTCAGTAGCGCAGGAAGCGGCAACACTTCGCGTAGTATTTGCAGAGTCCGACATCCCAGCCAATGCTATTGAAATTGCGCGCATTACGCTTGAGGCTGACGTGCAGAGTGTTACGAAGGAAAAGATCGACACCACTAAACGTCATCAATTTCAGGTTTCCTTCGAATCTACGAATGACATTAATGACGGTGCGGATAATCGCCTCCTTACCGTTAAAGCAGGTAAATCGTTTTTGCCGCTTAGTGGGGGCACGGTTACAGGTAAATTAGTTGTAAAAGGGGGGGTAACATCAGAGGGCTATTTATCTGTAAAAGATGCCGGTGAATTTGAAGGTTCCGTTAAAAGTAAAGGGGAGTTCATCTCAAACGGATTTAATACCAACGGTAATAACTTTCGCATGGTATCCGAGAAGTATGGTGTGATTCATAGGAATGACGGAGTTGGTTTTTACATGCTTGCCACAAATGCTAATGACGCATACGGCAATTATAATTCACTACGTCCATTCACTATGGAACTTGCAAGCGGATTTGTGACTTTAGGCCACGGAGCTAAAGTACAGGGGAATTTTGAGGCCGCAAATGCATCAACCTTGAAAGGTTCCCTGACGGTTTCGGGCGCTGCTGCGTTTGCCAGTACGGTAAATATTTCAGGCTCATTATCTGTGGCAAATAAAGTTAGCATTGGCAGCCCACCAACTGGGAATTTTTCCTCTAACCTGAGTTCCATTAATATTGGTGACAATGATTCTGGTTTTATATGTCCTGGCGACGGCCTGCTTGATTTGTATTTGAATGACGCTAAGTATATGGGGTTTGACATAGCGAATCGGCGTATTTATGGTGAGGGCGAGTTTATTACTAATCAGGCGAACGGCTACCGTATCCTAAGCCCGAATCAAGGAGTAATTCATCGTTTTGATGGTTCGACTTACTACCTGCTATTTACTGATGTAGGGAACCAATACGGCGGGTGGAATGGTTTACGCCCGTTTGCGGTTAATGCCAGCAATGGTGATGTCACATTGAACCATAATGTAAATGTCGGCAATACATTAATGGCTGGTGGCGAGCTTCAGGCTAATCACGGCAACGTTCGTATAGCGGGTGATGGTAACGTATATGGAAGTATTTGGGGTGGATGGATAAATAACTGGATACAAGGCAATTTTGTCCAGCGCGGCGCAGGCGATGCTGTACAGGATATGCGTCTCGCCGGGGAAGGTGGTGGTATTCTTAATGGCACATTTAAAGCGCCAGGGGGATGTGTAATGACCGGGTGGTATACGGAGGGTTCGAGTCCGGGCGGAGATACTATTTTTTACCGTGCCATCCAAAAGTGTGTAAACGGGAATTGGTATACTATAGGGCAGTTATAAATATGTTAACACTCAAGAATTTATCCGCTTACATTCCCGAGTATAAAGACCTTATTATGCCGGACGCTCTCTTTCTTCAAACTGATGAAGGTTTTGATTGGTATTATCATTTGTTAAAGTTTTCAGAGGATACTGTTAAAATTGCTTACGACACTAATGGTGTAGTGCGGTTTATTGAAAAAGAGGCCGCTGCAATCTGGCCGCATAATCTTTCTGTGACTGAAATTGACTTAAGCAATGTTCACCCTGATGCGGATGTGTCGGGTAATTGGACATTTGATGGTGTTGCAGTCGTGCCTCGTACTTATAATTCCACGGAAAAACTAAAGTTAGCACAAGATAAATGTGATGGCCTGATTTCCTCTGCCCGGTTGCATATGAATGAATGGCAGAACGACTTAATGCTTGGCACTATCAATGATGAAGATAAAAATAGATTATCCGCATGGAATAGTTATGTAAAAAAATTAAAAGGGTTAGACCTTTCTTTGATTGATGAAATCCAATGGCCTGAAGCACCACAGGATTGAAAAGAGTGACTAAGGGTGAGCCGAATATGAATTTAGATGATGAAGATATAGTACCAACGGTTTTTGTGCGAAAAGCACTGTTGCTGGGTACGCCGCTGCTGGTACAAAGCATTTTAACCATGCCTGATACGTTTACTATGCCGGGCTATACGCTTGTGCCCCTGGAAGACACAACTGAATGCGAACCGGGCATGATCTACAATGAATCAGAAGGAACGTTCAGCGCATATGTCTCACCAGAGCCGATAAAACCAGTTGCTACTGCGCATGAGTTAACGCCTGAAGGCCCTGCACAATAGTCCCTTTATAACGTCGAATAAATCCCATTTCGAGGGGCCATCAGGCCCCTTTTTTACACCTGCAATTCCCGATCGTTTCCGCAAAAGTCACTTTTGATAACCTCGCGCCGCAGCTAACTGATGGAGGAAGGATTGTGTACAGCAGCACAAACACAATCGCTATTGCGGCGCTGCTGTCCCTGCTTAGCGGTATCGCAGTTTTTTTGCAGGGGGTGCGAGAGGAAAGGATTAAGCGCGATTGGCTCAACTTCTTCACTGAGTTAAGCGTGGCGCTTATTTCCGGGGCTACTGCGTATTTTGCGGCGGTTCACTACCAATGGGAACAGGCGCTTCTTTTCCTGTCGGTACTCCTGGCGAGCAATAACGGTCGTGAGACAGCAACGAAGGGGAAAGACATGTTTCTACAAGCCATACAGGCGATATTTATTAAGAAGGGGGTCTAAGTGATCCGGGGATTTTTTTTAGGAATTGTGATTGCGGCGGCGCTGGCCGATCGCTTTGGGTTGAAGCGCAAACAGGCGGTTATTAGCGATATTGGCGCTGAGGAATATCGAGACGATGACAATGTAATTCGTTTTCCTGTCGGCTTCAAAACTACACGGTCGAATATCAAGGGTGCGCAGGTCGAATACTGCCTGCGCGACCAAAACGATCCATCAACAGTTATCCCAGGGAAAACGCGCTCACTCTTTTTCTCAAAGAAAGGCGTAACCCGTGAATACCTGTTTTTCAGCCGAAAATACCTTAAAGCAGGAGACTGGGTTTTGCAGGTGCGCATGACGCACGGCGATTGCCGGGTAAATCCTCTCTATCGCCTTTTCCCTATCCAATCCACACAGGAAAAAAATTTCTATCTGCCTGATGAAAGGGTGGTGGCCAGCGATGATTAATCTTAATTCGAAGAACGGTAATCAATATCACCTGTTGGATTTCGCGAATCTTAACGAGCGCGGCCTGATGCCTTTGAAAAAAGCTATCGAGCTTAATGGCGTTGAGATTGCCAAAGTGTCACCGGCAGGCACGGCCCGGCGAAAAGATGGCGTGGCGATGCGCACATTCGGCCTGAAATTTATGGATGAACAGGAAGTGAGCGTACAAGTAAATGAAACCGGCGACGTCTCTGCTATTAACCTGAACAAAAAAGCCGTCCCATATATCGGCGCCAAAAATCTAAGTGAGTTGGCAAAGGTCATCGCCAGCGCGATTCAGGTTAATTCTGTGGCATTTGCAAAATCGCTGGCGCGCAAGCTGGCCCGTGCAGAAAAGCCACAAGGTGGCCAGGCGAAAAAACCGGGCGTCAAATCCAATGCGCAACGGCTGGCAGAGCAGAGTGAGCGGATCGATGCGGCAAAAGCCAGCATTGTTACTGCGCAACAGTTTTATGCAGAACGTGAACAGAGCGCTGTAGCAACAAAAAAACAAATCGAATCGGCGCAAACCGAGCTGAAGTCTGAGCAGGCCCGTAACCGCCAGCTAAAGGGTGAATTAGAGTCTTTGCAGGGGCAACATCACGATGAATAATCCATATCATCCAATTAACGGCTTTGCCATTTATGACCGCGCTGATTATGACGTGAAGCCGTTAAGCGCGGCGCACATCGATAACCTGATGTCCGATGATGAAGACGCGCTGTTACTTGAGCCAACAACGCTTGAAGATGTCGAGCACACTTATCTGGGCGAACACCTGGCCGATGCCGCAGAGACGGCAATGTTTGAAGCAGTAAGTACCACAAAGCAACGTCTGGCACAGACTATGCGTGCTTTTGTCCGTGTCTTAAATCGCGGTTTGAACGGCACGGGAATTACGGCTGGTACGCACGATGCTGGTACGGATGAAACAGGCCTGGCCGTAGTGGGCGGTGCGCAAATTGGTAATGTGCGTAAGGTTTCAGGCGTACCAGTGATGGCGGCCAAAATCCCATGCACTGATGGCCAGAGCGTTTCGCTAATTTTTCATAGTCCCACTTCTGACGGCAATAAGCTGGCTGGCAGCGACGCGCTGGTCGCGTTTAAATTCCTGCTTAACAAGCGCGACGTAACGCATGTTGTTGCGCCTATTGGCGGTCGTGATATGTCGTTAGATCAAACGGCACAGAGTCTGGCCAATCTCATTGAGCGTAATTCGGCAAAATTTCAAAAGCAGCAGGATACGCACAAAAAATTGAAGGCAAATGCTGAGAGTGCTGAGGACGAAGCGAATAAACTGGAAAGTCAGGCCGCTGATGAAATGGCCAAAGCTGATGCATTACGAGATGCTCAACCTGCGTTGAATGGCGAACTGGATAAAGCTAACTCAGCACTGGCTCGCGTTAAGAAATCCAATGCCGATCTCGAACAGGAAATTGCCGCTTTTAAAGCACAAAAAAAAGCTTTGCAGGCGGACCAGGGAAATGAAGCTGGCGTACCTCCGACCGCCGCGCAGCCGGATACGCTGGTAGAAGCAGGCAAGTCGAAGGCCAAGCCGAAGCGTCTGGCAGCGCGCGCATATGAGGTCGTGAAAGGTCGAGATATTGCCGGTAATCAGACCGGAGATCATGGCAAAGTTATGATGGCCATTGAAGGCGAACCGGACTTCATCGCATTTGCGGGCAAGCACCTGGATAAAACCATAGGTGGAAATGCCGACTATCAAGAAGATGGCAAGCATGAAGGTGAGATCGCTTACTTTTATGTGATCGACCGAAGTGAGAAAGCCTATTTCATGCAAGAGTGGAAATCAGCTAAATCAAACTGGCAAAGCAGAACGACAGACACCCCATCAACAGACTCACACATCGCCACCAGCCCAGCACCGGATGCGGCCGCATTGTCAGCCCATACTGACCGTGACAATCTTAAAGCCTTTGTCGGCGCGAGCCGTGACCTTACTGATGCCTATGATTTTTATCGTTGGTTTTACCGGACAATGGGCACTGCCTCCGGTGTAAATCCAATGAAGCGACCGGGCGAAGGTGCGTTAAGCATGGATGACTGGATGGCCCGCCTACAGTCTGCATTCCCTGATATTAAGCCAGAAGGCGATGTTGAAGGGAATCAGACAGCGCAGCAGGCATGGTTTAGCGCTATTTACAGCGACATGTTCCCTGTGAGTAATGCTCAGGAAAAGGCAAATGCGCCAGCCACTACCGGCAACGCTGATGATGCGGCAACATCAAATCTGTTTTTTTACGGTATGAAAGCGCGCCCGGACTGGAAGCCGCGCGGAGCGGTTGAGCAATATACACCAGAAGAGTCAGCTAACCTGGCGATCGTCAAGCATAAGGAGATTAAGCAGAGCGGCTATCGTTGGGGCGTTGTGGCTTATGCAGAACCACTTAGCCAAACCAAAATCGATGATTACGAGCTGGTAGATTTCCAATCGATAATGTCACCCTCAGAAGCAAAGGCGGCATGGCAAACCCTGAACGCGCTTATCGCAAATTTTAAACGTGATAACCCTGATGCTACGGACAAAAAGTTTATTGGCCAATATATCAAAACTAACGCGCCGGATTCCGACAAGTTATCTCAGGAGGTTAAAGACGCGGGCGGCGCAATGAACCTTCTGCGAGTAATGGCTCGTGCCGATAGCAAAACAACTGTAGAAGTCTTTGCCAGCCTTTACCAAAGCGTACCGGCAGCAATTAAGCCGGAAGACGCGGCCGCCGCTGAAATGGAAACGGCGGTAAACGAGCCGCAAGAGCAGGTAGAAATACAGCAGCCCAATACCGGCGCTGAAATTTTAGGTCAGTTAGTTGGATGGGCTGATGATCTGGTAAATGCATGGGCTGAAGCCCTGGGTTATGACAGCGGCCAGCTGGATGAAATCGCGGGATATGTATCAGCACATGCATCGCCTGAATATCTTAAGGCGGTTGAGAAAGCAATGGTGACGGGCAAGCCAATTCCAATGGTTAAAGATTTAGTTGTAGCGGCTGAACCTGACGCGTCAGCTGTTGAGGAAGAAGAGGGCGCTGAAGTGAGCGAAGCAGATAAAGCCGCAAAAGTTGGGATTGAGTACCTTACAGGCCTGTTGTCTTTCCAGTCCGGGAACCCGGCAGCGATTGATGCCGAAATGGCCAAAGTAGAAGACATCGCCGCTGCGCTCGCCAATGCCGGTAAAATGGACGAAAACGAAGACCTGCTTAATCAGGTTGCCGATCACCTGGTCGCTTTGTCAGTGACTATCGCGCAGGGGGCTAACTGATGGCGTTAGGCGCGATGGATAAAATCAGGCTGGGGCGCCAGCTAAACAGCATGATCCAGGACTCAGCTGAGGCTACCGGTCTGCGTAAAATTACGATTGGCCGTCAGATCAACGCGCTACTTATCCAGTTAGGATACGGCGGCCCGCCTGCCAACCCGGTAAATGCTTCAGAAGCGCAACCGCAGCCAGCTGAGGGTGGTGAGAATAAGCCGGTAGACAGTAATCAACCAGCTATCGTAATGGCGTTTCTCAATGGCGATTTCAATAGTCAGGAAAGCGGGGAATTTACCAGTACCCTCACTCGCCTGGAGCCATATCTCAATGTCTTCCTGACAATGGAAGATGTGGTTGCTGGTGCATCTGACTGGCTACGCGAGAAATACCCGGAAGCGGCCTAATAATTTTTGCCCGGCGCAACGTCGGGCGTTTTGGTGTGACTATGCAGCAATCCGTTTTAAAACAAATTCAGATGGCGCCAACCTTAAAGGCGCTGATCGGTGTTATCCGCCAGGCATTTAACAGTGGCCGTAGCTCGTTCGTTGTTACCGGGAAAGGAGATGAGGTTAAAACCCGATTCAAGCTGGTTGATGCAAGGGACCTGACCGTATCAAATCACCAGGATGGTCGAATAAACGAGAACTATCCCCAAGAACTACAGCCTCGTGACCGAACACGTTTTTCCAGCAAATTACAGGTCAACAATATTTCTCGTTCGCTGCGACCGGCGCAGCTTACCGATTCCGGCTTATCCAGTCATGGCTCGCCAATAATTGGCCCGGATAACGTGGTTGAGTCAGGCAATGGACGAACAATGGGCATAATCAGGGCTTACGCAGAAGGTAAGGCGGACAACTATCGTGAATTCCTCATTCAAAACGCTCGCAGCTTTGGTATTTCGGCCGCAGAGGTGAAATCCATGCAACGGCCCGTATTGGTTCGTGAACGGCTTACAGAAGTGGATAGAGCGCAATTTGCGAAAGATAGTAATTTATCAGACCTGCAAGAGATGTCGGCCAGCGAAAAATCCTTTGTGGATGCGGAGAGTATTACGCCTGAGATGATGCAGCTGTTTCAACCTTCTGAGAGTGGCGATCTGCTGGCCCGGTCTAATGACGCGTTTATTAGAGCCTTTGTTATGCAGATCGGTGCTACAGCGGCGGCGGGCCTTCTAACAGAAGATGGCAGGCCTACGCGTCAGCTAATCGACCGGCTACAAAATAGCATTTTTGCCAAAGCCTATAAGGATGAACGCCTGGTAAAAATGGTTTCTGAAGAACCCGACCCGGACATGCGCAATGTATTGACCGCGCTGAACACGGCCGCAAACGATTTTGCTCAAATGCAGATCCTATCAGGTGACATTCATAAGGAAACAGTAAGCACGCTGGTGGATGGGGCCGAGGATGTGGCCAGCCTCGATAAAAAAGCGTTAGGTGCCTTGAAAGGGGCTGTTGATCTCGTTCGCCAGGCTAAGGAAACAGGGCAGCATATAAGCGACGTCATCGCACAGATGGGCATGTTCGAAAATGCCTCTGAAGAAGCTAAGGCCCTGGCGCTGTTTATCGTGCAAAATAACCGGTCGGCTAAACGGATGGGCAAAGCCTTTAAGCTTATGGCCGATAAAATTAATGCTGAATTAACACACCAGCAGCAGGCTATGGGCGATATGTTCGGCGGCGGGGAGGTTTCCCTTCAGGATATTTTGCGCCAAGTTTCGGACGAGTTAGAAGCTGAAGGTGGCACCGGTATCGGCGGCCTGTTTTAGTAAAGAAAACCCGCCATGCTGCGGGTTTATTCAAAGGTACTTTCCAGGGTGTTCTGTTACACACCGGCGCGCAGCATTCGGCCTAAATCTTCATTTTTTTTGGTCGTTTTACTGATCAGATCGTTAGCAATCCAAAACTTGCCTTGCGTGGTGATCTCACAATCTCGACGCACCGCGCGGCGGTCTTTAGTAAGCTTAAACCCCTTAGATAAAAGGAGATTCCGGTATTTTTCAAATTGGTTGCCTTGAGCAATCGTCATCATGTTTTAGCCTTTTTGTTAGGAAATTCGAACTCTAAATACTTCGTAAAAAGATTAGGGCGTTATCAAATTTTGCCTTGCCGGTGCAAGCGACCGTGTGTTTTGGAGGATAAGCCCCACAACATGGGGATCTTTAGCCAGCCTCTGCAAAAATGCACATGCCCCTTCAATACCATTGCCTTCATAACCCAGCGCGCAAGCATGACGGACGACCTGGCCCAAGATGGCCTTTTGTACTTCGATCACACAATAAGCCTGGCGTAATAAGTCCGCATTGATGGGATCTTTTTTTGCTAACCCCCATATACGGGACGATACAGGCAGTGTTACGTTTTCCATTGTCGACATTCCTGATAATTATCTATTAGTAAAATAGACATTGGTAAGGGAATGTACACCGGAAGATATGTAAGTACAATATTTGTTAGATAAATAGACATAAAAACCCGGCGTAACCGGGTTGGGGGAGGGAATATTACTTATTCATTAAGAGGATTAGCGTAAGGCCATGCTTCAAAAAGTGCTTCGGGTAACAGCTCCTTGATACGCTCCGGCGACTGACGCGCTTCACCAGCCAGACCAGCTTTATAGCCATTTTCAAATCCTGCTATAAACATTGCATCGGACCGGGTTTCGATAGCTACTCGCCGCCATCCTTCCATCAAGTCTAAGGCCATCAGCACATTATTGGCGTTAAAAACTTCATCGGCTTTGTCTAACAGGGCCGCAAAATCACGGGGGATAATGTCGGCACCTTCTTGTTCGGCCGTCTTCAAAATGATCTCGTTGGCCAACTGTCTCATTTTCAAAAGGATGTCATAGCTCCCGTTTCTCATAGTCCCTCTTTGTCGCTTTGTTAAGGTTGCATCGCTCTTTTCTGCATCAGCCATAAGGTTAACCATCAGTTAATGCCAAATAATTATTAATTAGATTAACGATCACAATTGCAGCGCATCCCTTTTGAACATGCCAATAAATTTTCTATTAGAAAAACAGATTAAGAGTTACCTGAGAGGTTTGTACAGCTAGATAATCATATAATTACATGATTATAAGAGGCAATGATGCTGAGAGGTGTGATAAGGGCTGTGGGCAAAGAGAAGGGGACAATGCCCCTTCAGCAGTTAAACGACAGTGCCGCCAAACTGGATAAATTTTGCCTTAACAATTTCCAAAGATTTAGTCGGTTGACCGTGTGGAGAACCTGGCAAAGAAGCCCAAATGTTACAGCACTTCTCGGCAAAGGCAGTCATATCGCCACGATCGACATCTGCCAGGGCTTTACGCTCGCGGATAATTTGTAAAGCCAGTTTATCCTGAGATTCAGGACTAAAATCCGGCAGCCCAAGCTGCTTTTTATAGGCTGGCCACCAGCGCAACATTTGCTGATAACGTCCAGCAGCATTAGATGTTTGCCCTGACTTACACCATACCTTTGAAGGTCGGCCATTGGCGAAGGGGTGATCTTCATAGTTGGTGAAAATCTCTCCCTTTTCACCCAACCCGGTAACGATCACGTCATAGCCATCGTTGCGAGTCATTGGGTTCGTGCTGGTCCCTTCGCAAAAAGCGATTACATCCAGGGCCGCTTTGCGGTTTGCGATAACAATTTCGGACATTGCTCAAATCTCTGTCATACCGGCTTTATTGCCGCCACGTATGCTATGAAAAGTGAGTTATTGGTCCCTTCAGCGCTGACAGCACATGAACCTTGCCTGTTAGCGGCAAATTTTCCCTTTGAGCATGTCATTCAGGCCCTGAATGTGACCGCGAATGACTTCTGGATCGCGTTGAGCGCTCGCTTTTGCACTTTCTAAGGCGGCGTCATGCTCGCGGTTCGCTGCATCCATCCTTGCATGGTTAAAGCCCGTCATCGGCTTGCTAAATGGCTTGCGGAATTGTGGTTTAGCCAGATTGCGACCTGTATTCCAGCCCATTGCAATGAGTTCTTCATCTGAAGTTACAGAGGCCCGCTCAGCGTGTTTTTTCCGTGCATGGCGGCTACGGATTAACTGTGCCTGTTCTTCATCGCGTTTCTTACGCGTTTCGATTAGGGCTGCGTTTGTTAATGCCCTGCGCTCTTTGCCCGTCAATGAGTCTTTTAAAAAAGAATGAAACCATTTCGAGCCTGGGCGAGTAAGGTTTTTATTTTCTTTTTCTTGGTTTATCTCTTCTACTTCTTGTGGGTCACATTGACCTGTGGGGGTAGGTACACTCTGTCCTATGGGGGGAGCTTTAAAAAAAGCTTTTGCGGCATCAAGGCTTAGCACCCGACGAAGCTTATTTTTGAAAGGTTCAAGTGCGGTATCTACCAGCCGTGAGATCTCCTGCTGCGCCATCGAGCGTAAGCCCTTAATCTGCACACTGCTCAGTTTCTCAGTAAAGAATGAACGAGCGGCCGCAATAAAAGATGGATTGAAGGTATAAACGTTTGGCTGGTGGCCTTTGATGCTGTCAGTAACGGCAGTTCGCACCATGATCCCACTGGCTTCAATGACTCGCATGTAACGTTGAACGCTTTTAGTGCAAACCCCAGCTTTAACCGCCATTGTCGCTTTACTGTAGTAGATTTGATAAGCCTCTGAAGCAGCCGCTACGTTACAAATTTTGGTTAAAAAATCTGCCGCTGTGCGGGTGATAAAGCGTGACGCCATTTGCCGAACAAAGAACTCAAGAGCGATCCCTGTGACATTGCCTGCACGAATAAACGGATTGATCGAAGTTCTTGATTTTTTTACAGCTAAAACAGGTTTTTCTTGGTCGGGAATGTTGTCTGAAGGGTTGTGCTGGGATAAAATTGCGGGCATGGGCATTACAGTGTTCATATAAACCTTAGCAACGGGTTAAAAATTGCTGTGCGGCTGGCAGGCCAACAACAGCAAGCAGATTTAGTGGTTCTGCGTAAGAAACGTCAGTAAACCTGGCGTTTTTTTTCGTCCCAAATTTGAAGCGGTCTGGGATCTCGCGAACGGGCGGATCATATTTGTCTATTAAACTAATAACAAACTATTTGTTGTTAGTTTAATACCAGATGGCTGTTTTATCGGCGATTTGATGGGCTGGTAAACAGAGATTTTTGTAACCCCTGATCACATGATCAGGGGGCAAATTGTGGGATTAGAGTAAATTCATTCCAAACGGCACGATCGCGAGTGATGGTCCAGACTGATTAACCTTACTGGAGGGAGGCGCAGGTAGATGTGACTCTTTGCGGCCTAATGGTAACGTATTCAGGCCACCGCCCGTGATACATTCGAACATCGCGCAGACCTCTTGCAGATCATCAGGGGTAGCCATTTGAAGTAAAGCCTTACGCTGCTTGTCGGTCATAAACACCGGCAGTAAGCACTGCGCCGATTTAAGCAGGTCTTCGCGACGATCTTTGATGGCGTTCGCACTTTCAAGCATAGCTACCTGCTCACTCATGGCCTTTTGCATATGCATGAGCTGCCCCTGTAGCATCAAAATTTGAGACTCAAATACTGGCGCTTTATACGCCGATTCAAGCATAAGATCGTCGCGCTTCATCAGGTCCATATGGGCCAGTAAACTGCGTGCTGAATCTGTTGCATATCCAGCGTTAACCAGACAGTCCAGTCGCCATTGCTCAACGTCAGTTACGCTTTCGAGCATCGCAGGTGAACGATTCAGGCTGACATAATTTGGCGTTGCAACATAATCGACGCCGCTAAATCCGCGCATGAACGAAACACCATCCTGGGTAGGGCCTGTGGTTGCCCATGACCATCCACCAGCCATAGAGCGTTCCATACCATCCACAATTCGGCCTGGTTCAGTGTCCAAAATTTCCTGTGTATGCGTTACAACGCCGTCATCATCAACGCTAATATCCAGCGTCCTGTTTGATGGCACGTTATAGAGCACAACTTTCTGCCCATCGATCGTAACGGTACAGGACTCTGGAAGGTCTAAACTACCCGTTTCTCGATGATAAAGGGCGCGGTTGGTATGGCCGTAATAACCAAACATTTCCCCCAGTCCGATCCGCTCTTTAACCTCGGGTGAATCAAGCGTGGCGCGGACGGCGCTGACGATATAATTTCGCCCATTTTGTGGCGTGTGCTTACGATTGCTGTCGACCAGTGAGAAGCGATCTGTCACAGTCCGAAGCGCCTTATTTTTACTCATGCTTTCCTCTTAAATTTATGTGGCACCAAGGCAGACGGGACTTTAGCGCAAGTGAGTTAACATGGCTGGTATAAAACTAATAAAAAAATATCTGGCTATTTCTCTATTAGAAAATTAGAGTAAATACGTTCCTAACAAATGAGTAATCCATATGAGAGCCAAAAGCACTGTGATTCAAACCCGAGCGGCCGGGGAAGATCATCAGGTAATTTCCCTTAAAAAAGACTCAAAGGCCTGCCGCCGTAAACCCTGCCCTGACTGCCCCTGGCGAAAAGATGCAGTTGGCGAATTTCCGGCTGAAGCCTTCAGACACTCAGCCAATACCAGTTACGATATGTCGCAAAATGTCTTTGCCTGCCACGACTCTGGAGTTGACCATGCGGCGACGTGCGCCGGTTTTATACTCCGTGGCGCGGATAATAATTTGGCTATACGAATGGCATATTTCAGAGATGAAATTCCAGAGGTTACTGATGGCGGACACGAATTGTTCAGTAATTATCGTGATATGGCGATCGCGAATGGGGTCAGCGAAGATGATCCCATTCTGGGTCCGTGCCGTTAATGGAAAAAGATATTTTTTTTGAGCGTTTAAAACCTTGGGCGTACATAGGTTTTAACCAAGTAATCATTTTAGCATCAGATACTAAGAGAGAACTATACGCGACAACTTTAGGTGTTTATGCTCCACCGCGACTTTTCATTCGTGAATTATCACTTGGAGAATATGATAATAAAACGCATGCGAATTGTAATCAATTTCTTAAGGGTTTTTATGCGAAGTTTGGGATTCGTAGTAAATAATAAATTATATAAGACTTGGAGTTATCAATTGCCTACCGATATAAGCGGTTTTTTATTTTTTTTATACCCAAAATTATTATAATAATTTTTCTTCAAATAACTACTTCCTGTTGGCATTACCTATTTTACCAGTAAAGTTAGTTAATAAAATCGTAACGATTTAATTTTAAAATTTCACTTTCCCTGCTGTTATGGAACATCAGGTGAAACACTCGTAACGAGTTAATTTTACATCGTTTTAATTCGCTAATTATATTAATTCGAAACGAATATTTTTTTAAAAATCCCTTTATAATCATAATATTACAAGTCTGCTTTTCTATTATAAAAATAGTATCACCCTATTTTATAAACGAAATTCTTGTTCAAGTTATTTTTTAGTAAAAATTATCAAAATAGTTATTGATTGTCCTGATTTATCATTTATAGTTGATTTTGCCAGCGCTAATCCTGGTAATGAAAAATAGAGATAATAAATTTCTCACGTTTATATATTTAATAAGGATGATAATATGAGTGGCGAAAACGAAGGTTCAATGACTGTTGATGCATCGACAAATGATCCGGGTTCACAAAGCCCAAGAGGTAATGCTGGCGGGGCGACTGGTAGTAATTCCGGCGGTAATGGTGGTAAAGGTCTTAGTTTTGGACCTACATTTTCCCGTACTATTGGCGATAATATGGCTCGTAGCGGTGGGCTAAACCCCGCTGAATTTACAGGATACTTTTTGAGTGTAGATGGGAATGTCATTGGTATAAACCCTCGTGTTGGTGGTGACGCGTTTGGCGTAAATCTTGGGATGCCGAGTTATAGTGGTGGAAATGGTGGTGGTGCAGGGAATCAGTATAATTCAGCCATGGGTGGGGCTTTCGCGGGGGATATTTCTGAAGCGCGTAAAGTTGCACTTATTAAAATTGTTAATGATAATGCCGCTTTAGCTAATAGTAAGCAATCAGGGCGCAGAATTAGTAAGGCGCGTAATGAAGTTGAAAATGCACAAAGACAGCTAGCGCAAATAAATTACACCAGAGACGATATTGCCACTGCGGTAAAGTTAACATCGGATTTTTTCCAAGAAGTAACCGCGAAATATGGTGAAAGAGCATCAGGTCTTGCCCAGTCTTTTGCGGAAGAAGCGAAAGGGAAAACGATCCGTAATATGGATCAAGCGCTGGCAGCTTTTAACAACTATAAAAATTCCTTAGGCGTTAAGTTTAGTGCTCAGGATCGAAATGCTATTCATAGTGCTCTAAAATCTATGGATTATGCCAACATGGCTAAACAGCTTTCTATCTATAACAAAGCATTTGGTTACTATGGAAAATTCTCTGACTTGTATGACATTACTCAGGAATTGATTAAGTCCTTAGAGACAGACAACTGGCGACCGTTCTTTGTTAAAATCGAAACTTTTACAGCCGGAAAGGTTGCAACAGCTGTTACAGCCTTTGCCTTCAGCATTCTTGCTGGTGTTCCGCTAGGAATCGTAGGTTTTGCTGTTATTATGGCTACAGTGGGTGCGTTAGTTGACGATAATCTTATTAACAAGATTAATGCCAGTCTGGGGATTTAACATTATTAAAAAGATGCCGGGTTTTACCCGGCCTTTTTATCGTTTAAGAATAAATAGATTATGCTAAGAGGAATGGCAAAAACAAAGCAGAACAACCAATAAATAGCATAAATTCCATTTTTGCCTATATCATCTGTAAGTAACCCTCTATGCCAAAAGCCTTTTGTAGTAAATTTTAGAGCGATTTTTTCGACAGCCATTTTAGCTACTGGATAAAGGAATGTGTTTACTAAAGAAAAAACCCAAAATAGTTGCAGCCTTAATGATTCATGGTTTTTCATTAAAATGATGCTGATAATTATAAATAAAATTATCCCTATGGTTATATTTCTAAAATAAAAGCTTTTTGTCATTCCCCTCTCCTAATTTCAGCATGATTTGCAACATAGTAACATTATGTCTACGCAGCGTCCATGCATCTGTCTATACCTTTTTTATGATAAGAACCAGGGAGAACCTATTTTAATGCATTAAAAACTATTGACACCGATAGTCTGATAGGCTTCAGCATTTTATAAGTAAGACTGCTATATCAAATAAGATGGCAGTCTTACTGGGCATTATCTTTAACGATTAATTTATAGAATTCCTTGTGCTCGCTAGGAGGCTAGCAATTCCTGTACCAGCGCGGCCAGCTCTTTCTGGCTTAAGTCATTATGATTTATGGCAGTTAGCGTACTTTCCATTAATGGCTCTTGCTCAGATTTTTGGGTTTGAAACTCTTTATAAATTCTGTTTACCGTTTCCACCGGCATCTTTAGACTGTCAGACAGTAAAGAGGACATCAACGTGGGCGAACTCGCTAGTTTTGGGTTGTTCTGCATGGCATCCAGTATCCCAACCAGTGCAGAAATAAAGTTGATATTGCTCTCACGTTCACGATCGTTCTTAGCCTGAATAGCATTATTGTTGGAATTAAATTCAACTCTAAAAGGGCGATTATTATGCTGGTAGACCTTTCCATATTTAAAGGCGCTATGAATATCCAGTATTCGTAAAATGGTTGTCTGAGCAGCATTACGAATCCATAAACCACGCTGTGCAGCCTGAATAGCGGTTTGTGCCCAGCCGCCTTCCCCGAGGCCACCACTCATTTGATCTGACCAGCCCATTAATGAAGCGTCAGATCCCACGCTCGCGCATAATTGGCGCAAGTTGAACATTACGTCCTCAATTCCAGAAATATCGACGGGTATCTGCTGAGTATCAAAGGTGACATTTCCCTTATTACCGGAAACCGGAATAAGGTGGTTCAGGACAGTTGGCATGGTATTGCCGTTACGTGACATACGTGACACTTCATCCATGCTGCGCTTCAGTGACTGGCTAACATTCCGTAAGTGGTGTGCAGCATTTACCGGGTCCAGCTCGTCAGTCGACATGGCAATAACGCGATCAACAGTAGCTGAGTTTCGGCGTGCCGCTTTCATAGCCCGTAGAGAATCGCAAAGATTGATATAGGCCTCATAACTGTATTCAAGAAAGCTGGTGCCGTAGTTCTGTGTTTCCGAAAGTGCCCGATAAGCTGGCTCCTGTAGCAAAGAATAACTATTGGCCCCGGAGAGGACAGGCCGATCGTTAATATCAGGTATCCAGTATGGATTTTTCATGGCGATCATATCCCACGGCTTTGCAAGGACTCGCTGAGAAGTTTGCGGGTCCAGAAGGTAGTCGCCGGTAAAGCCAGCCAGATCGCCGCCCCGATAAAACTCGCTGATGAAGTGCGGCATTGTGTAATAGCTGCTTTCGAAAGACATTATGCCTTTCCCTTCTTTGGCATATGGCCGGATATACGAGACGCCAAACGTAGCCATGATGATGGCCCATGAAGGTAGGCCCGTATTCAGCATTTCCCCGAGGTCGTTCATCATTTCTTTACAGCGATTAAGCGTCTCTGTATCCGTGGGATCGAGGGGGGCGAGGTTGAAACAAAGGCCGCTTTTTTTATCAATTGATAGCGCGCTCGAAACATGAATGTTTAGCGCCGAAGAGACGATCGGCGAACGCATCATCTGGTCAAACAGTGCATAGCGCGACATGCGATCGGTTGGCATAACAAAACTTGCTGCCATCGAGTCACTTGCTGACGAAAGGCCAGTGTTTTGTTCGTCGTAAATTCCGGGCAAAACAGAGCGCGAAACTACGCCTCGTCTGCTGGCGGCCATTGGAACATTACTGATGTTGTCGCCAACATCATACCCGCGCATAAGTCGTCTTAGCACGGCGACAGGATTGTTGGAACGAGGTTGCTTCACGGTTTGAAAACTCACTTCGGTTACGGTTTGCGGTGGTTTGCACCTTAACCGATGTGAGTTTTTGGAGATTTTACGTGGCAACACCAGACAAACGCGGGCAAACCAGCAAATTGCTGGCATCCGTGAGCAGTATTAAACAAATTGTGCGCCTGATTAACAGCTTATCAAATACCCGGCAGACTGTTTCATTTGGTGTTGGGAAGCGCGATGGAGTCAGTATTGAGCGCGAACGGCGCGACGCCAACCGGGCCGCGATCCAACTTTTAAATACCCTAATCCCTGGCGACCAGCTGACGGACGCACAGCGCCAAACGCTCGCAGGCTATACAGGTGAGGGCGGGATCGGCGGTAGCGAGTACGAATATTACACACCGCAATATGTTGCGGAGGGCATGTGGGATTTACTGGCAGCATATGGCGTAAATGGCGGCCTGGGCCTTGAACCTGCTGCTGGCACTGGCGTTTTCCAGGAAACAAAACCTAAAGGCATGGCAATGCAGGCGGCAGAGCTTAGTGACGTCTCAGGACGCATTAACCAGCTTCTGCACCCGGAAGACAACGTTAACGTCAGTCCATTTGAGGACCTGGCGCGATTAACGCCCGATAACTCCTTTGATCACTGCGTGGGGAATGTGCCATTTGGTAGCTCGCGCGGTGGATATGCTGAGCGCGATCCAGCCTATAAAAACGAGTCATTGGCCGGATATTTTGTATTGCGCCCGATCGATAAAGTTAAGCCGGGCGGCCTGATTACCTTGATTGTTCCAAATGGCCTTACCCATAACAGCGGTGATAAAAAACTGCGCGACCGGGTGTCACGTAAGGCCGAGTTTTTAGGCGCGCATCGCTTGCCTTCCGGTACATTTTCCAATAACGGCACAGCAACGGTAGTTGATGTATGGGTCCTACGGAAACATCCCGAGGATCTTGCAGAGCGCATCGAGACAGGAGAGGACAACGTGTTACGCGAAGCAAATGTGCTTTGGGACACGTTCATTAATGGGAAATGGTTCGAACGTGATGGCCGGAAGTTTATTCACGGCACAATGACGACTGAAGGCAAAGATAAGTTTGCTCGTCTGGTTGTAAAACCTGATGGCCAGATTAACCCGGCGTCAGTCAAAGCCGCGCTGGCCAGACGATTTGAAAGCCGCATTAATTGGGATCTACTGGCGCTCAACGAGCCACCCGTACCAACTGTAGGCGATGGCGAGAAACGTCTGATTAATGGCATTTGGAAAGAATTTGTAGGCGGCCACTGGCTGGTGGATGACGCTGCAAATTATGGCGCGCTCGATGAAGCAGCTTTTGGCGCCAAAAACTATGACGATCTCCGCACCCGCTTGTCTACCAGCGAAGGTATTCTGTCACTGGATATGGCGCAATTGGAAAATGTCGTGACACATTTCCCGGATGTATTCCCCCAGGAGTACCAAAGCACGATCCGTTTCGCCATGAGCCAAAAGCCAGCGCTACGCCAGCGCGTGCTACGTGGTTCAGTGATTGGCGCCCGTATTCGCGTCATTCAAGATAAACTCGCAACCGGCTACCAGGCTGACTCACTGGAGCTTCAGTTAGCTGATCTTCAAAAGCAAGTAAGCGAAGAGGTACAGCGCAGCGGCAACCCCCATAATGGTAAGTCGGCAGCTATGAGAGGTGAGGGAGCTGCAAACTGGCTGAAGTTTAAAGCCAGCGTCACTAAAGAAGGCGAATTGACCGCGCTTCTTACCGGCACACTCGATGCTGGCACTGCAAAGACGCATGACGCATCAGACCATGAGCAGGTATTGCGACACCTGTTTAATCAGATTGATCTCGATCCGATTGAGTTATCCACGTTCCGGGCCGCTTTCGAGGGCGCTTTAACGGAGAACGATAATGAATTGCTTAACCTGTTGGCTCAAAAAGACGGCATAGCAGTGCAGCCAGATGGGACGCTTATTCCAATGGACCGGGCCACCAGCGGCGATATAGGCGCACTGAATAGCGCATTGATGGGCGCGCTGGCGGGCACACCCGATGGCGCAATTAAAGACAACTACATGCGGCAGCTGGCGGAAATAAAATCAAGGCGGAAATGGACCGGTGTTGATGACATCGATTTTTCACTCAATGCCCGTTGGTTTGATCGCCGCCTGGTGATGGAATTTCTGCACGAACGAGGATACGAGGACGTCAAATATATCGAGAAGGTCGATATTAAAAATGGCGCCCTGGTCTCTGAAAACGGCTATAGCGGACGCAATGGTGTATTTACCGGTTATCGGTATAAAACGGTTCAGCAGCGTGATAAAGAAACCGGCACGTCTACATTCGTCTATAAGCGCGTTCGTAATCAAGATGGTTTTCTCGACCAGTTTGAAAACTACCTGAATGGAGTGAAGCCACGCGGGCCGCTCGCTAATACCTACCTGGAAAAAATCGGAAACCTCGAAGAAGAGTTCAATACGTGGATACGCCAGCACGACGATATTGATCAGCTTGTGCAGGAATATAACGACGCGTTTAACGCCTTTATTCCCTTCAGTCATTCGGAAGAGTCGTTAAATCTTAAGGGCGTATCTGGTGCGAGAATTCCATTTTCTTACCAAAATGCCGAGGTGCGGCGCTTATCTGAAGATGGTCGCGGCATTAACGCGTTCGGCACAGGGGTTGGTAAAACTACTACGGCGCTTGCGTTGGAGGCTTATAACTACGAAAACGGGCGCAGTAAGCGTACTGCCATTGTTGTGCCGAAAGCGGTCTATCAAAACTGGTACTACGAGGCCCAAGAGTTCTACAGCCCGGATGCACTGGCTAATATGCTTTTTGTTGGTCTGGACGAAGTTAAGGGGGACGATGGCCAGGCTAAACAGGTGCCTGTCCTCGATGACAAAGGGGAGCAGGTGATCAACCCAAATACCGGGCTGGCCACCTTCCGTAATGCCGTGTCAGTTTCGACAACTGACACAATTAAAGAGCGCATGAACATGATCCCAATGTCCAATTACCGGACCGTGATCATGACCAAAGAACAATTTGCAGCGATCCCACTGCGCCCGGAAACCGTGGATGCCCATGCACGCGAAGTTCTTTTTGCTGAAGCCGACGCAGGCCGCGTAAACCTTGATGGCACTAAACATCGCGATGCTGCAAAGAAAAACCGTATTATCGCCAAAGCATCTGATACCGGCAGCGCCAAAAAAGAAGAGTTCCCGTATTTCGAGGACATGCTGTTTGACAGCGTGATCGCAGACGAAGGCCACAATTATCGCAACAGTTTCGCCACGGGCCGGGAAGCATCTCAACTCGCATATCTGCCAACCAACAGCGTAGCTAAATCGGCGCGAGATTTTGCCCTGAAATCTTCTTATCTGATGAAAAAGCATAACGGACGTGGCCCCGTTCTTTTAACAGCAACGCCACTCGTTAACTCGCCAGTTGATGCGTTTAATATGCTTTCTCACGTTGTCAGCCAGGATGAATGGCAGCGCATGGGCATTCTGACGCCAGATGATTTCGTTAAGGTCTTTGGATTAATCGAAATGGTTAACGTGATGAAGATCTCTGGTGAAATTGAGCAGAAGCAGGGGCTGGTAGGCTTCAAAAACCTCGATGGGCTGCGCGGCATATTCCACCGATGGACCACTTTAAAAACCGCTCAGGACGTTTCTGATACGGTCAAGATCCCGGAGCTTGACGAACGCAATATTCCTGTACCGATGACGTCTGAACAGGGCGCAATTTATGAGGAATTGCGGCAGCGCGCAGACAACCTTTCCAATGGCAACAGTGATGACAATGAAGATGGCGAGCGCGACTCCATTTTCAGCATCATTCGCGATATGGATCGGGTATGCATTGACCCTGACCTTTATCACAGACAAATGACGTTCCGCTTCCCGGTAGAAAAGCTGGACGCAGTTAAACAGCTGGTGGACACGCTGCCTGTCGCTGTAAAGGCCACGGATGATGAACAGGAGGACAGCGAAACGGTCAGTATCAACGTGACTGCAAAAATCGCTGTGACAGCGGACTATGTTGAAATCATCGTGCCAGAAGCCGCAGAAGAAGAGGTTTTGAAGCGACTACCAAAATTTGATCTGAATGAAAAAGACGTATCACACCCTGTACCGCCAAAATATAGCGCGCTGGTGGAAAACGTGAAGGCCGGTCTGGAAGATGGCAAGCAGATCATCTTCACGGACGAGAAGACTCAGCACGGCAAACTTAAGCGAATTCTTGCCGCCGCGTTGGGAATAGAGCCAAAAGAGATCGGCATTCTTAACGCGACTACGGTTGCTGATGCGGGCAAAAAAGGTAAGGCGCCAAAAGCGGTTAAATTGCCGAAGGAGCCGAAAGATGACGCTACAAACGAAGAATTGCAGGGTTATTACGCACAGAAAGAAGCGTATGACTCCTACATAGCCAGCAAAACAGAAGCATCCCTGGGCGGAATGGAGTCTATCGCTGCTGACTATAACGAAGGGCGAACCCGCATCCTTATCTGTAATAAAAAGGCGGAAGTGGGTATTAACCTGCACCACGGCACCCGAGATATTCATCACCTCACTTTACCCTGGACACCAGCGAGTATCGCACAGCGAAACGGACGCGGCGCTCGCGTTGGCTCGAAAGCCAGTTCAGTGCGCGTGCATTACTATTGCGGCAAAGGCTCTTTCGATGAGTTTCGTGTGAAGGCGCTAAAAAATAAAGCCAACTGGACAAATGAGATCCTGACATCAGATCAGGCGCGTATGGCCAACGCGGACGCCAACTCGCAAGAAGAAATGAATCTCCTGTTGGCTGCTAACCCGGAAGACTATGCGCGCCGCGTGGAATCCGCCAAGAAGAAAGCTGAGGCTGCTGCCCGAGCCGCTGCGAAAAAGCGTGCTGATATTGATCTGTCTGAGCTGATTAAGATGCAGCACGCATTAACGCTGCCGGTAATGAGCATTCAACATACCATTAACAATAAAAAAGACTATGCGGAAAACCGCCGTACTTACCTGGCGTCAAAGCAGGCCGAGTTACAGGAAGCGATCGACAAAGGGCAACAGTGGCTTGAAAAAACTACCAGAGAAGAAATCAAAAAGCTGGATAAGGATATTTCTGACGCACAGTCTGCAATAAGGCGTGGCGAACGACAGCTTATGCGTGCGCAAAAAGCTGAGCAGCGAATTAAGCAGCTGCGACCGGAGGTAGAGCGCGCGATTAATTCTGGCCTGCTGGATGTCGACGTGGACATTCTGACACACGGTGAAAAGTATGTGCTGCTGGCGGACGGTAGGACACTGAAAAAAGGGGCTATTTATGAAAGCCGTAAGGGCAGCGGGACCTATGTGCGCATTCTCAGCCTGGATCTGGATGCATCTACGGCAAGTTGCCAGGAAATCTTTAAGCGCCGCCTCACTGATGGATTGAGCAAAGCCATCATACGGTTTGAGGATATTGGCGCGTCCTCAGATATACCCGAGTCCGAAGCATCACTACGAGAGTGGGGCGCGCAAGGGCAGCATATCTATCAAGTAACGGACCGTGCAACGAAAGAGGATTTTGTACGGATGTTGCGGGCTGGCCATCTGCTGCTGACAGATGAAAATGCTGTCTACCGTGACTCTGAAGGTAAATTTGCGCTGCACAGACTGCGAGAGTCTAAAAGCTGGGGGTATGGCACGGTTATGCGCACCGACGCTATGGATTGGCTTACGCACAATGCTGACATCGTTGTGTTCCCTGATACGAATGACAATGAGCTGAAAGCTGCTGTTGCGGGCTGGAGCCGGTCGTTATCGAGCAACATGGGGATCGAGCCACTGTTAATCGCTTTGTTTGGGCGTGATTATAAAAGTGAGCTGGAAAACTACGGTGAGACGGCGACAGCCGGACAGATTGCAACCGCTGTTGCTGAATACCTGACCGCAAGATTAAACGGTACTGATACGGAAGGCAGAAACTTCGCGGGGGAAGGTAAATCCCAGTATGGTACATATCTGCTGCAAGGTCAGTATGATCCATCCAAATATATAGATTTTCATGTTTCAGTGCGTAATACGGCCTTCATTCCGGGGCAGTATAAAAACCAGCGGGATTTCTTAGCTGCGCTGGTGGAGTCAACCGCGCTAAAGACGCGTGAGCATTTAGCCGCCACAGTCGTCACGGCCAGGGAGCACGCACATAAAGCATGGCTAAATTTCCGGGATCAGCTTAAGGCGCCGGTCGAGGAAATTTTGGAAACGCTGAGTAAGGTCCCGGACACCGCAGACCAGATGGCTTACGTTTATCGCTCATACAGCCGGAACCCGCTGGATTACGAGGCGAACAACTACGACACACTCTTTGCCCATGCTGTGCGCCTGGGCCTGGCGGATGAAAACGCGATCACAGAAGATTGCTTCAACAATTCAGTGATGCTGCAACAGACCGTGAAGCGTATTAACAAGGCATTTAGCGAGAAAAAGAGTGATCGCGATACGCTCGTAAACCAGCTGAAACTGGATGCGGGCTTAATAAGCCAGGCAGAAATTGACGCGGCTAAAGCCGCAAAAGCAGCCCGCGCTGAAGAAGAAAAAGCAGATGCCGAGGCGGCGCTGAAAGACTCAATTACCGTGAAGCGTAACAGCCAGGCCTTAACCGGCGGTAAGGGCGCCAATCGCTTTAACTATGGTCCAGATGAAGCAATATGCCTTCAGGATGCTGATGGAAAAGACGGTGCGCTTTATCGTGCCAAAGATATTCTCAAGACCAGTTTTGGAGCCAAATATCATAATGGCAAAATTTCAGGTCAGGAGCTGATGGGAAGTTGGTGGATCGTTTCGGCACAGCATAGTATTCAAGAGGTGCTGGCCGTCATTTCATCGCACAAATAAATGGAGTCGCCCCGCAAGGGGCGTATGAAAAATGACAACATTAATCGACACTGTAATGCCTGTTGAAGATGATATAGAGCAGGTATTGCAGGTGGATGGTTTAGCGGGGCGCACGGAAGATGCTTTCACCGCTGCGTATCTATCAAATGTAGCAGTACAGCTGCACGACAACCCGGCCAGTTATCGGTCTTTCGGTCCGTGGTGGCCAGAAGTGAAGCGGTTAATGTCCGAAAACCTGGCAAATCAGGACTTTGGGCAAAGCATTGACGTCGATGTTAAGGCAATATACTGCCTCACGCGTCCGGCACTAACTGTTATTGCAGCGCATTTGTACAGAGCCGAACGCATTGATTCAGGTTATCTCTACAGCGCCTATCACGAACTACCGGTTCACGATGATGCTGATGACACAGAGCCTTACCTGTATGTCAGTGCTGATGAAGATATGGAGAAGCTGATAGCGATAAGGGGGTGAGTTGGTGGGAACTCCAAAACGTTTCTTCACCCGGTTAGAGTTGATCGATATGGCGGACCAGTTGGGTTATGAACTAAAAATGACCTCCAATCGAATGCTAATATTGGTGAACAAAAACGATCCTGACTGTTGGGGAACAGTTATGGATTTGAACACGGGGAAACCGGCAGTGGGCTTTCGGCATTACGATATTGTAGGCTGGGAGCGTGCTTTGCCCGAGAATATCAGGCGGATTGTGGACCTGTCTGGTGGGCAAAAAAAGTTGGGGAACGGTCAATAAATAAAGGGGCTTTTGCCCCTTTTTTTTAGCCCAAAATTGCCCAGTCGGCAAGCAAAAAGTATGGCCGCAAACATAAAAAATGACTTTCGATTGCATTTGATTGCATTATTCATTGCATTTATCTAATAGAAAAATGTATAGTCTCTCCGTGCCCGCAGCGAGCTAAATCGTGGGCACAAAAAAACCCGCTCAAGGCGGGTTTTTAGGGGAAGAAAGACTGGCGGCTAACCTGCTTTCTTCCAGGGCATTTCCTAACGAGACGAATATTAACATGAGCACACAGACTAAGCGAGTTACGTTACCGGCCGATTTTGTGAATATCGGTGCAAAAACCAGCATTCAAACCGCTACGCCACCAGCAAATGCGATCCCTGTTCCAGTACAGCTGGTAGGTATCCTTTTGGGCGTGATGGGGGTAATGACGTTGCTCAATGTGGTATATAAAATTACTACCGGACACTAATCATAAAAAGGCGCTGAAAAGCGCCTTTTTCATGTCATGCGGCGCGAACCGAATCATCTTTAACTTCAGTGATTTTTTTAGTTATCACTTTGCTATTGCTGGGGATGTCCTTATTAACAAAACTCATTGCAGCAATTGTGACGTTATCACCAATGGATATAAAATCACCGATAATGCAGCTGTTTGTACCGATAAAAACGTTGTCGCCAATTACGATCTCGGCTTCATCGCTGTTCCCGCTCTTTCCAATAACAGTATTCTGCGTGAGCTGTAAGTTTTTACCCGCGATTACGCGCTTAGAGATTACGATGCCAACATGGTGAGCAATGCTCAAACCTTCGCCGATAGTAGCGCCCAGCATAATGTCACACGCGAACCTTGCTTTTAATCGCGAGTGAATACGGTAGGCAGTACGCTTGTGGCCATTCGAATAAAGATAGTTAGCCAGCCTCCACCAGAAAAGAAAGCTAAGGCTCGGCTTGTTCCTGAGGCGGGTAAATATGCGCCAGTAAGAAAACGATTTTTTTGTACCAATGACCTCTGCGTGCCAATAGGATTTGAGCTGCGAAAAATGCATATAAAACATCTTATCTATGGAACATATATCCCGCAATTGTAACATTAAATATGAATGAATTAAGGAAACATGATGAAAAGCTTGCTAAAATTCGAGCAAATATCTATTGTGGAGCGCTTTTGCGCTCAAAAAATCGCCAGCTGTAAAATGTGGGGAAGCATGAAGTTTTTTAAATTTTTTTCGAAGGATTACCGCCGCATTACAGCAAGTCATAATATCCCCTACTCAAGCACGATAAGCGGCACGGGCCAGAACGATATTTCAAGCGTTGTAATTCCGACGGTAGGCGCTGACTTTGTAGAAGAAGCCATGCTTAGCGCCGATTTTGCAGCCCGTTTTGCACCTCAATTACATGAAATTGTGATAGTGACCGATCAGCCAGCATCATCGTTTATAAACCTGCCTGAAAAATCACGCGTAGTGACATTGGATATAGTGGTCCCTGATCCCTCACATCGATATGCGCAGCTGTACAAAAGTCGTTTATTAAAGATGCAGGCTCCTTTATCAGCAAGCCCTGATTCAACTGGTGTGTTGATGATTGATTCCGATCTCAACCTGCTACAGATGCCAAATTATCAGCTTGAAGATTTTAGTGTTTATTCGTGCTTCCGAAATGGGCGTATGGGTTCAAAATTCGAAAAGCGCGGCTATAAAAATGTACCGGCTTATTATCGCAACAGTGTACGTGCCGGTTTAGAGTTACACGTTAACAGTGCTTTTTTGGCTGCAACTTACTTTACCTGGCAGCGTTTATGTCCACTTTGGGTTGACCTGTTCAATGATACCTGGAGCATGATCCCTGATGACCAGCCGCCAACGGACCAACCGCCGTTATCGGTGGCGTTAGACTTTCTCGATTATAAAACCATCAATCTTGGTGATTGGACTAACTGGCCAGTCTCTTAAAAAATTGGCGGGACACCGGCAGTTATACCAAAGGAAGTTATCGGAGCGCACGGCGGTTTTCCTCTATCGGAATGGCAGAAATATCTTTCTGATCCTAATCAGCGTCTGACCTTCAAAGGACAGGATTACACCCGTAAGGTGCGATACCTGACCGACAAAGAAAAAAGCCTGTCTAATACGTAATCGGGTGATTTATAGGCTACAGCCGCTTTGATAGCGGCTTTTTTTTCGTCTGAAGATTACCCCGACCGGATAATTTGGTATATTCATTTTCATATTAGATAAATAGACCAAATCGGATCGCTTATGTCTCACTACAACACGCGCATCGCCAATGGCGGCGCCCTCTATCAGCGTAAGAAACGCATTGAACCGCAATCGGAAGATAATGGCGTTGCCTATGACCCAATGAAGTCCCTGAAAAGCACACGAGAACTGCGCGCGCGAAGCGGTGGCTGGGGTGGAAATGTTCAGGGCAGATGATGACTGGCTAAAAGGTTATGTTGCACGTACCGGCAAGGGTAAAAACGTGCTTGCTCAGCGCAACACTAAGACCAATATATTGGGCGAGATTGATAAAGAGCAGAGAGCATCGAAAAAAGAGGTATCACCGCATAAACGTGCCCTGGATGCGCTTGCTAAAGACCCCTCTCTTTTGAAAGGCCATCAGGAGCATTTTGAGCAGGTCCGCATTTTCTGGCATTTTGAGCAGCATCACCCGGATATATACCTTCGTCTTGTGGCAACACCCAACGGCGGTTGGCGTGGCCAAAAAGCAGGGGGTATATGAAGGCCGAGGGGCAAAAAAAGAGCTACCCGGATATGTCACTGGATATGCCAAAGGGCGTTTATCACGGTATGCGCATTGAGCTTAAGTATGGCAGTAATGGTCTGGACGAAGGGCAGGTGCGCTACCTGCGTCAGCTACGCGAAGACGGCTACCACAGCGTGCATTGTGTCGGAATGACAGAAGCGATCGAGGCTATCATGGCTTACTGGTATTTGCAGCCCGGACAACTTCTGCCGCCCAGGGAGCGAGATCTGAAATGGGCGGCGTAATCCATCGCATTTTTTTGTCATTACCACACCAGCTTGAGCCATCAGAGCTGGTGGCCACAATGCTGAATAATATCGGCAACAGTCTCACGGCAAAGGGCTATGAACTATCATCGCCAGCAAAAGTAATTGGGTTCGACGACGTGGCTGCGCTGGCCGTTTTGCGTCTTTCAATGCTCATTGCTTGTGATAGTGTCTGGTTCCCAAAAGATTTTCAGCGATCGGCGCTGTCTGTGGGTGAGTACAATTACGCTTACGCTTTGAGGAAAAGCATCGTGATAGATCCCGTTCGGAGGTTACTTGATTAGTAAAAAGACAAAACGCACATTGCTGTTTGCGCTGGTATTTGCGGTGGCAATGCTACCAGTTTATGTAATGGGCCTGAGCGATCACGCAGGTTTACTGATCGTTAACGTCGTGGTCGCATTTGTCATGTCGTATTGTGTTGCCATTCGCTTTATAAAAAGCGATTAGTAAAATAGGTTTATTATGGTAAGATGTTTTCAGGGTGTGTTGACCCTCACCTGATTTACCTTTACATGAATAAACGCCTACCAGGGCTTAGCTGTAAGAAAAACAAGAAATTTTGCCGCTTCTGATAAGCGGCTTTTTTTTGTCCTGAGCATGCCTCCAACCTTATCGCTGCATCCCCCACTTGAAAAAAACGCGTGCAATCGCCTAAGACTACTCCTATTATTCTAATAATTAATTAGATTAATAGAACGAACAAAAATGCCT
The DNA here is from genome assembly GCF_041224955.1 of Erwinia aeris. Classification (NCBI taxonomy): domain Bacteria; kingdom Pseudomonadati; phylum Pseudomonadota; class Gammaproteobacteria; order Enterobacterales; family Erwiniaceae; genus Erwinia; species Erwinia aeris. The sequence continues at coordinate 26,527 of NZ_JBGFFX010000017.1, read as the reverse complement.
CTTTTCAGACGTCGCTGGTACTACTTCACCTTGCTGTTCAAGGCCCCAAAAAACCCTGATCTGCATCGTGTATCGACCCGTGAATACACAAATCGGCTCGGGGAGAACCGCATTGCCAACATCAAAGCCGGAGAAGACGCGATTCCGACCGATGCGGAGTTGATTGGCATCCTTCACCACGGACGTATGACAGAAATTCAATGGGAGAAAGAAATTTGAGCACGATGGCAGCAGGGCAGGCACAGGATTTTGGCCCGGATATGGGCCTGATTGCTGAGCAAATCGGCTTAATTGCGCACGGCATCGCGTTTTGTACAAAGCGCGTCGCAGGTGACGATGTTTTCCGTGCTCGTATGGAACGCATGGGCGATGAAGTAACGGCGCTGGCACAGGATTTTGAACGCTATGCACACCGGGAAATCGCAGATTATGACCAGCTGGCAGAAGCGGCTGAATGCAACGATCGTAAGATGGTGGCGTTGCGGCTGGAATTGAACCTGCTTCAGGGTAACGTCAATCGTCTTAATGATGAACTCGCGGCTACCGGCAAACTGCATGAAAGCGCACTTCGGGCAGCAGAGAACACCGGTACGCAGTTGCGTGCAGAAATCCAGAGCCTTACAGCCCGTTACCAGAACGAGCTGACTCAAGCCAATGGCCGTGCTAACCGCGCGGATGAAGAAAGGCGTGCAGCACTGACCCAAAATGCTGAGCTGGTGAGCAAACTTCACAAAGAGTTAAACGCCCATGTCGATAGCCGCAAGCTACTTCAGAGGACAACACGCGAGAAAGATGTGCTTCAGGCAGCGCTTGATGTCGTCTACAAAGAGCATGACGCTATCAACGGCTTTACCAGCGATAAGGTATGGAAGGGCCTGAAAAATCCCCGCTTGTCGTTTTACATGCACACCTTTAACTATCCACTGAAGTACCCCCATGATCCACGCGACATCGATACACCTCGATTCGTTAATAACCTCCACTTTCACATCAACATCCGCACAACCTATGGCGTAGACCTTGTTACGCGTCTCGATGAATGGGGCATGGTGCAGTATCAGACGCTCGACCTCTTCAAGGGGGAGATCCCCGCTGACCTGTTCAATGCCCTCATAAGCGCGCACCACGAAATCGTGGCTATTCGTAATCCGCATATGAAGCGCTTTTTTGATTGGGCACACACATTCCCGCTGACTAACTTACCGGGCCTGACTGACGCAAACCGTTCGCTGCTTAAAAAAGAACTGGAAGTGAGCAACTTGGCGCAGCTGGGCTGTTGTTTCACCTCTGATTTGATGCGTCTGAAAGGTGTTGGTGAAGCTACCGCTCGTAAGTGGCGGGCACTGGCATATGAACAGGGCGCAGCATGGATGAAAGAGCATGGTGTTGTTGAGCTTGAAAAAACCATGACCGGCATAACTGCCGCTGCGTTACCGGCACCACTGGCATCACGCCCGACAAAACCAAAGATTGGGCGCTCTAAGAAGCACCGTAAGGGGAAACGTTAATGGCTAAACAAATCCGACTGGCGAAAGCCGATATGGAACTAATCGAGAAAGCCGTTATGTGCGGTATGAGCGCAGACGCCGGAGAGATCGCCCTCATTCACACAAATAGCCCGCGTATTGAAAAGCTGGTGGCCAATGGTCTGTTTGATGTGATCTCTCCGAAATTAAGCGGCCGCCGTACTACCGGCTACAACCTAACCCTGAAGGGCCGGGAAGCGTTTACTCGTGCTGCGGGGGCCTGATGTGAAGGGTGAGCTGACAATGTATATCACGATCATTGCTGCGAACATCCTGCTGGTGGCCCTGTCCGGGCCGCTGGCCAACCAGATCGCCAGATTAAAAATGAAGCGCAAGGTAAAAGAATAATGCTCAGCATAACTCGCATTACTGTCCGGGAGATTATGTCGTTGTCTCAATGGTGTGGGCTGAATGTTACCGCACCAGCCGGGTTGGTATTAGACAAAGAATTGCAGGTGAGCAACGGCCAGCTGGCAGAACTGCTATCCGCCGTTAATAAGCACCATACGATTAAGGCTCTGGATGCGCAGATCGCAAGCCTCGAAATAACAAATGCCGGTATGGCCACTGATAAAGAGCAGCTGGCGCGCTGTCGCGATTTGCTAAATCGCGACAGCGATATTCTCCGCAGCCGCGCAATGCCGGAAATGGAAGCTATCGCCGCGCAAAACCTTATGGGCGCTATCCGGTTTGCGATGAAACTCCAGCGCTTACGCGCCTGGCTGACTTTTCGCAAGCAACCCAATATGAGCGCGCTTTACGAACAGCTGAAGCACGCCGTGATTAATTCAACAACCCAAAAGAGAACATCCCGTGAATCCTCAAACTGAATTACGTAAATCGCTTACTACCCTGGCCGCACATTTAACTCCGCAGGCGCATACGAAGCTGGTTGAAACGGCACGTAATAACCGCCTGGCCGTCGAACTTCAGCAGTGGGTAGTAACTCTGACACCGGGCAATGTTACTGCGCTATTAGAGCTGGTGGATTTACAGGAGTGTCAGTTGAAAGACATCGCGTTAAATACAGTATCCCCAAACAGTGTCACCGGCAAAGCACCTGAAGCCGCTAAAGAGACGACACAGGAAGAAATCGAACCTTGTGGGCCAGTTAGTACTGAAAAGGCCACCAGCAAGCGTACAGCCCCCCGTATAGGGGGATAAATAAATGTCGTACGGATTGTCCGCTTTGTGCCAGAAGCGGACGTTGAAAAATGAAGAGGGAAATAACCTTCTTCCGCTATGCCCTTATTTCTAAAGTCTGGCTGCTGCTTTTAAAGTAGCCTGCCGCCTCTTTTCAATAAATGGCGCAGCCTGTTCCTGTGCTTTTTTTAGCTGTTCTTCAGATGCTGTACGGGGTGAGCCACAGGTAAAGGGAGGTGCGGGGTCGTATTCCATATGCAGCTGAATATTCTGAGCGATATCACTACCGTACATTTCTGACACGACGTTGAGAGCAAAATCTATACCTGAAGTCACACCTGCGCCAGTTATACGGTTGCGGTCACGAACTACGCGCTCACTTACTGGCTCTGCACCTAACAAAGCGAGCTGATCCAGAGAAGCCCAGTGTGTAGTTGCTTTGTATCCCCTCAGAAGCCCTGCTGCGCCCAAAACAAGCGACCCAGTACATACCGCAGTCACGAGCTTTGCTTGTTTACTTTGAGTACGGATAAACGAAAGGACTTCTTCGTCCTCCATCAGGTTTATCTGCCCTGGACCACCCGGGACACAAATTACATCCAGTTCGGGACATGCGTTGAATGTGGTTGTTGGCTGTATAGCCATACCACGATCAGAAACCACGAGGTCCAGGTTTTTCCAGATGAGATGAACCTTTATATTTGGCGCTCTTACAAAAACTTCATAAGGGCCGGTAAGATCAAGCTGAGTAAGAGCCGGAAACAGGAGCAGCCCGATGGATGTGCATGACGAATCACTCATAAAAAATCCTTTTAACTTAAAACGATATAATGTCTTTTCCTTCAACAAAGGCAACCATTTGTTTAACGAATAGAAGTGCGCCTACTTAAGATCATGATTACTCAGCTGTATTTCAGTAGCGTTAAGAAATTTATTACCAGTCCGAACCAAAGTGACTAATGGTAAAACGTCCGCTATTCGCTTAAAGCAGGCATCAGCCTTCACGTAGTCCGCTTTGTGCCAGAAGCGGACATTATCAATATAATAGAGCCGATAACTTCAAATGGATATACCACATTATTTAATAATCACTTTAATTATTCCAATTAATTATGTTGAGCGGGCCTGGGTCTCCTTCATCTAACATAATTAATGTACTGACTAACACATTAGCTCTAGCACGGACGCCAAGACGCTCTTCCCTATCCCAACCATCAACCTCTAACACATCAATAACGCGGGATACATCTACGAGGCTTTTGATTTTCCATTCAATTTCATCTTTACCGTATGCTTTAATCAGTTCGTTAAATCTATCTACTGCTATGTTATAGCTTTTTGGGATTTTTAAATCGGCATAAGCGAAGAGGTATTTAATTTCAGGAAAAGGGATGTTATATATCATTTCATATGTTGATATATCACCTCCCCATTTTACCAGGCCGACGCTCATTAACTCTTCAATAATGTCTTTATCATTAAAATCTTCATTCAATACTGTACGCCCCGTCCAATTGCTGAGATACCAATAAGCAGTATCTTTAGATATCTGGTTCATTACATCAGCAAGTTTATCGCGGCGAGTTAATGAACCTCTGAGGCCAAATACTTCATCTACAAAATCCTTGGGAAGCCATGGTGCCTCTGCTTCTTCAAGATATTGGTCTAAAATTGGCCAACGTATACCGCATCGAATCACTTCAAGTATAGTTGGCCAGCGGGAAGTATAACTCCGGTCATTAAGTGCGTAGAGATCGGCCTGAAAAAGGGATATTCCTTCCTGATAACGGGCAAGAAGCTCAATTTTTTGTCCTGCCAAATTAATATGAAAGGGTATTAATGAGGGCTGTGGAGGAGTAGGTAAACTTTTATTCTTCCTAAAAGCAAACCTTTCATGAAAAACCGCTTCACGGGGACACATTTTTTTCTGGGGGGGCCAGTAACCAGGCCAAGGATCGCGAACTAAAATTTTCGGCCAAGATTTAAGCATTTTTTTAATATCAAGAGATGATGCTCTTTCTTTATCTGTGATGATTTTTTTCTTTAAGTTTTCCAAGTCTTTTAAAGTGGCTGAATATTTAACAAGGCGATTATCAATTTCACCTTTGTAGCGCTCTAATTTTTCAAACTCTCTTTGCATCCTAGTTTGGACCGGATACGAATCCAGATCAGAACCTGGATATTGTTCAGCCGCTATAGTGGCTGTTTCATTAAGCCATCGTTGAACTAAAAATTCCTGTGAATGTATACTGGTTAACCTGTGCTCAACAGCTTCACGTGCTGCCAGTGCACGTTCATATGCAAGACTTAAAGCAAGGGCCAAGGGATCTTTTGATTGTGACATAAAATTTCCTCTTTGTGCACTAGACTGGACAGCTTACTGTTACTGAACGCTTTTTTATCTAAATTATAGTATATTATTCTATATGCTACTTTATAAGCCGTTACGCCACACTCGCATTAAAATCAGTTAGCAGGACCATCATAGTAGATTTTTATATCAGCGTTGATGTCTGCTTTTCGCTCATAGCCGACATTAACGGCTAACCTAGCCATTGCCATCAGACCTGGCTGGGAGGCCTGAAACTCGGAGAGCATATATATCAATGCCTCAATCTAAATTTACTTTGTAATATTTTGTACGGCAGAAGAATTCAGCCATTTATTCTAAGTGTAAAAATCAGACTTTATGTTACTTACTTGCACTCTCATTTAAGTTACTATCTTCTCAATTTTTAATACTACGTAATGGTGATTCGAGTTGAAAGCAAAGAAACTAATTATTTGTGCGATTTTTATACTCTCAGGATGTCAAGCGAATACGGCAGTAAAGCCTACAACATCAGTTCAACCTACTCTTACTGCAGAACAAAGAGATTTCAATGATAAACCAGCGAAAATTTCTCAAGCGTTGGCTACAGCAGATAGTGAATATCGTGCATATATAGAATCTAAGCGTAACGCATGGGCATATGAGCAACTCAAAAAAAATTGCCATAACATTCAAAATAGAGAATATGAGAAATTTTTTATACGGTATATGCAGAAAAAACATCCTATTGAAAGCAAACAAGTGATATTTGATTCATCACCAGCGTCAATTCGTTTAACAAAAATGTTTGCTGACATCTTCATGAGTAAAGAGGTCATTCCGAGGCAGAAAGACTTCTATCTTTCCTATGGTCGCTGTCCAAGCCTGAATGAACTCCACTTCCCATACTAATTTAAAATGGGCGTCAACAGGCGCCTTTCGTATAAAAGGCTCTCGCGAACCTGTAGTTGATTTAAAGGCATTGGCGGTGACAGCTAAAAGAGTGTTTGACTTGCTCCCAGTTAATTCATACAGAACGCCATCAGCAAGATCTGCAGATCGCTCAAAGCGAACCTCGCAGCACCTCAGGCGGTCCGCTTCGTGCCAAGAGCGAGCATTACAGATGATATATGTAGTAAGTGAACATGCGTCGATTGTATGATTTAGCAGTTACTTAATTATTGGATAACTTACACAAGTATGGCCATTGCTTATAGCATACATTTGGTTTCCCTTAAGATTTACAAATGGAAATGTCGTATACTCATAATTTGTAGAGGTCATATCAAATGTAAGGAATTTATCTTCAAGATCTAATTTTGTTGAGTGGACAGGGTATGTTCCTTCATTTTTCAATGTGATGATAAAACCGATAGGGAAAAAATGTAAAGCACACATAATTGCCACATGTCCTTCGTTCATAAATGCTACGCTTTGAGCAGATATGTGCATTCTGTGTGGGTAAAACCAGTAGTAAATATCATGGGTCTCCTCAAAACTTTTATTTTTACCCAAAACATAATCCTTTAAAGGTGTGTAAAAGGGGCTATCTACGGGTTCTTTTTTACAATCTTCAACTGAAGTAGCTGATAGCACGTGTCCAATCATAGCCTTAGTGAAAGATATGCTATCAAAAGATATTCTAATGAATGGATATACATTCATACCATTCATATATTGACACAATTGATTTTTAAAGGAGTTGGCTACATTTTCAATTGCAACATCGAGTCCACCTAAAACCTTATTGTTGCAGTGACCGCAAATGGTTCTGAAATAAGAGCCGTTTTTAGCGTTTAATGGTTTAACTGGTTCCTGTGCATTAAAAAATTCGCTAACTGTTTTCTGAAGGAGTGGGCCTAAGGTTATGGCGCACTTGGGAGGGACATGATCTTTTGTGAGCAAGTCAAATTTTCCACAAATATTGCAATAACCTTTAGTAATACCATTGTGCTTCCATCGTTCACTAATTTTTGTCATTTTTATTCCTTCAGTAGAATAAGCTATCTAAACCTTTTTTTAATCCTATCAAAGGTACATCTTAACGTCAGGAAAATGATAATGTTTACCTAAGTAATACAATTAACTTCAACGCGTACAGGCAGCTTTTCGATCAAAGCTGCCTGTAGGTTCCTGCCGCGCCTGCCGGCGTCGGCCAACGCCTCGCGGCCGCACAGTAAACTGCACTCCCGCTCGCCGTTCCCGGAGTTCTGCATCATACTTCTTCAGCCCGGTAAAAAAACACATCGCGGGCAATCAGTACAATCAGTATCTGTAACCTCGCTTTCCGGGAGGTTGGCAAAGCCGCCCGGAACTTTTTTGCCTAAAATCCGCCCTTGGTTACAACATCCGCGCGAAACCCGCCGCCATTCACTTTCGTGCATGCCTATGCAGACGCGTCAAAATCATCAGGGGCGTTTTTCGGGGTTTCGGGCAGAGATAACCCTGCCTTTCGGCCAGAAACGCGCAAAACGGCGCTGAGGGCGTTTCTGCGGTGCGGGCAACCCTGATGTTATGGTAAATACAGAGCAGGGAGCTAATCAGAGCTTACTTTTCCGCTTCGCTTTTCAAAGATGATCACGTCGCGAAATACCCCATTCATTTCGCCCACTTTTTCTCGGTAACCGACCTTTCTGAACCCCTGTCCAAGGTGCAGCCTTATGCTGGCCTGATTTTCAGGGAAAATACCGGCAATCAGCGTCCAGTATCCGGCCTGTTCAGAGGCAGTTATCAGCGTTGAAAGAAGCTGCTTCCCCACCCCGTATTTATGATTGTTTGGATGAACATAAATACTCAGTTCCGCTACACCCCGGTAAGCATGACGGCTTGAGTAAGGGGATAGAGCAGCCCATCCGATAAGCTCGTCATGTACACACGCCACGTAACGGCATTTTGTCAGATGACCGGCATTCCACTCATCCCATTCTGGCGCAGCAGTCTGAAAAGTGGCGTTACCAGTAGCGATACCCGCCTGATAAATGTCCCTTACGGCATTCCAGTCATCCTGCCGCATTTCTTTTATAGTGATTTCGACCATCAGCACTCTCCGACTCGACCGTCATTATGTTTTATTAACATAGCATTAAACGATTCTTAGCTGCGATCGAAGGCAGTTCTCCAGCCGGATGTTATGGTAAATGTGAGTGGGTTATGACAATTGAAATCAGTGGCAGCAAGGAGTCGGCAGTGGAAAAATTTACGGTACGGCGCATTACTGAAAGCGATCTTGGCGACTTCAGAGAATTGAGGCTGGAAGCCTTGCGGCTTCATCCGGATGCTTTTGGTGCGTCCTACGACGAATGCACACTGAAGCCGCTGCATTTCTTTGCCAAACAGCTGCGAAATAGTCATGTTTTTGGCGGGTTTGATCTTCATAACACCTTACAGGGCATGATTGGCGTTAACCGCAGCTCTCTACCAAAACTGAGCCATGTTGCAAGTATCTGGGGAATGTATGTTCGCGCCGAGATGAGAGGCAGCGGGCTGTCATCTCGCCTCATGGAGGCGGCGCTGGAAGTCGCCAGTTCAGCCAAAACTGTGAAACTATCCGTGGTTACCACTAACCGGGCTGCGTATGCGCTTTATCATTCCTTCGGGTTCACCGAGTGGGCAACGGACACCGCTGCACTGTGCGTTGACGGGGTGTTTCATGACGAGTTCCTCATGAGGCTGGACTCAGAGAGCGGTTCATAACAGAGATGTTATGGTAAATGCGAGTGACCGGCAGGGTCTCGTGAGAAAGAGCGGAAGCTCTACTCAATGTACTGGCTAAAACGCAGAAGGTATCCATCCGGATCCTGCACGAGAAATTCTCGCTGGCAGGCGGTTGTTTCGCCGGTGTTGTAATGGTTATCGCTGAGACCCCGATACAGCGTTACGCTATGCGCATTTATACGGGCGAATATCTGTTCAATATCGTCCACTTCTATCTGGAAATTTACGCCGCGTCCCAGCGGTCTGGTGAGTTCTGCCGTATTCCACCCTCCTGGATGATACTGCTCAAGCATCAGTTGCGCTTCGCCAAGGTTGATATAGGCAAACTCCGGCTCTGTGCGCCTGATCATGACGCTGAAGCCAAGCACATCGGTATAGAAGCTAAGGGAAGCGGGAAGATCTGTTACGGTCAGCTCGGGAACCATGCGGTTCCAGTAGGGTTCTTTCATGTCAGTCATTTTTTTCATCCTTTTTTGACTGACGCAGCATACACCAGATGGCTTGTGCGGGGTTCGTGGCCGGGATGGTATGTTCAATTCGACCTGGTAGCAGATTCAGATGAGGAGGAGGCCGCCTCATGGCTGCGGCCAGCAAATTACTACAAAGGGGATACAGCTTGAACATTGTGCTGGAAGACGTAAGGATCAGATAGCAGCTCAAATTGCTCGTCGTCTGGATAGGTGACTGCAATCTGGTACTGTTCGCCTGCAAATGCTTTCACTGCCTCAAGATCTTTCCAGTAAGTTGCCAGGAAGAAATGTTCCCATTCACCCTGTGTCTCTCTGCGTACATATGCTCCCAGATTTCCTGGTGTCCTCTCTGAATGTTCAACACCGGTCTTTTGCAGATGGCTTGCAAAGCCTTCTGCATACTTAAACGGTACGCATCCGTGCCATGTTCTGACAATCATGTGTCTATCCTCATGTTGTGGAAGGGTTTAACCATAACATGGGATGGAAAGAGGTGGGATTCGTGATCAGATGTTATGGTAAATACAGGGTGTCTGAAGAAGGTGCATCGAATTACTGCATTACTCAGAGAGCCCGGAATATCCACACTGTAATGGGATACAACAGGTAAAGAATGACGACGACTTGCAGCCCTTTGAGCAGCCAACGGGTACGACGCCAGAGGTGACGTTCCTTTTCATTGGCTTCCTGAATGGATTTCTGTATCTGATCCTGATGAGGCACAGCGTCATCCTTGATTGAGGGTTATCAGAGGTTCCAGCATAACGGAACACGCTTTTTCATCAAGTGCATCACCCAGATGTTATGGTAAATTCGTGTAACGGGCAGGTATGGAAGAGATTTGACCGTCGGGCGCCAGCCTACCCGTTAACTTCACTCTGCAGGAGTGATAGCATCGCCCGGTTTACTGGCATGCCTGATAACTTACAGGGAGCGTTTAATGCAATTAATGAGAATGACCTACGACGATCTGACCAAGGGCGGCGGCGAGGCAAAGCTGCACGTTTACGGCGTGGGGACCTTTCCAGTCTTTTCCGGCCAGAAGCCTTATACCAACGATCCAAACTGTACGTACAGGCCTAACAGCGCCATTCCGGTCGGGCGCTACTGGATCGTTCCGCGCCCTGAAGGCAGTATCGCGAACCGGATCAGAGGATGGGCCGTCGACACCTGGAACAGTTCAAATCATTCAGAGTGGTTTGCGCTCTTTAATTCGGAAACGATGAATGATTCCATCCTGATCAACGGCGTTGCCCGCGGCGGCTTTCGCCTGCATCCCCTTCGGCCGGACGGCTCCGGAGAAAGTGAAGGGTGCATCACCTTCGTGCGGCGCGCTGATTTCTACACGGTAAGGCATGCGCTGCTCCGGAGAAAAAAAGTTCGCGTGCCGGGTTCGCGAAACGGCTTGATGGCATACGGCTACGTTGAGGTTCAGGGAGAAAGTAACTTTGCAAACTGCAAAATTCGTTAAAAAAACAGCGGGGTTTTTCGTCTGTTTTATTGTGGCCTTTATGGTGTCACGTTACGGGATGCCGCTCTATCCGCTGACGGCGTGGCTCGTTGAACATTCTTACCAAATTTTCAGCGGTTACCAGGATGACGTATATGAAGCCGGTACGGATCCGGTGACGTTTTTTTCTCTTATGACTGTTATCGCGTTTTACGCTCTGGCCATGTACTGGCTGGTAAAAGCGGCAGTTAAAAAAGTAAAGCGTGGATAGGCTGATTGCAGTAAAAGCCGGGGCGCTCTGTTGGTTTCTGATATCAGGCCGATAACAGGATCAACAACACCAGGCGCGTTACGGCAGTTCATAAGAAAGTTCTTTTCAGCACCCCATACGGGGTGCTTTTTTATCCTTTCCTGCAGTTCTGTATGAAAAATCAACGCAACAACAGGTTCGCAAGCCGGATGTTATGTTCAATCCGGTGGTTTTGCAGATTGTCAGCAAGTAAGGTGCATCGTCGGGATGTGAACGGGATGCGTCCGCTCTTTGCTTGTAGCGGATCTGACAGCCAACTGGATTGACTGCTCTGTGCCAGAAGCGGACGTTGCATACTCAAAGGACCTGTGGCCGGGCATTATGAAATGCTTATTATGTTTGCTTTTATCTATTGGTATAGATATCAGGCCGGGTGATAGTCCACGCGTAGTTTTTCTGATTCACCGGTTCATAGCCAAATTTTTCATAAAGCCAGGGCGCAGTTGTTGTGAATAACAAGATCTTGCGAAGCTTTTCAAACACCGGGTGGCTATGAATACATTCCATAAGCCATCTTCCCAACCCGTCGCCCTGGTATTCCTCAAGTACATACACATCACAAAGATACGCGAAAGTAGCATAGTCCGTTATCAGACGTGCAAAACCTGCCTGGAATTCATTGTGATAAATACCAAAGTTAAGGCTGTTCGCTGCTGAAGTCGTGACGGTTTCCAGATCGATACCTTTTGCCCATGTGGATCTCGTCAAATACTGATGCACAGCCTGTATGTCCAACCTTGCATTGTCTGTACTGATCAGAAAATCATTCATACGCCATTCATGTATCGCTGAAATACTCACTTTAACGCCTGCCCAGATGATGTATGGAGACTTAACCTTATCATTATTTAAGAGAAATGTTCCAAATTGAATCGAGATGACTTTCAAAGATCGAACCGTTAGCGCTGAACCACAACGTCCGCTTTTCGCTCATATGGGACAACCATAATCACATCTCCTAACCCAATGGAGATTGAACATGACAACATCCCCCTGGAACAAAAGCCGCATTATTGGCCAGAAACGACCTCTCCAGATCTCTCATATCTGGGGAATTCGTATCCGTCTTGAACTGGAAGGAAAAATCCGCGATTTGGCTCTGTTTAACATGGCTCTGGACAGTAAACTTCGGGGCTGTGATCTGGTTAAGTTAAAAGTTTCTGATGTGGCCTATGGGTACTCAGTTTCGGGTAGAGCGACAGTGTTGCAGCAAAAAACAGGTAGCCCTGTTCAGTTTGAACTGACTAAGGGAACCAGAGAGGCTGTAGCTGCATGGATCAAAATGGCTCATCTACGCGGTAGCGACTATCTTTTCCAGTCCCGCGTAGGTTCTTCACGACACATTTCAACCAGACAATATAATCGTATTTTTCATGGATGGATTGAGAAGCTGGGTCTTGATGACACACTCTATAGTACACATTCTATGCGCAGAACCAAGCCATATCTGATCTACAAAAAAACGAAGAATCTTCGGGTAATGCAGTTACTTTTGGGTCACAAAAAACTCGAAAGCACAGTACGTTACCTAGGCATTGAAGTAGATGATGCCCTAGAGATATCAGAGTCGATTGAAGTCTAACTTGTGAGGGCTGCAACAGCAGCCCTGTGCCACAAGGGGACGTTGCTAGTTCTGCGCTGCATTAATTATCGGAGAGCAGGCCAGTGCTTATCAAAACATTGCACCAATGAGTATTTTGCTGACATACAGGCATACCGAATCCCTACGACTTAATTTCAAAAGGCTAACTACGTCAACCCTTGCATCCAAAACCGGCTGAGTTCTGCAGTGGAAATAGTGGATGCAGGCAGCAGTGGTTCAGGTTGTTCAGAAAAAATCTTCTCAGCGAATTGTCTTCCAACTAACTGTGCTGCTGAGGTCTTGATATGTCTCTGTTGGTAAAAGCCTTGCAGAGCAGTCTCCAGATCATCAGTCCCCTTCAGTAAGCGAGTAAGATGCCATGCATCTTCCAGCGCCTGACATGCTCCCTGCCCAGATGTCGGCAAGGAAGCATGAGCCGCGTCTCCGATCATTAAGACGTTGCCTTGATGCCAAAAGGGAAGAGGATCAATGTCATGAACAAAAATGCAATTAACTGATGTGCTATCACATGACAGCAGTACATTCTGCACAGGAGCAGGCCAGTCCCGAAAACGCTGATGCAACTCTTCGCACCAATGCGCCCGGGGACGTTCATTGTCAATAGGAGCGCTCCACGCTCCTGCCCAATAGCACCACCCATTATTCACTGGGACGATTCCAAAACGCTCACCTTGACCGCGAAAGTCATCTATAGCGTTGTTAAAGTTACCCTTTTGTTGTCTTCCCACACCTATTACATTCACAAAGCCATGATAACGAGGAGTGGCTTTCTCCGCATACAATGTCTGGCGGACGATTGAATTCATACGCCCGTCGGCTCCAACTACCAGATCAAATTCTTGGCTCAACTTCATCACGTCTGCTGCGGTGATTGAACAATTGAACGTAATCTCCCTACCTAAATTATCTAACGCACCGGCCAGTAAGCTCATCAGCTCACGCCGTAAAACTGTCACACTGGGAAAATTGCACAGTGAATTTACTGCTAAAATATCGAACTCCGTCTGAAGGAGACCATTCTGATCAAACTGGCGCATCATGCATGGCGTACCACCCACTTGCATGACCTTTTTGTCCAGTCCCATCTTCTGCATGACGAACATGGCATTGGGCCATAATGTCACACCAGCTCCCATAAAAGACACGTTGCTGCCACGTTCAAACAGACTGACTTGATGGCCCTGTTTGGTTGCGAGGATAGCCAGTGCCATTCCAGCAACCCCAGCACCTACAATGGCAATTTTTTTAGTTCTGGTCATCATTTCCTCCCTATTACAAAACCTGATAGAAATTGTAATGACCACCTGATTAGTGATAAATATGGAATTATAGTTTTGTTAATCTCATTTTTTGGGATAATTAATGATTGAGAAATTAGAAATGCAGTGGCTGATCTGCTTTCAGGCCGTTTATGAAAAGTTGAGTTTTAAGCTCGCGGCAGACCAGCTTCAGTTGCCATCATCCAATGTCAGTCGACATATCGCTTTACTTGAACAACAACTTCATGTGCGGCTGCTGGAGCGCACGACGCGTAAGATAATGCCAACCGCAGCCGGGAAGCTGCTGTATCAATCCATCACGCCGCTCACACACGCTTTGGATCATGCTCTGGAGGAAGTATCACTATTTGGTGATTCACTATCAGGCCACCTGAAGATCATTACACCAGACCTTCCATTCATGGCAGACATTCTCGCTGACTTCTGCATTCGGCATCCACAAATACAGCTCAGTTGTGACACACAATTGGATCCAACAGAGGGACTACTGGATGGATTCGATCTGGTATTGCGCTTTGGACGTGGACCACTGGAAGATTGTTGCTGGGTCGCCAGAGAAATTCTGCGCTGGCCGAGCTGTGTGGTAGCCGCACCCGAACTTCTGGAACGTCATCCATCACCACAATCGGTTGATGAACTTACCAAAATCCCCTGCATTACGAGTATGTCGGTGCTCCAGGGAATGCCTTGGCGATTCAAACAGAACCAAACCGTCCAGGTGCAGTCCAGTTACAAGGTGAACAGTGGACAGATGGCCAAGGCCGCGGCGCTAAAAGGACTTGGTTTCGCCATTTTGCCTCTTCATGCCTGTGAATCAGAAATCAACAACGGCTCCCTTGTTAAAATTAACTGTAATCTCGAACCTGAAGATCTGGTGCTATACGCGCTCTATTCCGGCAGAAAATATCTACAGGTCAAAGTGAAGGCATTTCTGGAACACCTGCAATGGGCTATTGCCCATTTGGGTATACCCAGTAAGGGAGCAGTATGCTTGACTAAGCAATCCAGTACATTGAACCACGTGAAAAGAAAAGCTGGCGAAATTTTTTAAAGGCGAAGCTTTTTCCATATAGCTGCCCTAAGCTGACTTACGCCTTTTGTTGAAAACATCTCGATTTAAATGTGCCGTCTGAACGTCTGCTTCTCGCTCATAGCGGACGTTGCCCTGCGCGTCAGCCCGCATTGTGCTAGAAGCGGACATTGCTAACCGCTTCGCACCAGGGCATTTAGGTGCTGGTGGCTCATAGCTGGTGCCTACGCTAGAAACACAGTTAGAGTCCTCCCTACGACGCGCACTAACTACCTCATTCGCTATGTACAGTATGATGAAATTATCTTTGCGGGGATCGGTATATCGGCGACAGGAGAATATGTTTTCCGTGACGTTGAAATGCTTAGCGCCCGTACCAGCGTTGATGACGTCATTAACCGGTTCAAACAGTGGACGCGCTCGAAAAGCGGAGCAATGGTTTACTGTCAGGAAGGAGTCGGCCAGCGAATTAGCGAGAAGCTAACTAAAGAAAATTGTGGTCGCCCTGTATTTGGTATCCGGCTGGGCGCTAAGGCAGAGCCACAAAGTGATTACGCCAATGTTAAGGCTGTGGCTTACAGCCACATCGAGAATCTCTCAGCCCGGAATGGCATTCATTATCTCACACCTGCGCAACGAGAAGGGGTAGAGAGCTATTTTGCGGGAGAAGTTCACGGCGTAACCGCAGATGACCGTATCAGGTATGAGAAGGGACGTTGCAGCGCTTTAACTATGTTGGCGCTGGTGGCAGTGGCCCATATGCAACGTTGTATCGCTAAATAACCGACCTCTATCTAGCCGCCTACTGTGGTGGCTAACACCACTCAAACCGCTTTCAACTTAGGTGCGCAAAGATCCCGCGGTCAGGAAAAATAAGAAAAATTTTTTCGCCCTGTTGAAATGGACCCAGCGCCTTGAGAAACGAGGACTTAGGAAAACGATCAGCCTGCGATCAGTAAAATTGCCGCTGCGTCAAGACTTGTTAAAAATCAACAACTCACTAGAATATCGAGCATATAGTAATCGCGCTTGATTTAATTCTGTACAAAGCATAACGCGTAGTGTTACTCGATTCTTTATCAAAGACTTAAGGTAAGTGCAGGCGTAAAAAAGCCCGGTATTTACCGGGCTTCTTGTGCCAAATACAGGGTAGCGACCTATATAGTGGCATTTACTGCACTTATCTAACAGATTCGAGTGAAGGATATAGGCGTCGAGTTAGAAGGTCAAAAAATTTTTGGCCATAGGATCAGATTTAGGACTAACTGATTAATTCAGTTAAATATGAATTTCGGGATAGTTTTCATTTGTTGTAGCGACTTATGAATATCGTCCTCCCTCGTAGGGAACAATACTGCATTTGTCTAACAGATTCAGACAGATAAAGCGCATCCGGGGAAGGGGGGTGCGCTGGTGTTAACCCGGCCCAAGTTGGGTTTTAACCAGTGCTACAACGGAGAATTGGATGAAAGACATCTTATTCCTGGTATGCAAATTGATGCCGCCGATCTCAGCGATCGTTGTCATTATCTGCGAGTACCTTAGCAAGCGCTAGAATGACGGTCGCCAGTTATCTGGCGACCGTTTCTATAGAATCTATGACGCTCTCGTTATGAGAAGGACTTACTAACCTTTTCCTTTATCAGACTGAGGAAATCAGATGGTGTGGTGTCCCACAACTCTGTAGAGAACTCCGCGCCATAGCAGCTTTCGAAATCCTCTTCGAGGTTATCGCTTTCCTCTATGAATTGCTCAATATCGCCTATCAGGCCATGCCTCACCGCTGGTGGACTATCAGCGATCCAGGCGTCGATTTGAGCCTCCACGCTTTCCCCACTACCAAACAGGTCATAGTCCTGACCAAAATTTATAGCGAGCAGGCTATCCAGCCAGAATGTGTTGAGTTTCTTCATATTAAACCATTGGGAAGTAAGATTTGCTATTCCAATACTCAAATCAAGGATAAAAATGGCGGTCGCCATTTAGAGCTAGCGACCGCTTTTGCTCAACAACGCAAAAATGTATATATTCAGGCACAAAGTGCATGGTTAGTTATTGATTTGCATTATTTTAATATCAAATTTGCTACAGTCGTTGACCGTGCATATACCGCTATACCATAGCTCTCCATGCGGGCCGACCATGATCCCTGTGTCTTTAGCAAACAGGTCCTCATATTTCTGCCCTAAAATGATTTTTACTAAGCTGTTGTTAAAGATTTTATCGTAATGTTTAACAAAATCCCGACTATCAGCTATATCGATTTCTTTATGAGCGACAGTGACGGTAAGTGGATAATCGACCATTGAAGCAACGGTTTCTTTGTCTTTCTTCTCAACCGATTTCTGGAGCTTTGTTAGAAAATCGTGGTACTGCTGATGCGTATTAGCGCCCATCAGTGTATCCAGGCGAGAATCCATTTCCTGATTGCTACCGGCGAATGCCGTAGTGGCACTGCACAGTGACAACAAGAGAACGAGTGGTAATTTTCTAAGCATATTATTCCTGCCTGAATGGTGCGGCTTCTTCCAGCCTTCTTTTGTACAAG
Organism: Erwinia aeris; assembly: GCF_041224955.1. Lineage (NCBI taxonomy): Bacteria > Pseudomonadati > Pseudomonadota > Gammaproteobacteria > Enterobacterales > Erwiniaceae > Erwinia > Erwinia aeris. The sequence goes on along the minus strand of NZ_JBGFFX010000017.1, from coordinate 9,142 downwards.
GGAGGCAAAATTTTTGGCTTTCCGATTTTATGGCCTTTTGCATCATGTTTGAAAACATAGATGTATTGCAGCATTTTATCGTACACCGCTTTCATATCGCCGCGATCGGCTGCCTCCATAACTGAGGACGGATTAGATACGTTGTAAGTGAAGGAAACCAAGCCATCAAACTGAGCTTGTGTAAGGCGATGATGCCTTACTTTACGACGAACATACTGTTCGACTTTATGGACGTGCCTTGCCAGCGCAGTATTAACGTCCTGTGCTGTAACGTGTGTCTTTAGTTCCTCTTCCGTACATATCCCAAAGTGCGCCAGCGTTCCTACTCCCCACGTACAGTTTCCCGCATGAGGCCCCAAGTCGTTGTAGTAGCGATAGACTACGCCTTCGCGTATCCGTAGCTGGCCATATCCTTTCATACTAAAATAAATCGAATCATTAACCCCGGCCATAAGATTTACGTTCTCCTGTTATGGGTTAGAGTGAATCATTTTACTTTTTGGTCAACATAAAGGCAATCAGCTGAAAATACTGAGAATTCAATACTTACTTGCGCATTTATAGGATAATTCATTAATTAGTATATTAGGTCAAGGTAATAGCTCCATCCCTTAACATTTGTGAGTTTTGTTTGCCTACTAGGTTGATAAACAGGCAGGAGTAGGATTAAAATCACCATCTAAAATCTATTAGCTAAATAGGCATAATATCACAGCTCAGGGGGGATAAATGGCGGAGGCGCGCCCACGCATAAACAGTGCGGAAGTGGCAGATTACATGCTCAGTATCAACCGGCCAATTTCAGCGCCTGAACTCACCACGATCCTTTCTCAGCGTTACCCACACCTTTTAGTTGAAAACCATGACATCTACATCCGGCTCCGGGGCTTTTATATGTCCGATCAGGCAGAGTGCGTGATGAATGATGAAGTGCGACCGCGCACCTTCCACCTGAAGGCGATTAAATGTACCTATTTTAAATTCCGCCACGGGCGTAAGACTGACATCAGTAAAACGGCGATAGTGCGCAAGCATGAAGGGTTGGAAAGGCCGTGGAAAAAGCAGACCAAAAGACAAAAAGATAAGGCCCTGAAAGATCTCAGGGCCTTATACATGTCTATCGAGCGCGAGCTGATAAAGAAGAGGTCAGAACTAAGCTGTTAGGCACCTTTAAAGACACGGTTGCGCGCATTCTTCTTATTCGCCAGCGGTAATGACGACTCGCTTTCACCTTCAGCTAACTGCGGCGCCGATTTAGTGCCCAGGCCATGCTTTGAATCAGATGTAGCTTGCGCTGCCACCGGCGCACCGCTGTTGACTTCACTTTTCTCCGCTGGCGCTGTTAAGCTGGTTTCTGTTGCTGGTAGCTCATTACCGGCAACGCCATATTTAGTCATTACCTTTTCGAGCAAAGCAGCACGCTCAGCAGCAGAAACGGAAGCCAGCAAACCGTTATCATCCAGCAATTCACGTTCCAGCGTCTCAATGGTTAACGCCACCGGCTTATTCGCAGCTGGCAAATCATTTGCCGTTGGCAGGCCAGCAAAAAAGGCCGCACCGCGCAGAATTTCAGAATTCCGCTTTGTACGTTCCATAGAGGCAAAGTCTTCGGTATCGAGCACGCGCAATAGCGTGAACAGCCCGGACTCTTCCATCAGGTAGCCGTTAACGATGGCATTATTCATCAGGGCCTGACGATCGGCCAGCGCAACTGTCTTTGTATATTTCTCGACAAAGCGACGCCCGGCCGGGCTGTGCGCAGAGACTTTATCCAGGTTGAGTTGCAGTAGATTACGTTTGCGGGCTTCAGTCATGTTAGCTGCCTTCAGTAGTCAGTTCTTCATCTTCAAATTCAGCCTGCAACGCAATGAAGGCGCCACGGGCATTAGCACATTCAGGCTGGTGGGGAATAATCACATTGTCATGCAGGTCAGCGATGTAGTTCGGCATATTGTGTAACAGGCCACCTACATAATGCGCACCGCCACCAACAACGATCAGGGCATGGGCATTTCCGAGCTGAGGCACAACCACGCTCAGCTTGTACTTAATTTCTTCCACGTAGGTTGATGCCGCAGCCTTAACAACGTCGATAACCGGGATGCGTTTATCTTTCAGCGCCTCGATCGGCGAGCCGTAATACCCTGCGCGCGCAACGGCATCGATGTCGTCCAGCGTCATTTTGCGGATAGTCTCTGCCGGTATAGCCAGCATCCCATCTTCCGCAGATTCAATCATTAGCTGCTTCAGCAGTGTCAGGAATGCGTGGACACCCTGATCGCTGGTGGCGCGTGCAAACAGGTCCTGAGTATCGCAGTCGATATGAGCGTAGTTAATGGTATAGCGGCCAATATCCACGATCACCACGTCACTCACACCTTCCAGACGCGGCTCTGATGAACCATCTTGCTGATAGAGAGCGGCATTAAACGCGGTGACGCCTTCGGGCATGATCCGCACTTCAATAATTTCCGGGGAGTGGATGTCGGCGTTAGCGTTGCGGACCGCCATTTTCAGAGATTCGCGCTTTTTCTCGATGTGCGTGCGGTTAAGCGAATTGTTGTCATCGTAGAACTGGTCAGCAGGAAGCGTGTCAGCAATGATAACTTTCCGGCCAGCCAGGCCAATTGAAGATATTGCATTAACCACCAGAACACGGCAGGCGGCGCTCAACTGGTAATCTTTGGTGCGGGTATCAACTACGTTGATAGCCTTTGACTGAACGGCGTAGGTTGCGTCTGAGCCGTTATCGCCTTTAGTGATCCACATGTTGCGGAGGTCTGTGCCTTTTGTAGCGCCTGGGAGGTGGCGAACATAAGAAGGTGTTAGCCGCACCTTCATACTGTCGCTGGTGGCCATAACAGTGGCCACATTACCCGAACCGCAATCCATGCCGACCAAAACTGGAGCTGATTTACTCATAATTTATGTTCTCATTGTTTGTTAGGAAATGCCGGGGCCAGATTAGCGTAGCGAGATCGCCCCGGCAATAGTTTGATTGCATAAACATGGCGTTTTCAATCTAATTGCATACATAGCGATCAGTTTCTATAACTCCTTGATCATTCTATGCGCTGCCCCCCGTTTGACCCGCTTTAACTCACCTTTCGTAATATTTACACCATTAGCAAATTAGACCGAATGGCGATCATGACCTGGGACGAACACAGAGAGCGCTATGCTGCCTTGTGCCTTGAGCGCAAAGGTCTGACCGTGCGCGAATATGCAGAGGCTCACGGCATCAACGTGAACTCAGCACGGCGGGAGCTGAAAGGCATTGGCAATACCACGAAGCGCGATCACAAAAGCGGTCGCTCAGGTGATCAAAACAGTGATCACATGGGTGATCAGCCGCGTGATCATGGTAAGAAAAACCCAAAAGATAAGAAGCGTAAAACCCCCGAAGCCCGCACCAGTAAAGGGGTTGTGGGCACGCGACGTGAGATAAGCGCCATTGAGGCCCCGCGAAATGATCACGATCATCGAAACGACAAAATGATCATCTCACCGGCACCCAATGGGGTGGACGATTCCAACCTGATTCATGTCCCACTACCACGGGGAGGACGTCGCTTTGCCCGTAACAACGAGTACACCATTATTCACGGCCGGTACGCCCGTCCGCGCGAACAGGACATTGATGATGTGCTGGCAGAAATGGCGGACCCGAACTTTTTCGATACGCTCGACGCCAGGCTGATAGCAAAAACTTACGCGCACCTGAATCTGATAGAGCGTGCCCGAAACCGCTCGATGGACAGGCTCGACGATGATGCCGACGCGCTGGAAGGTGGAAAGGCCGATGAAGAGGGCGGCGGCGGGCTTCACCCGGACCATAAAATCCTACAGATGTTATTGAATGCCAGTGCAGGTATCGGTGAAACCGCGAAATCGATCGCGCATATGCGTACCAACATGCTCAAAACCAGCCGCGACGAAGAAGTTCATCACTCCAAGATGGAAGTGCTTAATACCGTGGCGCTCGCTTATGAAATGCAGAAAGCCAATCCTGACACCAGCTACGCGGATATGGCCGCATTTATCGAGTCCTGCGGCGGCAAAGTACCGTCCCACATCATGGCTATGGCACGTATTGAAGCCAACAAGCCACCAGAACTGGATGACTCCAAAGGCGAGGTATCTCAGGAACAGCTTGATGAAGAGGCGAGAACATACCGGGAGATGCAGGCCGGTAAAGAGGACTTTTTAGCCGAGCGCAGGGCGCTGGTGGCTTCGAACGTGGATAACCACGGTTACGGTGACATAGACGCCGAGGGCAATGGCCGGGAAGGTGAATTTATCGGCGTGGACTTTGAAGAGGATGAAGAATTCGACGAAGAGGCAACCCGCGATTTTTACGGCGAGGATGACGAAGAATGAGCCGGAAGAAAAAAATCCGGGCGGTAACATCCGATCCCCGCTGGCGCGAGCTGGTAATCCGCTATCGTTATAATTGGGGCCTCGCGGCTACGGAACTGTTTGGCAAAATTCCGAGCCACCAGCAGGACGAGATCCTTATCTCTGCACAAGAGCAGGGAAGCCGTACCAGCGTTGCGTCGGGCCACGGCACGGGCAAATCCGATATAACCAGTATCATGATCCTGTTGTTCCTGATGCTACATAAAGACGCCCGCGCCGTTATTGTGGCCAACAAAATCCAGCAGGTAATGGATGGCGTATTTAAATATCTGCGCAACAACTGGAAAGAAGCAGTACGGCGCCAGCCCTGGCTCCAGAACTATTTTGTCCTGACCGATACCACCTTTTACGAAATAACCTCAAAAGGCAGCTGGACGGTAAAGGCAAAGGGCTATCGTCGTGGGAATGAAGAGGCCCTGGCGGGCGAGCACGCGCACCACCTGCTATACGTGGTGGATGAATCTTCCGGCGTCGGCGATAAGGCATTTGGCGTAATGACCGGCGCGTTAACGCAGAAAGATAACCGCATGGTGCTCTTAAGCCAGCCCACACGGCCAAGCGGCTTTTTCTATGACACCCATCACAAGCTGGCACGCACTGAGGCCAACCCTCAGGGGCGCTGGACGTCGATCACGTTAAATTCTGAAGAATCCCCCTGGGTAGAACCCAGCTTCATCATGGATAAGCTGGCGGAGTATGGCGGGCGGGACAGCCCGGAATATCAAATCAAGGTGCTGGGCCGCTTTCCGGGCAATGCGCATGGCTTCCTGTTGGGCCGTGACGAGTGCGATCGCGCAATGCGCCGTAAGGTGCTACTACACAGGGGCTGGGGCTGGATTGCCACCGCCGACGTGGGCAATGGCCGCGATAAGTCCGTGTTAAGCATATTCCGGGTATCTGGCGAGCGCAGTAAGCGGCGCCTGGTGCCCTTTAAAGTTATGGAAATGACCGGCGACTGTCACCCGGCCAAATTTGCTCACTTCATTTTTAACGAATGTACGCAGGAGAAATACCCGAACATCACCATAGGCGTCGACGCAGACGGCATAGGAGACGCTACGGTGCGCGAACTACAGAAGCTGGGGATTGACGTGGTTCGTATCAATTGGGGTAAGACAATGCACTCACAGGAAGATCGTAAGCGCTTTGCCAACCAGCGCGCCTTTGCCAGTATTATGGCGCGCGATGCGATTAAGTCGGGCCGCCTTCGCTTTGATGCCAGCGGTAAAGCAGCAGAACAGGCGTCAAAGATACCGTGCGATCTGAATGAAATGGGCCAGAACGTAATTATGAAGAAGCAGGTCATGCGTCAGAAATTGAATATCAAGTCCCCGGACCACTTCGATACCTACTGCTTTGCCTGGCTTATGCCATATGAAGCGGCCAACGACGCTACAGGCTTCGATCGAGAACAAACCCGTGTGGCGGCGCTGAGCCATTTAGACGATTACGACGGTGATGCAGGCGCGGCATAGCGCCTGTTGCTGGTGGGAATAGGTGGAGGACCACCTATTTTTTTATTGGCTCTGCCAGCTTTGACAACTTTGTCCGGCGAGATACCGGCACGGCCGTTTTACTGGCATGGTCCTCTGACACGGCTTTCCCCTGTTTCGCCCTCAAATTTGAATAAGAGCGCGCGGCATAAATACGGCGGGTATCACGCTTATTATCCTGTGATTCCTGCTTAACCCGCTGCTTCGCCTCTTCAACCGCCTCAGCGAGGAACAGGGAGACGTTGTTGGCCATGACTGAGCAAGGTATAGGCTTAACTCTGTCGTAGATGTTACGGATAGCCTCGCCCTTACCTGCGCTGCGATCGTATACAGCCAGCTTGTACTTCAGTCCCGGTTCCTGAATGACGCAGCCATATTGGCCAACACGGATCAGATCACGCTCAATAAAGCCGTCGAAGATTGCGGCAACCGTGTTCACCTTGTCCAGCGTGGCTTCGTCCTTCAAACTGACAGTAATATCGACGTAACCGTCCTGGCGGCGCACGAGCTTTGTGCCCTCCGGGATTTTCTGGAAACGAGCCAGGTCAGCTTCCAGCAGCAGCAGCCGGTCTTCGAGCGCTTCAGCCTGTCCGGGCGCGGCGCTCTTTAACTCGCGCGTTGCCATATTGATATGCTTCTTGATCAGGCTTACCACCTTCTCAACATACCATTTGACGGTATTAGCCCCCGGATTAACGTTAACGACCGCAAACTCGCATTCAGGCGCGACAAAAGGCACCGGGTGATACATGCTTTTTGGGATCGGGGAAATTTTATTTTCCCGGTAGGCCTCTGCCATATCGTGAAATCTTTGCCATTCAGATTGGAGGTGCTTTAACCTTTCGAGTGTTTTCGTGCCGCCAGACTTTTCCCCACCAATGACCGCGACCGGCCGGGCCACGGCGTGGCTTGGCGTTGTGTCTGGCTCGGGGTACTGTGTGAAATCGTTAAGCGTGGAAATCCATTCCTGGCGAACCTTCAAGAACGCTTTGTAAGCTGTATCAAGTTCGACGGTATTCATGTGACTTACCTTTTATACGGCGCATTATATTGACATAGTATACTAATGTTTGTGGGCGTTAATCTAAATCACTATTAGAAAAATAGCCACAGGTAAAAAGGTAAAGAAACTGCAAACGGCGGTTACAAACAGGGTGATTGGCTTGAGTTTGGGGGAAAAAAACCTAAGTCGTGGATAAATCTGAAAAGTTTTATGTGTATCGGTTCCAATTAGCATTACTTTAGTAATGCTAATTTTTTGATCGATTCAGGTTGGTTTAGGTGTAGCGAGTTTGTTAAGGCGGGCTGATAGGATTTGACTTAAACCACTTAAGCAGTTTCCAGTACCTGCGAAATTAGATCGATCCGTCGGCTCTTTTCGGTCCGGTCTTTAGTGGGGTACAGAGCATTCAGGACTGACACCAGCATGGACATCGCACCAGAGGTGTTAAGGTTAATGAAGTGTTCCTTAGCTAATTGTTTTACTTGATTTTTGTCTATCATTTCCTACCGCATCCACGTCCAAGAGTTTGAGGCCAAGCCAAATATTTAACTGTTAGTTAAATAGTCGTAGGCATTCTATATAGTTTTGATCGGTTGTCTATGTAAAAAAACCTTTCGGATAAAACTTATAGATTTCATCGTTTGCGTATCTTAACGATCAATCCAAATACTGATAGTTGCATTTGCAATCATTTCAATGCGAACCTATTTAAATCGACCGCGCCTTATGTAAGACACACTACCGCCTTTTTTACTTGTCATTCCTAACTTCGCATAATAAGCTTTATACGAAATTAGAAAGAATTTGCGCCTCATTCCGTGCATGATCAATTTATGATCACCACGCGGCCGGTGCGGCAAAAAGTTCTAACACCCCGACGCCACGCCGGTTTACTGTATGGAAAATCAGTATTGATCTTGTGATCAGTATCCATAACGCCGAAGCGCTGGCCAGCAGGCAAAACGTATTAAATGCAGTCTTATTGGCTGTTAGTTAAACAGACGCGCATACGCGAATTCTGACGGGTTCATCCCCTGCGAATTTCTCAGAATTCACGTAGCGACGTCATTTCAATTTTGATAACAGAGCGGGATAAATGGCAGGAATGAGCAAAAGCGGCGGCTTAATGACGGTTTTCAACGGCGATGAAGATTTTGTTCTCCGCCTGCGCAATTTCGTCAAAGACAAGGAAGCCTTCTCCGAAAACACCTGGAGGCAACTGCTAAGTGTCATGCGCCTGGCACATCGTTGGGCAGATGAAAACGGGCGCACTTTTTTGCCAATGTCATCACAGGACCTTCGCGACTATCTGATCCATCTTCAGGAAAAAGGCCGCGCCTCTTCTACTATCTCGCAGCACGCGGCAATGATTTCCATGTTACACCGTAACGCCGGGCTGGTGGTGCCTAATTCATCGCCGGAGGTAGGCCGTGCCCTGAAGAAGATAAACAGAACCGCAGTGGTGAGCGGCGAACGCACCGGGCAGGCCGTGCCATTTCGTAAGCCGGACCTTATGGCCATTGATGAAATCTGGCAGAAATCGCCGCGACTACAGGATCTGCGTGATTTGGCCTTTCTGCATCTGGCATACAGTACGCTGCTGCGCATAAGCGAGCTGGCGCGCATCCGGGTGCGAGATCTCAGCCGAACGGAAGACGGCCTGTTTATCATCGACGTAGGCTATACAAAAACGATTGTTAAGAGCAGCGGCATCATCAAGGCACTCAGCGCCCGCTCAAGCCAGCGCCTGCATGAGTGGCTGGAATCAGCCGGTCTTTATACCAATCCAGACGCCTACATTTTTTGCCGTATCCACCGCAGCAATAAACCTCTCCCGAGCGATACCAGCGAGTTCAGCACGCGATCACTGGAAGAGATTTTCGCCCGTGCCTGGCGCCTGGCCGGTAAAGACCGGCTGATAAAAACAAACAAGGACCGCTATGCCGGTTGGAGTGGCCATAGTGCCCGTGTCGGCGCCGCACAGGATATGACACAAAACGGCTTTGCAATTACAGAGATCATGCATGAAGGGACATGGACGAAAACGGAAACCCTTATGCGCTACATCCGTAATATGGAAGCGCATAAAGGCGCTATGATGAAGTTAATGAAGGAAGATGATTAATAATGAAAGTAATGCTAGATAATCCAGCGTTCACCCCGTATCACATATTTTATATTGAAAGCATTTTATTTAATTGCACATCGGTACGACGGTCAGATAATG